>NZ_JACBZR010000001.1:2706000-3382500 GCF_013408335.1 Nocardioides panzhihuensis | reverse complement strand
GCTGGGGGAAGCGTGAAAGGCCGCAGAGACCAGGCCCAAGCGACTGTTTACTAAAAACACAGGTCCGTGCGAAGTTGTAAGACGATGTATACGGACTGACTCCTGCCCGGTGCTGGAAGGTTAAGAGGACGGGTTAGCCTCACGGCGAAGCTCAGAATTTAAGCCCCAGTAAACGGCGGTGGTAACTATAACCATCCTAAGGTAGCGAAATTCCTTGTCGGGTAAGTTCCGACCTGCACGAATGGAGTAACGACTTGGGCGCTGTCTCAACCGTGGACTCGGCGAAATTGCACTACGAGTAAAGATGCTCGTTACGCGCGGCAGGACGGAAAGACCCCGGGACCTTTACTATAGTTTGGTATTGGTGTTTGGTTCGGCTTGTGTAGGATAGGTGGGAGACTGTGAAGCGCACACGCCAGTGTGTGTGGAGTCAACGTTGAAATACCACTCTGGTCGTACTAGATGTCTAACTTCGGACCATGATCTGGTTCAGGGACAGTGCCTGATGGGTAGTTTAACTGGGGCGGTTGCCTCCTAAAGTGTAACGGAGGCGCTCAAAGGTTCCCTCAGCCTGGTTGGCAATCAGGTGGCGAGTGTAAGTGCACAAGGGAGCTTGACTGTGAGACAGACATGTCGAGCAGGGACGAAAGTCGGAACTAGTGATCTGGCCACGGCATGTGGAAGCGTGGTCACTCAACGGATAAAAGGTACCCCGGGGATAACAGGCTGATCTTCCCCAAGAGTCCATATCGACGGGATGGTTTGGCACCTCGATGTCGGCTCGTCGCATCCTGGGGCTGGAGTAGGTCCCAAGGGTTGGGCTGTTCGCCCATTAAAGCGGCACGCGAGCTGGGTTTAGAACGTCGTGAGACAGTTCGGTCCCTATCCGCCGCGCGCGTAGGAAACTTGAGAAATGCTGTCCCTAGTACGAGAGGACCGGGATGGACGAACCTCTGGTGTGCCAGTTGTACCGCCAGGTGCATGGCTGGTTGGCTACGTTCGGAAGTGATAACCGCTGAACGCATCTAAGCGGGAAGCACGTTTCAAGATGAGGTTTCCCACCCTATATGGGTTAAGGCCCCCTACAGACCATGGGGTTGATAGGCCGGAGGTGTACAGCAGTGATGCCCAGCCGACCGGTACTAATAGGCCGAGGGCTTATCTTTCATAAACCCTCAACAAAAACAACAACCATCGAAGACAACTTCTTTGATGAGACTGTTCGCGTCCACGAACCAACTAGCAACAAGCTAGAACTAAACAATGGCTTGGCCACCCCAAGCATCTCTGCCTGGCAGCGAAAGCGCCGACAGATCAACGCAGGGGTGAGTCGATAGAGTTACGGCGGCCATAGCGAAGGGGAAATACCCGGTCCCATCCCGAACCCGGAAGTCAAGCCCTTCAGCGCCGATGGTACTGCAACCGAGAGGCTGTGGGAGAGTAGGACGCCGCCGGACAAAATTTCAGGTAGAGGCCGCCCTTTTGGGCGGCCTCTACTGCATTTACTGGCACTTAGTATGTCAACAGAGCGATCGCGATGATCGTTCGAAGTCGGCCGCGGTGACGCGGCAGTGAGGATGGCGGCTATGGCTGAAGAGCGCCGTAGCAACAGAGGCGGAAAGCCCGCCGGACGCCCGGGGGGTCCGAAGAGCTCAGGTTCATCGAACGGCCGTGGCGGCCGAGCAGGTGGCGGCCGGCCCGGAGCCGGACGTAGCAGCGATCGCCGCGATGGCGGCACTGGTGGCGCCGGAGGCGCTGGCCGCGGAGGCGAGCAGCGCCGGGACGGTGGCCGTGGAGGCGACGAGCGTCGCGACGGCAAGCCGACGGGCGGCCGCAGCGGCGCCCCGCGCGCAGGAGGCCGTTCGGACGGTCCGAAGCGCGGCGGTGCCAGCAGCGACCGCAAGGGTGGCTACTCCAAGGACCGCGGCGGCAAGCCGGGCGGTAAGCCCCCTGCTGGCGCGCGGCGTCGTTTCGACGAGCCGCGCGAGGAGCGTACGGACGATCAGCGGGTCTACGACGGCCCGGAGCTGCCGGAAGAGGTGAGCGGCAAGGAGCTGGACCGAGCGATCTCGGCTCAGCTGCGTGGCTTGCCGGAGAAGCTGGCGGCGCGTATCGCCCGTCACCTGGTCGCAGCCGACATGTTCATCGACTCTGACCCGGAGCTGGCCTACCAGCACGCGAAGGCCGCCAAGTCGCGCACACAGCGGATCGCCGTGATCCGCGAGGCGCTCGGCGAGGCTGCGTACGCAGCGGGCCACTACTCCGAGGCGCTCGCGGAGCTGCGTGCAGCGAAGCGGATGAACGGCGCGGGGGCCTACCTGCCGATCATGGCGGACTGCCACCGCGCTCTCGGTCAGCCCGAGCAGGCGATCAAGCTCGCTCACAGCCCGTCTGTTGCAAACTTCGAGGCGCCGGCCAAGGCCGAGATGACGATCGTCGAGGCCGGTGCTCGTCGCGACATGGGCCAGCACGACGCGGCTCTGCGGATCCTCGAGCAGGCGCCGCTGAACAACAAGAGCCGCGAGTCCTGGGTGGTGCGACTGCGCTACGCGTACGCCGACACGCTCCAGGAGGCCGGCCGCGACAAGGACGCGCTGACCTGGTTCCACCGCACCTACGCGATCGACTCCGACGAGATCACCGACGCCGCGGTACGGGCCGAGGCGCTCGAGAAGACGGTCCAGCGGGACTGAGAACCCTTCAGAGCATGCAGTCAGTGGCGGTCGGCACCTGTGCCGACCGCCACTGACGGTTTTGCTTCGGTACTGGAGATCCTTGGCCGCGTAGGTAAGAATGGGTCCTACTACAACTACATAGCCAACTACATCCGTGTGAACCACCGAAGCATTTTCCTTCACGCATGATCGAGCCCGCTGGGGAAGGCGTAGCTCGCGCCGCAACGAAGGAGATATTCGGTGACCACTCAGATCAAGGACCCGAACGCCTCGCGTGGTACCGCCCGAGGCGTTGTGTTCGTGCATTCGGCTCCCTCCGCGCTCTGCCCCCATATCGAATGGGCCGTCGCGGGGGTTCTTGGCGTGCCGGTGACCTTTGACTGGACGCCGCAGCCGGCCCAGGCAGGCACCTACCGAGCCGAGCTGTTCTGGTCCGGTGCGGTCGGTTCCGCAGCGGCCATCGCCTCGGCGCTGAAGGGCTGGACGCACCTGCGCTTCGAAGTCACCGAGGACGGCACGTCGACCTCTGAGGGCGCCCGCTACTCCTTCACCCCCGATCTGGGCGTCTTCCACGCCACGACCGGGATGCACGGCGACATCATGATCCCGGAGGACCGGCTCAAGGCTGCGGTCGTGAAGGCCTCGCTAGGTGACACCACGCTCGAGCTCGAGGTGGACAAGCTCCTCGGCAAGCCGTGGGACGACGAGCTGGAGACGTTTCGTCACGCCGGGGAGGGCGCGCCCGTACGCTGGCTGCACCAAGTCGTCTGAGTGACTCGTCGGCCGCAGAGCACGGTCGACCACAACGCCGAGTCGGCGCGTCATGACGCGCCGACTCGGCGTGATTTGGATCAGAGCGGGATGTTGCCGTGGGCGCCGCGGCGTACGCCGTCGGTCTGGATGGCCTCTTCGAAGGCGGCGGCGATCGCGCTGCGAGTCGCCGCAGGCTCGATGACCTCGTCCACGACACCGATCTCGACCGCCTTGTCGACGCCGCCGGCGAGACGCTCGTGCTCGGCGGCGAGCTCCGCCTCGACCTGAGGACGGAGGTCGGGCGCGACCTCGGCGAGCTTGCGGCGGTGCAGGATGCGGATCGCGGCGACAGGGCCCATGACCGCGACCTCAGCGCCCGGCCAGGCGAAGACCTTGGTCGCGCCGAGGGAGCGCGCGTTCATGGCGATGTAGGCGCCGCCGTAGGTCTTGCGGGTCACCAGGGTGACCCGGGGGACCACGCACTCGCCGAAGGCGTGCAGAAGCTTGGCGCCGCGGCGGACGACCCCGTCCCACTCCTGGCCCACGCCCGGCAGGTATCCGGGGACGTCGACGAGGACGATCAGCGGGACGCCGAGAGCGTCGCAGAGGCGTACGAACCTCGAGGCCTTCTCCGCGGAGAGGGAGTCGAGACATCCGCCGAGCCGCAGCGGGTTGTTGGCCACGACGCCGACGGTGCGGCCACCGAAGCGGCCCAGGGTGGTGACGATGTTGGGCGCCCAGCGTGCGTGCAGCTCCTGGGCGGTGCCCTCGTCGAGGATGTTCTCCACCAGCGGGTGCACGTCGTAGGCGCGCTTCTTCGACTCGGGCAGCTGCTCGGCGAGGTCCTTGTCCTCTACGGCGCCGACGTCGAGGCCACCCTGAGAGCCGAGGAGGGAGGCGACCGTGCGGGCCTTGTCGAGGGCCTCGCGCTCGGACTCGGTGAGGATGTGCACGACGCCGGAGCGCCGGCCGTGGGGCTCAGGGCCACCGAGGCGCAGCATGTCGACGTCCTCGCCGGTGACTGAGCGTACGACGTCGGGACCGGTCACGAAGATGCGGCCCTCGGGGCCGAGGATGACCACGTCGGTGAGGGCGGGCCCGTAGGCAGCACCGCCGGCAGCCGGGCCGAGGACGACCGAGATCTGTGGGATCTTGCCGCTGGCCTGGGTCATCACATGGAAGATGCGGCCGACCGCGTGCAGAGACAGTACGCCCTCGGCGAGCCGGGCGCCGCCGGAGTGCCACAGTCCGATGATCGGCACGCCGTCGGTGATCGCGCGGTGATAGGCGTCGACGACCACACGGCAGCCGAGGTCGCCCATCGCGCCGCCCATGACGGTGGCGTCCGAGCAGAAGGCGACTGCCCGGGTGCCGTCCACCTCGCCGACGGCAGCCAGCATGCCGGAGCGCTGTCCTGAGCTTGTCGAAGGGTCGTCGTCGGGGGAGATGAGCTCGAGGGTGCCCTCGTCGAAGAGCGCCTCGAGGCGGGTCACCGGGTTGCGCGGGTCCTGGTCACGCGGAAGCTTCTGCTTTTTCGCGGGCGCAGGCGCGGAGGTGGTGATGGTCATCAGGCGATGTCCTGTCGATCGGCGCCGAGCGGGCGCCGTCCAGCCTGTGGGCTGGCTGGGCGCCGCCTCGACGGCAGAGTGAGGTTCTTCCGAGAGGCGGCAGCGCCGCCAAATCGCGCGATGGGCATCGCGCAGCCGGTGCCCGGCCGGCAGGACATGCCCTACAGGCTCCCGTAGATCACCGCGACGTTCGCGCCGCCGAAGCCGAAGGAGTTGTTGAGGGCGGCGATGTCGCCGGCCGGTAGGTCGCGGGTCTTGGTCGCGATGTCGAGCTCGACCGCGGGGTCGAGGTTGTCCAGGTTGATGGTCCGCGGCGACTGGCGGTGGTGGATCGCCAGGACGGTCGCGACGGTCTCGAGAGCACCGGCTCCACCGAGCAGGTGACCGGTCATGGACTTGGTCGAGGTGACCACGACGTTCTCGACGTGGTTGCCGAGGGTGGCGTGGAGCATAAGACCCTCCGCGATGTCGCCCTGCGGCGTCGAGGTCGCGTGGGCGTTCACGTGGACGATCGTGCTCGGGTCGACGTCGCCGTCCTCGAGCGCGCCCTTGATGGCACGGCTGCCGCCGCGGCCCTCGGGGTCGGGCTGAGCGATGTCGTGGGCGTCGGCTGTCACGCCGGCGCCGAGGACCTCGGCGTAGATCCGGGCGCCGCGCGCCTGAGCGTGCTCGAGCCTCTCGAGCACGACGATGCCCGCGCCCTCACCGAGGACGAAGCCGTCACGACCGGTGTCCCAAGGGCGGCTGACCGTGGTCGGGTCGCCACCGTCGGGGCCGGACGCGGTCTTGGACAGGGCCATCATGTTGGCGAAGGCCGCGATCGGCAGCGGGTGGATCGCTGCCTCGGTGCCTCCGGCCAGCACGACGTCGGCGCGTCCCAGACGGATCTGGTCGGCGGCCAGCGCGACTGCCTCGGACCCGGAGGCACAGGCGGAGATCGGGGTCTGAGCCGCGGCGCGGGCGCCGTAGGTCAAAGAGATGTTGGCTGATGAGGCGTTGGCCATCAGCATCGGGACGGACAGCGGGCTGACCCGGCGCGGTCCCTTGGCCAGCAGGATGTCGTAGTTGTCGAGCAGGGTGGTCACGCCGCCGATACCGGTGGCGACGGCGACGCCGAGGCGCTCACCGTCGAGGCCTGCCTCGGTGGCTGTGCCCTCGAAGCCGGCGTCCTTCCAGGCTTCGGCCGCAGCGACCACGGCGAACTGTGCGGAGCGGTCCAGGCGCCTGGCCTTGACCCTCTCCAGGACCTCGGACGGCTCGACGGCGATGCGGCCGGCGATGCGTACGGGCAGGTCGTTGGCCCACTCCTCGGTGAGCTCGCGGATGCCGGAGCGGCCGGCGATCAAGGCATCCCAGGTGGTGGCTACGTCTCCGCCGACCGGGTTGGTGGTGCCCAATCCGGTGATGACTACTCGGGTGCGGCTGCTCATGTGGTCTCCGTGGGTGGTTGGCGCGTCGTGTTCAGGTGAGGAAGGTCCGGCGACTCGGCCTGGGAGGGTTGGCCGAGCCGCCGGGGCGCGTCAGGCGTTCGCGGAAGCCTTCTCGATGAAGCTCACCGCGTCGCCGACGGTCTTGAGGTTCTTGACCTCCTCGTCGGGGATGGAAACGCCGAACTTCTCCTCGGCAGCGACGACGACCTCGACCATGGACAGCGAGTCGACGTCGAGGTCATCGACGAAGGACTTGTCGAGCTGAACGTCGGCGACATCGATGCCGGCGACCTCGTTGACGATCTCGGCGAGGTCGGAGCGGATCTCTTCGGTGGTGGCCATGTGTGGTGGTTCCTCTCGGATTTTTGGGTGCTGAAACTGTGGGACTGAATGCAGGCTAAGGGACGACGACGACCTGGGCGGCGTAGACCAGCCCTGCGCCGAAGGCGATGAGCAGAGCGGTGTCACCGGATTTTGCTTGGCCCTGCTCGATCATCCGCTCCAGGGCGAGCGGGACCGAGGCGGCCGAGGTGTTGCCCATGGTGGCGATGTCGCGGGCGATCTCGACCGTCGCCGGCAGCTTCATGGAGCGGGCGAGGGCGTCGACGATGCGCATGTTGGCCTGGTGAGGCACGAAGCAGTCGAGCTCGTCGGCGGTGATGCCGGCCTTCTCGAGCGCCTCCTGCCCGACCTTGGCCATCGCGAAGGCGGCCCAGCGGAAGACCGGGTTGCCGTCCATCGTCAGCCAGGGGATCTCCTTGGCCTCGTTCGCCACGAACCAGTCCGGGGTCTGGATCATGTCGGCCTTGTCGCCGGACGATCCCCACACCACCGGACCGATGCCCGGCTCGTCGCTGGGCCCGACCACAGCCGCTCCGGCGCCGTCGGCGAAGATGAAGGCGGTGCCGCGGTCGTGCGGGTTGGTGATGTCGGAGAGTCGCTCGACCCCGATCACGAGCACGTGCTTGGCGCTGCCACCTCGGACGAGGTCGCTGGCCATCGCGATGCCGTGACAGAAGCCTGCGCAGGCTGCCGATACGTCGAAGGCGGCCGGGTGGTCGGCGCCGAGCTCGTCGGCGACCAGCGCGGCGACGGCAGGCGTCTGACGCAGGTGGCTCACCGTCGCCACCAGGACGCAGTCGATCTGGTCGATGCCGATCCCGGCGTGCTCGAGCGCCTTGCGTGAGGCGGCGACAGACATCATCTGGACGGTCTCGTCCTCGTTCGCCCAGCGACGCTCGGTGATGCCGGAGCGGGTGCGGATCCACTCGTCGGAGGAGTCGATCAGGTCGACGATCTCGCTGTTGGGGACCACCCGGTTGGGGCGGTAGCCACCGACGCCGAGGATGCGGGCGTGCGGGGAACCTGAAGGGGCTGAGATCACGAGTGCTGCGCCCCCGTCGGGTGCAGACGCAGCAGCGGCTGACCGGGGGAGACGAGGTCGCCGTCCTCGACCAGCCATTCGATGATCTCGCCGCCGTGGGCGGACGTGATCACGATGGTGTCGCGGAGGCTGGCGATGGCGCCGATGTCGGTGCCGGCGGGGATCACGTCGACCCCGGAGACGGCCTCGGAGAGCTTGAACGTGCCCTTGGTCGGGGAGACGACCAGCCGCCACGTGGGCGTGGTCTCGATCAGGTTGGTCTCGCCGTGCTTCTCGACGAACGCGCGGGCGTCCTCGAGCTGGTCGGGAGTCTTGAGCGCGAAGGTCTCGACCCCCTTGAGAGCACGCTTCGCGATCCCGGTCAGGGTGCCGGCCGGCGGCATCTCCAAGATGCCGGTGACACCGATGTCGGACATGGTGTCGAGGCAGAGGTCCCAGCGGACGGGGTTGGCGATCTGGCCGACGATCCGGCCCAGGGCCTTGGCGCCGTCGTGGACGATCTGGCCGTCCTTGTTGCTGATCAGGCGCGTACGCGGGTCGTGGGTCGTGACGCTCTGGGCCAGCCGGGCCAGGTGGCCGACGGCGGGCTCCATGTGCTCGGTGTGGAAGGCGCCGGCGACGCTGAGCGGCATCAGCCTTGCCTTGGCGGGCGGCTCGGCCGCGAACGCCTCGAGCTGCTCGAGCGTGCCCGCGGCGACGATCTGGCCGGGGCCGTTGTCGTTGGCGGGGGTGAGGCCGTGCTTCTCGATCGAGGCGAGCACCTCGTCGCGGGAGCCGCCGAGGACCGCGGTCATGCCGGTCGGCGTCTTCGCGGCGGCCTCGGCCATGGCTTTGCCGCGCTCGCGCACGAGCACCATCGCCTGCTCGGCGCTGATCGCGCGGGCACCCGCGGCGGCGGTGATCTCACCGACGCTGTGGCCGGCGACTGCGCCGATCTTCGCGAAGGCGTCCGCGGGGTGCGGGAAGAGCTGGAGGGCCGCGACCAGACCGGTGGCGACCAGCAACGGCTGGGCGATCTCGGTGGCGCGGATGGTCTCTGCGTCGGCATTCGTGCCGTAGTGGATCAGGTCGATGCCTGCGACGGTTGAGAGCCACTCCATACGAGCGGCGAAAGCGGGGTCCTCCAACCACGGGGTGAGGAATCCTGGTGTCTGAGCACCTTGTCCTGGGGCGACAATGACGAGCACGAGACGATACTCCCGTCTGGAGGGGGGTCGGAGCACCTTCAGCGACGACGAATATCTGTCGCGCAATCTTGTAGGAGTGCTACAAAGCCGGAGAATGTGAGCCTCAGTGGTCCTGCTGCCGGCCGAGGATCAGGGCGACCTGCAGGGTGAGCGCGTCGCGGGAGTCGGTCGGGGAGAACCCGGTGAGCTCGGCGACCTGCTTGAGCCGGTAGCGCACGGTGTTCGGATGCACGAACAATGTGCGCCCGGTCGCCTCCAGGCCACCGCCGGCGGCGAAGTACGCAGCCAGGGTCTCGATCAGGGTGCTGCGAGCCTCCACCAGCGGCTGGTAGAGATGCTCGATCAGGTAGCGATGGGCCCACGCGTCGCCGGCCAGCGCACGTTCGGGCAGGAAGGACTGGCTGAGGGCCGGCCGAGGCGCATCGGGCCATCCGGGCGCTGCCCGATAGGCCGAGAGCGCAGCCCGAGCAGAGTTGGCGGCGGTCGCCAGTCCGGCGGCCACCGGTCCGACCACGACGGGGCCGTCTGCGAAGAGATCGTCGATGCGGCCGGCCGCCTTCAACGGATCGTCGATGCCGCCGAGCAGGGCCACGAGCCGGTCTCCCTGGACGGCGCACAGGGTGTGTAGGCCGTGGGTGCGGGCGCGGCGGCGTACCTCCTCCATGGCGGCGTCGAGGCCGATCCCCTCGGGGGCGTGGCCCAGCACCACGCACAGCGGCAGGTCGGCGTCCCAGCCGAGCGCGCTGGCGCGGGAGAGGACGACCTCGTCGGTCTCGGCGCGCAGGACGGCGTCGACCACGAGCGCCTCGAGCCGGGCGTCCCAGGCGCCGCGCTGCTCGGCGGCGCGGGCGTAGACCTCGGCGGTGGCGAAGGCGACCTCACGGGCGTAGCGGCCGATCGCCTCGTGCACGTCGGCGGCGTCCTCGGGGCCGAGGAGATGGTCGATGTTGGCCTCGACGACCTCGATCGAGAGCCGGACCAGGTCGACGGTCTGCTGGAGGGTGATGATCCCGGTCAGCGCCCGCGGCGCGACGCCGAACATCGACGCGGCCAGGTCGGGCTTGGCGGTGTCTGCGGAGGCGCCGCCGGCGTACCAGCCGACGAACTCCTTGATACCCGCCTGGACGATCAGGCCGACCAGAGAGCGGTTCTTGGCCGAGAGGTCCTTGAACCATGGCATCGCGTCGTCCATACGTGACGTGGCGGCGGTCGCCAACCGGCCGGTCGCGCGCCGCAGCGCCTGCGCGGTGCGCTGGCGGGTGGGAGGGATAACTGCGGTCACATCGTCCATTCTTGCGCGGCTTACGTCCAGAAACTTGCCGGGGGCGGGTGTTTGCCCCAGGTAGAAGCGCCGAGTCGGCGCAGATGTCTCAAGGATCTGGGACATCTGCGCCGACTCGGCGGCTTGCAGGGTCGCCGGCTCAGGCGTCCCCGCCCTCCTGCATGATGCCCTTCGCGGCAGTCGGGTCGTCGATCCGGTAGGCGTCGAAGGCCTTCTTCACCAGAGCGCCGTCGATCTCGCCGGCCTCGGCCAGGGCCTGGAGGGCCTGGACGACGACGGACTGGGCGTCGATCTGGAAGAAGCGACGCGCGGCCGGGCGGGTGTCGGCGAAGCCGAACCCGTCGGCGCCGAGGACGCGGTAGTCGTCAGGCACCCAGCGGGCGATCTGCAGCGGGACGGCCCGCATGTAGTCGGAGACCGCGACGACGGGACCGTTGGACGCCGAGAGCTTCTCGGTGACGTACGGCGTGCGCGGGGTCTCGCCCGGATGGTTGAGGCTCCACTGCTCGGCGTCGATGGCGTCGCGAGCCAGCTCGTTCCACGAGGTGACCGACCAGGTGTCGGCCTTGACGCCCCACTCCTCCTCGAGGAGGCGGGCAGCCTCCTCGATCCACGGGAAGCCGACGCCGGAGGCCATCAGGCGGACCTTCGGTCCCTCGCCCTCGGCGGTCGAGACCTTGTGGATGCCCTTCAGGATGCCCTCGACGTCGACGTCCTCGGGCTCCTTGGGCTGGCTGACCGGCTCGTTGTAGACCGTCAGGTAGAAGATGACGTCCTCCCCGTGCGGGTGCTCCTCGGACGTGCCGTACATCCGCTCGAGGCCGTTCTGCATGATGTGCGAGACCTCGTAGGCGAACGCGGGGTCGTAGTGCACGACCGCCGGGTTGGTCGCCGCCAGCAGCGGGGAGTGACCGTCGGCGTGCTGGAGACCCTCACCGGTCAGCGTGGTGCGACCTGCGGTGGCGCCGATCAGGAAGCCGCGGCCCATCATGTCGGCCATCGCCCAGATCGAGTCACCGGTGCGCTGGAACCCGAACATCGAGTAGAAGATGTAGAACGGGATCATCGGCTCGCCGTGGGTCGCGTACGCGGTGCCGGCAGCGGTCGCGGAGGCCATCGCCCCTGCCTCCGAGATGCCCTCGTGCAGCATCTGGCCCTGCGCGGACTCCTTGTAGGAGAGCAACAACTTCCGGTCGACGCTCTCGTACTGCTGGCCGCCCGGGTTGTAGACCTTCGCGCTCGGGAACATCGCGTCCATGCCGAAGGTGCGGTACTCGTCGGGTGCGATCGGGACGATGCGCTTGCCGATCTCCGGGTCACGCATCCAGTCCTTGAGGAGCCGGACGGTCGCCTGCGTCGAGGCGACCTTGTTCTTGCCGGAGCCCTGCTTGAGCTCGGTGTAGATCTTCTCACCCGGCAGGGTGAGCGGCTTGAACTCGACCCGGCGCTGGGGGAGCGGGCCGCCGAGCTGCTTGCGGCGCTCCATCATGTACTCGATCTCGGCCGACTCCGGACCCGGGTTGAAGAACGGCGCCGCACCGGTCTGCTCATAGGTCGCCTCGAGCTCCTTGTCGGAGATCGGCAGCAGCAGCCGGTCGCGGAACTTCTTCAGGTCCGCCATCGTCAGCTTCTTCATCTGGTGGGTGGCGTTCTTGCCCTCCAGAGCGTCGATCGTCCAGCCCTTGATGGTGTGGGCGAGGATGACGGTCGGCTGCCCGACGGTCTTGGTCGCCGCGTCGAAGGCCGCGTAGACCTTGCGGTAGTCGTGACCGCCGCGGGGGAGCTTGCGGATCTGCTCGTCGCTCATCTGCTCGACCATCTTGCGCAGGCGCGGGTCGGAGCCGAAGAAGTTCTCCCGGACGTACGCACCGGTCTCGACCGAGTAGGTCTGGAACTGGCCGTCGGGGGTGGAGTTCATCTTGTTGACCAGGGTGCCGTCGACGTCCTTCGCGAGCAGCTGGTCCCACTCGCGGCCCCAGATGACCTTGATGACGTTCCAGCCGGCGCCGCGGAAGTTGGACTCCAGCTCCTGGATGACCTTGCCGTTGCCGGTCACCGGGCCGTCGAGCTGCTGCAGGTTGCAGTTGATCACCCAGACCAGGTTGTCGAGCTCCTCGCGGGCGGCGACCCGGATGGCGCCGAGCGACTCGGGCTCACCCATCTCACCGTCGCCGAGGAAGGCCCACACGCGCTGGTCGGAGGTGTCCTTGACGCCGCGGTTCTGCAGGTAGCGGTTGAACCGCGCCTGGTAGATCGAGTTGATCCCGGTCAGGCCCATCGAGACCGTCGGGAACTCCCAGAAGTCGGGCATCAGACGCGGGTGCGGGTAGGACGAGATGCCCTGGCCGACGCCGTGCTGCACCTCCTGGCGGAACCGGAAGAGCTGCTCCTCGTTGAGCCGGCCCTCGAGGAACGCACGCGCGTAGATGCCGGGGGAGGCGTGGCCCTGGATGAAGACCTGGTCGCCGCCGCCGGGGTGGTCCTTGCCGCGGAAGAAGTGGTTGAAGCCGACCTCGTAGAGGCTCGCGGAGGACTGGTAGGTGGCGATGTGGCCGCCCACCTCGAGGCCCTTGCGGTTGGCGGAGGAGACCATGACGGCGGCGTTCCAGCGGATGAAGGCGCGGATGCGTCGCTCGATGTCCTCATCGCCCGGGAACCACGGCTCGCGGTCGGAGGGGATGGTGTTGATGTAGTCGGTGCTGCGCAGTGCGGGGACCCCGACGGACTTCTCTCGGGCACGCTCCAGCAGACGCAGCATCATGTAGCGGGCTCGCTCGCGTCCGCTCGACTCGAGCATCGCGTCGAACGAGCCGAGCCACTCACTGGTCTCTTCGGGATCAATGTCCGGAAGCTGGGTCGGTAGACCCTCGTGGATTACGGTCGGCTGGGCGGGGGTCGGGCCCTGCGGACCACCAGTCGTCTCGGTGGATTCATCGGTCACATCCTCAATGGTCGCACGCGGTCTAGAGCGGTTGCCCATCCGCGGTGGGTTACTGGACAGTAGGCGGTTTCTGCTGGTCAACCCCGGAAAATTCGAACGTGCGCCGAGTTGCTAATCTGCCGCTGTGACCAGCCTGGATCGTGACAATGCCGCTGCTGACGTCTTGGTGGTAGGTGAGGCACTGGTCGACGTCGTCACCACGGCAGACGGCGCAACCCAGGAACATCCCGGCGGGAGCGGCGCCAACGTCGCCGTCGCGCTGGGTCGGCTCGGCCGGCCGGTGCGCTACGCCGCCTCCTATGCCGATGACGCGCGTGGACAGTCCCTGGCCACGCATCTGGCCGGGTCAGGGGTCCGGATGGCGTGCGACCCGCACGTGCTGGCCCGGACCTCGACCGCGCAGGCCACGATCGCGGCCGACGGGTCGGCGGCGTACGTCTTCGACCTGGAGTGGAAGCTCGGCGAGATCGCCGTGGGCACGCCGCGGTTCGTCCACATCGGGTCGCTCGCTCCGGTGCTCTCGCCCGGCGCCGAGACGGTCTTCGCGCTGCTCGACGGGCTCCCGGACGGTGTGCGCGTCCTCTATGACATCAACATGCGGCCCACGCTGACCGGAACGGGCCAGGAGGTCGTCTCGCGGATCGAGAGAGCCGCGGCGTACGCCGATGTGGTCAAGGCGAGCGACGAGGACCTGGAGACGCTCTACCCCGGGCTGGGGCTCGACGACGCGGCGGCTCGGCTGCTCGCGCTCGGCGCCGGCGCGGTCGCGGTGACCCGT
Source organism: Nocardioides panzhihuensis (assembly GCF_013408335.1). Classification (NCBI taxonomy): domain Bacteria; kingdom Bacillati; phylum Actinomycetota; class Actinomycetes; order Propionibacteriales; family Nocardioidaceae; genus Nocardioides; species Nocardioides panzhihuensis. The sequence continues at coordinate 3,368,502 of NZ_JACBZR010000001.1, read as the reverse complement.
GGTGGCGACGGCGCCAGCTGGATCACCACGTCCGAGCGGATCGACGTCAGTGCGGAGAAGGTGACGGTCGTGGACACCATCGGTGCCGGCGACACCTTCTCCGCCGGCCTGGTCGACGCGCTCTGGGACGACTTCGAGCGCGACCGGCGTGAGGTGCTCGCCCACGGCGTCCGCGCCGCGGCGATCACCGTCTCGCGCGCCGGTGCCAACCCGCCGACCCGCGCCGAGCTGGGCGCCTAAGCGTCCAGGCGCTCGGCGAGCGTACGTCCCAGCCAGGCGGCAGAGCGGATGGCGCTGCCGCAGTTGGCGATGAGCAGGCCGGGCGCGGGTTCATCGACCACGAGGGTCTTCTGTGCCGTGTCGACGCCCCAGAGGATGTCGTCGACGCGGGCCTCGCGAAGCCAGGGGAGGGTCGCGCCGAGTCCACGGTCGAGGATCGTCGTCCAGTGGTCGACAGGTCCTGAGGTGTCGTCGTCCTCGACGATGTCCTCCTGGCCGACCAGGACCCGCAGCCGGTCGTCGATGAGCTTGAGGAAGACGTAACCGAAGCCGTCGCCGACGGGCACGATCGTGTGGGGCATCTGCTCGCGTTCGGGTGGCACCGGGAGGTCGAGCACGAAGAGCTGGCGCTTCTCGGGCGTCGCGCTGCTCTGCGGGAACACCGTGGCGTTGGCGGCACCCATCGCTCCGAGGACCCGTCCGGCGCGGACGGTGCCACGGGAGGTCTCGACGATGTGCCCGGAGCCGTCCGGACGGACCCCGGTGACGGCGGCAGCGTCGACGAACTGTGCTCCCCGCTCTTCCGCCTGGTCTCGCAGCAGCTCGACCAGCCGCGTGGCGGAGACGTTGAGCGCCGGGATGAGCTCACCGGTGTGGAGCAGGTGATAGGTGTTCTGGAGCATCGCCAGATCCGCATGGGGTGCGGCGTCGCGGATGAACTTCTCGGTCTCTGTCGTCATCTCGCGCTTGACCGGGTCCGGCCAGGTCCAGCGGATGCTGCCCCCGGAGTAGCGGTAGGTCGCGAGGTTCGCCGGATCGCCCGCGGGGTCGTAGTCGAGCACCACCACACGCAGGCCCGGCCTGGCCAGGAAGCAGGCCGTTGCGGCGCCGATGGGTCCGGCTCCGCAGATCGCCACATCGGCCTCCGCGGGCAGAGTCACGAGCGGGTCAGTGGTCGTGTCAGCGGGCAGGTCGGCGGGCAGATCGGTCAACGAAGTCCTTCCGAGAGGTACATCAGGCCTGTGCGCGAATATGCGTCCAGAAGGCTATCGGCAGGCGTACGTCCCGCGCGCAGCAACTGGTCCAGTCGGTCGAGGTGGCCGGCCTCCGCGCCCATGGTCGACCCCGCGGCGAGGGCTCGGTGGGCTGCGGTGAGCACCTCGCGGGCGCCGGCGGCGATCTCCGGATCGGCGAAGGCGGCCATGGCGGCACGCTGGTGCAGGTCACGGCTGGGGGTGTCGGCGAGGCCGGGGAGGTCGTCGGCGAGACAGACCCCGAGCGTCAGGGCGGCGCCGGCGAGCAGCAGGTCACGGGAGAGGAAGGCGTCGAAGGCCTTGAACTCGATGCGTCCCTCCTCGCGGGGGATCCGCGGCGGGTGGACCATCGTGGGTTCCGCCCCCGCCGGCGGTGAGCCCACGAAGCAGCGCGCCGCCACCCGCCGCCAGGTGCGCTCGTAGGTGCGCTTGCTGGGGCCGTGCCACGGCCGGCCGGCGTGGAACGGAGAGCTGAAGCTGAACGGCACCATGAACGGGCTGTAGTAGGTCAGCCGCCGGGTCACCTCGACGACCTCGGCCGCGGAGAGCTCGGGGAAGGAGAGGTTGATGTCGGGGCCGTAGCTCAGGTTGGAGACCTCGGCATGGTCGTACTCGCGGTGCTCGGCCCGCATCCGCTGCTCCCACTCGTTGAGCGGCGGGTCGAGGACGTACGCCTCTCGGACCGGGTTGAAGCCGACGATGCCCAGGCGCAGGCCCAGGGGATCGAGACGTGCGGAGAGATCGTCCTGCAGATCGATCAGCCGGTCGGCGGCCTCGGTCGTGTTCGAGCAGATCGGGGTGCGGATCTCCACCCCCTTGACCAGCATCGACGTGAAGACGCCATTGGGGTCGAACCGCTCGTCTCCCTCGAGGTACCAGTAGCCGTTCTTGATGCCGAGGTCGCCGCGCACCAGACCTTCGTCGGTGGTGCCGGAGCCGTCGGCGAGGGCGTGTTGGAGGGCGGCGAAGTCGAGGTCCCCGAAGTCATGGAAGGTGCCCGTCCCGCTCACCAGGGCATACTCGAACTCGAACCCGGCGGAGTAGAGCACGACGACACTCTAGGGCAGTCCACGGGCCGCAACCTGCCTTTCTCAGAATTTAGGTTAGGCTCCCCTCATGTTTCGCGCGGTCAAGCCGGAGGCAAAGCCGGATACGCGGGTCGTGGTCACCGCGACCCGCCGTCTCAGCGCCGGGATGACCCGTGTTCACCTCCGCGCCGAGGACCTCTCCGCGTTCGACGGCAGCGTCTGCACCGACCGGTTCGTGCGTCTGCAGATTCCGGTCGGTGACGGCTCCACCGTCTGCCGCACCTACACCGCGCTGGACCCCTCGGTTGCCGAGGGGACCTTCGCCATCGACTTCGTGCACCACGGCGAGGAGGGCGTCGCCGGTCGCTGGGCGGCGACGGCCGGACCAGGAGATGTACTCACCGTGCGCGGGCCCGGCGGGACGTACGCTCCTGACCCGACTGCCGACTGGCACCTGCTGGTCGGCGACGAGTCCGGTCTGCCCGCGATCCGGGCGGCGCTGGCGGTGCTGCCGGCCCATGCGGTGGGCTACGCCGTGATCGAGGTGCCCTCGGCGGAGCATCTCCAGCAGGTCGATGCGCCGGCTGGGGTCGAGGTGCGCTGGCTGGACGCCACGGTCGACCCGCCCCTCGACACCGTCGTGCGGGAGCTGCCCTGGCTGCTCGGCCGGGTGCACGCCTTCGTGCACGGCGAGGCCGAGGTCACGATGCAGCGGATCCGTCCCTACCTGCTGCGCGAGCGTGGCGTTCCGCGCGGCGACCTGTCGATCTCCGGCTACTGGCGCCGCGGGAACAACGAGGACAGCTTCCGTACCTGGAAGCGCGGGCAGGCCGTCGACCGACAGGTCGCCTACGCCGCTCGCTGACGTCTCGACCTCACGACCGCCGAACGTGATCGGCGGCGAAGAGGAGGTAGTCCGCGGCGGTTTAGCTGTCGGCACGGCAGCGCAGCCCGGCGCCGGTGTTCGCGCCGAGGTTCCCGCCCAGAGGGGCGTGGGCGAGGGGAGTAGGGTTCGCGCACCGGACGGTGTTGGCCGGGTATGAGGAGAGGGCGGCGCAGATGGGTGTCACGAGCGAGAGCGGACGGATCGTCGCGGGTGGCCGGAAGGGTCCCTACGTACGTCTGGCCGAAGGCCCGCAGGAGCGCCACGTCTCACGCACCGACCTCACCCGGCGGCCCGAGAAGCTCGGTGATCCCGTGCTCACCGTCGCGCACCTGTCCGACATGCACATCTGCGACCACCAGTCGCCGGCCCGGGTCGAGGTCCTGGACCGGCTCATGGACCCCGACAGCACCACCTGCGACCTGATCGACCAGGTCGGGACGTACCGGGCGCAGGAGCTGCTGACCGCCCACGTCGGCGCGGCGATGGTCGAGGCGGTCAACGAGATCACCGAGGGCCCCGTCGGCGGTGGCCCGCTCGACTTGGCGATCGCGACCGGTGACAACACCGACAACGGGCAGTTCAACGAGCTCGACTGGTATCTGACGCTGCTCGACGGAGGCCGGCTGACGCCCGACTCCGGCGACATGCTCCACTACGAGGGCGTCGCCATACTGCCCGACAAGCGCTTCTGGCATCCGCAGGGCGAGACGTACGACATGCGCCGCGGCGACCACGGCTTCCCGCTCGTTCCCGGACTGCTGAAGGCGGTACGCCGCGCGGTCGACTCGCCCGGGCTGGAGGTGCCATGGCTGGCCGTCAACGGCAACCACGACGGGCTGCTGCAGGGGACCGTGCCGGGCACCGCCGCCATCGGCGAGGTGGCCGTCGGTGATCTGAAGGCGATCGCGATGCCGGAGCACTGGACCGACGAGGCCAAGGCGAAGCTCATCTCCGGCCTGGTCTCCGGCGACCCGGTGGCGTTCGGGATGCTGGCCGAGCTGGAGCCCTACGAGGTGACCGCCGACCGGCGGCGCCGGCAGACCACGCTGCAGGAGTTCGTCGACTCCCACGTGCACGACGAGGCGCAGCCGCCCGGGCACGGGTTCAAGGCCGGAGGCGAGCCCTACTACCGCTACGACGTCAACGACCAGGTCACCTTCGTCGTCCTCGACACGGTCAACCCGGCCGGCGGCTTCCAGGGGTCGATCGACGCCGAGCAGCTGGACTGGCTCGACGCCGTGCTCGCGTCCACCGACTACGACGAGCGGCTCGCGGTGATCGCCAGCCACCACGACGTGGCCTCGCTGCACAACGACATGAGCGGCCCCGGCGGCAAGCGGCGGGTGCTCGGCGACGAGATCGTGCAGACCGTCTCGAAGCATGAGAGCGCGGTCCTCTGGCTCAACGGGCACACCCACCGTACGTCGGTGAAGCCTCACGGCTCCTGGTGGGAGGTCACCGCGCCGTCGCTGATCGACTGGCCGCAGCAGGGCCGGGTCGTCGAGCTCATCTCGGACGGTGACGTCCTCACCATCGCCACCACGATGCTCGACCACGCCGGCCCCGCCCGGTGGAGCGGCTCGATCGAGGAGGTCGGCCATCTCGCCTCGCTCTCCCGCGAGCTGTCCGCGAACGACTGGCAGGGGCCGCGGGTGCGCCTCGCCGAGCACCCGTCGGCCGGGACGGCACAGGACCGCAACGTACTGCTGCACCTGCTCGATCCGAGGGCATGAAAGGCTTACGACACGCCGTTAACTAGCGCCTGACAGGCGGTTGGGGTTGCATGGACTCGCGTTCTCCGCTGGACTACCACCAAACAAGTCCATGCAAGCGGTGTGGACGACAAGCTTTGGAGGAAACGACACGTGAGCTCGACCGCAGCCACAGGGCCTGCGGACCGGCTGGGCCTCAAGTCCGGCATGGTCATCCAGGAACTGGGCTGGGACAACGACACTGATGACGAGCTTCGGGTCGCCATCGAAGACTCCGTCGACGCAGATCTGGTCGACGGCGACTACGGGAACGTGGTCGACGCCGTGCTGCTGTGGTGGCGCGTCGATGACGGTGACCTCGTCGACGGACTCGTCGATGCGCTGACCGACCTCGTCGGCGGCGGAGTCATCTGGCTACTGACGCCGAAGGTGGGCCGCCCTGGTGCGGTCGACGCGGCCGACATCGCCGAGGCGGCACCCATCGCCGGACTGTCCCAGACCACCACCGCATCTGTGAGCAAGGACTGGGCCGCGACGCGTCTGCTGGCGCCGAAGACCCCTGCGTGATGTCCGCGATTCTCGGGATCGCCGGACACCCGCCAGAGGCCTCGCGTGAGTGATCGCGAACGGAGGTTCCGCAGGGTTACTGCGACGCCGTGTCCGTATTGTGGTTCGATTCTTACGGAGGCGACGCCACCACGTGGCTAGACTTCCGACGGTGTTCTCGACTACGACTGCCAAGGCACGCACCGCCGGATCCGCGGCGAAGATCCTGGCCGGCTCCGGCATCGTCCGGCCGATCAACCCGATCGGGCTCGCCCGGACCGGTCTGGCGCTGGCGCGCTGGGGCACCGGTCCGGCCGGTGGGTTCATCGGCCTCGCTCGCCGTTATCCACGCCGCACCGCGGTCATCGACGAGCTGGGGTCGCTGACGTACGCCGACCTCGATCGCCGCTCCAACGCCATCGCCCGGGCCCTGGCTGCCCGGGGAGTGGGGGAGGGCGACGGGGTCGCGATCATGTGTCGCAACCACCGTGGGTTCGTCGACGCCACCTTGGCGGTCGCGAAGCTGGGCGCCGATGCGCTCTACCTCAACACCGCCTTCGCCGGCCCGCAGCTCGTCGGGGTGCTGGAGCGAGACAAGCCCGCCCTGATCATCCACGACGAGGAGTTCACCGGGCTGCTGTCCGCGGCGAGCTCGGCTCAGCGCCTGGTCGCGTGGGTGGACTCCGAGGACCCTGCGGACACGACCGGAGCGAGGTCGAGCGGCGAGCTTGCTCGTCCGCTCGCGCCGAGCGAGGGAGTAACCGAGCGAAGCGAGGAGACGCTCGAGTCGCTGGTCTCCGGTGACGCCCGGCCGGTGCCGCCGCCGAAGCGGCACGGGCGGATCGTGATCTTGACCTCCGGCACGACGGGGGCGCCCAAGTCGGCGCCGCGTCCGGAGGCTGGGTTCGACGCCGCCGTGGCGCTGATGTCGCGGATGCCCATGAAGGACGGGTGGCGGTGCTTCGTCGCCGCTCCGCTCTTCCACACCTGGGGGCTCGCCCACCTGCTCTTCGCCGAGCTGCTCGGCACCACCATGATCCTGCGCCGCCGGTTCGACCCGGAGGACGCGCTGGCGACCCTCGCGGAGACCCAGGCCGACTCGTTCGTGGTCATCCCGGTCATGATGCAGCGGATCCTGTCGCTGCCGGAGGAGACGCTGGCTGCGTACGACCTGGAGGCGATCGCATCCAGGCTGAAGGCCGTCGCGTCCTCCGGCTCGGCGCTGCCCGGCGACCTGGCTCTGGAGTGGATGGACCGCTTCGGCGACAGCCTCTACAACGTCTACGGCTCGACCGAGGTCTCCTACGCCTCGATCGCCGACCCGGTCGACCTGCGCGAGGCGCCGACCTCGGCCGGCAAGGTGCCGTGGGGCACCCAGATGCGGATCCTCGACGGCGACGGTGCGCCGGTGCGCGACGGTGAGGCCGGCCGGATCTTCGTCGGCAACGGCCTCCTCTTCGAGGGTTACACCACTGGTGGCGGCAAGGAGGTCCTCGACGGGCTGATGGCCACCGGGGATGTCGGCCGGTTCGGGCCGGACGGTCGGCTCTACGTCGAGGGCCGCGACGACGACATGATCGTCTCCGGCGGCGAGAACGTCTTCCCGCAGGAGGTCGAGGACTGCCTGATGCGTCATTCGCTCGTCGCCGACGCGGCCTGTGTCGGTGTCGACGACGCCGACTTCGGCAAGCGGTTGCGCGGGTTCGTGGTGCTGGTTCCTGGCGCCGATGCCGAGGCGGCGGGCGACGTCGATGTGACTCTGAAGGACTGGGTCAAGGAGAATCTGGCTCGCTTCAAGGTTCCGCGCGAGATCGTCGTGATCGACGCTCTTCCGCGCAACGCGACCGGCAAGGTGCTCCGGCGCGAGCTTGCGACCTGGGACGACGAGGCGGCAGGACCCAACGGCGAGAGGGTGGCAGGGCAGTGAGTGGACTTGAGACCGGCGGGCCGGCCCCGGACTTCACCCTCCGTGACCAGTTCGGTGCCGACATCACGCTGTCGGACTTCCACGGCAAGAAGGCCGTGGCGATCTTCTTCTTCCCGTTCGCCTTCTCCGGCGTGTGCACCGGCGAGATGAGCGGGCTGCGCGATCGGCTCGACGAGTTCGTCACCTTCGACACCGAGGTCCTGGCGATCTCGTGCGACCCGATGTACGCCATGCGGCAGTTCGCCGACACCGACCGACTCAACTTCCCGGTGCTCTCCGACTTCTGGCCGCACGGTGAGGTGACCAAGGCCTACGACGTCTTCAACGACCGCACCGGCGCCCCGCTGCGCTCCTCCTACATCGTCGACAAGTCGGGGGTGCTGCGGTGGGCCGTGCACAACGCCAACGCCGACGGCCGCGACCTGGACGAGCACCTGACACAGCTCCACGCCGTGGTGTGAGCGGATAGTTTACCAATCATCCAAGTTGTGTTAACAGGGTGGTTACATCGCTTTTCTTATGCCCTGGGTGGGATCTAACCTATAACTGTTGAGCCGCTGACGACCCGAGACGTCAGCGGCTCAACTTCCATTTACGGCCCGGTTCGTCGGGCCAGCCCCTGGTCGCGTATTCTTGGGGCGCTTCGGACGCATAGCTCAGTTGGTAGAGCGCCTCCCTTACAAGGAGGATGTCGGGGGTTCGAGTCCCTCTGCGTCCACCACCTTGTTTTGCCAGGTCAGGACCCTGTTTCGTCCTCATCCTCTCCGGTCTCCTCTGTCGTGTCTCAGGACATCGGTGACAGTTCTGCATCAGGACATCGGTGACGTTTGATGTGTCAGGACATCGGTGACGTTTTGAGGTTTCCGGGGCCGGGGTTGAGGGGTCGCCCGTTGCCGACGTAGGTGACGCCTGGTGCGGGTCGGGTGTGCTCGATGAGGATCTCGCCGTCCAGATCGGCGATGGTGATGTTCTCACCGCTGGTGATGACCAGGACGTGTTCGTGACGACGTCCTCTGGCGACCTTGTACTGGACCTTGTCCAGGAAGAGTGTGCCGACGCAGGTCAATTTCCGAGCTTGGGTGTCGGGCGGCAGGTCGGTCGGGATCACCGCTGGTCGCGGTCGGTGGGCAGGGGTGAAGGGTGTCGGCGTGGGTCGCGGTGCCTCGGTCTTTTCGGTGGCCTCCCACGCCGTCTGCGGCGTGACGCGGCCAGGTAGCCCTTGATGGGGGCGCTGGGTGTTGTAGATCTGGTCGAATGTGTCGACTTGGGCCTGCAGCTCGGCCAGGCTGGCGGCGAGTGGTTGTTTGTCGAGGTAGCGAAACAGGGTCTGGTGGAAGCGTTCGTTCTTGCCCTGGGTGGTCGGCTTGTAGGGCTTGCCGGTGATGGGCTCGACTCCCAGCTCCATCGCTCGCACCACGAGACGGCCCAATATCCCGCGCCGGGTCGGATTCAGCGCCAGGCCGTTGTCGGACAGCAGACGTTGGGGCACGCCGTGGGCCGTGAGGGCCTTGTCGAAGACGGCGACCGCCGCATCGGAGGTCTCTGCCCACGCCACATGGGAAGCGACCGCGTAGCGGGAGTGGTCATCGATGAGCTGGAAGATCACGCACCTACGGCCCCTGGTCAAGACGTACTCGGTGGCATCCAGCTGCCAGCACGCGTTCGGTGCGGGGTACACGAACCGACGCCACGCCGAGCGGGGCTTCTTCCTCGGCTCAAGACGAGCCACACCAGCGGCACGGAAGATCCGTGCCAACGATGCGACCGAGGGGACCGGGTCGAGCCCCATCGCGTGCATCTTGTCGTGCACGCTGATCGGGCCGTGGTCCAGGCCCGAGGACTCCAGTGCCGCACGCACCTCAAGGGCTTGCTGCTTGACCACCTCGGTGATCCGAGAAGGGCTCGCCTGGGGCCGCCGGCTGCGGGGCTCAAGCGCTGGGGCCGCGCCCTCGGCGCGAACCCTGGCACGGATCGAGTAGAAGGTCTTGCGAGAAATCTCGTGCTCGGCACAGAAGGTCGTCACCGCTCCCCGCGGCGCATCACGTGGCCACTCCACGATCGCGAGACGGACACGAGGATCAACAGGCTCATTGGCAGGCACCACCCAAACCCAGCCAGAAGTGTCACCACCAAGGTGATTCGAAGTGTCACCGATGTCCTGATGCAGAACTGTCACCGATGTCCCGCGACATGACACTCTCCGGTCTCCTCGTCGGGCTCAGATGCCCCCAGGATGCCCCCGGGCCGCTTGGCCGAGTCCCAGAGGTTGTCGTCGATCAGATGGCCGTAGAGGTCCATCGTCATGCGGCGGAGGCGTGCCCCAGGATGCGCTGCAGCACCTTGGGGTCAGCGCCGCCACCCAGCCAGAGCGCGGCGCGGGTGTGGCGGAGGTCGTGAACTCGCGGGGTCGGCCACGCGCTCGACGTGGCTTGAGTAGAAACCGCTTGGAGACCACGGATGCCGTCATATCCGATGGCGTAGGCGCGATGATTCAGCCAGTCTGGACGGGTGGCCACCAATCCAGAGGACATCCCATCGCCAGCACTGGTTAGTGCTTGGGAAACCCTCGGGACGCTACGGACAGAGCTCGTTCCCATGTGGGCGGCGTATTGGCTGGCGCAAGGTCAGGACGGAGAAGGGATCGTCGCGCTCGCTTCTTTGAACTCCAGCGACATTCGAGAAGTGCATGACCTCCTCCCGGACGCCCTGGCCGATGCGGGCGTCGAGCCGATCAGCAAGGCCGGCGCGGCGGCGCGACTTGCGTTCGATCACATTGCACGCATGCACCTCGACGGCAAAGCAGGCTGGCGATGGGTTCTTACAGCAGTTACCGGTGTGTTCGAGCAGAATGACTACGGTCGCGAGTTTCACGACGACCCGCTTGGTGCGCTCTACGGCCTCGAGGACGAGGTAGCGGGTGGATGGGGTCGGCGCCTGGCGGAGATCGAGGTTGAAGTTCATGACGCGTGTGAGCGTCAGGTCCGACTCACAAAAAGTGAGGTCTTCGATCTCTGGGCAACTGATCTGCGACGCCCCTAACCACTCCGCGATGAACCACCCTGCGGATCGTTCCTCCGTGCCAAACTGTGCATATGGGCTGGTGGCGCGTCGTGAGGACCGAAAACGGCCGCAGGGTTGCACCGCGATGGGTGACTCGTAGTCACCTCCCAGACTTTCTGCCGGTCTTGCTTTGGCGGCGAGGCCTGGTGCTGCTGGGCGGTCGACTCCACTTCTGCGTGGGCAATCTCGAGTCCGCGCGCCGCACCATCGAATGGAAGTCCACCGATTGGCTCGTCGGCTACCGCACGTACGTCGGACCGCACCGTGAGCGGGAGACGAGCCGATTCGACGATCCAGACTCGTACGTTGACGAGTAGTCGAGCAGGACGCGCCCGCAATGCCGCGCAGAGAGCGGTCCAAGCCAAGGGCGGCAGATCAGGTGACGGAGGCCTGTCGCGCCGTCGCCAGGCGGATCACAGACTCATCCGGCCGGTTTGTGAGAACTTTCTCTACTGACTCAAGGCGGCTTGCGGCCGCGTGCACGGCCTCCGGGGGCGTGCGGCCTGATCGGTGTGGCATTGGCCGATCTCATGCTCGTCGTCTTCGGCGTCCCCCCCCGACGCGGTGATTGCCGGCGCCGGGGGAGTCTCGAACGACGGCCGCGGCTGCGTCGTACGTCTCCGGCTTCTCGCCTCCGGGTCCGAGGCCTCGGCCTACGCTTCCGTAGCTGGACGTATCCGGGCTGAGGTGCTGTCCGGGTAGCCGCCGACTGAGGTACGTGCCACGAGGGCCTTGGTGAGGACGTAGTGGATCCCGCCTGCGGCGACGAACGCGGGGACCGAGGCAGTGGCGTAGCGGAACCATGCGGCCGGCTCGTAGGTCACCGGATTGAGCAGCAGTGCGTAGACGGTCGCACCGCAGGCGAGGGCGAGGATCGCGATCGGGTTGAAACCGTTCCAGAACCAGTACGCGGAGCGTCGGTCGGGCAGGTAGAGATCGCGGAGTGCGAGCTCCTGGCGCCGGAGGAGGAAGTAGTCCGCGATCTGGATGCCGCACAGCGGAGCGACAACGATCGCGCCCCAGGACACGAACCGACCGTAGTTGTCATAGACGGCGCCGGGGAAGAACACCAGGATCGCGGCCGGGAGCAGCACGATGATCGCCAGCAGCGCCCAGGGTGCGCGGCGGAGCCGATCGCCGCCGCCTCCACGAAGGGCGACCAGGGCGGAGTAGCTCTGAGCGACGATGCTGGTGATGTTCGCCATCCCGACGAACGCCAGCGCGATGACGCCGAGCACGGCGCCGCCGAGAGGCACCATCCAGAGTGTCGGGTCCTCGGAGTTGAGGGCGAGGGCCGAGAACACGCCGACGATGGCCGCGACGACCGAGGCGAGGAACAGGCCGATCATGTTCGGCCAGTACGCAGCGCGCGGGCTGTCGGTGAGGCGGGCGAGATTGCCGACGTTGGGCCACCATGCGAAGCCACCCGCGATGTTGAGCTCGACCGCGAGCATGAAGTCGAGGTGGCTGTCACCCCAGGGGTCGATCGCCGGGAGGGCGGCCAGATCGCTCCAGCTGGTCTTGGTGAAAACCAGGACGAGCATCCCTACCGTGACGAGCATCAGTCCGGGCGCGATGAGGCGATTGACCCATTCGATCGACTGGGGTCCACGAGCGACGATCGTCCACGACACGGCCACGGCCAGGAGTCCGAGGACGCTCACGGCCGCGCTGGTGGTGGAGATGCTGGTGCCGAGCACCTGGTTGGCGACGTTGGCGAGCGCGTGCCCGCACATGATCGCCAGTACGGCTGACCAGGCGGCGGCCAAGATCACGGACATCACGAGCATGACGATCCTGGCGCCGCGTACGCCGAAGGCGCTGCGCAGGCTCGCGAACTGCTCGATGCCCCACCGGGAGCAGGGCAGGCACGGCGCCAGCGCGACGAGGAGCACGCTGATGCCGTAGCCGATGACGATGCTGGCGATGGCTTGCTTGGCGCCGACGTAGTACGCGACCGCCCCGCCCTGGAGGAAGGCCCAGGTGGCGATGGCGAGACCGACGTTGACGGCGCTGTAGTCCCAGAAGCCCCAGATCCGCTCGGATCGCATCAGGGGCAGCTCGTTGAGGGTGCCGTCCTTGTCGGCGGCTGGGGCCACATCGGTCCGCGAGGCCCCGCTGTTCGAGTCACTCATCACAGGCACCACAACAACAGCGCAACCGACAGAACCACGAGGCCGACGACACTCAGTACGACGTCAGACAACGGTAGGCGGGGGAGAGGACCCTCTTCGGTGCTGGGGTCGTCGATCAGGCAGAGTCGTCGTTCCAGCTCGGCCTCGAACTGCTCGTCCATGTGGTCTCCATAGTTGACTAACGGATCAGTTATCTATCAGAGTGGGTGGCCGAGGTCACACATGTCAAGGTTGTGAGTCGGATTTCGTTCTCCGGGTCCGTGAAATGGGAGGTCTGTGATGAGTGCGCTGCCGAGGCGTTGCCAGGTCGTGGTCGTCGGAGCCGGGTACGCGGGTCTCGCGACCGCGATCGAGCTGCGCGAAGCGGGGGTCGACGTGGTCGTGCTCGAGGCGGCCGACCGCGTAGGCGGTCGGATCTGGTCGGAGCGCCGAGACGGCGTCGTGGTCGACCACGGTGGCCAATGGGTGGGGCCGACCCAGACCCGGTTGCTCGCCTGGGCGGAGCGCTTCGGATGCCCGACCTTCCAGTCCTACGACGTCGGCCGGCACGTCGAGATCTGGGCGGACGGTACGACGTACCCGTTCACGTCGGACCAGCACTCCGAGGGTCCCGGCGTCGAGGACTACGAGCGCCTCGAGGGGCGGCTCGATGCGCTGGCCGCGACCATCGACCTCGCCGATCCGCTGGCATGCTCGTCGCTGGAGGAGTGGGACAGCCAGACCGTGCACTCATGGGTGGATGCCCATGTGGATTCGCCGGCGGCCAGGCGGAGGCTTGCGCTCGCAGTGCAGGGAGTGTGGTCGTGCGAGCCGCGCGACCTGTCGATGTTCCACCTGCTCTTCTATGTTGCGGGTGCCGGCGGCATGCGCTCGCTGATGGAGACGATCGGCTACGCCCAGGACAGCCGGTTCGTCGATGGTGCGCAGGCGCCCGCCCTGGCGGCTGCCGCCAGCCTCGGCGGGCGAGTCCATGTCCGGACGCCGGTCTCGGCGATCCGCCAGGGCGACGATGCGGTCACGGTGGAGACCGCTCGCGGCAATGTCCGCGCAGATCGTGTGGTGGTGACGAGCGCGCCCGCCGCGACGTCCCACATCGAGTTCGAACCCGCGCTTCCGACCTCCCGTCGACGCTGGCTGGCCTCCAGCGTCATGGGAGACGTCGCGAAGGTCCACCTTCGGTACGACTCTCCCTTCTGGCGTGAGGATGGGTTGTCCGGCCAGATGGTCGCCTACGACGCCCAGCCGGTCGGGGTCGTCTTCGACAACTCTCCTGACGACGGCTCGCGCGGGGTGCTGGTCTGCTTCACCTACGGTGACCGCTACCGGACCTTTGCTGCCCTGGATCCGGGCGAGCGGCGTACGGCGGTCCTCGACGTGCTTGGCCGCGTATTCGGTCCGCAGGCGATGCAGCCCCTCGACTACGTCGAGCAGCTCTGGCCCGAAGATCGTTGGGCTGAGGGCGGGTACGCCGCGGTCCCGGTGCCCGGGGCCTGGCTCGAGCACGCGCGGGACGGCTGGCGTACGCCGTGCGGGCGCGTGCACTGGGCGGGGACGGAGACGGCGACGGTGTGGAACGGCTACATGGACGGCGCGATCCGGTCCGGGGAGCGTGCAGCGGCCGAGGTGACTGCGGCGTTGGCGGCTGAGTCGCCCGGTGCGGTCCGTTAGGATTTCCGCCATGCCACGCCCCAGTGTCGAAGCAGAGCGCAAGGAGCAGATCCTGGCGGCCGCCTGCACGGTTCTCGCCGACAAGGGATTCACGGCACTGCGGATCGCGGACGTGGCGAAGGAGATCGGCACCAGCACGGGGACGGTCCACTACTACTTCGACACCAAACGTGACCTGACGACGGCTGCGTTCGAGTGGAACTTCGCCCGGTCGCTGGAGAGGCGCCAGCACATCCTCGACCTCCACGATGACCCGCGCAGCGAGCTGCGGGCTTTCGTCGAGTCCTACCTGCCGACCGACGAGGAGACCGTTCGGGCGTGGCACGTATGGGCCGAGCTCTGGGTCGAGGCGCTTCACGACGCCGAGCTGGCGCGGCTGAACGAGCGGGTCTACGGTGCCTGGCGCACGATCGTCCGCTCCATCATCGAGCACGGTCAGCGGGTCGGACACTTCCGTGCTGGCGACCCGACGTCGATGGCCAACGCGTTGATCAGCATGATCGACGGGCTGAGCCTGCAGGTTCTGCTCGGTTCGGAGCAGCTCGGCGTCGACCAGATGCGCGCGGTCTGCGACCAGGCCCTCGCCTCGTTCGACGTGCCTGTCGCGACCTGACGCCGGAGGTCATCCTCACCCTTCCCTGCTCTTTGGCCTAGGCCGGAGAGGGGCTGTTCGGCGCATCCGTGAGGCCGTGGCGCCTGCGCTGCCGACTGGCCTTCGCGGAAGGTTTGTGCTGGCCGTTGACCGGATGTCTGCTTGCCTCTATATTTAACTGACGCATCAATCAACAAAGGAGAACCTGTGCTCAGTCCCATTGACCGGACCCGGCCCGGCGCCCTCCGAGCGTTTCGTGATCCTCGTTCGGTGGCCGTCGTCGGCGCATCCGACAACCCCGCCAAGTGGGGCTACTGGATCGCCCAGGGCGCACTTCGGGGAGCACACCGCCGGGACGTCTGGCTGGTGAACCGATCCGCGGACCAGGTGCAGGGGCATCCGGCTCACCCGTCGATGTCTGCGCTTCCCAAGACTCCGGAGCTCGTCGTCCTCTGTGTGCCTGCCGCGCACGTCGATGCGGTCGTCGAGGACGCCTTGGAACGGGGAGTACGGGCGTTCCTGGCGATCACGTCCGGCGTAACAGACTGCAGCCGGATCCGGGAGCGTCTCGCCTCGGCAGGGGCGCGCCTTGTCGGTCCCAACAGTCTCGGCCTCTTCGACGCCGACACGGACCTTCAGCTCGCCTGGGGACACTTCGAGGCAGGAGAGATCGGCATCGTCTCTCAGAGCGGCCAGCTCGGCTCGGAGATCGCGAACCTCGCTGCTCGCGCCGGTCTCGGGGTTTCTCGCTTCGTATCCGTCGGAAACCAGCTCGACGTCCGGGCGAAAGAGGTTCTCGAGGACCTCATCGACCACGACTCGACGAAGATCGTCGCGCTCTACCTGGAGAGCTTCGACGGTGGCCGTGACCTGGTACGAACCGTGCGTCGGCTGCGGGAGGCCGGGAAGCACACGTTGGTGCTGGCGACGGGTGCCAGCGAGGGCAGCAAACGCCTCGCCGCCAGCCACACCGGCTCCATGACCTCGGCGATCGACGTCGTCGACGCCGCGTGCCGGGCCGCCGGCGCGGTCCGGGTCCGCACGCCGACCGAGCTGGTCGAGGTCGCCCGGTTCCTCTCGGTCGCCGAGCTGCCGGCGGGCGCACGGGTCGCGGTGGTGAGTGACAGCGGTGGTCAGGGCGGGGTTGCTGCCGACGTGGCCGGTGGCCTGGGCCTGGACACGCCGGCCTTCTCCCCACAGCTGCAGCGCGTCCTCGCGGACCTGCTGCCCGCCGGCGCCTCGGTCGCCAACCCGATCGATCTGGCCGGAGCCGGCGAGGCCGACCTGATGACGTACGCCGTGATCTGCGAGCGACTCGCCGCCTCCGGTGAGGTGGATGCCGTGCTGCTGTCGGGATATCTCGGCTGCTACGGCGAGGACACCCCCGCGTTGGCCGGCCAGGAGCTCGCCGTCGTCGACCGTCTCGCCCTGCTGGCCCGGAACACACACGTTCCGCTTGTCGTGCACACGATGAGCGCAGCTTCGGCGGCGCTCACGCGGATGTGGGAGCACGGCATCCCGACGTTCCCGGCGGTGGAGTCGGCACTGCGCGCATTGGCCCGCGCTCGCCACCTCTCGGCGCATCCCGGCCGCGACCTCGAGCGTCCGGTGTTCCGCAGTCTCGAGGTCCGACCTGGCTATTGGGCCGCGCGCGACCTGCTCGATCGGATGGGCGTCCCGGTGCCGCCGGGGGCTCGGGTCAACACCATCGGCGAGGCCCGCGCCGCCGCGGAGGTCTTACGGGCACCGTTCGTGCTCAAGGCTGGGTGGCTCACCCACAAGAGCGAACATGACGGCGTCGTGCTCGGCCTGCGCTCCGCGGACGAGCTCGCTGACGCCTTCGCCCGGATGCATCGCCGGCTCGGCGACGGGGAGTACGTCGTGGAGGAGCAGGACGAGAGGAGCGACGTCGTCGAGCTGCTCGTCGGGGCTCGTCGCGACCGCGACTTCGGCCCGCTCGTGACCGTGGGATCCGGTGGGACGGAGGCGGAGCTGTGGCGCGATGTGCGCACCGAGATCGCGCCCGTCGACCGGGAGACCGCGGGCGCGATGGTCGACGCACTGCACAGTCGGCCGCTGCTCGCCGGCTGGCGAGGTCGGCCGGGTGTCGACGTGCCTGCCCTTGTCGACGTGATCGTCGCCGCCTCCGCTGCGGTCACCGCCGATCCCGTCCTGGCCGAGCTGGAGATCAACCCGGTGAGAGTCTCCCCGGCCGGAGCACTGGCCGTCGACGCTCTGGCAATCACGGACGACGGGGAGACGGACAGATGAGGTGGTCGCGGGATGAAGCACTGATCGGCGGCCGCTGGATCCGGCCAGGGGCGACCATCGAGGTCGAGAACCCGGCTACGACGGCGGTGATCGGCACTTCAGCACGGTCCGGCCGGGCCGAGGTGGAGCAGGCAGTGGCCGCGGCTCGAGAGGCTCACGGGTCGTGGTCCGCGCTCGCGCCGGAGGAGCGGGCTGACCACATCGACGCCGTGCTCTCCGAGCTGCGTCGCCAGCGCGAGGAGCTCATCGAGATGACAGTCGCAGAGGTGGGCGCACCGGTGAGGGTGGCGGCGACCTGGCACGTGGATGCCTCTTTCGACGTCCTCGCCTCTGCCGCCCGGCACGCCCGGACCCTGCCGCTCGTCGTGGAGCAGGGCAACCTCTCCCTGCATCGGCGCTCGGCGGGCGTGGCTGCACTGATCACGCCCTGGAACTACCCGCTCTACCAGCTGGCTACCAAGGTCGGCTCGGCCTTGGCCGCGGGATGCACCGTGGTCCACAAGCCCTCCGAGCTGACCCCGCTCTCGGCGTACGCGTTCGCCGAGGCGACGCTCCGCGCGGGCCTGCCCGACGGTGTCGTGAACCTGCTGCCCGGAACCGGGCCGGAGGTCGGCGCGCCGCTGGTCGCTCACGAGCAGGTGGACGTGGTCTCGTTCACCGGTTCCACCGCCGTGGGCCGTCAGGTCGCGGCGACGGCCGTGGACCATCTGGCGCGGGTCACCCTCGAGCTCGGGGGCAAGTCCGCGAGCATCGTGTGCGACGACGCCGACCTTGCAACCGCGGTGCGGTGGTCGGTCGACTCCTGCATGCTCAACTCGGGACAGACCTGCAGCGCCTGGACCCGACTGCTCGTCCCCGAGGACCGGCTCGACGAAGCGGTCGAGATCGCGGCCGCTCGCGCCGACGAGATGGTGGTCGGCGACCCTGCCGACCTGGCCACCGAGCTGGGTCCCCTGACCAACGCCGCCCAGCGTGCGAAGGTCACCGAGATGGTCGCCGGGGCGGTCGTCCGCGGCGCCCGGGTCGCCACCAAGACCACCGCAACCCCTGAGACCGGCCACTTCCTGCGGCCGGTCGTGCTCACCGGACTGCCGGTCGACGACCCGATCAGTCAACACGAGATCTTCGGTCCCGTACTCGTCGTCCATGGCTATCGCGACGACGAGGACGCCCTGCGTATCGCCAACGGCACGGCGTACGGGCTGTCGGGCGCGGTCTGGTCCCAAGACAGCGACCGGGCCCGATCGCTGGCGAGCCGGGTCGACGCCGGGCAGGTCTTCATCAACGAGGCCGAGTACGACGTCGAGGCGCCTTTCGGGGGCTGGAAGAACTCCGGGACGGGCCGCGAGCTCGGCGTCGAGGGGCTGCTCGAGTTCACCGAGCTCACCGCCGTCCACCTCTGACCACTTCAGACCCCACCACCGATTCCACGAAATCACCGACCCACCACGCACACCCAGGAGAGACCATGACCCAGCGCAACATCGAACACTGGCCGCTGACCCAGGAGCAGCGCGACATCATCGACCTGTGCACCACCTTCGCGGCCGAGGAGATCCGACCCCGTGGGCGCGAGGTGGACGAGGCCGACGTGGTGTCGCCGGTCGACATCTTCCAGAAGGCCGCCAAGGTCGGCATCACCGACTTCATGCTGCCCGAGGAGTACGGCGGCGGTGGCTTCACCGATGTGTTCACGCAGTGCCTGGTGCAGGAGACGCTCTGCTGGGGCGATCCGGGCATCGGCAACTTCGTGTGCTCCAACGGCTTCTTCGCCGACCCGTTGCTTGCGCTCGGCACCGACGACCAGAAGGAGAGGTGGCTGCGCCCGCTGACCGGGGACAGCCCGATCTACACCGCGTTGGCGACCACTGAGCCCGGCTCGGGGTCGGACGCAGCATCGATCGTCACTCGCGCGGAGAAGGTCCCCGGTGGGTACGAGATCAGCGGACAGAAGGCATGGATCTCCAACGCCGGGCTCGCCGACCAGTACGTCGTCTTCGCCAAGACCGACCCGAGCCTGCGGTCGCGCGGCGTCAGCGCCTTCCTGCTCACCAAGGACACCCCAGGCATCACCTTCGGCGAGCCGATGAAGAAGATGGGTCAGCGCGCCATCGTTTGTCGCGAGGTCTTCTTGGACAAGGCGTTCGTGCCCGAGGAGAACCGCCTGGGGGAGGAGGGCCAGGGGTTCATCGGTCTGATGAAGACCTTCGACGTCTCCCGAGTCGTGCTCGCAGCGGCCGCGACCGGTTCCGCTCGGGCGGCGTACGAGTTCGCGCTGGACTACGCGCGTACGCGCACCCAGTTCGGCAAGCCGATCATCGAACACCAGGCGGTCGCCTTCCGGCTCGCCGACATGGCGACCCGGATCGAGTCGGCCTGGCTCATGACCCTGCACGCCGCGCGGCAGCTGGACGCGGGCGCGGACGTCACCGGGCTGGCCGCGATGGCCAAGCTCCAGGCCTCGGAGACGGCGATGTTCGTGACCCACGCCGCGGTGCAGACGCTCGGTGGCTGGGGCTACTCGCGGGAGTATCCCGTCGAACAGTGGATGCGCGACGTGAAGCTGGAGGAGATCGAGGAGGGGACCTCCGACATCATGCGCCTGGTCATCTCCCGCAACCTCTGAGCGGTTGGAGCGGACCCGACCAGACCGAACCCGAAGGAGCAACCCATGATCAGAACCACCTTCACCGAGATGTTCGGTGTCGAGCACCCACTCGTATGCGGCGGAATGACCGGCCTGGGCACCGCAGAGCTCATCGCGCCTGTCGCGAACGCAGGGGCCCTCGGTTTCCTGACGGCGCTCACTCAGCCGACGCCGGAGGCGCTCGCCGCCGAGGTCGCCCGCACCCGTGAGCTGACCGATCGGCCCTTCGGCGTGAATCTGACGATCCTGCCGACCCGAGACCCGGTCCCGTACGACGAGTATCGCGCGGCCATCATCGAGTCGGGGGTTCGGATTGTCGAGACGGCAGGCTCCAGCCCGGAGCCGCACCTCCCGGACTTCAAGGCTGCCGGTGTCCAGGTGATCCACAAGGCGACCAGCGTGCGGCACGCCCTGTCGGCGCAGAGGAAGGGCGTCGACGCGATCAGCATCGACGGATTCGAGTGCGCAGGCCACCCCGGAGAGGACGACGTTCCCGGCCTCGTCCTGATCCCGGCGGCGGTGCGGGCCCTCGAGATTCCGGTCATCGCCTCAGGAGGTCTGGCAACGGGTGCTGGCCTGGTCGCCGCGCTCGCGCTGGGTGCCTGTGCGGCGAACATGGGCACTCGCTTCATGGCCACGGACGAGGCGCCGCTCCACGACAACGTCAAGCAGCAGCTGGTCGCGAACGACGAGCGCGACACCGTGCTCATCTTTCGCGAGTTCCGCAACACCGCCAGAGTGGCTCGCAATGCCGTGTCCGAGCAGATCCGTGAGATCGGCGCTCGACCGGGGACGACCTTCGCCGACGTGGCCGACCTGGCGTCAGGCGTCCGCGGCCGCGAGCGAGTGCTCACCGCCGGCGCGCTCGACGACGGCCTGTGGTGGGCGGGTCAGGCCCAGGGGCTCATCCATGACGTTGCGCCGGCCGCAGACGTAGTCGCGACCATCATCGCCGAGGCGGAGCTGCTGCTCGGCGGCACGTTGCCTGCCTTGGTGCGATGACGTGGTGAGCACCGGAACCGGAGGTGCGACGTCTGACGTGGCCGCATCCGGCCGCTTCATTGACGTGATGCACGTCACCTCGCTAGGTTCCAGAGCGCGTTTGAAACGTTTTTATTCGGCTTGATCTGACCCACCTGGGAGTGGAGCCCATGCCACGAATCATCGCCACGCTAGTCACGGTCGCCCTGCTGTTTCTAGGCAGTGGCGTGCACGGGATCGGGGCCGCTGCGGCCGCCAAGCCAAGTGATCTCCGGGTGGGCAAGCTGACCACCAACGGCGAACGCCACCCCCTCGGCATCGACGATCGAACACCGCGATTCGGCTGGGTGATGCGCGCCAGTCAGCGTGGCCAGGCGCAGACTGCGTACCGGGTGCAGATCGCGTCCAGCCCTGGTCTGCTGGCGAAGGGCGACCCGGACGTGTGGGACAGCGGCAAGGTCGAGGCGGCTGACTCGGTTCAGGTGGCGTACGACGGCCCGGATCTGACCTCGCGGACGCGCTACTTCTGGAGCGTCGAGGTGTGGGACGCCGATGGCCGGGCCGCTCCGCGAAGCCCGGTGTCGTGGTTCGAGACCGGACTGCTGGAGAAGTCGGACTGGTCGGCGGAGTGGATCGCCCACGACGCGCCGATCTGGCTGCCGACCGCCAACAACGAACAGAACCAGCCGGCCGAGCTGCTGGTCGACCGCACCCTCGGTCAGACCTTCACCACAGACCGACCGTTCGTGGCGGCAGCCGGCCGGATGCCTACCTGGAACACGGCCGACGCCGACTTCACGCTCACCCTTCGTCGTGACGGGCCGGAGGGCGATGTCGTTGCGACTGAGCGCGTCGTCGACCACGCCGACAACGGCTGGGGCGAGGTGCGCCTCGACGAGCCGGCCGAACCGGGCACCTACTACTTGGAGATGGGTGACGTCGAGGGCAAAGCCGGTTGGTGGAGCCACTCCGGCGAGGTCTATGAGCACGGCAGGGCCCATGCCGACGGTGCGCCGGTGGCCGGGGACCGCACCATCAGATGGACGCCGACCGAGGAGGTTGAGGACGAGCGCACCTCGCAGCTGCGCAAGGAGTTCGAGGTGGGCGGCGATGTCGAGTCGGCTCGTCTCCACGTCAGCGCGCTGGGCGTCCACGACGTGCAGCTCAACGGCCGGATGGTCAGTGCCGACCGGTTCGCCCCGGGCTGGACCGACTACGCCCAGCGGGTGCAGTACCAGACCTACGACGTCACCGACCTGCTGCGCGACGGCGACAACGCCATCGGCGCCCGGCTCTCCACCGGTTGGTACGCCGGCCGGGTCGCGATCTATGGACCCAACCTCTACGGCGAGCTGCCTGGCCTGATCGGCCAGCTCGAGATCACCTACGCCGACGGCACCACCGAGACGGTCAAGACCGACACCTCCTGGCGCAGTGCCCGCGGCGCGATCCGCGTCTCCGACATGCTCGACGGTGAGGAGTACGACGCTCGCGAGGAGACCCGCGGCTGGACCCGCGCCGGTTACGACGACACGTCGTGGAAGCCGGTGGTCCCCAAGACCGACGTCACCGCCGAGCTGGTCGCACAGGCCGACCCGCCGGTCCGGGTGACGCAGGAGCTGCCGACGCGGCAGATGACGGAGCCTGCACCCGACACGTACGTCTTCGACCTGGGCCAGAACATGGTCGGCACCGCCCGGATCAAGGTCCGCAAGCCGAAGCCGGGCCAGCGTCTCACCATCCGTTATGGCGAGGAGATCAACCCCGACGGCACGCTCTACACCGAGAACCTGCGGTCGGCGAAGGCGACCGACCATTACACCGCGCGGGGTGACGACGTCGAGACGATCGACCCGGTCTTCACCTTCCACGGCTTCCGCTACGTCGAGATCACCGGCTATCCGGGCCGCCCCCGCCCGTCGGACGTCGTGGGTCAGGTGATGAACACCGACGCGCCCGAGACCGGCTCGCTCGACACCTCCAGCCCGATGCTCGACCAGCTGCAGAGCAACATCGTGTGGTCGCAGCGCGGCAACTTCCTGAGCGTCCCGACCGACTGTCCCCAGCGCGACGAGCGGATGGGCTGGACCGGCGACATCAACGTGTTCGCCCCGACGGCAGCCTTCAACATGGATGTCTCGACGTTCCTGGGCGACAAGTGGCTGCAGGACCTGCGCGACGCGCAGCGTGACGACGGCGCGTTCACCGACGTGGCGCCGTACGTCCCCGTCGTGGGCGCGGGCAACGCCGGCTGGGGTGACGCCGGCGTGACCGTGCCGTACACGGTCTGGCAGACCTACGGCGACACCGAGGTGATCGAGGAGAACTACGCCGCGATGGCGGCATGGATCGACTACCTGGAGACCAACAGCAACGGCTACATCCGGCCCGACGCCGGCTACGGCGACTGGCTCAACCTCGACGACAACACCCCGCGCGACCTGATCGGCACGGCCTACTTCGCCCACGTGACGAGGCTGCTCTCCGAGATGGCGTCGGCGATCGGCAAGAACGCGGACGGCCAGCGGTACGCCGAGCTCGCCGACGACGTGGAGCAGGCTTTCGTGGAGAAGTACGTCGCCGACGACGGCCGCCTGCCCGGTGACGCGCAGGCCGGCTACGTCATCGCGCTGTCGTTCGGTCTCGTGCCCGACGACCTCGTCGACTACGCCGCCGACCACCTGGTGGCCAACCTGAAGCGGCACGACTGGCATCTGGCCACCGGCTTCCTCGGTACGCCCGACCTGCTGCCGGTGCTCACCGAGACCGGCCATGCCGATGTGGCCTACCGGTTGATCAACCAGCGCAGCTACCCGTCGTGGGGCTATGAGATCGACAAGGGCGCCACGACGATCTGGGAGCGGTGGAACTCCATCATGCCCGACGGCAGCTTCGGCGACGTCAACATGAACTCGTTCAACCATTACGCCTACGGCGCGGTCGGCAACTGGATGTACCAGACCGTGGCGGGCATCCAGCCCGACCCGGAAAAGCCGGGCTACGAGCACTTCACGATCGCCCCGGAGCCCGGCGGCGGGCTGAGCCACGCGAAGGCGTCCTACGACAGCGGATACGGCACGATCCGGTCGGCCTGGCGCCTCGACGACGGCGACCTCTCCCTCGATGTCACCGTGCCGGTCAACACGACCGCCACCATCGTCGTGCCGACCGACGGCGACGTGCTCGTCGACGGCGACCCGGCGGCCGACGCCCCCGGCGTCATCTCCGTGAAGCGGGACGGCGACGTGGTTCGGGTCGAGGTCGGTTCGGGCGACTACCGGTTCACCGAGCGGAGCGGACGATGAGGACGCCGAGGCTCACTGTGGTCGGGCGGTCGCTGGCGGGCCTGGCCGCGGCGGCGCTGCTGGTCGGCGGGCTGCAGCCCGCGTACGCCGAGAAGTCCGGCGGCGGCACACCCGCCTGGGACGACCGCACCGGCCGGCTCGACCCGGCGGCGTTCGCCGACCCGCCGACCACCAGCCGGCCGCACGCGTTCTGGTTCTGGAACGGCGAGCTGACCGAGGCCGAGCTCGACCGCCAGCTCGACGAGATGCAGGCAGGTGGCGTGGAGGAGTTCTTCATCCACCCCCGCCAGGGTCTTGGCGGCGAGTTCGGCAAGTCGGAGAACGACTACTACCTGTCCACCGACTACTTCGACAAGGTCGAGCACGTCGTCGAGCAGGCTGCCGATCGCGGCATGAAGGCCTGGCTCTACGACGACCTCAACTGGCCGAGCGGCTTCGCCGGTGGTCGTACCGTCCGCGGCGGCGAGGTCGACGGCCGGACCGTCGAGCCCGATCCTCGTTACGTGCCGTGGTACCTCACGCCGGTCGCTACCGACGTGGCCAGCGGTGCGACGTACGACGAACCGGTCGCGGCCGAGGACCGGCCCGGTCCTGTCGACGACGAGCTGGTCGCCGCGGTGGCCTACCGGAAGTCGGCGAGCGGCTCCTGCCGGACCAACGGGGAGGCGCGAGGCGTGGCGCTGGACGGAGCGTCGGCGCGCGAGCTCACCCCCGAGGGCGGTCGGCTCACCTGGACCGCGCCGGAAGGTGACTGGTGCGTCCTTCAGCTGGTGCAGCGTCCGCTGCTCGACTACAACCCCGACCTCGAGCCGGAAGAGCTGTACGTCGACATGCTCAACCCGGACGTGACGGAGAAGTTCATCGACGTCACCCACGAGGTCTATGCCGACCGGGTCGGAGAGCACTTCGGCGACACCATCCCCGGCATCTTCAACGACGAGCCCGGCTTCTACAACAACTTCCCCGACGGCCGCGGCGGCGCTGACTCGCGCGGCTCGGTGGCATGGACACCGGGCTTCCGCGACTACCTGGAGGACAACGCCGGCTACGACCTCACCCGCGACCTGGCGGCGCTCTGGTACGACACCGGAGCAGCCACCACGAAGGCGCGCGTCGACTACCACGACGCTCTCTCTGACCGTTACAACGAAGCGCACACGGTGCCGCTCGCCCGCTGGGCCGAGGAGCACGACATCGCCCTGATATCCAACCCGCTGGTGGAGGAGGACCTCGGCAGCCACCGGCTGATCCAGGGTGGCAGCTGGTTCGAGATGCAGCGCGACTATCACCTCCCCGGCATGGACCTGATCAGCGGCCTCGACACGTCGGCGATCACGCCGAAGCTCAACTCGTCGGTGGCCCATCTGTTCCAGCGCGAGCGCAACCTCTCGGAGAGCTTCGGCGCGTTCGGTTGGGATCTGACGGTGGAGGAGATGCGGCGTACCGTCGCGTGGCAGGCCTCCGGCGGCGTCGACCTGATCGACAACCACGCGTTCTACTACTCCACCGACGGCGACCGGGCGCACGAGAGCCCGCCGAGCGAGTTCTTCCAGAACCTCTTCTGGCCGCGATTCTCCGAGTACGCCGACTACGTCGGCCGGCTGACCGAGCCCGCCCGCGGCGCGACACCGGTCAACCCGGTCGGTGTCCTCTACCCCAGCTCCTCGGTGATGGCGAGTGGCACCCCGTGGGAGGTTCGCGGGTTCGCCGGTAACGGGTCGTCGCTCGGGCCGGTCGACGCTTCCTGGAAGGCGACGTCCAACGCGCTGCTGCAGGCGCAGCTCGACTTCGACTACCTCGACGAGCTCGCCCTGGCCGGCGACGAGGACCTGGGCGTCGATCTCGAGGTGAACGACGGCGATGTCGTGCTCGGCGACCAGCGGTGGCAGACCCTGGTGATGCCTCGGGCCGACGTGCTGTCGCTGGAGGCACTGGCGACGATCGAGCGGGTGGTGCGCACCGGCGGCACGGTCGTCGCGGTCGACGGCCTCCCCACCCGTGAGGCGGAGGGCCGCGACGCCAAGCTGCGCATTCGGCTGCAGGCGCTGTTCGGCACCGATCCGGCCTCTCCCTCGGAAAGCCGGAAGTCCCACGGCGGCGGTCTCGCCGTCTTCCTGCCCGACCGCAGCGGCCTCGCCGAGGTGGTCCGCGAGCGGGTCACACCGGGCGTGACGATGCGGCCGGCGACGTCGGCACTGCGGGTCCGCCAGGTCCGCCGCGGCGGCGACCAGGCGTTCCTCGTGGTCAACACCGGCGACGACGAGGTGCGCACCACCGCCGACTTCGACGCGACCGGGGTGCCCGAGCTGTGGGATCTCGACACCGGCGAGCGCCGGGTCGCCCCGGTCCACCAGCGCAAGGGGCCTTGACCGAGGTCGACCTCGACCTCGCGCCGTACGAGGCGGTGTGGGTGATGTTCCGCCCGGGCGCGAACGCGCCGGGACGTACACCTCACCTGACCGCGACCAACGCGGCCGAGGTGGAAGAGGTGACCGCACGCGACGGCGCCGTACGCACGACCCTGGTCGCGGAGAAGCCGGGACCGCTCTATGCCGTCGGTCGTCTCGGCGATCGCGAGTACGCCGCTCGGACCACCGTCACCGATCCGATGGAGCCGATCGCGCTCGGCGGCGACTGGGAGTTCCGCTTCGAGGCCGACGGCGCCAGTCCGGTGCAGCGGCCGCTGCGCAGCTGGACCGACCTCGATCCGCGCTTCTCCGGTTCGGGTGTCTACACGCGGGACGTCGACGTTCCCGAGGACTTCCTCACCGAGGACCGGCGGATCCGACTCGACCTGGGTGACGTCCGTGAGCTGGCGTCGGTCTCGATCAACGGAGACGAGCCCACCCCGTTGGACGCGCGGCCCTACGTCGCCGACGTCACCGATCGGTTGCGACCGGGCGACAACACCATCGAGGTGACCGTCACCAACACCCAGGCCAACGAGATCCAGAACAGCAACCGGGCGTCCGGGCTGCTGGGTCCGGTGTCGTTGCGCCCGGTGAGCGTGGTCTCGCTCGACCTGCAGCGGGGAGCTGACGTGACGTCGTACGACCTGACCGTCGACCCTGCCCGCACCACTGTGCTTCCAGGCGGGACCGGCACCGTGACCGCGCGGATCGATGCCGTCGCGCCCGACCGGTTCACCGGTACGGTGACCGCGCAGGCGCCGGACGAGTGGACCGTCACCCCCGCCAGCACACCGGTCGACCTCGAGTCGAGCGGCCGCCGGGTCTCGGAGGAGGTGCCGATTCGGGTGACCGCGCCGGAGGACGCGACCGAGGGCGCCTATGACGTCGCGGTCACCTTGACGGCCGACGGTGGTGAGCCGATCACTCGCACGGTGACCGTGCGGGTGGCGAACGCGTTCGCCACATGGGGCTTCGAGACCGACGGCGACCCGGAGGGCTGGACACCTGGTAACCACGTGGGCGAGCTGACCACGGCTGAGGGTGCCCTGCGCTTCTCCGCCAACGGCGGTGACCCATATATTGTCGGGCCGCGCGTCGACATCGACCTCGCGGACGGCGCGGTCGTGGAGATCACGATGCAGTCCTCGCTCGCTGGGGCCGGCCAGCTCTTCTGGGCGACCACTGACGGCGGGTTCGCCGAGGGACGGAGCAGTCGCTTCGACACTGTTGCGGGGACCTCGACCTACCGGATGCCGCTGCCCGCGGGAGCCGCCCGCCTCCAGCAGCTCCGGCTCGACCCGCTCACCGGGCCAGGAGATCTCGCGATCGCCTCCATCCGGGTGCTCCCAGGTGGGTGACCCGCTCGGGCCTCGTTCGCCACGGGATCACGCCTGGGTTCCTGGAGGCGCGAACCTCCGGCGGTAGGAGGTCGGCGTCGTCGAGAAGGCCGCGGCGAAGTTCTGTCGGAAGGTCACGACGCTGCTGAAGCCGCACGCGTCGGCGATGTGGCTGATCGACCAGGTCGTCGTCTCGAGCAGGCGGCGCGCTTCGTCGAGGCGGCGGGTCAGGACCCACCGCGCGGGAGTGGTCCCGGTGACCTCTGTGAATCGTCGGGTGAAGTTGCGCCGGCTCATCCCGGCGCGGTCCGCCAGGTCGTCGACGAAGAGGTGCGCGTCGAGGTGCGCCAGAGCCCAGTCGATGGTTGGTCCGAGGTCTCCGACACCGCCGGCTTCGGGGATGGGGCGGGCCACATACTGGGCCTGGTCGCCGTCGCGATGGGGTGCGACGACGAGGTGGCGTGCGACGGTGGCTGCCGCGGCCGAACCGAGGTGAGAGCGCACGATCGACAGGCAGGCGTCGATCGCAGACGCCGTGCCCGCTGAGGTGAGGACGTCGCCGTGGTCGCGGTAGAGCGCTGCCGGGGTGACGGTCACGGCCGGGCGTCGGCGGGCAAGGTCGTCGACCGCGCCCCAGTGGGTGACAACGTCTCTGCCATCGAGGATCCCGCTGTCCACGACCGGGAACGCGCCGAGGCACAGGCCCGCGACGCGACTGCCTCGTGCCTGCGCGGCACGGATCCTGCCGCTCAGGGCAGCGTCGGCCGGCGGGAGATCGCTCGGCCACGACGGCAGGACCACCAGCTCCGCGCCCTCGACGACATCAGGGCCCGCGACGTCATCGACTCGCAGCCCCTCGGCAGTTCGTACGCCGCGCCCGTCCTCGGTCCACACGACCGGGTCCCAGCCGTCGGCCAGGCCCAGGCGGCCGACCTCGCCGAAGACCATCAATGGTGTGGCGAGATGGAACATGGTGATGCCGTCGAAGGCGTGTACGACGATGCGCATTGTGGCCCAATCTCATCGAAAGTCGTCATTCGTGCCACTCACGATACCGGCTCGCAGCGAGCCAGAGTGGAGGGGAACGACAAACGCCATCGAACCGAGGAGACCCTTCGTGACCACGCCCCGCCGCGCCCTGATCGTCGTCGACGTCCAGCAGGAGTACTTCGACGGGATCCTGCAGATCCAGTCCCCGTCCCGCGAGCAGGCGCTCGCCAACGTCCTGACCGCACTCGATGTCGCCGAGCGCCAGGACCTGCCCGTGGTCGTCGTCCAGCACGAGCTGCCGGAAGGCGCTCCGGTCTTCGCCGTCGGTAGCCCCAGCTGGACCCTGCACCCGGAGATCGAGGCGCGCCTGAAGCCCTCCTGGAAGCGCGTGACCAAGGACAAGAGCAGCGTCTTCGCCGGCACCGACGTCGCCGCGTGGCTGGCCGATCAGGGGGTTGACACCATCACGATCGCCGGCTTCATGACCAACAACTGCGACATCGCCACTGCGGTCGGTGCCGAGGAGCTCGGCCTGGCCGCGGAGATCCTCTCCGACGCGACGGGTGCCATCCACCTGGCCAACGAGGCCGGCAAGGTCTCCGCCGACCAGCTGCACCAGACCCTGCTCGTGCTCCTGCACTCCAACTTCGCGGCCGTCGCCAGCACCGAGGATTGGGCAGGGGCGGTCGCCGCCGGGACGGCGCTGCCCAAGAGCGACCTCGGTACCTCCGCCGTGCAAGGCCGCTCGGCATTCGCGGGTTGACGCGTGGCTAGGCTCACCGGGGAGAGCTAGGGGCTGCGTACGTCTTGGACGGGGTGTGCACCCCGGGCTCGACGGCAGGATGGGGGAGGAGCGTGAGGGCGGCCGTGAACGCGAGCAGGACGATCACGATGACCATGCTCGCGGTTCCCGTCCAGCCGGCGGCGAAGGCGAGGCCGCCGAGCCAGCCGAAGAGGCTGGACCCCGCGTAGTAGAACAGCGTGTAGAGCGAGGTGGCCTGCGCGATTCCGCTGGTCGCCATCGGTCCCACCCAGCCCGAGGCGATCGAGTGTGCGCAGAAGTAGGCCGTGGTGAACAGAAGCAGTCCGATCAGCACCGAGGTCAGCCGGTCGGGGATCGTCAGCGCGGCGCCCGCGACCATCGTCAGCGATGAGGCCAGGAGTACGCGTCTGCGGCCGAAGCGGCCGGCGAGCGTGGCCGCCAACCGGGCCGAGACCGCGCCGGCTAGCCCTGCGAGGAAGATCACGGCGGTCAGCGACGGTGGCAGGTCGAACGGCTCCAGCTCGAGTCGGTAGCCGAGGTAGTTGAAGACGGCCACCTGCGCTCCCATCAGCAGGAACGCCTGCGCGTAGAGCGCCAGCTGGCCAGGGTTGGTGAGATTGGCGAGCATCCCCGATCGCATGCTCGTCGGTCGGGACCGGGGCGTCGCCGGGCCGCGGCGCTCGCGCGGGAGGGCGGTGACCGCGACGACGGCGCAGAGCGCGCTCACGCTCCCGGCCACCAGTGCGGCGACGCGCCAGTCGCTGACGTCGGCGATCGGCGCGGCGATGAGCCGTCCCGCCACGCCGCCGAGGACGGTTCCGGAGATGTACGTCGCCCCGGCGGACAGGGCGGCGCCTCGGCTGACCTGCTGGTTCAAGTAGGCGAGGGCGAGCGCCGGGGTGCCGCCCAGGGCGACGCCCTGCCCGACACGGAGCAGGACGAGTGCGGGGAACGAGGGCGCGAACGGGACCACCAGTCCGATGACCGCCGCGGTGACGACGGCGATCGTCATCGCCGGGGCCTGGCCGATCCGGTCGGCGACCCAGGACCAGCCGAGCGCGGCGACGGCCAACCCGATCGTCGCCGCGGAGACGGTGAGTGCGGCGTGCGAGGCGTCGACCGTGAAGTCGCGGCTGATCGCGGGAATCAGCGCCTGCGGGTAGTAGAGCTGCACGAACGTCGTCATCCCGATCGCGACGAGCGCGATCAGCACCCGTCGATGCCCCGGCTCGACCGCTTCCTGTCCGCTCACCCCTGTCACGCTACGAAGTCGGAAACCATGCGTCCAATGCATTGGTGGCCTGCAAAGCATGCAGATTCGCATAGCATGTCGGATGTGGATGCCACCGCCCGAAACGTCCTGCCGATGCTCCCGGCTCTCGCTGCACTGGCAGAGACGGGACAGACGCTCGCTGCCGCCGACCTGCTGCAGATGCCCCAGCCCACGGTGAGCCGCATGCTCGGCCGCCTCGGCAGAGAGCTCGGCGTCGACGTGGTCGAGCGCCACGGTCGAGGGCTGCGGCTCACTCGGGCCGGCGAGGCGCTCGCCCCGCACGCGGCGGCGGCGGTCGCTGCGGCCACGGCAGGCATCGAGGCGGTGCAGGCCCAGGAGTCCGGCGCTCGCGGGCGGATCGCCCTCGCGTTCCAGAGCACGCTCGGCGAGAGGGTCGTGCCGGCGCTGGTCAAGGCGTTCCTCCAGGAGCATCCAGGTGCTTCCGTCGACCTGATCCAGACCTCGCGTCCGCGGTGCCTGGCGGCTCTCGCCGATGGCACGGCCGAGATCGCACTGATCTCGCCGCTCGAAGAGGCATCCGGCATGCGCCAGTGGCGGCTGCACACCGAGCCCCTGGTCTTGGTCGTGCCGACCGGCCACCGCCTGTCGACACGCGCCCGGGTGAGCTTCGAGGAGGCCGCCGAGGAGACGTTCATCTGCATGAAGCGCGGTTATGGGATGCGTACGCTGCTCGAGGATCTCGCCCAGGCCAGCGGCGTCACGCCGACCATCGGGTTCGAGGGCGACGACCTCGCCACCCTCCGCGGGCTCGTCTCGGCCGGCCTCGGCGTGAGCCTGGCGCCTCGCGACCCGCACGGCGCCACCGGCTGTGTCGAGGTGCCGCTGACGAACCCGGAGGCGGTGCGGCACATCGGTGCCTGCTGGCTCGATCGCCGGCCGTCGACCCTCGCGGGCGCCTTCCAGGAGCTGCTCCGGCGGCGGGGGCGACGACTGACCGAGATCGGTCTGCGGCCCCTGGGCGGATGAGTCGGGCTGGGTTCGAGTCCATTTGCGTTTCACCATGTGCCGGTGGACAGGGCGCGTGCTCGGGAGCTCGCGACGAGGATCATCCCGGCGAGGAGCACGGGGAGGGCAGCGGCCGCGAAACCCCAGGGCACCGAACGCTGCAGGACGAGTCCGAGCATGGCGATCGACAGCGGCTCGAAGACCGCCCGGGAGAGCGCGAGGATGGAGTTGGCCCTGGCCAGCAGATGACGTGGGGTCGTGGTCTGGATGAAGGTCGGCAGGGCGACGTCGGAGCTGTACGCGACGCCCACCCCGAGCGGCAACAACAACGCGGCGGCCCACCAGATCCCGCTGACCTGGCCCAGAAGGATGAAAACGGCGCCTTCGGCGAGGGTCATCGTGATGATCAGCCATCCCCATCGTCTGGGGAGTCCGGTGATGGCGGCGGCGAGCGCTCCGATCAGCTGGCCGGCGCCCCAGGAGGAGACCAAGACGGATAACCCGAGCGCGGTCTCGCCCATGGATCGCGCCAAGACGGGAAGTCCGATCGCGAACAGTCCGGAGTAGCTCAGCGTCGCCGCTGAGACCACGAGGAGCACGACCCGCATGCTGTGCGTCCGCCACGCGTACCGCAATCCTTCGACGACGTGCCTGCCCAGACCGGCAGGTGCGGCGGACGTGCCGTGCCGGGAGGGTATGGCCAGGGAGGGGATGGCCAGGGAGGGGATGGCCAGGGAGGGGATGGCCAGGGAGGGGATGGCCAGGGAGGGGATGGCCAGGCAGGTGATGGCCGCGACGCCGAAGGTCACGGCGTTCGCTCCGATGGCGATTCCCGCGCCGTACGCCGTGGTCAGGACACCCCCAGCGAGCGGGCCGATCAGGAAGGACACCTGCTCGGTGATGCTCTGGATCGCGTTGCCGCGGGCGTAGTGGACTGGGGAGAGCAGCTGCGGTAGGACGGAGTCCGCGGCCGGCGTGAAGAACGCCCCCGCGGCTCCCATGACCACGGCGAGCGCGTACAGGTGCCACAGCTCCCAGGTCCCGGCGACCACGAGCGCACAGACGACGGCTGCGCCCGCCGCGCGCAGGACGTGGCAGGCGATCATGACCGTGCGTGGAGTGAGCCGGTCGGTGACCGAGCCACCGATCAGCAGCAGCGCGCCCCTGGGGATCGTCTGTGCCAGGAGCACGCCGGTGAGAGCGGCTGGCGATCCGGTCGCCTCGAGCACCAGCCACGCCAGCGAGATCGCGAATGCCGCATCCCCGGTCATCGACAGCCCCTCGCCGCCGATGACGACGAGGAACCGGCGATTGCGCAGCGCTGCGGTTCTATCCATGAGAGGTGGTCCCTATCTCAGCGTGGCAAGCCCGCCCAGAAGTCGCAGTGGTGATCGCCGGCGGAGGGTGTCGGGGCGATGCCGGTGGTGGAGAGCTCGACCACGGTGCTGCCTGGCGCGTACTCGGGCCAGTGCGGTCGTCCCGGCCCGTTGGGATCGCCGGTGCGGGCGAACGCCGCCCAGTAGTCGATCATCGTTGCCGACAGCTGCTCCTGTTCACGGGTGAGGTCAGGGTAGGGGTTCTGGTCCAGGCTCAGGTCCCACAGGTAGGGCAGGTCGAGACCGTGGAAGCTCCCCAACGGCACCCCGTTGTAGGGGGTGTCGGTCGCCTCTGTGAACTCGTAGGCGTACACCGGCTGATGGGCGGACGCGCCATCGGCGGTACGCAGCGCCGGGCAGGTGCCGATCGAACCACCCCAGTCGCCGAGAACGGTCGCCAACGCCAGCGGCGGGCTGGCGTAGCCAGAGACCGGATACTCGGCGAGAACCTCGTCCGCGCGATCACCGAACGCATCGGTCAACGCCGCCTCGTAGCCGTCTTCGGTGAGATCGGGCGTGTAACCAGCGACGAAGGAGCGCATCTCGTCGCGGGTGCCGCCGATCAGCAGGGGCACGCTCGCGGCGGTGCCCTCGAGGACGGCATCGCCCGGCTGCCGCGGCAGCACACTGGTGCCGGCCACCGGGCCCCAGGGACGATCCTTGACCCGGGCGGTCACCTTCTCGAACCCGACCCCGCGCAAAGCGCCGACCAGCTCCGCCGCAGGAAGTCCGCGGAGGCAACCGGCGACGTCGGCAGCCGAGGCGCAACCGAGATCGGAGGTCGCCTGTGCCGCCCATCGCTCGGCCTGCGTCCGGCCGGGCAGCTCGGTGTCGCAGGCTCCGCTCTGCAAGATCGCCCGATCGAACAGCTGCCGCGCCCGTGGCGAAGCCAGCTGGGCACACACCGCACGAGCACCCGCGGACTGCCCGGCCAGCGTGACGTTGTGCGGGTCGCCGCCGAAGCGGGAGGCGTTTCGCTGCACCCACCGCAGCGCCGCTTGCTGATCCGACAGACCGTAGTTTCCTCCGGTCGAGTCGAGCGCTGGGGATGAGAGGAACCCCAGCGCTCCTAGCCGATAGTTCGGGGCGACCACGATCACCTGGCCCTCCGTGGCCAGCCGAGCGGCACCGTACGCCCGAGTCCCGCCGTTGGTGAACCCACCGCCGTACAGCCACACCACGACCGGCAGGCGGGTGCCGGGTCGGCTGCCGCGGGGCACGGTGACGTCGAGATAGAGGCAGTCCTCGGTCCCGATGACCTCCCCGTCGCCTGGCTGCGGACACAGCGGGCTCGGGGACGTTGCCTTGCGCACGCCGGACCAGCGGTCAGGCGGTGACGGTGCCCGCCAGCGCCGCTCGTCCACTGGCGGCGCGGCGTACGGGATGGAGGTGAATGCGACATGGTCCTCGGCGACCTGGCCCCGCACCCAGCCGGTATCGACTCGGACGACACCAGGATCGTGCGGGGCCGAAGCAACCGACGGTGGGGCGAGGAGAGTCGCCCCGGCAAGAGCGATGGCGGCGAACAGTGACAGGATGCGAATAGACATGTGCCCGAGTCTGATCGGGTTCTCTCCGATGCACGTACGCCGCCAGGCGGGTCTTCACCTACGCAAGATCGCGTATCGGCGCATGCCGTGACACGAGCCGCGTCAGAGGTCTTCGGCGATCTGCTTGATGGCGGCGAGACGACGGTCCCATTCGCTGCCGATCGCGTCGAGACGGCGAGCCGTGGCGCTGAGCTGCGTGCCGATGACCCGGTACTGCACCTCGCGCCCGGCTTGGACGGTCTCCACGAGGCCGGCCTCGTGCAGGACGTTGAGGTGCTTGGCGATGGCTTGACGGGTGACGGGCAGCCGCCGAGCGAGGGCCGACGCCGAGGCGTCGCCCTCGCCGAGGACGGTGAGGATGCTCCATCGGGTCTCGTCGCCGAGTGCACTGCACATGCCGACCATGGCCTGGTCGACGAGATGGCCGGTGCTCATGAGCTGTGCTCGACCAGCGCGACGAGCTTGTCGAGCTCGGCGTCCCAGCCGCCCCGGTGGTCTGCCATGAGCCCTGCCGGGTCGCTGGTGTGCTCGAAGCCCGTCTCGATGACGGTGAGCCGAGTGCCGCCAGGGGTGGCCTCGAGGGTGAAGCTGAAGACCGTCGAACGCTGCTCGTCCACCGTCTCCGGCAGCGGGCCTTCCTCGTTGCACCAGCGGTAGGACACCTCCGACGGAGGGTTGAAGGTGTCGACCCGGATCGGCACCCGGCGCTCACCTGGCCAGCCGATCGTGCCGAGGGCGCCCGCGCCGGTCCCGGTGAGGGTGATCTGACCGAACCACTGCGAGATCAGCTCGGGCTCGGTGACGGTGCGCCAGACCTTCTCCCGGGGTGCGTTGATGTGGATCGTGCGGCGTACGCTGAAGGTGTCGGCGTCGATCACGGCCTGCGGGTTCTGTGTGTTCTCCATGAGTTTCCTCTTCTCGATGTTGATGTTGTCGATGGTCAATGGACGGCGGCAGGTTTCGGCGTCAGCGCCGGTTCGGTCGTGGGTATGGGTGCGGGCCGCAGGGAGCGGCTGGCGATCGCGGCGGCGATGGCGATGGTGGCGAGGACCGCAGCGGTGAGGATCGCTGTTTGGACGCTGCCGGTGTCGATCGCGTGTCCTCCGGCGAAGGCGCCGATGGCATCGCCGAGGTTCCCGGCGGAGGCGGGCAGCGAGGCCGCGAGGATCGCGCCGGGGCCGGCGAGGTGTTCGACGCGGTGCTGCCACGGGGTGGTGATGCCTGCGGCGCACATGCCGAGGCCGAGCACCGCGAGGACGGCGACGACGGGGTTCGATCCCCAGAGGATCATCGCGACGAGCGAGGCCGATACGCCGATGGTGCCGATGGTCAGGGCGCGCGCGGCGCCGGTGTCGGCGAACCCGCCACCGGCGAACGATCCAGCTGCGGCGGCGATGCCGTAGCCCATCAGGCATAACCCGATCCACGGCCCCGAGACGCCGGCGACGCCGTCCAGGAACGGGACGAGATAGGTCAGCGCCGCTGAGACGCCCGCGAACAGCAGCACGCCGACCGCGAGCACCGCAAGCACGCGCGGGGCGAACGCGAGCCGTAGCTGGCCGAGCATCCCGACGTCGCCCTCGGCCGCCACTCGGGGCAGTACCAGCCACGAGATCAGGAGCACGGCGGTCCCCGCCAGGACGACGGCGAGGAAAGACGCGCGCCAGCCGACGGCTTCGCCGAGGAGGCGGCCCAGTGGCATCCCCACCGCGCCGGAGACGGCGAACCCGGAGATCACGACCGCCATCGCCCGGCCGGCTCGTTCAGGTGGCACGATCGAGGTCGCCGTGGTGATGGCAGCTGCGATGAACAGCCCTTCCACGCCGCCGATCACGACCCGAGCGGCGATGAAGGCCTCCAGACCGGCGCCGAGCGCGGGCAGCAGGTTGAGCCCGATGAACACCACGAGCGCGGCCAGCAGCACCGGCCGCCGGTCGAGTCGGGTGGTCAGGAACGTCAGCAGCGGTCCGCCGACAGCGATCCCGAGTGCATTCGCCGACACCAGCACGCCCACGGCTGAGACCGGAACGGATAGGTCCGCGGCCATCAGGTCGAGCATGCCCATCACGAGCATCTCGGCGCACCCCATCACCAGCGTTCCTGCGAACAACGCGCCGAGGGCGATCGTCACTCGTGATCGACCGGCTGCTGAACGACTCTGTCCGAGCATCGGTTCCTCCAAAGATATGCAACTCCGTGGTTGCATCAACTCTGCCACGTCTTTGGGTATAGTGCAACCGCTTGGTTGCATCAGTTTGGTGCTGTGGCTCGGCGCACTTCGCGGAGATCCGTGCGGAGTTCGAGGACCCCTGGGTCATCGGGAACGCCATCCGCACCCTGTTCTGTATCGCTAGCCTGGCTGTGCTCACCCGTGCGCTGCTCCATGGCCGCGGAACACTGACGACGCGACTCGGCGCAGGTGACAGCGCTGCCGAGCCCGAGAGGAGCACGTGCATGAGCCAGCACCGCAATCTGGAGCCGGGAACGCCGGCGCCGCAGACCGGCCTGTACGCATGTGGGTACTGCGCGCCCGGCGGCCTGTTGGAGACGCTGACCGGCGGGGTCACGGGCCTGCGCGGATCGGACGCCGTGTTCGCCTCGTCTGGCGAGGTGTCGGCTCGCTTCGAGGCTGGTGCCGCGTTGCCCGAGTGTCAGCGTTGTGGTCCCGCGACCGGGTGGGACCTGGTCGAGGGAAGCATCGAGGACTACCGTCGCGCGAATGCCGAGTCGCAGCGCGCCGTCTACGGGACCCTCGGCATCGGCGCCGCCCGTGGTCCGAAGCCGGCTCGTCACCGGTCCATGGCAATCGGAGTGCTTGTCGTCGTTGCCGTGCTGATCCTGGTCGTTCTGTTCCTGCTGCTGCGATGAGGATGGCCCGGTGTTCCCGCTCCGTTCGTCTCGGCGCTGTCGGGGTGACTGGTCACAGCCGTAGCGTGCGGGCTTCGGCCTCTATCGGAGAGTGAGTGACCCCATGTTGAAACGCCTGTTGTCCGCACTGCTGCTTCTGATCTCCCTGTTTCTGGCGGCCCCTGCGCCGGCCTCGGCCGACGGCGGGGAGGGGGCACGGGTCGTCGACGTGATGACGTTCAACATCCACCACGCCCAGGGCACCGACGGCGTGCTCGACCTCCAGCGGATCGCGGACGTCATCGAGGCCAGCGGGGCCGACGTGGTCGGGCTGCAGGAGGTCGACCGGCACTACTCCGCACGCAGCGGCTGGGTCGACCAGCCGGCGGCGCTTGCGGAGCTGTTGGGTTGGCACTCGGCGTACGGTGCGAACCTCGACTCCCCGCCGCCTGCCGGTCAGACCGAACGCAGCCAGTACGGGACCGCCGTGCTCTCGCGCTACCCGATCGTGGCGAGCGAGAACACCCGTCTCCACAACGCAGACGGCAAGGAGCAGCGCGGCCTTCTCCACGCGACCATCGACGTACGCGGCCAGCGGCTCGACTTCTACTCGACCCACCTCGAGCACAGCTCGCAGGCCATCCGGAGTCGTCAGACCGCCGAGATCGTCGACCTCGTCGACAAGGACCCGGCGGTCGTGGTCGGCGACTTCAACGCCTACCCGGACGCTCCCGAGATCGCCACGCTGACCACGGCGTTCGACGACGCGTGGGAGGTCGCCGGGCACGGGGACGGTCACACCTACCCCGCCGAGGCTCCGCGCGGCCGCATCGACAACCTCTACGTCACCGATCGCGTGCGCCCGGTCACCGCCGAGGTCGTCCTGACCGATCCCGTCGCCTCCGACCACCTGCCGGTCGTCAGCCGCGTCGTGATCGGGCCGAAGGGGTGACCAGCGGCATCAGCCATTTGGTTGATACCTGATTCAGCCTTGCTCGCGATGATCTGAGTCGCCGCGACTGGTGGAGTTGCGGGCATGACAGATTTTCTGGTCCGTGCGCGCTCGACTGCTCGCCCGCATCTCGCAGACAGGTTGACCTCGCGGCGTGGAGCGTGGCTGGCGCTCGGTCTCGCGGTGATGGTGATGGGCTCGCTCTTCGGGCTCCTCGGTGGCGTCGAGGCGCAGAACCAGTCCGGGCAGGCGCCGGTGGGCTCGGAGTCGACGCAGGTGAGCGGCCTCCTGGAGGAGTTCCCGGACGCGGATCGTCAATCGGTGCTCGTCGTGGCTTCGCGAGCAGACGGTGGTGAGCTCTCCGAGGGCGACCTCGAAGGTCTTGTCGAGCTCGTCCCCGTGATCGGCGGGACCGGTGCCACCGCGCCGATGGTCAGCGAGGACGGGAGAGCGGCGGTCCTGGCTGCTCCGATCACGGTCGGCGCCGACGACGCCGAGACGGCGGGGGCGATCAAGAGGCTGCGTACCGACATCGCGGCGTCGGCTCCGGACGGGCTCACCCTGCAGGTGACGGGTGGGCCGGCGTTCGGAGCCGACATGGCCGCCGCGTTCGAGGGCGCCGACGTCACCCTGCTGCTGGTGACGGTCCTGATCGTGGCGTTGCTGCTGATCATCACCTACCGCTCGCCGGTGCTGTGGCTGATCCCGCTGATCGTGGTCGCCGTCGCCGACGCGCTCGCCGGGCGGGTCACCGCGGCGGCGGGGGCGCAGTGGGACTTCGGCTTCGACGCCGGCATCGTCAGCGTCCTCGTGTTCGGTGCGGGGACCAACTACGCGCTTCTCCTGATCTCGCGATACCGGGAGGAGCTGCAGCGGACCGAGGATGACCGACTGGCGCTGAGCACGGCGTGGCGGAGAACGGCTCTCGCGATCCTCGCTTCCAACCTGACGGTGGTGCTGGCCCTGCTGACGCTGGTCCTGGCCACGATCCCGATGACCCGCGGACTGGGGGTTCCCGCGGCGATCGGTCTGCTGATCGCCCTCGTCGCGGTGCTGTTCGTGCTGCCGCCGGCCCTGGCGGTATGTGGGCGGGGACTGTTCTGGCCGTTCGTCCCTCGCCCGGGCGAGTCACGTGACCAGGGCCGGGTCTGGCGCGGGGTCGCATCATGGGTCGTGAAGCGTCCCGCGCGGAGCCTGCTGGGTGGACTGGCTCTGCTCGCTGTGATGGCAGCCGGCCTCTCCGGTACGTCGGTAGGGCTCGACCAGCTCGAGAAGTTCCGGGTGCAGTCCGAGTCGGCTGTCGGTCTCGACACGCTCTCGGCGCACTTCCCGCCGGGCGAGGCCCAGCCGGTCTACATCGTCGCGGACAGCACGGCCGCCGCGGAGGTGGCCACGGTCGTGGGTGACGTGGCGGGCGTGGTGCGTGCCCAGCCGGCCGGAGTCACCGACGACGGCTCCTCGACGAAGATCATGGTGACCAGCGACTACTCGCCCGGCACCGAGCGGAGTCTCGACCAGATCACCGACCTGCGTGAGGCGGTCCACCCGATCGCGGGCGCGGACGCTCTCGTCGGCGGTGCGGTCGCGACCGAGCTGGACGCCGCCGCGGGGAGCGAGCGCGACCTGCTGCTGATCGCACCGCTGGTGCTCGCGGTGAGCTTCCTCGTGCTTCTCGTCCTTCTGCGCTCGCTGGTCGCGCCAGGCCTGCTGCTCCTGGTGAACCTCGCCAGCGCGGTCGCCGCGATCGGCGCGGGGGCCTGGCTGAGCCGCGTCCTGTTCGACCAGCAGGCGCTCGACCTGCAGGTGCCGATCCTGGCGTTCCTGTTCCTGGTCGCGCTCGGGATCGACTACACGATCTTCCTCGTCCACCGGGCACGCGCGGAGGCGGCGCGGCTCGGCACCAGGGCAGGTGTGGTCGAGGCAGTCGCTCACACCGGCGGCGTGATCACCAGCGCCGGAATCGTCCTGGCCGGGGTCTTCGCCGCCCTCGGTGTGCTGCCGCTGGTCACTCTCGGTCAGCTCGGCCTGATAGTCGGTGTGGGCGTGCTCGTGGACACGCTCGTGGTGCGTACGGTGATCGTGCCGGCGATCTTCGTCCTGGTGGGCGACCGCATCTGGTGGCCGGGACGACTGCAGCCGGCCGGAGGAGAATCGAGCACATGAGTGTCGTACACGTGCCACTGGGACGGCCCGGCGCTTCGCATC
The DNA here is from genome assembly GCF_013408335.1 of Nocardioides panzhihuensis. Taxonomy (NCBI): domain Bacteria; kingdom Bacillati; phylum Actinomycetota; class Actinomycetes; order Propionibacteriales; family Nocardioidaceae; genus Nocardioides; species Nocardioides panzhihuensis. The sequence goes on along the minus strand of NZ_JACBZR010000001.1, from coordinate 3,327,821 downwards.
CGACCCCTGCCGCCTCGACGGTGCGGGCGATGGAGATCGGGCAGCACGTCATCGCCGTCGTACTGACGACGATCGGGGTCAGCAGAGCGATCGGTGACGGAGCGGCGCTTCCTGCCGCGATCGTCTCGGGGCTGGCGATCCTCGCCTGGCACACCGCCGGCACGGTCTTGCCGGCCAGGACGAGCTCGCGGCATCTCCCGGTGTGGTGGCTGCTCGGCTTCACGGTGATCTGGGTCGCCGCCGTGGCCGTCTCGGACGAGTTCGTCTGGCTCGCGTTCCTGCTGTGGCTGCTCGCCGGGCACCTCCTGCCGCTGCGCTGGGGCCTGGTCTTCTCGGCGGTGATCCTCGTGGTGGTGCTCGTCGCCCCGATCCTGCACCGTGGCACCACCAGCTACGCGGACGTCTTCGGACCGTTCATCGGCGGCATCTTCGCGTTCGGCATCTCCCGCGGATACCTGCAGCTCCTCCGCGACGCCGCCGAGCGAGAACGGCTGGTGACGTCGCTGCGGAGCGCCCAGCAGGAGATGGCCGAGCTGCAGGACGAGCTCCTGCTCGCCCAGCGGCACTCCGGAGCGATCGCCGAGCGCACCCGGATCTCGCGAGACATCCACGACACCATCGCGCAGGCGCTCTCCTCGATCCGGCTCCTCACCCACGCCGGAGGCAACCGCACCACGGACCCGGAGTCGTCGCGAACCTTCGTGCAGGTCGAGGCACTGGCGGGCGACAGCCTCGCGGACGTACGTCGGATCGTCGAGGCCCTGGCGCCGGCCGAGCTCGAGGACGCCGCCCTCGCCTCGGCGCTTCGGCGCATGCTCGACCGCGCGCACGAGGAGGCCGGCCTGCTCGTCGAGCTCCATGTCGACGACACGCTCCCGCTGCTGCGGACCGAGGTCGAGGTCGCGCTGCTCCGCACCGCGCAGTCAGCGCTCGCCAACGTACGTCTCCACGCTGGTGCGACCCGGGCCGTCGTCACGCTGACCGACGACCACGACTCCGTGCGCCTGGACATCAGCGACGATGGAGCCGGCTTCGACGTCGCCGCCTGGGAGCGGGACGCCGGTGCCGGATCGTCCAGCTACGGCCTACGCTTCATGCGGGCGCGCCTCCGGGAGCTCGGGGGTGGCCTAGACGTCGAGAGCACGCTCGGGGAGGGCACCGCGGTCTCAGCCCACCTGCCGATCCATGGGGAGAAGTCATGACGACCACCGTGCTCCTCGTCGACGACCACCCGGTCGTACGCAGCGGCCTGCGTGCGGTGATCGAGGCAGGCGACGCCCTGACGGTCGTCGGGGAGGCCGCCACTGGCGAAGAGGCGATCGCTCTCACCGGTCACCTTCACCCCGACGTGGTGCTGTGCGACCTGCGCCTCGGGAGCGGGATCGACGGCATCCGGACCACGATCGGGCTGCGCGCCCTCGATCCGGCGCCGGTCGTGCTGATCCTGACCACCTTCGACCGCGACGCCGAGGTGCTCGGTGCGATCGAGGCGGGAGCCGCCGGCTACCTCCTCAAGGACGTCGACCCGGAGGTCATCGTCCAGGGCATCCACCGCGCCGCCGCCGGGGACATGGTCCTCGCTCCGGACCTGGCCACCCGGGTTCTCAAGGGCATGCGCAGCCCGCTGCCGAAGCTCACCGATCGCGAGATCGAGGTGCTGCGGCACCTCGCCAGAGGCGCGACCAACAAGGAGATCGCGCGCACGCTCTTCGTCACCGAGGCGACCGTCAAGAGCCACCTCGCCCACATCTTCACCAAGCTCGACGTCGACAGCCGGTCCCGGGCCATCCACGTCGCGCAGGAGACCGGCCTGATCTGATCGGCCGGCCCGTGCCTCAGTGCTCGACGAGTCCCGACTGGTAGGCCCACACGGCGGCCTGGAGGCGGGACTTGACGCCGAGCTTGGGCATCATCCGGGCCAGGTGGGACTTGACCGTGGAGACCTCGAGGAAGAGCGCCTGGGCGATCTCGTCGTTGGACATGCCCTCGGCGAGGTGGAGCAGGATGTCGAGCTCGCGGGTGGTGAGGACCTCGCTGGCGCGCGCCGCGGTCACCGGCTGCGTACGTCTGCGGGTGACGACCTCGCGAAGGACCCGTCGGGTGAGGGAGGTGTCGAGGGTGCCGTGGCCGGCGGCGACGGAGCGGACCGCGGCCACGATGGCGTCGGGTTCGGCATCCTTGAGGAGGAAACCGGAGGCGCCGGCCTCGAGGGCGCCGAAGACGTAGTCGTCGATGTCGAAGGTGGTCAGGACGAGCACCGGGACCGGGTCGGCGACCTCGGGACCGCAGAGCTCGCGGGTGGCGCTGATGCCGTCGCGGCCGGGCATGCGGATGTCCATGTAGACCATGTCGGGCCGCAGCGCGAGTGCCTGCTCGACCGCGGCGGCGCCGTCCGCGGCCACCGCGACGACCTCGATGTCAGGCTCGGTCTCCAGCAGCGTACGCAGCCCGGCACGCACCAGCGGCTGGTCGTCGGCGACCACGACCCGGATCATCCGGCCACCTCCGCGGTCGCGGTGGCGGGGATCCGCAGCCGCGTCTGCCAGCCGCCCTCGGCGGTCGGTCCGGCCTCGAGGGTCGAGTCGGTGAGGTCGGCGCGCTCCTGCATGCCGACCAGGCCCAGGCCACGCCGGCGCGGCATCCCGACGGGGGCCACGGGCGGTGGCCCGTTGCGCACCGTCACCACCACCGCAGCCGGGTCCCGGGCGTCCAGGACCACCTCGCACCGGGCACCCGGCGCGTGCCGCGCGGCGTTGGCGAGGCACTCCTGCGCGGTGCGGTAGGCGGAGAGCTGGGCGAGCGGCCCGACGCTCTCGGTGACGGAGACGGCGCCCAGGGTGGAGAGAGACACCTCCAGCCCGGCACGACGGGCCTCGTCGACGAGCGAGGCCAGCTGGGACAGGCGCTCCTGCCCGCTCGCCTCCTCGGTCTGCCCCGGACTCCGCAGCAGCGTGACCAGTCCACGCAGCTCGCGCAGCATCGCGGTGCTCTGGGTGCGGACCTGGCGTACCGACTCCTTCGCGCCCGCCGGGTCGGTGTCGATCTGCCGCTCGACCGCGCCGGTCATGACCGCGATGCCGGTCAGGTGGTGGGCGGCGATGTCATGGAGCTCGCGGGCCATCGCCGTTCGTTCCTGCGCGATCGCCGCGGCGATCTGGGCCGACTGCTCGCGCTCGACGGCGTCCGCGAGGTCGGTCCGGGCTGCCCGCGCGTCGCGGCGTGCATGCACGGTGGCGGCGAGCAGCGCGGGGGCGGCGATCACCCCCGCACCGTGGGCCAGACCGGCGAGGACCGCGGTGCCGACCGGCAGCCCGATGCTCGTCTGGCTCAGGCAGGTGCCGAGCGCGACCAGCAGGCCGGCACCGGTCAGTGCCCCGGCGAGAGCACTGGCGCGGCGGGGGAGCGACGTCGAGGTCACCGCCGACCAGACCGCGACCAGCACAGCCGCCGAGGCGAGGCTGGTGGCGTCGCCCGCGCCGCTGACCGCCAGCACGACCGAGGCGGCGGCCACGACCAGCAGCACCGCCAACGGTCGCGAGCGCCGCTCGAGGAGCACCACCGCCTGGGCGGTGAGCACCGCCAGTGCGACCCACCAGCCGCCGCTGCCGAGCGTCGGGCTCCCGCCGATCTCGGCGTCGGCGGAGTCGAGGCCGGGCACGGCCACCAGCGACGCCGTGGTGACCAGCCAGACCACCACGGGCCCGATCACGACAGGCGCAGTCAGTCGCGGCATCATCCGGTTCGTCTCGTCACTCACGCCATCATCCTTTCGGCAGCCGGTCCCGGTCGCCAGCATCTTTCGATGCAAGTGCGAAGGTTCGCTCTTTTGCCCGGCGCGGTGAGTTCGGTCCCGTTCATAGGTTCAGGTCCACCAGCAAAGCGACCTCCGCCGAAAGGGAACGACCATGACCACGACCCAGCCAGTGACCCAACCATTGACCCCGCCACTGATGGAACCGGAACAAGGCATACGAGCATTCGTACGCGGCCATCAGCTCTCCACGTTCTTCGTGCTCGCCCTCGCGGCGAGCTGGCTGGCCTGGACTCCGTACATCCTCTCCAACAGTGGCCTGGGCGTGTGGGACCTCACCTTCCCCGGCGGCATGATCGGCGGCCAGCTCCTGGGGATGCTCCCGGGTGCCTACCTCGGCCCGATCGGCAGTGCCGCATTGGTCACCGGGATCGTCGGCGGCCGGGCCGGCCTGCGTGCCTGGGTCGCCGGGATGTGGCGCTGGCGGGCGAGCTGGCGCTGGTACGCCGGCATCCTGATCGGCGTGCCGGCCGCGATCATCGTCGCGACCCAGGTCACCGGCGGGCAGATGGCGGCGCCGTCGCAGGCGTGGCTGTTCGTGCTGGTGGCGTACGTCCCCGGGCTGCTGCTGCAGATGATCACCACCGGACTCGCCGAGGAGCCGGGCTGGCGCGACTTCGCCCTGCCCCGGCTGCAACGGAAGGTCGGACCGCTCGGGTCCGCCTTCGTGCTCGGGCCGATCTGGGCGCTGTGGCACATGCCGCTCTTCCTGACCGACTGGGCCGGGCCGGAGGTGAGCTGGTACGCCCCGTTCGTCTTCACGGCCTTCTGCGTCACCTTCGGCATCGTGATGACCTGGGTCTTCAATCGCACCGGGGCGAGCCTGCCGCTGGCGATGCTCCTGCACACCAGCGTCAACAACTACGCCTCGGTGGCCTCGACTGAGCTCTTCCCGGGCGTCGACGCCGACGAGTTCCAGCTCGCGCTGCTGCTCGCCGCGGGGATCGGCGCGGTGGTCGTCATCCTCGCCACGCGCGGGCGGCTCGGCTACGTAAAGGAAAGGGCCCGGTCTGTATAGATTCAGGGCCCCGGACATCCCAGCGAGCGTCCGCTCGCCAGACCATGACAAGAGAGCAGATGCCCACCAGTATCCGGCGCCGTCTCGCGCCGCTCCTCCTCGCTACCGCCACCATCGTGCTCGCCGCGTCGGCTTGCTCCTCCGAGCCCGCCGACGACGGGGGTGAGCAGAGCAGCCCGAGCCCTTCGGCCGAGCCGACCGACGAGCCGACCACGGACGCCACGGACGCCACGGACGCCGCGGAGTCCGGCGGTGTGTGCGCCACCGGTGACCTGTCCTTCACTGTCACCGAGAAGTCCCAGGCGGGTGGCTACTACCTGATCACGGCGAGCGCCGAGCCCGGCGTGACCTGCACCCTGGAGGGCCGGACGGTCGAGGCCGGCTTCGGCTCGGGCGTCTCCGGCGACGTGAAGCCCAGCGAGCAGGCGGAGGGCGAGCCGATCACGATGACGGGCTCCATCAAGGCGTACGCCGGGGTGAACCCGCACAGCGGACCGCAGGAGGGTGGCGTGCAGTTCGAGGAGATCATCGTCTCCGCGCACGAGGGCGACATGGACCCCGTGTCCCTGAAGCTGCCGGGCACAGCGGAGGTCGACCAGCCGATCGGCACCAACTGGCACACCGACGCCGCGAAGGCGGTTCCGTTCTCCAGCTGATCCTGAGCCTCCTGATCGACGTGGTCGCCTAGTCGGCGGCCACGTCGACCGGTTCCCGGCGGGTCTCGGCCTGCGGGGCGGCGCCGTCCTCCTCCGCGGTGAGCAGGAACCGGAGCCTGGTCAGCACCAGGCCGGCGGTGAGGGTGCCGCCGATCACGACGATCGCCCACAGGTGGCCGAGCCCGCTGCCGATGAGGGTGCCGGCCAGCGCGGGACCGAGGATCTGGCCGAGGGTCAGGGTGAGGCCGAGGGAAGCGTTGTAGCGGCCGCGTAGGTGGTCGGGGGCGATGGTGTTCGCCAGACCGGTCACGATCGGCGCCCACAGCGTCTCGCCGAGGCCGAAGATCGCGAGGCCGACCACGACCGCTGCGATCGCGCCGGCGGTCGGCATCAGGTCCGCGGCGGCCAGCACGGTCCAGGCGAGGGACCAGGTCAGGACAGCGCAGGCCAGCGCCGACGTACGCCGCCATCCGGAGGTGAGCCGCAGCAGGATCACCTGGCCGCAGACGATCACGGCGGCGTTCGCGGCGAAGGCCCAGCCGAGGGCGGTCGCCGGCACCCCGGCCACTTCCACGGCGTACGCGGTCGCGCCGGCCTCGAGCTGCCCGTAGCCGAAGGTCACCGCGAGGACGCCGCAGCCGACCAGCGCCACCGCACGGCGGTCCCGCAGCACCTCGCCCCAGGTCCCTCCGGTCTCTTCCTGGGCCGCGTCGTCCCCGGCGGGGGAGCGGACGAGGAGCGCCAGGACCGCGGCATAGGCCAGGTAGGCCAGCGCGTCGCACAGGTAGAGCACCTGGAAGGTCTCAGGGCGGTCGACATCGACGAGGAACGCACTGACCAGGCCGCCCACGCCGATGCCGACGTTCAGCCCCAGGAAGGCGAAGCCGTACGCACGCTCGCGGCCCTCGGCGGAGACCATCCCGGCCAGCAGGGTCGTCGTGCCGGGCCAGAGGGGAGAGGCGCCCACCACCACGCCGGCGAGCACCGCCATGGTCGGCACGGTGCCGTCGGCGAATCCGAGCGAGCCGATGGCGGCGGCCTCGATGACCAGCGCGCCGATCAGCACGGCACGAGGTCCGAAGCGGTCGAGGAGCGCTCCGACCCCGGGGGCGGCGGCCAGCCCGACAAGTCCCATCCAGGCGAACATCCAACCCGCGGTCGATGACCCGAGGTCCTGCACCTGAGCCAGGTAGACGTAGAGGAACGGCAGGGTGAGGCCGTTGCCGAGGGAGGCGAAGGCGAAGCCGGCGAGCACTCGACGGGCCTGCGTGGGGGAGTGGTGCACGGGTGTGATCGTCCTCTCTTTGACCCGCTCATCTGGCGGCGGTGCGTTTAGGGTAACCTCACTTAGGCTTGCCTAACCTAATCACCCCGCGATGAAGGAGACCAGTGAGCGCACCGCACTTGGAGCATCTGTTCCACCCCGACAATGCTCGTGAGTACACCAGCGGCATCACCGAAGCGATCAGGCTTCTCGTGGACCAGCTCGCCACGCTCGAGGGCCCCACCACCGGTATCTCGCCCGAGCTGGCCGCCAAGCCCGTCGCCGAGGTCGATCTCGACGATCCGCTCCTGGACGGCGGCGCCGCGTTGGCCGAGGTCAGCCGGCTCTGGCTCGAGGACGCGGTCTGGTTCCACGACCCTTCCTATGCGGCTCACCTCAACTGCCCGGTCGTCATTCCCGCCCTCGTCGGTGAGCTTCTGATCGCGGCGGTCAACACCTCGATGGACACCTTCGACCAGTCGGTCGGCGGGACGTTCATGGAACGCCGTCTCATCGACTGGACCGCGGCCCGTGCAGGCTACCCCGAGGCGACCCGCGACGGCATCTTCACCAGCGGTGGCAGCCAGTCCAACCTGCAGGCGCTGCTCCTGGCCCGCGGTGAGGCGGAGCGCCGAGGCGTACCTCTGGACCGGCTGCGCTTCCTGACCTCCGAGGACAGCCACTTCTCCATCGCGAAGTCTGCCCGTCTGCTCGGTATGGGCGACGCGGCCGCGATCGCGATCCCGACCGACGCCGACCGCCGGATGGACGTCGTCGCTCTCCGGGCCGCACTCGACGACTGCGTCGTCGACGGTCTCGTCCCCGCGGCCGTCGTGGCCACCGCGGGCACCACCGACTTCGGGGTCATCGACCCGCTCCACGCGATCGCCGACGCCTGCCAGGACTTCAACGTCTGGTTCCACGTCGACGCGGCGTACGGCGGTGGGCTGCTCGCCTCGCCGAGGTATCGGCATCTGCTCGACGGCATCGAGAGGTCGAACTCGATCACGATCGACTACCACAAGACCTGGTTCCAGCCGGTCTCCTCCAGCGCCCTCCTGGTGCGTGACCTGGCCACGATGCAGCACGCTTCCTGGTATGCGGACTACCTCAACCCGCGGGAGTCGGAAAACCCCAACCAGGTCGACAAGTCGCTGCAGACCACCCGCCGCTTCGACGCACTCAAGCTGTGGCTGACGCTGCGCACGATGGGCGCCGACCAGATCGGCGCCTACCTCGAGTCCGTGATCGACCTGGCGCGCGAGGTCTACGACCTCCTCGGCGCGCAGCCCGACATCGAGGTCGTCGCGCCCTCCCAGCTCTCCACCGTCGTCTTCCGCTACCGCGATCCTCTCCTGGACGAGGAGGCACTCGGTGACCTCAACCGCCGGATCCGGGCCGAGATGTGGAGCGGCGGCCGGGGTGTCGTCGCCGCGACCAAGGTCGACGGTCGCCAGTTCCTCAAGCTCACGCTGCTCAATCCCAAGGCCTCCGTGCAGGACGTACTCGAGCTCATCGAGCAGGTGCGTGCGCTGGGTCTCTCTCTGGGCCGCGTCGTTCCGGAGGTCGCCCGATGAACGCACCCACGACTCCCGCAACTGTGTTCACAGTCTCTGGTGGATCGGCTCACGTCCACGACCTGATCGGCATCGGGCTCGGCCCGTTCAACCTAGGCCTGGCCGCGCTGGCCGACCCGATCAGCGAGCTCGACTGCCTCTTCCTCGAGGGCCGCGACCGGTTCGACTGGCACCCCGGCATGATGCTCGACGACGCCACCTTGCAGGTGCCGTTCATGGCAGACCTGGTGACGATGGCCGACCCGACCTCGCGCTTCAGCTTCCTCAACTTCCTCAAGCAGAACGGCCGGATCTACCCGTTCTACATCCGGGAGAGCTTCCTGCCCCATCGACGCGAGTACAACCAGTACTGCCAGTGGGTCGCCGAGCGGCTCGACTCGGTCCGGTTCGGGCAGCAGGTCACCTCTGTCGAGCACGACGGGGAGACGTACGTCGTCACCACCGCCACCGGCGAGAGGCATCTGACCAGGCGGCTGGTGCTCGGGACCGGCACGAGCCCGCGCGTCCCCGAGTGCGCCGCTACGGCGGTGGCGGGGGACGGGCCGGCCATCCACAGCGCGGAGTACCTGGCGCGCAAGGACGAGCTCGTCGACCGACGCAGCATCACGGTGGTCGGCAGCGGCCAGTCGGCCGCCGAGGTCTACCTCGACCTGCTGACCGACCAGCCCGACCACGACTACCAGCTGGCCTGGCTGACCCGCAGCCCGCGGTTCTTCTCGATGGAGTACACCAAGCTCACCCTCGAGCTGACCTCTCCGGAGTACTCCGCCTACTTCCAGGCGCTGCCCGCCGACAAGCGCGACCGGCTGCTGAAATCGCAGCAGAGCCTCTACAAGGGCATCTCGGGCGACACCATCGACGCGATCCACGAGGCGCTCTACACCCGCTCGGTCGGCCAGGGGGGTGGTGGCGTCGCCGGGACCACTCTGCTGACCAACACCGAGGTGCGCGGCGTGACCGGCACGGAGGATGGCTACCACCTTGCGCTGCGCCACGTGGAGCAGGAGGAGGACTACGAGATGGACACCGAGGCGCTCGTCCTCGCCACCGGCTATCGCGCCGGCATCCCGGCCTTCCTCGAGCCTGTCCGCGACCGGCTCCGCCTGGACGAGAATGGCCGCTACGCCGCCAGCTCGACCTTCTCCGTCGACCACACCGACCGCGAGATCTGGGTGCAGAACGGCGAGGAGCACACCCACGGCTTCGTCGCTCCCGACCTCGGCATGGGTGCCTACCGCAGCTCGGTGATCCTCGCCGCCATCCTCGGCCGGGAGCCGTACCCAGTCGAGAAGCGCGTCGCGTTCCAGGAGTTCGGCGTGCCTGACCGGTTCAAAATTCAGCCCGGCAAGATTCAGCCCAGCGAGCTCCAGACGGAGGAGAACCGATGAGGATCACGATCGAACCGCTCGAGATCGAGACCCACCTCGCGACCGTCCACTCGTGGGTGACGCACCCGCGCTCGGCGTACTGGATGATGCTGGACGCGTCGCTGGAGGACGTCGCCGGCGAGTACGCACGCATCGACCGGCACCCGCACCACGACGCCTGGCTCGGCCGGGTCGACGGCGTACCCGCGTTCCTGGTCGAGACCTACGACCCCGCCCGCAGCGAGCTCGGTGGCATCGCCGGGCTGCCCGATCTGGTCCCCGGCGACCTGGGCATGCACGTCCTCGTCGCACCGGCCTCCGGCGAGCCGACCTCAGGATTCACGACCCGGGTATTCCGAGCGGTCATGCGGCACTGCTTCGCCGATCCGGGGGTCCGCCGCGTGGTGGTCGAGCCGGACGTACGCAACGAGGCGATCCGCCGCAAGAACACCGAGGCCGGCTTCGTCGAGCTGCGCCAGATCAAGATCGGTGAGAAGACCGCGATGTTCTCGGTCTGCACCCGGGAGATGAACGCCGCCGCCCACCTGCGCCCGGAGAACCTGGGGGTCGCCCACAGGCATCTGGTCGCGAAGGCGATCGCGGAGTTCAGCCACGAGCGGCTGATCGCCCCGGTCGCCACCGATGAGGGCTGGGAGCTGAGCGGCCCGTCCTCGACGTACTCCTTCTCTGCGCGGCGCTTCCTGCTCGACCACTGGGTGGTGGACCCCGCCTCGATCGTGCGGCGGACGGGTGATGTCGAGGCCGAGGTCGACGCCCAGGCGTTCGTCGCCGAGTTCGCCCCGGAGCTGGGCATCCCCGAGAGGCTGCTGCCCACCTACCTGGAGGAGCTGGCGGCCACCATCGCCTCGTCCTGCTGGAAGCTCGAGCACCAGACGCTGACCGCCGCCGACCTGGTCGACGCCGACCACCAGAGCGTCGAGGGCGCGATGAGCGAGGGCCACCCCGCCTTCGTCGCCAACAACGGCCGGATCGGCTTCGACATCGACGACCACGCCCGCTGGGCGCCGGAGACGAGCAACGACCTGAGCCTGCTGTGGGTGGCCGTGTCGCGTGACCAGTCCCACCTGGCCCTCGGCCGTGGGCAGGACGAGCAGGAGCTCTACGAGGCCGAGCTCGGCGAGGCGACGCTGGCCCGGTTCGCGGCGAGGCTGCGGGGGCTCGGCCTCGACCCGGACGGGTTCCGCTATCTGCCCGTCCACCCGTGGCAGTGGCGACACAAGCTGGCGGTCACCTTCGCGGCCGACGTCGCCGCCCGCCGGCTGGTGCTGGTCGGCGACGGTGAGGACGTCCACCGCCCGCAGCAGTCGATCCGGACGTACTTCAACACCAGCCGGCCGGAGCGGCACTACGTCAAGACTGCGCTGTCGATCCAGAACATGGGGTTCATGCGGGGCCTCTCACCGGCGTACATGGCCGCGACCCCGGGCATCAACGACTGGGTCGCCGACCTGGTCGAGGGCGACGCGGAGCTGAAGGAGCGTGGCTTCGGGGTGCTGCGTGAGCTCGCCTCGATCGGCTGGACCGGCGACGTCTTCCACGCCCTGCCGAGCCCGTCGCCCCACCGGAAGATGATCGCCGCGCTGTGGCGGGAGTCGCCCGTGCCGCGGCTGGCCGAGGGCGAGCGGTGCGCGACGATGGCGGCGCTGCTCCATCGCGACGCCGCCGGCGGGTCGTACGCGGCCGAGCTGGTCCGTGCGTCCGGGGTGCCCGCCCGGGAGTGGGTGCGCAGCTACCTCGACGCCTACCTGCGCCCGCTGGTCCACTGCCTGCTGGCGTACGACCTCGCCTTCATGCCGCACGGCGAGAACCTGGTGATGGTGCTGCGCGATCACGTGCCGGTGCGGATGTTCATGAAGGACATCGGCGAGGAGGTGGCGGTGATGGGCGACCTGCCGCTGCCCGAGGAGGTCTCCCGGATCCGCGGGGAGTTCCCCGACGACGTCAAGGCGCTGGCCGTCCACACCGACATCTTCGACGGAGTGCTGCGCTACGTCGCCGCCATCCTCGATGATGAGGGCGTGCTGCCGGAGACCGAGTTCTGGGCCGAGGCGCGAGCCTGCATCGTCGACCATGCCACCGACCATCCGGAGCTGGCCGACGCGGTCGAGCGCTACGACTTCCTCCGCCCGCGGTTCCGTCACTCCTGCCTCAACCGGCTCCAGCTGCGCAACACGCTGCAGATGGTCGACATCACCGACCAGGCCGAGTCGCTCATGTTCGCGGGCACGCTGGCCAACCCGGTCGCATGAGCTCCTCGTCGAGCGGGCTCAGCCGTGACCAGTGGGGCATCCCGCACGTACGCGCTGCCTCGCTGACCGAGGTGGCCCGGCTGCAGGGCTGGGCCACCGCTCGGGACCGGACCTGGCAGCTGGAGATCGAGCGGCTGCGCGGGGAGGGTCGCACCGCCGAGCTGCTCGGTCCGGCCGGGCTGGAGTGGGACACCTTCGCCCGCCGCGCCCGGCTGGCGGAGGTGGCCCGGGAGGCGTTCGAGCGGCTCGACGAGGAGACACAGGGATTCCTGGCGGCGTACGTCGAGGGCGTCCGCTCCGGTCTGGAGGGGGCGACCTGCGCGGAGCTCGACGGGCCTGATGGGCTCGGCCCGGCACCGGGAACCTGGCAGCCGTGGACGCCGCTGGCGGTCTTCTGGGTGCAGCAGATCCTGTTCGGGTCGTTCCCCTCGAAGCTCTTCGGTGCCAGGGCGGCCCGGGTGCTGGGAGCCGACGCCGAGCTGTTCCGCACCGAGGGCCTGTCCGGAGGATCCAACGCGTACGCAGTGGGTGGCGGCCGCACCCTCTCCGGTCTGCCCTTGGTGGCCGGCGATCCGCACCGGGTCTTCGAGGCACCCAACGTCTACCTCCAGGTTCGGTTGGCGTGCACCGACCCCGACGACGCCTTCGACCTGGTCGGGATGACGTTCCCCGGAGTGCCCGGTGTCCAGCACTTCGCGCACGCCGGCCAGGTCGCGTGGGGGATCACCAACGCGATGGCGGACTACCAGGATCTCTACCGCGTCGATCTGCGCTCGAGCAGCGACGTGGTGCGGCGCAGCGTGGAGACGGTGCTCGTCCGCGACCAGGAGCCGGTCGAGGTCGAGGTGCTGGAGACCGACCGCGGACCGGTGGTCCTCGGCGGTCCCGACGAAGGCTGGGGTCAGGTGCTGCGTACGCCTGGCCACGAGCTCGGTGACCTCGGGTTCGGAGCGCTGCTGCCGCTGCTGCGGGCGCGCTCGGTCGCCGACGTGGAGGCCGCGGTGGCTCACTGGGTCGAACCGGTCAACAACTGGGTGATCGCCGACGTGGCCGGCGATGTCGTCCACACGGTCGGCGGCCGGGTGCCGCGGCGTGACGCGGCGGGGGAGTGGACCGGCTGGATCGACCCGCTGCCGCGGCGTACGGCTCCGGTCGACGGTGCCGTGGTGACGGCCAACGACCGGTGCATGCCGGAGTTCGACGTGCTCGCGACCGGCTTCGCGCCGCCCTTCCGGGCACATCGGATCGGCCGGCTGCTCGACGACGCCGGTCCGCTCGACGCGGAGCAGGCGGTGGCGGTGCTCGCCGACACCACCCAGACCGCGGGTGAGCAGCTGCTGGCGCTGGTCCCGGCCGACCTGCGGCCGCCGGCGCTTGCCGGGTGGGACGGTGCGATGGACGGCTCGGCAGGCGCCGCCTGGTACGCCGCGCTGCGTGCCGAGGTCGTCGACCGGATCTGTACGGCGCCGGTGCTCGCGCCACTGCGGGAGCCGTCGGAGCACGGGTCTCTCTACGAGCCCTGGTTCAGCCTGCCCGCCCGGGTGGCCGGCGCGCTGCACGTCATCCTGGCCGCTGAAACCCCGTTCGGGCTCGACCCGCGCGAGCTGGTCGCCGAGGCGGCGAAGACCGTGCTCGAAGCCGATCGCGAGGCGGCATCCTGGCCAGAGACGCACCGGTTCTGGCCGCTGCACGCGCTGGAGCAGTTCGAGCTCCCACATACCCGGACCGCGCCCGCAACGCCACTCCCAGGGGACACCGACACGGTTCGTTGCAACGCCTGGATCCCAGGCACGACCGTGACCGTCCGGGGCTCGGTGGCCCGCTACGCCTGGGACCTGGCCGACCGCGACAACAGCCGATGGGTCGTACCCCTCGGCGCCAGCGGATCCTCCGACAGCCCCCACCACACCGACCAGCACGATGCCTGGGCCCGCGGAGGCGCCGTGCGCGTCGTCACCGACTGGTCCCTGCTCACCGAGGAGAAGACATGGCTCTGACAACCCCAGTCCTGACCATCCGCGACCTGGCGCCTTCGGCCGACATCGACCTGCTGTGCAGCTGGCTGCAGGATGATCGGGCCCGATTCTGGGGCATGGTCGAGAAGCCGCGCGAGGAGATCGAGGAGATCTACACCTGGCTGCAGGAGCAGCCGCACCTCGCCGCGTACATCGTCGAGATCGACGGCGATCCGGTCGCCATGTTCCAGACCTGGGACCCCGAGGTCGACGAGCTCGGCACCTTCTACGACCGCCGCCCCGGCGACCTCGGTATTCATCTGTTCCTGGCCGACTCCCCGGCCCGGAAGGGCCAGACGAAGACCGTCATCGACTTCTTCTTCGAGACCGTCATCGCCAAGACCGGTGCCCGCCGGGTCGTCGTCGAGCCGGATGCCTCGAACGAAGCATCGATCGTCCGGCTCAACGACTACGGTTTCAAACTCGGCCCGGTGGTCCAGCTCCCGCACAAGGTCGCCCAGTACGCCTTCCTCGACCTTTCCTGACTCACGACAGCTTCCGGGCGACCTCGTTGAGGTTGGCGCGGAGCTTGTTGCGGTAGGTGTCCGGCTGCTCGGGCAGTCGGGCGTCGCAGAAGGCGGCCAGGTCGGTCCCGGTGACGTCGATGACCGGCCGTCCGGCGGCGGCCTCGCTCTCGAACAGGTCGAGGACGTCGCGAAGGATGGCCACGATGTCCATCCCGTCACCGGCGGTGAAGCGCCACATGTAGCTCTTCATCTCGCCGTAGACGGTCCGGTAGTCGGAGGGCAGCTGGGCGGCGCGGGCCTCCATGCGCTTCCATTCCTTCTTGTCGCCCACCAGGCGGCTCAGGAGGTTGTTCATGTCGTGCTCCTTTGATCGGTGTTCCCGTTCGGCGCCCGGTTTGGGGCCGTGGAAGAAGCGTGCAGCCCTGACGCAGGGTCAAGGTCAAGCACCGATCCGAAGAAAGTTCGACAGCGCGACTCTCAGGCCGCGACGTCGAGGAGTACGTCGCGCAGCATGAACTCTGCTCGGGACAGTGGTGGTGGGTCTGGTCGCCAGGTGTCGGGTGGTGGGCTCGTGTATGTGTGGCCAGTGGGTGTGATGGTGATGATGCTGCCGTCTGGTCCTGGTCTGGCCTGCCAACCGAGAGCTTCTTTCGCTTGATTGCACCGCTCGCAGAGACCTTGGAGATTTTCGGCACTCGTGCGGCCGCCGTCAGCGTGGCGTTCGACGTGGTCGACGTTGCGGATCGGGGCGTCGCAGCCGTTGGTGCGGCAGATCCCGCCGTCGCGGGTGGCGATGAACTCGGCCAGGCCGTCGGGGGCTTTGCGGGAGCGGGACTCCATCGCGACCAGCTGCCCGGCCGGGTCGGTGAACAGACGCCGCACGAACACCTCGGCGTCAGCGAGCGCTTCACGGGCCCACACGGCAGGAACGGGACCGTAGCCCTCGACCATGGCCGGCTGATCGGTGTCGTTGGCGAGGGCGTCGGCGGTCATCACGATCTTGACCTCGATCCGAGGCTTCACCTCGGTGCCGGTGCGGCCGGTGACTCGGTTCACGAGGGTGTCGGCCATGACCTGACCCCTCGTTCGTTCATCGCCAGCAGCCTGCGCGGCCTTGGCTGCCTGGTCCAACGCCGCGTAGACGGCAACACCGTCCTTGACCGGCAACAGGGCACCGAGCCAGGTCATCGTGTCCGGTGCCGGCCGCACGCTGACCCGACGGTCCTTCTCTGCGTTTGCGGCACGGTTGACGACGGATTCTTGGTCGAGGGTGATCGCGAGCTTCTTGGCCGCGTTCTCGAGTTGCCGCAGCCCCATGGTCACGACCTTCGGAACTTCACGGTCTTGACTGAAAGCACAGAGTTCGTAGTCGATGACCCGGCGGTCCTCCATCGAGAGGCAGGCGGTTTCGCGGGCGAGGATCGTGGCCTGCCACTGCGAGAACAGGCCTGCTTTCATCAACCCGAAGGTGTGGGGCATCTCCGCGAGAAGGATCTTCGCCAGCCCGAGCAGTGTGGCGCCCTTGGCCGGTGAGACTCGTCGCGCGAGCGCGATCTGGGAGGCGACGCCTTCGCCGAGCTTGCGGGCAGGGACTCCAGCCTCGGCCTGCCGGGCGCGGGTGGCTTCCTCGAGGCGTACGGCTGCTTCTGCCTGCACCGCCTCAGCGACGCACTTGATCTCTTCGAGCCGGGCGATCCAGTCGACTAGCTCACCCTCGGACGCACCCAGGGGCGGCCCGGTGAGGAGCTGGTCGACGGTCTCGTTCATACGCCTCATTATATGTGAATGAGTCGCCCGTGGCTACCTGTTTGTGCTGGTCAGACCTGATTTATGCAGTCAGCGAACAAGCATGATGAACCCCGCGCCACACCCTCGCCGCCGCCCCGATATAGGCGAAATCTTTCTCGATCAGGTGTCGAGTCAAGGATGGCCGAAGGCCACCGCGAAGCGGCGGGCGAAGCCCGTCCTTGACGCGGCGGCTGATCGAGAAACACTCGAGAAAGGGTCGGCGGCGAACACCGAAACGAAGAAACAGTCGCCAAGCGAGGTTTCCCCGACGCGAACCGTGTTGGTCTCGACACGCCTCCGCCTAGCGGCTCCGGCGGCTCGACCAGCGGGAGACAGGTCTCGACAAGCTCGACCAGCGGGAGACAGGTCTCGACAAGCTCGACCAGCGGGAGACAGGTCTCGACAAGCTCGACCACCGCCCCCCTACGAGCCAGCAACCATCTCCACAAGCCGCCCCATAGCCTGAAGCTCAGCATCATCAACACCCTCGTCCGGCACGATGACAAGCGACCAGAGCCGACTACCGACGGCGACGTTGCCGACAACGAGGTCGCCGTCATCGTGCGACTCGATGCACACAAAAGCGCGCTCGCCGATGTCTACAGGCGAAGGAGAAGCGATGCAGTCCTCCCGACTAGCGGAGAGCCCGGCCCCGACGGAGGTGTCGACGAGCGTGGTCACGAAGATGGCGCCCCGGTCGCTGGTATAGGTGCAGACGTCTTCGTCGGCGGTATGCGACCAGGTACCAGGAATGGCGCTGGCGACCTGGCCAGGCTCGAAGAGGCAGGGACCGCCGGCCGTCGCTGGCGAGGAGGTCGCCGGACTCGGCCCGGGGCTGCTGGTGGTAGGCGCCCCGGAGCCGCAGCCCGTAAGAGCGGTCGCGGAGAGGACGGCTGCGATCCTGAGCAGCTTCCTCGACACGTATGTCTCCTCGGGTTTCGGTGTTCCTGCAGTTTCTCAGGTCCAGCCCGGAAAAGGAGTCCCGGGGGTTGGCTCGAGCGGGCACAATCACATCCGTGACCTCGGACCTATTGCAGGGAACCAGCCAGGATGACGCTCGGGCCTCCATCCAGGAGCGGCTCGCGGGGCAGCATGTGCTGCTGACGGGAGTGACCGGGTTCGTCGGCGAAGCGCTGCTGCACCTGCTGCTGACCGAGGTGCCAGACGCACGTCTCAGCGTTCTCGTCCGGCCCAAGGGGTCGATCTCGGGAACCGAGCGGATCGCGAAGATGCTGGCCAAGCCGATCTTCGAGAGCGTCGCGGACGCGGAGGTGAACGTCGTCGAGGGCGATCTCTCCGATCCGCCCGCGCTCCCCGACGATCTGGATGCCGTGGTGCACTCGGCGGGCGATGTCTCCTTCGATCCGCCGGTCGACGAAGGGTTCGTCACCAACGTCGTCGGTGTCCGTGAGCTGCTCAGGCGGATCGAGGAGACCGGACGCGACATCCACTATCTGCACGTCTCCACCGCCTACGTCTCCGGCCGTCGCCGCGGGGCCATCCCGGAGGGCCCGGTCGAGCATTCCGTCGACGTCGAGGCTGAGCTCGCCTGGGGCGTGGCGCAGCGCGCCGCGGTCGAGGACCGCTCGCGCAGCGTCGAGGTGATCTCCAAGCTGCGCAAGCAGGCCGAGCGCGAGCACGGTCGCGCGGGCATGATGACGGCCGCCGCTGCCGCCGAGGAGGCGCGCAAGCGGTGGGTGAAGAAAGAGCTCGTACGCCTCGGCGCGGAGCGGGCTCGCTCGCTGGGCTGGACCGACTGCTACACCTTCACCAAGGCGCTGGGGGAGCGGGTGGTCGAGGGCTATGCCGCGACCGGGCGGCGCGCGACGATCTACCGTCCGGCGATCATCGAGTCGGCGCTCGCGCGTCCCTATCCGGGCTGGATCGAGGGCTTCAAGATGGCCGAGCCGCTGATCCTCGCCTATGGGCGCGGTGAGCTTCCGCTCTTCCCCGCCGCCGCGGACACGACGGCCGACATCGTGCCGGTCGACCATGTCGTCGCCTCGATCGTGGCGTGCCTGGCCCACCCGCCGGAGCAGGGCGAGCCGGCGTACTTCCATCTCGCCTCCGGCGACCGGAACCCGTTGACCTTCGGGATGCTCTACGAGAGCGTGCGCTCCTACTTCGAGAAGGAGCCGTTCGCAGCGGGGGACCGGGGTGCGGCCAGGCTGCCGGAGTGGACCTTCCAGGGCGGGGCATCGGTCGAGCGGCTGATGGCCACCGGGGAGAAGGTGCACAAGGTCGCCGACACGCTCCTCGGGCTGGCGCCGCGCAGCGACCGGACCCGGGGGTGGGCGCGCGACCTGGACCGGCAGGGGCGGCGGTTGCAGTTCCTCCGGCGCTACCTGGACCTCTACAAGGAGTACGCCCAGGCCGACCTGCGCTTCGTCGACACCAACACGCTCTCGCTCTACCGGTCGCTGTCGCCGGCCGACCAGGAGACGTTCGCCTTCGACACCGCCGTCATCGACTGGCACGCCTATCTCCATGACATCCACGTGCCCTCGGTCACCAAGCCGGTCCGTGAGCTCGACGAGCTGCGCAAGCTTCGGAAGAGGCCGGTCGCCGGCGCGCTGCCGAAGGTCTCGAAAGCCTCGCCCGAGGAGGGCCGTGTCGCCGCCTTCTTCGACCTCGACGGCACGCTGATGTCCTCCAACGTGATCGAGACCTACCTGTGGCTCCGGCTCGGTGAGCTCTCGGGCACGGCCAAGGCGGCGGAGATCGCACGCGTGGCCGGCAAGGTGCCCAAGTACGTGTGGACGGACCGGACCGAGCGGAGCTCGCTGCTGCGTACGGTCTACCGGGAGTACGCCGGCGCGGGCCTCTCCGACCTGGACGAGATCGTCGACGAGCACCTGACCACGCACATCCTCGGACGACTGGCGCCGGACGCGGTCCGGCGGATCCGGAAGCACCGCGCCGCGGGGCACGTGACGGTGCTGGTCACCGGCGCGATCCGGCCGCTGACCAGGCCGTTGCGCCCGCTGTTCGACCACATCGAGGCGGCCGACCTGGCCGTCGACGACCGCGGGTTCTGCAACGGTCACCTGGCCGCCTCGCCGCTGGTCGGTGAGTCCCGCGGTGCGTTCGTCCGCGAGTGGTCCCGTCGCGAGGGCATCTCGCCCGCCGACTCCTTCGCCTACGCCGACTCCCACTCCGACCTCCCGCTGCTCGCGGCGGTCGGCCACCCGGTCGCTGTCCGGCCCGACGTACCGCTCTTCCGGCACGCCAAGAGGTCGCACTGGGCGATCGTCGACTGGGAGTCCCCGGGACACGCGAGCCGTACGCTCGACCCGGCCGCGCTGAACCGTTGAGATCGACGAGACCGATGAGGAGGGCCTGAATGCTCGCGCTCGAGATGTACCGCAGCGTTGCCAAGACGGCGCTGGGGAAGGTCGCCGGCGGACGGATGCCGCTGTTGCTGACCGGCGCCGCGGCGCCGCTGCGGATGGTGACGCTCGAAGCACCGAGGATCGAGCACGACGGGTGGGCCCGACTGCGGGTCTCGCTCTCGGGCATCTGCGGGTCCGACCTGGGGATGCTGTCGGGGCGGACGAGCCTCTACTTCCAGCCGCTGGTGAGCCTGCCGTTCGTACCCGGCCACGAGATCGTGGGCGAGCTGATCGACCCCTGTGGCGACCTGGAGGCGGGGACGCGGGTCGTGATCGACCCGGTCCTGACCTGCGCTGCGCGCGGGCTGGAGGCGTGCGAGGCGTGTGCACGAGGCGAGACCAACCGGTGCTCCCGGATCACCGTCGGTGACATCTCCTCCGGACTGCAGACCGGGTTCTGCCACGACACCGGTGGCGGCTGGTCGCAGCAGCTCTCGGTGCACCGCTCCCAGCTCCACGTCGTGCCGGAGGGCTACTCCGACGAGCAGGCGCTGCTCGCCGAGCCGGTCGCCTGCGCGGTCCACACAGCACGACGAGCCGCGGTCAGACCAGGCGATCGGGTGCTCGTCTCGGGCGCCGGTGCGGTCGGGCTGCTGGCCACGCTCGCGCTGCGCGAGCTCACCGACGCCGGCGAGATCGTGGTCGTCGCCAAGCACGCCCACCAGCGGGAGCTGGCGCTGCAGTTCGGCGCCACCGAGGTGGTCGCGCCATCGGAGACGCTGCGCAGGATCAGGCGCGCGACCAGCGCTTTCATGATCGAGCCGGAGATGATGGCGGCGCCCTACCTGCTCGGCGGTGTCGACGTGACCGTCGACGCGGTCGGCTCGAAGGAGTCGCTGCAGACCTGCCTGCACGCCACCCGCGCCGGTGGCCGCGTGGTGCTCTCCGGGATGCCCGCCTCGGCCGACCTGTCCGCAGCCTGGTTCCGGGAGCTCGAGGTGGTCGGGACCTACGCTTCCTCCCGTGGGTCCGGCGACTTCGCGACCGCGCTCGACCTGGTCGGTCACGACGCCATGTGCCGCCTGGCCAAGACCGTCGCGCCCTACCCGCTCCACCGCTGGCGTGAGGCTCTCGACCATGCCCACTCAGCCGGTCGGCTCGGCACCGTCAAGGTGGCGTTCGACCCCCGCCAGACCAATTGATCCCGTCGTCCAAAGGAGATTCATCGATGACACGACCAGGTTTCGTGCTGGAGGTCGACGACCGTACGCCGCCCCTGCTCGTCCACGAGGGGCTCGGGTTCCGGCTCGAGGAGTTCCCCCAGGGCACCCGGGTGATCTATCCGCCCGAGTCGTTGCCGACGGTGCCGGACGTCGAGGAGGCGATCCGGGAGTCGCTTGAGAACCCGGTCGACTCCGAGCCGCTGCGCGAGCTGATGTTCCCGGGGATGCGGCTCACGATCGCCTTCGACGACCTCTCCCTGCCGTTGCCCACCATGAAGGCCCCCGACATCCGGGGCAGGATCATCGAGCAGGTGCTCACGATCGCCGCGGAGAAGGGTGTCGACGACGTCGAGATCGTCGCCGCGCTCGCCCTGCACCGCCGGATGACCGACGCCGAGATGAGGCACATCGTCGGCGAGCGCGTCTTCCGCAGCTTCGCGCCGTCGGGGAGGCTCTACAACCACGACGCCGAGGACCGCGCCAACCTCGAGCACATGGGACAGACCGAGAAGGGCGAGGACGTCGAGATCAACAAGCGGGCGGCCACCTCCGACCTGCTGGTCTACGTCAACGTCAACCTCGTCGCCATGGACGGCGGCCACAAGTCGGTCGGCATCGGGCTGGCGTCCTACAAGTCGATCAAGCACCACCACAACGCCAAGACGATGGTGCACTCGCGCTCGTTCATGGACCACAAGCACTCCGAGATGCACTCCTCCGCCTGGCGGATGGGCCGGTTGATCGGCGAGCACGTCAAGGTCTTCCAGATCGAGACGACGCTCGACAACGAGGTCTTCGGGAAGCCGTACGACACGCTGCTCAAGCGCGAGTGGGAGTGGTCGTTGCGCGACCAGGCCACGGTGCTCGGCCTGCGCCGCGGGCTGGCGGTCGCACCGCAGAAGATGCGTCACAAGATGTTCCACGACCTGCGGTCCAACTATGGGCTGACCGGGATCACCGCCGGGGCCGTCGAGCCGGTGCACGAGCTGACCGTGCAGCGCGTCCATCAGCAGCAGCGGGTCAAGGTCGATGGGCAGTCCGACGTGATGGTGATGGGGGTGCCCTACCTGGGCCCCTACAACGTCAACTCGACCATGAACCCGATCCTGGCCGCGTGCATGGGGCTGGGCTACTACTTCAACTCCTACCTGCGGCAGCCGGTCGTGCGTGAGGGTGGCGTCGCGATCCTCTACCACCCGCTCGACGAGGGCTTCAACACTCTCACCCACCCCTCCTACGTGGACTTCTACGAGGAGGTCCTGGCCGACACGAACGACCCGGCGCTGATCGGGCCGAAGTTCGAGGAGCAGTTCGCCACCGACCCCTGGTACGTCCACCTCTACCGCACCTCGAACGCCTACCACGGGGTCCACCCGTTCTACATGTGGTACTGGATCGCCCACGCCCTCGACCACCTCGGTGACGTGATCTGGGTCGGCGGGAACCCGAAGGCTGCCGCGCGGATGGGCTTCCGGTCGGCGACCACCTTGCGCGACGCGCTGGAGATGGCTTCCTCGACCGTCGGATCGTCCCCGTCCATCACCTATCTCCGCAACCCTCCGCATCTTCTGGCGGACGTGCGATGAGTGCCGTACGTCGGACGAGCGTCATCGTCGAGACCAACACGGTCGATTCGAGCGCGGAGGGGACTGTGTTGGTTTCGACACGCCTCCGCCTAGCGGCTCCGGCGGCTCAACCGGCGGGGGCGGGGAGGTCCGCATGAGCAGCTTCTGGAAGGACACTGCCCGCGACGTACGCCTCATGAAACGGGGCTGGCGGTGGGGCCACCGGGCGCAGGTGCCGCGCTCGGCGGAGCCGTTCGTGCCACCGGCGACGACGACCGTGTTCGACAACGAATGGTCGCGCCGGCCGGCAGCGCGAGCGGTACGGGAGGTGGCCCAGACCGGGCTCGAGGCGGTCTTCCGGTCGCAGGTGAAGACCCAGGTCGAGGGGCTCGACGTGCTCGAGCGGCTCGACGGGCCGGTGATCTTCGTGGCCAACCACGCGTCCCACCTCGACACCCCGCTGATCCTGCTGAGCCTCCCCGACGAGTGGCGGCGGCGTACGGCCGTGGCGGCCGCGGCGGACTACTTCTTCGACACCTGGTGGCGGGCGGTGGGCTCCTCGCTGGTGTTCAACACGCTCCCGATCGACCGTCGTGGCGGTGCGCTGTCGACCCAGCCGGGCGAGGTGCTCGCCGAGGGCTGGTCGCTGGTGGTCTTCCCCGAGGGCACCCGCTCCAAGGACGGCACCGTGGGTCGGTTCCGGTCCGGCGCTGCCTATCTGGCCACCGAGTACGGCGTCCCCGTCGTCCCGATCGCCCACCGGGGCACCTATGCGGCGATGCCACGCGGGGTGAATTGGCCCGGCAAGGACAGATCCGGTGGCCGCCGCCAGCTGACCGTACGCTTCGGGGAACCGCTCCACCCCGCCGCGGGCGAGTCGGTGCGCGAGTTCGCGCCTCGGATCCGGTCGGCGGTCTCGCGGCTGCTCGACGAGGACGCCACCGACTGGTACGCCTCGATGCGCCGCGCCGCCGAGGACCGCACCCCCGACCCGGCGGGCGAGGAGATCGCCGAGTGGCGCAAGGTCTGGGCGGCGACCGAGTCTCCCGACCCCGAGCCGGACAAGATCAGAGCCTGGCGCCGCTGAGCGCGAGCCGCTGAGCTGGAGCCGGCTCAGGCCCAGCGCAGCAGCGCGGCCACCGGAGCGTCGCCGAGCACGCTGGCGGGCAGGACGCAGACCTGCGCGTCGGTGAGGACCGCGGCGGCGACGAGCGCCTCGCCGGCCTCGACCGGGCCGGAGACCGGAGCCTCGCCGAAGGTGAGGCCCGGGTGGTCCGCCGGGTCGAGCGTGCGGCCGGCCAGCGCGTCGGGGTCGATCAGCAGGGTCTCGACGCGGCCGGTGACGAAGGCGTCGGCGACGTCGCGGACGCCGGTGGCTGCGCGATCACCCCTGCCCCAGGCCTCCTCGAGGCGCCGGACGAGCGCGGTGCGTTGGCGTACGACACGGTCCATGAGCGCGCTGCGGATCGCGTCGTGAAGGGCCTCTTCGCCGCCGTCGGCGGCACGCTGCCCGCTCTCCAGCTCGACCACCTCGACGGGTTGGTCGGCGAGGACGTCCCGCAGCCTGCTCACCGAGTGCGGGTCTCCGCCGACGAGCACGAGGTCGTGGCCGTGGTCGCGGACCAGCCTGGTCACCTCTTCGGCCACCTTGTCGGCGTTGTGGCGCCAGACGTTGTCGGTGGTCTGCTGCATGCGGTAAGCCGCCCACCCGACGTCGTCCTGCACCTTCTGCACGTGCTCGAGCTCGTCGCCCTCGACGGTGGTCGTGCTCGTCGGCCGAGGCAGGCCCGAGTCCCACAGCGAGATCTCGCCGCCCGCGTGGTCGACCAGGACCAGCACGAACGACACCGAGGAGTCGCGAGCGGCGATCCAGGAGCCGAGGTCGGGCAGCGGGTCCCACGTCGCGACCTGGTTCGGCACCTCGGCGACGGCGACCTGGTCGTAGGCGACCCCTTCAGGCGTCGCGACGACGACGCGTGCCGCGGGTGCAGGCAGGCGTACGTTGGCCGCCAGCCGGTCGGAGACCTCGGCCACGACGTCCGGTGGCGCACCCTGCGCGGAGAGCTCCTCGCAGGCGGCGCGCACGCGCAGCTCCTTGGCATGGGCCGCGTTGTCCGAGTCCTGGCTGACATCGGCCAGGACAGTCGCGTACGGCCCGGGGCGGGTCAACAGGTTGGTGAATCCAGCGGTGTCCATACCTGAGTGGTACCCACCACAGGCCGACGTCACACGGGCCGATCTCAGCCGCCTGCGCAGGTCACCTCGGTCACCCGCCACTCCTCGTCCTTGCCCTTGCCGGAGCGGGTGACCTCGAGGGTGAAGACCGACTGACCGCCGTCGGGAGTCAGCTTCACGACGGCCCCGGGCTCGGCGAGGTCGGTCGAGGTGATGCGTACCTTCTCCAGGTGGCCGCGCGCATCGGCGGTCTTCTCGGTGGGCGGGGTCTGGACCGAGGGACAGGCTTGCGCCCACTGCGTCACCAGCTCCGGCTTCGCCTCGACCGTGGTCCAGCTCGTGGTCCGCGCGAACCGGCTGGCGGCCGTCTCGGCCTGCTCGGTGGCGTGCTCGCGGAAACGTGAGCGCGAGTAGCCGTATCCGGCGACCGAGATCAGCACACCGACCAGCACCAGCACGCCGACCTTGAGCGCGATCTCGCGCCTCTCGCTGCTTTGCACGGGACGTTCCTACCACCGCCGGCCTCAGGACCCGAACCGGCTCGCGGATGAGAGAGCTCTCATGGTCGTCTCACGGTCACCTCACCGCGGGTCGAGATGGTTCTTCCATGGCGCCGGGAACACCCGGGGCAGAACCTGAGAGGGACGAATGATGAAGAAGCTTCCGATGATCCTCGGTACCGGCCTGGTGGGCGTGGTCGCGGCTGGTGTGTTCAGCTACCAGAGCGCTGCCGCTGCCGATGACGACGGCTATGCCAAGCGTGAGGAGAAGTCCAACACGCAGGTGACCACCGTCGACGATGACGACGACAACGACGCCGACGACGTCACCCGCGACGGTGTCGATGACGACGCGACCAACGGGACCGGCGTGACCAAGGCGACCAAGGACAACACCCGCGACAACACCCGCGACGACCAGACCAAGGACAACACCAAGAACGACGTCACCAAGGACAACACCAAGGACAACACCAAGAACGACAAGACCAACGACAAGACCGAGGACTGAGCCCGCCGATGATCGACACCTGGGACCTGGCCCAGGGTGACGCGATCACCCCCGAGCTGACCGCCATGCGGCTGCTCGGGGGCGGCTCGTCGTACGAGGCCTTCCTGGCCTTCGACGAGGTCACCTACGGCCCGGTCGTCGCCAAGGTCCTGCGACCGAACCTGATCGACAGCGAGAGCAGCCGCAATGCGCTGCGGCGCGAGATCGACGCCCTGACGGAGTTGAAGCACCCGGTCCTCGTCCGCGGCCTGCGCGAGGACCTCGACGCCGAGCGTCCGTACGTCGTGATGGAGCATGTCGAGGGCCCCCGGCTCTCGACGCTGATCCGCCGCCACGGCCGCCTTCCGGAGCAGCAGTACCTGCCGCTCGCGCTCGACCTCGCCTCGGTGCTGCACTACCTGCGCCGCTCCGGCTGGGTGCACCTCGACGTCAAGCCGAGCAACCTGATCATGGGCTCGCCGGCCCGGCTGATCGACCTCTCCGTGGCCCGGCCCGCGGCCGCTGCGGCCGCGTTGCGCCACGAGATCGGCACCGACGCCTACATGGCGCCGGAACAGTGCCTGCCCGGTGAGTGGGGCGAGGTCGGTCCGGCCAGCGACGTGTGGGCGCTCGGCGCGACGCTCTTCCACGCCGTGACCGGAGAACGGCCCTTCGCCCACGGAGACCCGGCGGCCTCGGACCGCACCGAGCGCTACCCGCAGCTCGTCTCCCGGCCCGTCACCCTCCCCAGACGTACGCCGCCCGAGGTCGTCAAGATCATCGAGGCGTGCCTCGCCCCGGCTCCCGGTGACCGGCCCGCGCCGGCGGAGATCGCCGAGACCGTCTCACCCGCGCTGGAGCGCCTTCCGCGGGCCTCGCTGGGCGGCCTGCGACTCGGCTGATCCTCTGGACTGATTCCCCCGGGTCCGGGTCAGGGCTGGAAGCGGTAGCCCATGCCGCGTACGGTCTCGACCCGGGCCGAGCCCAGCTTCTTGCGCAGGTAGCCGACGTAGACGTCGACGACGTTGGAGCCCGGGTCGAAGTCCATTCCCCAGGCCAGGTCGAGCAGCTGCGCGCGAGAGAGAACCTGCCCCGGATGGCGCAGCAGCACCTCGGCCAGCGCGAACTCACGCGCCGAGAGGTCGCTCTCGCGCCCGTCGACCCGCAGCCGCCGGGTGCGCAGGTCCAGCCCCACCGACCCGGAGCGGAGCTCGCCCACCTCGGCGTCGGTGTTGTCCTGCTGCCGCAGGCGTACGTGGATCCTGGCCCGCAGCTCGGCGAAGCGGAACGGCTTGGCCAGGTAGTCGTCGGCGCCACCCTCGAGCGCGGAGACGGTGTCGTGCACCGAGTCGCGGGCGGTGAGGACCACCACCGGCATCCGGGATCCCTGGGCGCGGAGCTGGTCGAGCACCTCGAAGCCGTCGATGGTCGGGAGCCCGATGTCGAGGACCATCAGGTCGAAGGCGCCGCTGAGCGCCTCCTCGAGTCCCTCCAGCCCGTCGGCGACGGTGCTGACCTGGTGGCCGTCGGCGCTCAAGCCCTTGGCGAGGAAGGCCGCGATGCGGTCCTCGTCCTCGACGATCAGGATGCGGGCCATGCCTCTCCTTCGGTGCGTGCGGGCAGGGTGATCGTGAAGCGGGCGCCGGACGGCGTCGCGTCGTCGACGCCCACGGTGCCGCCGTGGGCGCCGGCGATTGCGGAGACGATGGCCAGACCGAGACCCAGGCCCGGACGGTCGCCCGAGCCGCTCTCGGCGCCACGCGCGAACCGCTCGAAGATCCGTTCCCGGTCCTCGGCCGGCACGCCGGGGCCGGTGTCGCGCACCCACAGCCGCAGGGTGCCGTCGACGGTCGCCGAGCCGACCGCGATCCGGTCGCCGGGCGAGGTGTGGCCGGCGGCGTTGTCGCACAGCTGCAGCATCGCCTGGGTGATCCGCTGCGGGTCCAGGCGCCAGGTGCCGGGAGTGGCCGCGTCCAGGTGCCAGTCGCGGTTGGCGAGCGCGCTGGCCTTGGCCAGGATGTCCTCGGTGAGGGTGTCGACGTCGACCTCCTCCAGGGTGAGGAAGTCCGGCCGGTCGTGCTTGGCCAGCAGGATCAGGTCGCCGACCAGACGGCTCATCCGGTCGACCTCGTCGAGCGCCAGCCGCCTGGTCTGCTCGACCTCGGCCGGGTCGGACTCGTCGAGGAGCTCGAGGTGGCCGCCGATGATCGTGAGCGGCGTACGCAGCTCGTGACCGGCGTCGTCGAGGAACTGGCGCTGGTCGGTGAAGGCCTGCTCCAGGCGCGCCAGCATGTCGTTGAAGTTCCTGGTCAGAGCCGAGATGTCGTCGTTTCCCGACTCGGGCAGACGCTCGGAGAGGTCGGTGGCGCTGACCGACCCGGTGGCATGTCTCAGCCGGGTCAGCGGGGCCAGTAGCCGCCCGGACTGCCAGGCCGCGACCAGCGTGACGAGCAGAGCGAGCAGCCCGGCCACGATCGTGTAGGTCCGCATGGTGCTGCGCAGCTCGGCACGGTCCTCGTCGAGGTAGGAGACGACCAGGAGCGCGCCTTCGGTGGTGCCCTTCGCGTTGTCCTGCCGCACCGGCTGGCTGGTGATGCGCACCTCGCCCTGAGCGGTGTCGAGGTAGGTGGTGCCGCCGTTGATGGCGAGGGCTTTGACCGCGTTGTGGAATCGCGGCGAGTTGACCAGTGGATCCTTCGGGAAATGGGCGCGCGGTTTGCCGTCGACCCATGCCACCAGGAGCTCGTCGTCGTCGGGCACGTTGCGGCGTAGGAACGTCAGCAGCAGGCCCTCCACGTTGAACGGGGCGCCCGTCTCGGGGTCGACACCCTCCTGGCGCAGCTTGGCGAACTCGTCGAGCTCCTGCTCGACCTCGCGCTGCATCGCCGCCTCGACGCGGCCGAGCTCGACGACGTAGACGATGAGTCCCGCGCCGGCGAGGGCGAGCGTCACCAGGAGGGCTACCGAGGCGGTGATCCGGGCGCGGACCGACAACCCCCGGCGGGGCGGGGGTGGGCCGGCCTCGGGTGGCTCCGGCTCAGTCGTCATCGCGGTCGTCGTCGTCATCGTCGTCATCATCATCGTCCACAGGGCTGGGGGAGACGACGGGGACGCGCGTTGACGGGCTCGGCGACCTGGTGCTCGGCGTGCCGGTGCTGGGGGAGGTCGTGTCCGAGGGGAGCACGACGGGCTCGCGGGGTGGCGGGTCGTTCTCCGAGGCACCGGCGAACGACCCGGCGAGGTAGACGCCGACGATCAAAACGACGGCGATGGGGAGCAGGAGCTTCAGGGTGCGGGACATGACTCTTCGATAGTGCCTGACCACGGGGCAGAAGCGGGGGTCCATGAGAGAGCTCTCATCGATACAGTGATGCGGGTCACGACATGCAACTGGAGGTAGCCCGTGTTCGTTCCGTTCAGCGTCAACGACTTCATCGACCGTGCCGCATCCGTCTACGGCGAGCGGGTGGGGATCGTCGACGAACCCGACCAGCCGGCTACCTCTCTCGGGGAGGTGACGTACGCCGAGATGAAGGCGCTCGCGAAGCGGATGGCGGCGAAGCTGGATGAGCTCGGCATCGGCGTGGGGGAGCGGGTCGCGATCGTGTCCCACAACTCCGCGCGGCTGTTGACCGCCTTCTACGGGGTCTCCGGCTACGGCCGGATCCTGGTGCCGGTCAACTTCCGGCTGCGGCCCGACGAGGTCGCCTACATCGTGGAGCAGTCGGGCGCCTCGGTGCTCTGGGTCGATCCCGAGATCGACGAGGCGCTGAAGGACGTGACCGCCAAACATCGCTTCGTGCTCGGCGACGACGCCGCCCTCTACGCCGACGAGGGCGTCGAGCCGGTGCCGTGGGAGCCGGACGAGAACGCGACCGCGGCGATCAACTACACCTCCGGCACCACCGCCCGGCCGAAGGGCGTGCAGATCACCCACCGCAACATCTGGACCAACGCGCTCACCTTCGCGCTGCATGCCGGCTGCAGCGACCGCGACGTCTATCTGCACACGCTGCCGATGTTCCACGCCAACGGCTGGGGGATGCCGTTCGCGGCGACCGGTCTCGGCATCAAGCACGTGGTGCTGCGCAAGGTGGACGGGATGGAGATCCTGCGCCGCGTACGCGACCATGGGGTCACCTACATGTGCGCCGCACCCGCGGTGGCGGCCGCGGTGCTCGACGCGCTTCCGCAGTGGCAGGCCACCGAGGGCGACATCCCCGGACGCGACCGGGTGCGGATCATCATGGCCGGTGCCCCGCCGCCGACGAAGACCGTCGTCCGGGTCCAGGAGGAGCTCGGCTGGGAGTTCATCCAGATCTACGGCCTCACCGAGACCTCGCCGCTGCTGACCATCAACCGCACCCGCGCCGAGTGGGACGACCTCGACCCGATGGAGCGCGCCACGAAGCTCACCCGTGCCGGCGCGCCCGCGATCGGCGTGAGCCTCGACGTCTCGCCTTCCAACGAGGTCCTGGCGCGATCAAACGTGGTCCTCGAGGGCTACTGGGAGAAGCCCGAGGAGTCCGAGAAGGCGCTGGCCGACGGCTGGTTCCACACCGGTGACGGCGGCAGCCTCGGTGACGACGGCTATCTCACCATCTCCGACCGCATCAAGGACGTCATCATCACGGGCGGTGAGAACGTCTCGAGCGCGGAGGTGGAGGACGTCCTCTTCCTTCATCCCTCGGTCGCCGAGGTCGCCGTCATCGGCATCCCGAGCGAGAAGTGGGGCGAGACCATTCTTGCTCTCGTCGTCCTCGCCGAGGGGGCCTCTGCGACCCAGGAGGAGCTGGTCGCCTGGTGCAAGGAGCGGGCCGCCGGCTACAAGGCGCCGACCGTCGTCGAGTTCCGCGACTCCCTGGCCCGCACCGCGACCGGGAAGCTCCAGAAGTTCAAGCTTCGTGAGCCGTACTGGGGTGACCGCGAGCGCAAGGTCAACTGACGTCGGATCACTGCGTCGGCGGCTCGGGCGGGGTGCCGCCCGCGCCGCCACTCGGCGCCCCGCCCATGGCGGCTTCGGTGGTGGTGTCCACCGCCACGGCGAGCGAGCCCCGGTAGCCCGCGCTCGGGTTGCCGGTGAACGTGCCCATCTCGAGGTCGTAGCCGTCGCTGAAGACGTTGTCGGTGTCGAGGCTGACCTTGTTCAGGTTCTCGGCCGAGCCCTCGTAGGCGTCGTCCTGGTAGACCGTGGTGAGCATCTCCTCCGGGAAGGCGACCTGAGAGGTCGCGATCGCGTTCTCACCGGTCGTAGCCGAGTCGGCGTCGGGGTAGACCTCGAAGTGCATGTGGGTCCAGCGGCCGTCGTAGCAGCCGGGGACGATGGTCTTGAAGGTCACCTGTCCCTTGGCATCCGCCACCTGGACACCACGGAGGTACGTCTCGTTCTCGACGCCTTCGGAGTACATCGAATAGCGGCCCAGCGCGTCGCACTGCCACAGATAGACGGCGACACCCTCGAAGGGCACGTCGTCGTTGGTCATGTCGGTCACCGTGAAGGTGAAGGCGAGCGGCACACCGTCGACCGTGGTGCCGCCGTCGAGGCTGGTCGTGATGTCGCTGCGTACGATCCCGGACTCGGTCAGCACATTGGTGCCGTTGGTGCCGTCGGCCGGGTAGGGACCGTTGGTCTCCTGCGGGATCTCGCCGTCTGTCGTGGCCGCGGAGCCGCTGGAGGAGCCGGACGAGCTCGAAGAGGCGGACCCACACGCGGCCAAGGCAGCCGCCCCGACCCCGGCGCCGACCAGTCCGAGGATCCGGCGGCGCGTCAGCAGCGTCGTGACGTCGAAGCCGGCCCCTTGGTCGACCACCTCCTCCTCCGGGCGGGGAAGCAGACGCCCTTCGTAGGCGGGGCCTTCAATGGTCTTCTCGGGTTCGGGTACGCGGCTCATACTGTGTCTCTCCTGGAGGTCGGTCATGATGCTCTGACCTGACTCTGGCGAGTCAATCCGTCTGCACCTTCGGCATCAACTGTGAGGTCGCTATGAAGTCGCCTCCGGTGGTCGAGCTTGTCGAGACCTCCCCTGTGTCACGGTCGACTCTTAGAGGCCTGTGTCGTCCGGGCCGGGCTTATTGAGGTTTCTGTGTTGCGGTCGGCTGAGCGGCTTGGGTGCCTGTCCGGGGGCCGTAGGGCGGGTGGGGCCTAGTGCCTGACCGGGTTGGGAGATTAAAAGCCAGGGTGTCCGGCCGGGGTGCCGTTTGACTGTCTTGCGGACTTCCAGCCCTGGTCGGGGGTTGCGTCGGGATATCTGTCCCTGTCCGGGTTGTGGAGGGATGAGGGCGTATGCCGGGAGTGAGTGTGCTTGTGGGTCAGGCCGCGTCGTCTTGGCTGACGTCGTCCACTACGGCAGGCGCTGCCTCGGGAGTGATGGCGACTGTGCCGTCGGGGCTGGTGAGGAACTCGTAGCCGTGGGGGGATCGCCATCGGTAGTGGCCGGGGGCGAGGCGTTGGTAGGTCCAGCCGAGGTGGGTTTTGGCGCGGTGGTGGTGTCGGCACAGGCAGGTCAGGTTGGAGGTGGTGGTCTTCCCGCCCTGGTCGAATGGGATGCGGTGGTCGAGGTCGCAGTTTTCGGCTTTGACGTTGCAGTTGGGGAAGGCGCAGGTCTGGTCGATGAGCTGGATCTGGGTGCGTAGCTGTCTCGTGGGGGTGTAGGCGTCGGTGGTGATCTCTTCGTTGAGGTCGATGACCGTCATGGGTTTGATGGTCACGCCGGGCATGGTGGCCCATCGGTCGAGCTGTTCGATGGTGGCCAGGCCGCGGGTGTTTCCGATCCGGATCAGGCCGGTGGTGGCCAGGTCGCGGGTGTCGGTGTGGATCTTGAGGTCGATGACCCGACCCTTCCCCGGTGGGACGCCCGCACGCTCGGTGTCCAGGGTGCCGGTGTTGTAGGCCCGGGCCAGGACCCCCAGGGCAGCGGCGCGGCGGGCATCGAGGGGCAAGTCGGTGGCGTCGTGG
Organism: Nocardioides panzhihuensis; assembly: GCF_013408335.1. Taxonomy (NCBI): domain Bacteria; kingdom Bacillati; phylum Actinomycetota; class Actinomycetes; order Propionibacteriales; family Nocardioidaceae; genus Nocardioides; species Nocardioides panzhihuensis. The sequence goes on along the minus strand of NZ_JACBZR010000001.1, from coordinate 3,295,348 downwards.
TCGAGGAGCCCGTGGGCGATCGCGGAGACCGCGGCTTCGAGGTCGAGGGCGTCGGCGGCGTCGAGGGTGGCGGTGACCTGAGCGGTTGCGCCGGCGGCTTGGCCTTGTTCGGCACCGACCGGGGGCAGGAACAGGCTGGGGTCGGTGTCGATGTCGCAGCGGCGGTGGTCGACGGCCTCTTCGGCGATCGCGGCGGCCAGGTCGGGCTCGAACAGGGCGGCTGCTTCTTTCGCGGTGCGTTCCAGTTGGGTGAGACCGATCTTGTGGGCATGCGCGGCCACGTGCGTGTCGACCCAGGCGGCGACCTCGGGGTCGAGGTGGCGGGTGACGTCGGCGACCCGCCGGGCCCGCCACGTGGTCAGCGACCCGTCGAGGATCCTGGCCCAGGTGCGGGGCAGCCGCCAGGCCAGCTCGACCGCGTCAGCGAGGTACTTGCGGCCGGTGTAGGTCGAATACCCCAGCACCGCAGCGAACTCGATCACCGCGGCCTCGGAGATCAACGGGGCACCTGCCCCGGTCAACAAGACCGCCCGATCCCCGTAGGTCTCGACCTCAAGGATTGCTGCCTCCCCGACCGTCTCCACGACGTTGGCGGCCGCGTACTTCGCCGCTGCGATCAGGGTGTCGCGGGCGGCTTGGTCCTCGACCGCACGCGAGGCCCGCACCGTGGCCAGCAGGCCGGGCGAGGTCTCGGGATCGAAGGAGATGTTCATGCCCATATGCTACCGAATTTGCATGTTATGCACAGCCTTTTTGGGCAATGTTTTCGCAGATCAGACGGTCTTTTGGTGTCACCGGCCACATCGGGACAGGTGGTCGTAAACCCGGACAGGGACAGGTATCCCGACGCAACCCCCGGACAGGGCTGGAAGTCCGCAAGACAGGCAAATGGCACCCCGGCCGGACACCCTGGCTTTTAAATCGCCCAACCCAAGCCGGCACTTGGCCCCACCCGCCCTACGCCCCCCCGGACAGGCACCCAAGCCGCTCAGCCGACCGCAGCACGGAAATCTCAACAAGCCCGGCCCCGGACGACACAGGCACCTCAGAGTCGACCGTGACGCATGGGGGTCTCGACAAGCTCGACCACCGGGGGTGCACCGGGGGTGACGGGGTCTCTCAGGGGCGACCGTGGCGCATGGGTGGTCTCGACAAGCTCGACCACCGGGAGCGTCGTCAGCCGGCGGTCGGCCGCGGCGCAGAAGTGATGAGCTGCTCGGCCTGGTCCTTGGACACCTTGGAGGCATAGCCGCAGTTGATGCAGTCCATGCGCCGTGACGTACCGACCGGGATGAGCGGGATGAAGAAGAGGGTGAACTTGCGGACGACCTCGAAGAGCCGGTGCGCCGCGCGCTGGTGACAGCTGGGGCACACGAGGGAGAGGGTCGCGAGCAGTCGGGTGTACGACTTGATCCCGAAGATGATCATGTTCAAGTCTCCCACGCACGGGCTGATTTACTTGCCCGGTGGTACGGACCCCCAACCCCCTCTGGCACACCCTCACCCATCTTCGCGGAAACCCGCGCGCGTGCGTCTGGACCGAGCCGATGTGGGGCCTGTCGATGGCACTGGTGCTGCCGTACGCCTCGGTGTTCATGCTGGCACTGGGCGTGCACGACGAGCAGATCGGTCTGATCGCGAGCGCGGGGATGGTCTCCCAGGTCTTCTTCGGCCTCGCCGGCGGGATCATCACCGACCGGCTCGGGCGGCGCGCGACGACGGCCCTGTTCGACGTGGTCGCCTGGGTGATCCCGTGCCTGATCTGGGCGTTCGCGCAGAGCTTCTGGGGCTTCCTCGCGGCATCGATGGTCAACGGCGCGATGCAGGTGACTCAGAACTCCTGGGACTGCCTGATGGTCGAGGATGCCGAGCGCGGCCAGATCACCCGGATCTACTCGCTGGTGCGGGTGGCTGCGGACTGTTCGGCTCTCTTCGCCCCGATCGCCGCGATCCTGGTGGCCCAGCTCGGGCTGGAGCCGGCGGTCCGGGTGCTCTTCATCAACGCCGCGGTGGTGATGACGGCGAAGATCATCTGGCTCTACCTGTGGTCCTCCGAGACCCGGCAGGGACGGATACGGATGGCGGAGACCGACGGGCACAGCCTCTGGCGGCTCCTGGCCGGATACCGCGGGGCGCTGGCGCTGCTGGTGCGCTCCCGCGGCTCTGTCCTGGCGCTCGCGATCGCAGCGCTGTTCGCTGCGGTGACGCTGATCAACGCCACCTTCTGGCAGGTCGTGGTCAGCCAGCACCTGCAGGTGCCCGATCCGTTGCTGCCGTTCTTTCCGATGGTGCGCTCGCTGATGTCGGTGCTCTTCCTCTTCACGCTCATCTCCCGGCTGACCGGCGGGATGGACCTCAAGAGGGCCACGCTGTGGGGCTTCGGGACCTACCTCGCCGGCCAGCTCCTCCTGGTCCTGATCCCGGCATCGCGGGGCGACGCCGACCTGGCCACGTACGCACTCCTGGGGGTCTGTCTGGTTCTCGACAGCTTCGGAGCGGGGATGCTGTTCATGCTCTCGGAGTCCCTGGTGGCTCTGCACGTCGACGAGGCCGAACGTTCCCGGGTGATGGCGCTGCAGCGAATGTTGATCATGCTGGCCGCCGCTCCGTTCGGGTGGATCTCCGGATGGCTCTCGGGGATCGACCGCACATACCCGTTCTGGCTGACCGCCGGACTGCTCGTCCTCGGCGCGGTCCTGACCGCGACTCGCTGGGTGCCGACCCACCCGGAGCCGGAACCGGAACAGGAACCGGAGCCGGTCGCCTAGCCCAGGACGTGGGCTCAGGGCTTTCGGTAGACCTCGCGGCCGTCGGCGTAGGTATGGGTCACCTGCGTCCGGGCGAGCACCGTGGTGTCCTCGTCGAGGATGTCGTCGTCGACCACGACCAGGTCGGCTGCGTACCCGGTCTCGATGCGGCCCGTCGAGCCCTCCAGACGGTTCAGGTAGGCGGTCCCGGTGGTATAGCCGGCGAGCGCCTGGAGGACCGTGAGCGCCTCGTCCGGCAGCAGCGGGGCAGCGTCGGGCGGCTGGTCGGGGGAGCGGCGGTTGACCGCGACGTGCATGCCGAGCAGCGGCGCCGGGTCGGAGACGGGCCAGTCGCTTCCGCACGCGATCCGAGCGTCCGTACGCAGCAACGACCCGAACACATACTGCTGCTCGCGCGCGTCGGGCGCCAGGAACGGGAGGGTCAGCACCTCCACCGCCTCGTCCAGGCATGCCCACAGCGGCTGGATGTTGGCGGTGACGTCGAGCGCGGCGAACCGAGGGACGTCGGAGCGCTCGACGACCTGGACGTGAGCCAGATGGTGTCGCAGCCCGCTGGCTCCGTTGAGAGTGCGCGCGTGCTCGATCGCGTCCAGGCTGTCTCGCACTGCCCGGTCACCCAGCGCGTGGACGTGGGCCTGGAACCCGTTGGCGTCCAGCGCAGCGACGTACGAAGCCAGCGCATCGGCGGGGATGAAGGAGAGCCCGCGGTTGTCGGTGAGCCGCCCGAGCGAGTCGAGGTAGGGGGAGAGCATCGCGGCCGTATGCGTCTCGCAGACCCCGTCCTGCATGATCTTGACGCTGGCGGCGTCGAGCCCGGCGCGCGCCGCCAGGGCGCGACGCTCGAGGAGCTCGGGCAGCTGCTCCAGGCCGCGGCCGCGGTCCCACCACTGGGCGAGGACGACCTTCGCGGTGAGCACGCCGGACTCCTGAGCGGCGATGTAGGTCGGCAGCGAGTCCGGCATGCCCAGACCCTCGCCGACCAGTGCGTCCTGCCAGCCCACGATGCCGACCGAGTGGAGATGACGCTGCGCGGTGAGCAGCGCCTCGGTCAGGTCGCCCGAGGTCGGCGCCGGCACCAGCGAGCCCACCAGCGCCATCGCACCCTCGTGCAGCGCGCCGGTCGGTCGGCCGGCGGCGTCGCGCTCGATGCGTCCGTCGGCGGGGTCGGGTGTGCGGGCATCGATACCGGCGAGCTCGAGCGCGCGGCTGTTCACCCAGGCCGAGTGGTGGTCGCGGTTGGGCAGGAAGACCGGCCGGTCGGGAAGGATCCGGTCGAGGGGCTCGGCGGTGGGCACTCCACCGGGGAAGGAGTCCATCGACCAGCCACCGCCGGAGATCCAGGCCCGGTCAGGGAAGGCCTCGGCGTAGGCGCCGATGGCATCCAGATAGCCGTCGAGCGTCGACAGCCCGGTCAGGTCGCACTGGTTCATCTCCAGGCCGGCCTGGATCGGGTGCACGTGTGAGTCGTGGAAGGCGGGCAGCACCCACCGGCCGTCGAGCTCCTCGACCAAGGTGTCCGGGCCGGCCAGAGCATCGAGATCTGCGCCGACGGCCGCGATCCGCCCGTCGTGGACGGCAATGGCCGCATCCTCCCAGCGGCCTGCACGCAGCACCCGGCCGCCGCGCAGTAGCAGGTCCACGGGGCCGGTCTGGCCGCTCATCAGGCCGCGGCCATGGTGTCGGTGACCGAGGAGCCCGAGCGCTTGAGCACCCACGCCACCAGGCCGAGGACCAAAAGCGTGAAGACCAGCAGGATGGTGGAGACCGCGGCGATCTCGGGCTTGAGGCCGGAGCGGACCGAGGAGAGCACGTAGACGGGCCACGAGGTCGTGCCGGAGACGTTGATGAACGAGGAAATGACCGTGTTGTCGAGGCTCAGCGTGAAGGCCAGCAGCCCGCCCGCCAGCACCGCGGGCCCGACGAGCGGGATCGTGACCTTGAAGAAGGTCGCGACCGGTTTCGCGTAGAGATCCGCCGAGGCCTCCTCCAGGGACGCGTCCAACCCGATCAGGCGGGCTCGGACGATGTAGGTGACCACGGCGGTCGCGAAGAGCGAGTGACCGATCACGAGACGTACGTAGCCGTTGTTGAACGGCAGCAGCGACCAGTCCTGGCCGAGCGTCACGAACCAGGGGAGCAGGGCGATGCCGTCGACGATCTCGGGGGTCACCGAGACCAGCAGCAACAGCAGCGTGAACGGGCCCGTCCAGCGGCCCGGGAACCGGGCCATCGCCATCCCGGCCAGGGTGCCGAGCGCGCTCGCCAGGAGGGCGGCGACCACGGCGGTCTGCAGCGAGACGGCGACGGCGTGGCGTACGGACGGCCGTTCGACGATCGCCATGAACGGCTCCAGGCTGAAGCCGTCCCAGGCGGTGAGCAGCCGACCGCCGTTGAAGGAGTAGATGCCGATCACGATGATCGGCGCGAACAGGAAGAGGAAGACCAACGTGGTCCACACGCCGAGCGCGATGTTGGTCCCGGAGGGCTTGCTCATGCCGCCACCTCCTTGGTGTGCAGCGTCAGGTCAGGTGGCGGGACGGTTCCGACGACCAGCCTGCTGCGCCGGCGCACGAGCCAGCCCACGACCCACATCAGCGTGATGGCGAGGATGACGATGAGCATGGTGAGCAGGATCAGGACGATCGCCATGGCGGAGCCCAGCGCCCAGTTCTGAGCGGTGAGGAACTGGCTGGCGATCAGCGAGCCGACCATGGTGCCCTTCGCGCCGCCGAGGACGGCCGGGGTGACGTAGTCGCCCATCATCGGGATGAAGACGAGGATGACGCCCGCGATGATCCCGGGCCGTGCCAGCGGCAGCGTGACCTGGAAGAACGTGCGTATCCGGCCTGCGCCGAGGTCCTTGGACGCTTCACCGAGCGCGCTGTCGACGCGGTCGAAGGCGACGTACATCGGCAGGATCATCAGCGGCAGATAGTTGTAGATCAGGCCCAGCAGGACCGCGCCGCGGGTGTTGAGCAGGTCGTGCGGGTCGGCGACCAGACCGACGTCGGTCATGAAGCCGGCCAGGACGCCCTCGGAGGACAGGATCACCTTCCAGCCGATCGTCCGGATCAGGAACGAGGTCCAGTAGGGCACCATCACCAGTGCGACCAGCAGCCCTCGTCGGTGCGCGGGGACCTTCAGAGCCATGAAGTACGCCGCGGGCAGAGCGATCAGCAGGCAGGCGATGGTGCCCAGCACGCTCATCCACAGCGTCGCCCGGAAGATCATGAAGAAGGTCGGGCTGAACGCCTCGGCGTAGCGGTCCAGCGACATCACCGCGTTGCTGTGGCTGCCGAACATGCCGGGTTTCTCGCCGAGGCTGAACCAGGCGACCTGCAGGAACGGCACGACGAAGAAGGCCGTCAGCCACAGCCACGCCGGGACAGCGAGGACGAACCCTGGAAGCCGGTTACGCACTGGCGGCGGCCTTCAGCTTGTCGTAGACCTCCGTACGCCGGTCCTGAGCCTTGTTGACGGCGCCGTTCTTCATGGTGGCGAGCTGCTCGTCGGTGAAGAAGATCATCTCGGGCAGCTCGACCTTGCGCTCCTTGGCCATCTCCTCGATGCCCAGCGCGCCGGTGTTGTAGCCGATGTAGTCCATCTCCAGGAAGGAGTTCTCCGGCTCCAGCACGTAGTCGAGGAAGGCGTGGGCGGCCTCGGGATGGGGAGCTCCGGCCGGGATGCACCAGTTGTCCATCCACAGCTCGGTCGTCGGACCGGCGAGGACCCACTTCCAGCGGTCGGGCTGCTTGTGCTCGAGGATGCCGAGGCGGGAGTCGCCGTTCCAGTTCTGCATCAGCGCGAAGGTGTTCTGCTGCATCGCGCCGGTGGCCGGGTAGGAGTCGAAGCCGGCGATGTGCGGCGCCCAGCTCTCGACCGCCTCGGCCTCGAAGGCGTCGTAGTCGGCCATGTCCTCGGTGTTCCAGTCGATGCCGTTGGCCCAGAAGTAGATGCCGGCGATGCCCTGCGGGTCGTCGAGCAGCGAGGTCTTGCCCGAGGCCTCGTTCTGCATCGCGTCGATGAAGTCGTTCCAGGTCGACAGGTCGCGCTTGATAACCGTGGTGTCGTAGACGAAGCCTGTGGTGCCCCAGGCCTTGCACACCGAGTACTCGTTCTCCGGGTCCCAGTCCTGTCCGAGGAACTGCGGGTCGACCTTGGACATGTTGGGGATCAGGTCCTTGTTGAGCGGGACGATGATCTCGTTCTCGATCAGCTGGGGGATGTAGACGCCGGTCGGCACGACGATGTCGTAGCCGCTGGTGCCCTTGGCCGCGACCAGCTTGGAGATCAGCTCCTCGTTGGAGCCGTAGGAGTCGAGTGTCACCTTCGGGCCGGTCTTGCCGAAGGCGTCGATCACCTCGGGGGAGTCGTAGTCGCCCCAGGTGTAGATCGAGAGCGACTTCTCCACCGGCCCGCCGGTCGCGCCGGCGCCCGGCTCGACCGCGCCGGACTCGCCACCGCCACCGGCGCCGCAGGCGCTGAGCGCCGCCCCGGCGCCGGCGATTGCCGCCAGGCTCAGGAAGTTGCGCCGCGAGAGCTCCCGGCGGATCGCTCGTGCGCCTGCATGGCTGGCCAGGATGCGTACGTCGCCACTCTTGTTTACAGGCTTGCTCACTGTGGGCTCCTAGCGGTGGTCGGGTCGATCGGGGCATCGAGGGGGAAGAGGCGTACGTCCGCGGCGGCCCAGCCGCAGAGGACCTGGTCGCCGGGGGAGAGCCGGACGGCGCCGTGGGTGGGGCGGCGGATCAGCAGGCTGTACTCGTCGGTGACCTTGACGAGGTACTGGATCACCTCGCCCAGCGGGGAGACCTGGAGCACCTCTCCGGCGACACTGTTGCGGCCCTCTGGAACCGTCGCCGCGGCCGACCCAGGCTCGATCGAGATCAGCTCGGGCCGGACGGCGGCCTGATGGGGCTCGCCGGGCTTCGCGTCGGGCTTCGCCGGCCCCTCGACGACCACGAAGGGGGTCTCGACGGTGGTGCCGTCCGCGCTCACCTCGCCGTGCAGGAAGTTCTGCTGGCCGACGAAGCCGGCGACGTACGCGCTGGCGGGCTGGTTGTAGACGGTGTCGGCGTCGGCGAGCTGCTCGATCCGGCCGGCGCGCATGATCGCGATCCGGTCGCTCATCGCGAGTGCCTCGTGCTGGTCGTGGGTGACGAAGACGAAGGTGATCCCGAGACGGGACTGGAGCAGCTTGAGCTCGACCTGCATCTCCTCGCGCAGCTGGCGGTCCAGGGCGCCCAGCGGCTCGTCGAGGAGCAGGACGCCGGGGCGGTTGACGAGCGCCCGGGCGAGGGCGACCCGTTGCTGCTGGCCACCGGAGAGCTGGGTGGGCGAACGATCCGCGAAGTCGAGCATCCGCACCATCCGCAGCGCCTCGACGACGCGCTCCCGCGTCTCCGCCCTGGGCGTCTTGCGCTGCTGCAGGCCGTAGGCGACGTTCTCGGCGACGGACTTGTGCGGAAACAGCGCGTACGCCTGGAAGACCGTGTTCACGTCGCGCTGGTAGGGCGCGAGCCGGACCACGTCCTTGCCGCCGATCAAGATGCTGCCGGAGTCGGGCTTCTCGAACCCGGCGATCATCCGCAGCGTCGTTGTCTTGCCGCAGCCCGACGGGCCGAGCAGCGAGATGAACTCGCCGGCCCGGATCTCCAGGTCCAGGCCGTCGACCGCCGTGGCCTGGCCGTAGGTCTTGGTCAGGCCGCTGATGGTCACCGAGCCGGAGGGTGGGGCCGGGGTAGCTGTCGTGGTCATCGCTGCTCCAGTCGATTGTTCACTTAGCGCTGCATTCCACCACAAGATCCGGCGAAAAGTACGGAATCGGTTGTAAAGGAACGGTTACGAACTCGATTCCGTGCTCGCGTGCGGCGCTGAATCTGGTCCCGGTGGATGGATCTAGGGTTACACCATGCCGACCTCGCCGACTCTGTCTGCCGTCACGTCGTTGCTGGACGACTGGTATCCGCCTGCCACCGCCGACGCCTGGGATGCCGTCGGTCTGGTCTGGGGCGAGCCCTCGCAGCCGGTCTCGAAGGTGCTTCTCGCCGTCGACCCGACGCTCCCGGTCGCCGAGGAGGCGGCCGCGTGGGGAGCGGACCTGGTGGTGGTCCATCACCCGCTCTTCCTCAAAGGTGTTCACGGGTTCGCGGCGACGACCCCGAAAGGACGTACGCTCTCGACGCTGGTCTCCGCTCGCTGCGCGCTGCTCACCGCCCACACCAACGCCGACCAGGCCCTCGGTGGCGTCTCGGAGTCGCTGGCGCTCGCGCTCGGGCTGGGCTCGCTGCGGCCGCTGGTACCGGGGGTGAGCGACGACGTCGGGACAGGCCGGGCCGGGACGGTGGAGCCGACGACGCTGGGCGCCTTCGCCGAGTCCGTGGCGGCGGCGCTGCCCGCCACCGCGGCCGGGATCCGGGTCGCGGGCGACCTCGACCGGCCGGTCTCCTCGGTGGCGCTGTGCGGCGGCGCGGGCGACTTCCTGCTCGACCAGGTGGCTGCGTACGACGTCTATGTGACCAGCGACCTGCGCCACCATCCGGCCTCGGAGTTCCTCGAGAAGGGTGGCGCGTTGATCGACATCCCGCACTGGGCTGCCGAGTGGACCTGGCTGCCGGTTCTGGCGAGGCGACTGAACGAGGCTCTGGGGGATACGGTGGAGACCCGGGTCAGTGAGATCGTCACAGACCCGTGGACTTTGCGATTGTGAATAGCTGAGGAGAATCCGCTGAAAGCCGACCCGTTCGCCCAGGTGAAGTTGCTCGACGTCTGTGAGCTGGACTCGCGAGCGCTCCAGCTGCGACACCGCCGTGCGCATCTGTCCCAGGCCGCCGTCGTGGCGGAGCTTCAGGCATCGAAGAAGACCACCGACGATGCCGTACGTGACGCCCGGGTCATCCGCGACGACCTCGAGCGGGTGCAGAAGAAGGCAGACGCCGACGTCGAGGCGGTCAAGACCCGCCGCCGGCGTGACCAGGAGCGGATGGACTCGGGGGCGATCAGCAGCGCCAAGGACCTCGAGCGCATGCAGCACGAGCTGGTCACCCTCGACCGCCGGATCTCGGTGCTCGAGGACGAGGAGCTCGAGGTCATGGAGAAGCTCGAGGAGGCTCAGTCGAACCTGACCCGACTCGAGGCCGAGCTCGCCGAGATCGACGACAAGCTTGCGGTCGCGACCGACTCCGTCGACGTCGAGACCGCGAAGATCGACGCCGAGCTCGCCGGGGTCGCCGAGGAGCGGGCGCCGGCGCTCGAAGGCATCCCCGATGACCTGCTCGCGCTCTACGACCGGCTGAGCGGCAAGCTCGGAGTCGGTGCCGCCGAGCTGCGCGCCCGCCGCTGCGGCGGCTGCAACCTCCAGGTCGACCCCGCCGAGCTCTCCCGCATCCGCCGCCTCGCCGCCGACGAGGTCGTGCGCTGTGAGGAGTGCTCCCGGATCCTGGTCCGCACCGCCGAGTCGGGGCTATGAGCTCGAAGACCTCGCGGGGCTGGGGAGCCGGCGACGCGACGACGACGCTGGTCCTGGTTCGTCACGGCGTCACCAAGCACACCGCCGCCAAGGCGTTCTCCGGCGGGCTCGGTGGCGACAACCCGCCGCTGATCCAGGAGGGTCGTGAGCAGGTCCTGCTGACCGCCGAGTGGCTCAAGCCGCTCGCCGCATCGGTGTCCACCGTCGTGAGCTCGCCGGTCCTGCGGGCCGTCGAGACCGGGGAGATCGTCGCCGGTGCGCTCGGCGCCCGGCTGGTCGAGGACCCCGGGTTCGCGGAGATCGAGTTCGGCAAGTGGGAGGGGCTCACCTTCGCCGAGGTCGGCCAACGGTTCCCCGACGAGATGAAGACGTGGATGGGGGCGACCGAGGTCGCCCCACCGGGCGGGGAGTCGTTCGACTCCGCCCAGACGCGGGTGCTCGACGGCCTCTCGCGGGTGCTCGAGAAGCACGCAGGAGAGACCGTCGTGATCACCTCGCACGTCTCGCCGATCAAGCTGATCGTCGCTCACGCCCTGGGCGCCCCGATCGGCGGAGTCTTCAGCATGGAGCTCTCACCCGCATCGGTCACCGTCGTCTCCTTCTTCTCCGACGGCCGCGCCTCGATGCGCCTATTCAACGGCCTCCCGGTCTCCCGCGACCCCTTCGCCTCCGGCGCCTTCTGACACGACTATCGCTCCGCTGGTCGAGCCGCCGGAGCCGCTAGGCGGAGGCGTGTCGAGACCAACACCTTCCGTTCGGCGACCGGTGGGCTAGCGGCCCGATCGAGGAGGCAACTCAGATCTCGGCGACGACGATGTCCAGCTGGGTGCCGGTCTTCGTGATGGGGCCGGTCTCGACGGTCCAGCCGAGGTCGCGGAAGGCTTCGGCGAGCTTGGTGGGGGTGCGGGGGTTGGCGCCGGACTCGAGGAGAGCGCGGACCAGGCGGCCCTTGGTGGCCTTGTTGAAGTGGCTGACCACCTTGCGCTGACCGTTGTGCTCGTGCAGGACACGGACGGTTGCGGTGCGGGCGGCGACCTCCTCGGGGCGCCAGAAGGCGGCGTACGTCCCGGACCGGAGGTCGACCAACAGGCCGTCGCCGAGGGCCTCGGTCATGCCGGGGCCGAGGTGCGCACGCCAGTGGGCCTGGATGCCGCCGATGCCGGGGAGGGTGGTGTCCCCCGAGAGGCGGTACGCCGGGATGCGGTCGGCCAAGCCGACGAGGCCGAACACCGAGCTGGTGACCATGACCCGACTGGTCGCGCGGCGCTTGGCGGCGGGCGACAGGGTCGCGGGGGACAGCGCGTCGTAGAGGACGCCGGTGTAGATCCGGTCGGCGCGCGCGGTGGGTGCCTCGGCCAGGTGAGCGTTGGCGTCGACGAGCTCGGGCTGGGTCTTCGGGATGCCGAGGACGTCGACGGCCTCGGCCGGGCGCGTGGAGCAGAGCTCGACGAGCGCGTCGACGACCTTGGCGCGGGCCGGGTTGAGCACCGGGAGACGGAGGTCCTCGAGGTCGAGCGGTTTGCCGCGTACGGCCGCGGTCTTGCCCTCCGAGGGCGGCAGCAGGATCAGCACAAGGACTATCGTGCCGCCCGGGAAGTGGATGGCCGAATCGAGGATTGGGTATCTTTCAAAGCGCCTGTGACCTGGGGGTACGCGCGAGCTTAGAGTCAGTCATGATCGTTCTGGCCGCCGAGTCCACCGCCGGGTCCAATCTCGGTGGCGTCCTCGTCGTGATCGTCATCGGCGGGCTGTTCTGGCTGATCCAGGACGTCTCGAAGAAGACCAAGGCGCGGTCCGCGCACCTCCGGGCGAGGCGGTCGCTGACCTCGTCCCAGCGCCGGGCACTGGCCCGGATCGACAGGTCGGCGAAGGCGTACAACGGCTCCACGAAGGACCTGTGGGGCCAGTTCGCCGCCTTCAAGGGCAACCCGAAGGCGTTCGGCAAGGACGCCGCCGCGCTGCACAAGACGTACAAGGCCTCGAAGAAGAAGTAGCCACTACAGTTCTGGCCATGGGTTCCGCACGCATCATCCGGGTGGCCAGAGCCGACAGCGGTGTCGCCGCCACCACGCTCCGCGACGGGATCGCCGCGCTCCAGGCCGAGCTGAAGGTGACGGCGGAGTTCTCGCGGGAGGTGGAAGAGGCCGCGGCCGCAGCCGCGGCCAGCCCGAGGCTTCCCGAGCTGGACCGCACCGACCTGCCGTTCGTCACCATCGACCCCGAGACGTCGATGGATCTCGACCAGGCGCTCCACCTGGAGCGCGACGGTGACGGCTACGTGGTGCGCTACGCGATCGCCGACGTGGCCGCCTTCGTGACGCCCGGCGATCCGGTCGACATCGAGGCCAACAAGCGCGGCGAGTCCCTCTACGCCGCCGATGCGAAGATCCCGCTCCACCCCAAGGTGCTCTCCGAGGACGCCGCCTCGCTGCTCCCGGACCAGGTGCGCCCCGCCCTGCTGTGGACCCACAAGCTCGATGCCGGCGGTGAGGGGATCGACACCGTCGTCGAGCGCGCGCTCGTGCGGTCGCGGGCGAAGCTCTCCTACGACGGTGTGCAGAAGATGTTCGACGGCGACGGGTTCGGAGGCCTCGACGAGCTCGACGACCGGATCGGGGAGTCTCTGCAGCTGCTGAAGGAGGTCGGCGAGAAGCGGATCGTCCTCGAGGCCGCCCGCGGCGGGGTCAACCTGCCCCTGCGCGACCAGGAGATCTCGGTGGAGGGTGACCACTGGACGCTCGAGTACCGCGACCTGCTGCCCGTCGAGGACTGGAACGCCCAGATCTCGCTGCTGACCGGCTTCGCGGCGGCAGACCTGATGGTCTACGCCCGCGTCGGGCTCCTCAGGACCCTCCCGGAGCCGGACCCCCGAGACGTCCAGCGGCTGCATCGCACCGCTCGTGCGCTCGGGCTGGAGTGGCCGGCGGAGATGCTCTACCCCGACTTCATCCGTTCCCTGGACGGCAAGAACGGCAAGCACGCCGCGATGGCGATCGCCAGCACACGGCTGCTGCGCGGAAGCGGGTACGCCTCGTTCAACGGCGAGCTCCCCGAGCTGACCGAGCACTCGGCGCTGGCCAACGAATACATGCACGTGACCGCGCCGCTGCGCCGGCTGATCGACCGCTACGCCGGTGAGGTCTGTCTGGCGCTGTGCGCTGACACGCCGATCCCCGAATGGGTGACCGCCGCGTTCACCACCCTCCCGGAGACGATGCGCGCCTCGTCCCGGTCCAGCGGGGCCTACGAACGTGGCGTCGTCGATCTCGTCGAGGCCGGGCTGCTGTCCAAGCGGGTCGGGGAGGTCTTCGACGCGGTGGTCGTCGAGGTCGACGACGAGGACAGGACGAAGGGCTCGATCACCGTCGAGGAGCCCGCGATCGAGGCGAGAGTCACCGGTCGGTCGGCCCTTCCGCTGGGCGAAGAGGTCCAGGTGCGACTGGAGACGGCCGACGTCGTCGCCCGGAAGGTCAGCTTCACCATCGCCTGACCGTCGTTGTGCAGTCCGACCCGTGGAACCGGTATGGGGCGGCCGCTATCGTGCGCTCATGACGCACGCGACACCCGAGACCGTGTTCACCTACGGCTCCCCACAGCTCAAGTTCGGCACCGGCGCATCGGCCGAGATCGGCTACGACCTGGCGTCCCTGGGCACCCGCCGCGCCCTGGTGGTGACCGATCCCGGCATCTCCGCGACGGGGCTGCCGCAGCGGGTGGCCGAGCAGATGAAGGCGTACGACGTCACCGCCGTCGTCTTCGACGGTGTCCACGTCGAGCCGACCGACGAGAGCATGCGGTTCGCGGTGGAGTTCGCCCGCGAGAACGGGCCGTTCGACGCGATCGTGGCGGTCGGTGGTGGGTCGAGCATCGACACCGCGAAGGCGGTCAACCTGCTGATCACCAACGACGGCGATCTGATGGACTACCTCAACGCGCCGGTGGGCAACGGACTCGCACCGGCCAACCCGCTGCTGCCGCTGGTCGCGGTGCCGACCACCACCGGGACGGGGGCGGAGTCGACGACCGTGTGCGTGCTCGACGTGCTGTCGCTCAAGGTGAAGACCGGGATCTCGCACGCGCGCCTGCGCCCCACGCTCGCGGTCGTCGACCCGGACCTGATGATGTCCCAGCCGGCCGGGGTGACCGCCGCGTCCGGGATGGACATCCTGTGTCACGCGCTGGAGAGCTACACCGCCCGCCTCTACACCTCCTACGACCGCAAGGAGCCTGCCCAGCGGGTGCCCTACTGCGGCGCCAACCCGATCTCCGACATGTGGTCGGAGAAGGGGCTGTCCCTGCTGGCGGGCTCGTTCCGGCAGGCCGTCGCGCATGGCGACGACACCCTCGCGCGCGGTGACATGGCGTTCGCGGCGACCTTCGCGGGCCTGGGCTTCGGAAACGCCGGGGTGCACATCCCGCACGCCTGCGCCTACCCGATCGCGGGGCGGGTGCGGGACTTCCACCCTGCCGACTATCCCGGTGACGAGGCGATGGTGCCGCACGGGATGGCGGTCTCCCTGACCGCGCCGGAGGCCTTCCGCTACACGTTCGACGCCGACCCCGAGCGCCACCTTCGCGCGGCCCGCCTGCTGGCTCCCGGCTTCGACGAATCCACCGTCGACGCGCGCGACCTGCTGCCCACCGTGCTCGCTGATCTGATGCGGGACATCGGGATCCCGGCGGGCATCGGCGAGGTCGGCTACACGACCGGCGACATCCCCGACCTGGTCGAGGGTGCGCTCAAGCAGCAGCGGTTGCTCGCCACCGCACCGAAGCAGCCGTCCGAGGAGGACTTGGCCGGGATCTTCGAGAGGTCCGTCACGCTCTGGTGAGGAATGCTCGGCGGGGCGGTGCTGTTCTGTTGGTTGTCTTCCTCAACCAACTCTCCGGAGGTTCACTCGGTGACGTCAGTCCCGCCGCGGCTCTTGCTCGCGCTCGCCCTGCTCGCGGCATCCGCACCGCTCGCGATCGACTTCTACCTGCCCTCCTTCCCGCAGATCGGGTCGGAGCTCGGTGCGGCCGCTAGTGACGTACAGCTGACTCTCACCGCCTTCCTGATCGGTCTCGCGCTCGGGCAGATCGCCTGGGGTCCGATCTCGGACCGTTTCGGGCGGCTCAAGCCGCTGCTGATCGGGTCGGTCGTGGCGGCGGCGGCCGGTGTGCTGGCGGCGCTGGCGCCCACCGTCGAGCTGCTGATCGCGGCGCGGTTCCTGCAGGCGCTCGCCGCCGCGGCCGGGATCGTGATGGCGCGGGCGATCGTGGCCGACGTGCTCCACGGCTTCGCCGCGGCACGGGCGATGTCGATCATGATGTCGATCAGTGGGATCGCGCCGATCCTGGCCCCGGTGATCGGCGGTGCCATCGCCGGGTTCGTGCCATGGCGCGGCGTGCTCGGCATCGTGGCCGCGATCGCCGTCGCGCAGGTTGTCTGCGTGCTCTTGGTGATCCGCGAGTCGCTCCCGGCCGAGCGCCGGACCAGCCGGGTCGAGTACGCGGACCTGGGCCGCCTCCTCGCGAAGCCGGCGTTCCTCGGCTACACGCTGACGCAGGCGCTCACCTTCGCCACCCTGATGACGTACGTCTCGTCCTCCTCGTTCCTCTACCAGTCGGTGATCGGCACGTCGGCCGCGGTCTACGGCATCGGGTTCGCGGTCAACGCCGCGTTCCTGACCGTCGCCGGGCTGGCCTCCGCGCGGCTGGCCAAGCGGCAGGTGCACCCGGCGCGGATCATCCGCTCCGCGCAGCCGGTGCTCGCCATCGGCGCGATGCTCGTGCTCGTCGTCGCCCTTCTGCCGGTGCCGAAGGCACTCATCCTCCTGCCGATCCTCGTCGTCACGACCTCGGTGGGCCTGATCATGGGCAACACCGGCGCGCTGGCCATCGAGCAGGCCCGGCCCGCAGTCGGCTCCGGCTCGGCGTTGATGGGCGGGATCATGTTCCTCGGCGGTGGGCTCGCCTCGCCGCTCGGCGCCGTCGCCGGTGAGCACACTGCGGTGCCCCTGGCGATCACCATGGTGGTCACCTCCGTCCTCGGCGCGGTCACGTTCTCCCTCGCCAGGCGTTCGGTCGCTCGCAACCCGGAGTCGGAGGCGGCCTTCGCGACTGCTGCCTAGGCGCCGGCGCCGGGCCTGGCCCGGTAGGTTTCAGCCATGGCGGAGACACCTGCGGTGACGGCCCCGGAGGCCGAGGAGATCCTGGCGAACCAACCCTTCAGCCGGCTGATCGGCGTCGAGGTCGGCGAGGTCGGCTACGGGCACGCGACGTTGCGCATCCCGCTCCGGGAGGAGCTGCTGCAGCAGTTCGGCACCGTCCACGGCGGCGTACTCTCCTATGCCGCCGACAACGCCCTCGCCTTCGCCGGCGGCACCATCCTGGGACCGCACGTCCTGACCCGAGGCTTCTCCATCGACTTCCTGCGCCCATCCAACGGCGACCACCTACGGGCCTACGCCGAGGTGATCAACCACACCAGCCGCAACGCGCTGACCCGCTGCGAGGTCTTCACCGTCGGCGACGACGGCTCCGAGATCCTCGTCGCCGCCGCCCAGGGATCCATCGCTCGCATCGACCGCTAGCCGGCCGAAGCGTCACGCCCGCCGCCCGAGACGTCACGTACGTCGGCCGAGACGTCAGTTAGGTCGGCCGAGACGTCAGTTAGGTCGGCCGAGTTGGCACAACAGTTCTCACTCGGCCGACGTACGTGACGCTTCGGCCGACCTAACTGACGTCTCGCGCGACGGGGGTGACGTCTCGGCATGGCTAGGCTTCGCGGCGTGAAGCTCCGTGTTCATCAGCAGCGCGCGCTCGCAGCGCTGGAAGCGGCCTGGGTCGAGGGGCGGAGGCGGGCGTGGGTGGTGCTGCCGCCGGGGGCCGGTAAGACGCTGGTGGGGTTGGAGATCGCGCGGGAGGCGATCACGGACGGCGCGAAGGTCGTCGTGCTCAGTCCCAACACCGCCATCCAGGGGCAGTGGCTGCGTCAGGCGGCCACGCTTGGCCTGTCGACGTCCGCCTCGCGGGACCTCGACGCGCCACTGACGTCGCTGACCTATCAGTCGGTGGCCGTCTTCGGCGACCCCGACGACGAGGCCGAGACCGGCGAGAGCCACCTGGCCAGACTGCACGACAACGGCCGGGCGCTGGTCTCCGCGCTGCGTACGGCAGGACCGCTGCTGCTCGTGCTGGACGAGTGCCATCATCTGCTCGAGGTCTGGGGCGAGCTGCTGGGCGAGATCCTTCAGCTGCTGCCGGACGCGCGGGTGCTGGGACTGACCGCGACGCCGCCCGAGGCGCTGACCAAGGAGGAGTCCGCGCTGGTCGGGACGCTGTTCGGCGAGATCGTCTTCGCGACCTCGATCCCTGCGGTGGTGCGCGAGGGCGACCTGGCGCCCTTCGCCGATCTGGTGTGGCTGACCTCGCCGACGCCGAGCGAGCGCGAATGGCTGCGGGGGAGCGCGGAGCGGTTCGAGGAGCTGCTCACCGCGCTGACCTCCGCCGACCTGGGCACGGTGCCGTTCCTGACCTGGCTGGACGGTCGGTTCGTGTCGCGGTCGGACGGGGCGCCGACCTGGGGCGAGATCGTGAAGGCATCACCGGAGCTGGCCACCGCGGCCCTGCGTGCGCACCATCGCGGCCTGCTCGCCCTCCCGGACGGCGCGACCCTGACCGAGGCGCATCGTCGCGCCCCGTCGGCCGAGGACTGGGTGGCGCTGATCGGCGACTGGGTGCGCGGACATCTGTCCTCCTCCGAGGCGGCCGCCGACCAGGAGGCGCTGGCCGCGATCAGGCAGGCGCTGCCGGCGGTCGGCTACTCGCTGACCCGGCGTGGGATCCGGGCCGGTCGCTCGCCCGTCGACCGCGTGCTGGCGCGCTCGGAGGCCAAGACGACCGCGACCTCTGCGATCGTCGACCACGAGCGGCTGGCGCACGGAGACTCGCTGCGGCTCCTCGTCGTCACCGACCACGAGCGGGCCTCGGCGACGCTGCCGGTCGACCTGCGCGGGGTGATCGCCGAGCAGGCGGGCTCAGCGCGGGCGGTGCTCGCCACCCTGTGCACGGCTCACGACGACGTCCTGCTGGTCACCGGCGCCACCGTCGCCGGACCCGCGGCGACCCTCGCTGCGCTGGTCGCGCACATCGCCGAGACCGAC
Organism: Nocardioides panzhihuensis; assembly: GCF_013408335.1. Lineage (NCBI taxonomy): Bacteria > Bacillati > Actinomycetota > Actinomycetes > Propionibacteriales > Nocardioidaceae > Nocardioides > Nocardioides panzhihuensis. Next base: position 3,276,965 of record NZ_JACBZR010000001.1, on the reverse strand, counting down.
CCCGGTCTGGCCGACGGCCTGAGGGTCGAGCCGGGGGAGGCGTACGCCACGCTGGTCGGGCGATGGGGTAGCCGGCAGTGGGTGGGCCACGTGACCAGGTTCTTCGAGGCGGGCGGCTGCCGGGTGCTGGTCGGGACGCGCGGGCTGCTCGGGGAGGGCTGGGACGCCCGGTCGGTCACCGGCATCGTCGACCTCACCGCGGCCACCACCACGACCGCGGTCGTGCAGCTGCGCGGTCGCTCGCTGCGTACGGATCCGGCTCGACCCGACAAGGTCGCGGTCAACTGGACGGTCGTCTGCGTCGAGGAGGAGCACCCCCGCGGGGACAACGACTGGAAGCGGCTGGTGCGCAAGCACACCGGTTTCTTCGGCGCTGACGAGGACGGGTCGGTCGTCGACGGCGTCGGACACATCGACGAGTCCTTTTCCCCGTACGCCGCCCCGCCCGAGTCCGACTTCGACGAGATCAATGCCCGGATGGTGGCGCGTTCCGAGGACCGCACGGCGATCCGGGAGCGGTGGCGGGTCGGAGAGCCGTACGCCGACGTCGCCGGCCGCACCGTCAGGGTCCGGCTGCACCGGGCCGGTGCGCTACGTGTCCCGGCGGGAGTCGTGCTCGCTCCTCGGCCGCCAGGCTTTCGGCTGGTGGAGAGCCGGGTCCCGGAGTGGCGGCTGCCGGCGAAGGGTTGGCTTGCTGCCGCGGTGCTGCTGAGCATCGTGCTGGTGGTGGCCATCGATGCGGGCAGCGGGGCCGGGGGAGTGCTGGGCGGTGCGGCCGGTGGGCTCTGGGCGATGTGGGCTGCGTACGCCTATCGGGACGGGACGCGGATGGCCTCCCAGCTACGGAGGCGGCCGACGGTCGGAGCGGTCGGTGCGGCGGTCGCCGACGGGTTGAAGGAGACCGGCCAGACCTCCCTCGGCGCCGACGGACTCGAGATCGCGGTCGACTCCGACGGCAGCTACCGGCTCCACCTCGCCGGGGTGCCGGAGGAGGAGTCCGCGCTCTTCGCGGCCTCGCTCGAGGAGGCGCTGTCACCGATCGCCGCTCCGCGCTATCTGGTCTCGCGGCCGGTCGTCGGCGACCTGACGGCGCTGAAGCGGCTGCGGCTGGGCGTCGTCGGTCACCACACTGCGGGCGGCGAAGCGTGGCACGCCGTCCCCACGGCGCTCGGTCGTCGCGCCGCGGACGCGAAGGCGTTCCGCGCCGCTTGGGAGCACTGGGTCGGCGGTGCTGCTCTCCTCTACACCGGCTCGCCCGAGGGCGTCGGCATCCTCGCCGCCCAGCGTGGCGCCGATCCGTTCGACGTCACCGCCGTCATCCGCCGCCACTGGTCCTGAGGCCGCCGGCGTTCTGGAATCCGGACGACAGGTTTCTGTCAGATCGTGGACACCGGTGTCAGATTCCGGACCGATTCCAGAAGGCTCCGACCGATTGGCTTGTCACGACAACCCAGCACCCACGAAGGGAACCATCGTGACCTCCACCATCACCCGACGCCTGGTCGGCTCCGTCGTCGCCGTCGGCCTCGCTGCCACCGGCATCGTCGCCACCGCGAGCATCGCCACCGCCGAGGTCGGCGCCGGCAACATCGCCGCCTCCTCGATCTCCGCCCAGGCGACCCAGAACTTCGGCCTCACCACGGCCGAGGCCAAGGTCGTCCAGGTGAAGCTGCTGAAGAAGTTCGGCTTCACCGGCAAGGCGTATCCGGGCAAGATCGACGGCAAGCTCGGCACCAACAGCTGGAAGGCGTTCCAGGTGTACCTGAAGAAGAGGTACGGCTACACCGGCAAGATCGACGGCGACCCGGGGAAGAACACCATCAAGGCGCTGCAGCGGTTGCTGAACCACCGCGTCCTCAGCAGGCTCACCGTCGACGGCGAGGCTGGGCCGAAGACGAAGGCGGCGTTCAAGAAGTACGCGAAGTCGCTCGCCCGCTGATCCCGTACGCCTCCTGACACCCGGCCGCCGGCGAGATGCCGCGGCCGGGTCTCACATCTCCGCGGTGGGAGTCCAGGTCGGGAACTTGGCAGCGCGGCCGTCGCCGGAGGAGCGGCCGGTGAGACGGCGGTGGATCCAGGGGCCGACGAACTCGCGGTAGTAGGCCAGACCGTTCTTGCCGGCCGCGGCCTCGAAATCGAGGTCCCACCAGCCCTCGGGGGCCCCGACGCCGACCGAGTCCAGAACGCGGGCGGCGACCCGGTGGTGACCGCGGGCGTTCATGTGGAGGCGGTCCTCGGACCAGAAGCGGCCGTCCATGAGCGTGGTGTCGGGCCAGTTGTAGGCCCGCACGATGTCGTCACGATGGGCGACCCGCTGCTCGACCAGGTCGCAGAGCAGGTCGCCGCGACGCTGGAAGACCTTGCCGAGCGGGAGCCGGGCCGACGGGTTGGCGCCGGAGAGCAGGATCAGCGTGATCCCGTTGGCGTCGCAGGCCTCGAGCACCGGCTTGAGCATGTCGGCGATCGCGTTGGGGTCGGCCTTCGGGCGGAGCATGTCGTTGCCGCCGCCGTTGAAGGAGAGGTGGGTCGGCTTCAGCGCCAGCGCGGCGGGAAGCTGCTCCTCGACGATCGGTCGGATCAGGCGGCCGCGGATGGCGAGGTTGGCGTACTCCACCGGCGTCCCGGACGCGGCCCAGCCCTGGGCGACAAGATCGGCCCAGCCGCGTACGTGACCGTCCGGGGTCTCGTCGCCGACTCCTTCCGTGAACGAGTCACCGATCGCGACGTAGCGCACTGCCTCCACGAGTCCTCCAAGCACGTCTCACGCGGACGAACATTCATCGCCCGCCTCTGGATTCTAGTGCGTCCGCGGTCTGACGAGCACATCCGTCCCCGGGCTGACGCCGTCGCCGCCTCGGCTCCTCTACGGTGGGCCTGTGGAGGAGTTGGTACGGCCCTGGCGGCTCGGCCCGCGCGGGCGATGGTGGTTCGACGTCCTGCTTGCCGGCACCTTGTTCCTGATCATCCCGTTCTACGCCATCCAGGCCATGGTCGACGGCGGCGCGGCCCAGGACATGTCGAGCACCAACCATTTCGTCGACCTGGCCCTGGTGGTGGTGCAGCTCGTCCCGCTGCTGTGGCGCCGGCGTCATCCGTTGATCGTCTACACCGTCGTGGCCGGCGCCTGCGGCCTGCAGGTGCTTCTCCTCGACTATCCACTGGTCTCGCAGCTCGCCTACCCGATCGCGGTCTACTCGGTCGCGCGCTACGCCAGCCCGCGCTGGGGCCTGGCCGCGCTCGCGGTCGGTCTGTTCGGATCCGTCCTCGGCTCCTACGACTGGCTGAGCGCCCTCGAGGCCCCCAACGGCGCGACCCGGAACGACATCGGCGGGGGCACCTACGTTCCGGTCGTGCTCTCCCTCGCCACCTTCCCGGTGGCTGCTTGGGCGCTGGGTGCACTGGCGCGGACCAGAGCTGCGTATGTGGACTCGCTGATCCAGCGCAACGAGCAGCTGCGCCGCGAGGCCGAGCAGCGTGCCGAGCTCGGGGCGACCCAGGAGCGGGCGCGGATCGCGCGCGAGATGCACGACGTGGTCGCCCATGGGTTGAGCGTGATCGTGGTGCAGGCGGACGGGGCTCGATACGCGGCCGAGCAGGATCCGACCGTGGCTCCCCAGGCGCTGGAGACCGTCGCGCAGACGGCGCGGGAGGCGCTGGCGGAGATGCGGCAGCTGCTCGGCCTGCTGCGTGACGGGGACACGCTGACCCGCCCGCAGCCCCGGCTGAGCGACATCGCGACGCTCGTCGAGGAGACCCGGGCCGGTGGGATGGAGCTGGCCGCGACCCTTCCCGAGCCTGGCCGCGCCGTGCCCGAGGGCGTCGCGCTGACCGCCTTCCGGGTGGTGCAGGAGGCGCTCAGCAACGTACGCAAGCATGCGGGGCCCGGCGCCGCGGCCAAGGTCACCGTGACGGCCGACGCCGACAGCCTGGAGATCGAGGTCACCGACAACGGCCGCGGTGCCGCTGCCGAGGAGAGCCGCGACTCCGGCGGGCTCGGGCTCGTCGGACTGGGCTTGATCGGGATGGGCGAGCGCATCACCGCCCATGAGGGAACGCTGGAGACCGGCCCGGCCCCCGGTGGCGGTTTCCGCGTCTACGCGAAGATGCCCCTATGACGACTCCTGCCGAACCCATCAAAGTGATGCTCGTCGACGACCAAGAGCTCGTCCGTGCCGGGTTCCGGATGCTCATCGACTCCCAGCCCGACCTGACCGTCGTCGGCGAGGCCGGCGACGGCCAGGAGGCGATCGCCGAGCTGGGCCGCACCGAGGCCGACGTGGTCCTGATGGACGTACGCATGCCGCGCATGGACGGCGTCGAGGCGACCGGTCTCATCGCCGGCAGCGTGAACGCACCCCGAGTGATCGTCCTGACCACCTTCGACCTCGATGAGTACGCCTTCGCCGCGATCCGGGCAGGTGCGGCCGCCTTCCTGCTCAAGGACGCCCGCCCGGAGGATCTGCTCACCGCGATCCGCACCGTGCACGCCGGCGACTCGGTCGTCGCCCCCAGCACCACCCGCCGCCTGCTGGAGCATTTCGCCGCGGCCGCCCCCTTGACCCCGACGACGGCCGCCGCCGAGCAGCGCCTGGCAGCATTGACCGAGCGTGAGCGTGAGGTGCTCACCCTCGTCGGCCGTGGCCTGTCCAACACCGAGATCGCCGAGACCTTCGTCGTCGCCGAGGCCACCGTGAAGACCCACGTCGGCCGCGTGCTGGCCAAGACCGGCTCCCGTGATCGGGTCCAGCTGGTGGTGCTGGCCTACGAGACCGGCCTCGTAGGCCGCTGATCCGGAGGATCAGGTCAGGCGGTGGGCTCCGCGTGGTCGGTGGGCGTGTGGACGATGTCGAGGTAGACGGACTTGTCGTTCTCGTCGGGGAAGACGCGGTAGGTGAACTCGTCCTCGGTCAAGGTGACAATGTCGGAGTCCCGCTCGAACATCACCTCACCGGCGCCGTCCTTGGCGACGATGTGGCGGGTCTGGCCGTCCTCGGTGACGGTCCAGTCGCCCTGCATCTTCGGGGTGTCGTCGAGGTTGTACATCGAGAAGGTGCCGTCGGCGTCGAAGTAGGCCCAACCGACGAAGGTCGAGACCTCCTCGTCCGTGAGCGGTACGTCCTTCCCGTCCTGGTCCACCGCGCCGGTGGTCTCCCAAGCGGTCGAGGCGAGTACGTCGGACGGAGTCGCCAGAGTCGACTCGGCCTGCTGGGCCGAGCCGGCCTGCTCGGCGCCGGTCGAGGCGCCGTCGGTCGCGCCGCATGCGGCGAGCACAGCTGCGGTAGCGAGGGCGGCCACCGAGGTAGCGATGAAGCGGACGGGGTTGGTTGCAAGTGCGGAATTCTTCATACATCCACGATCACTCGATCGGGCGCACCCAGACATCTGGCGACAGGCCACGATCAGATAGCCGATCGGATGATGCCGTGACGCTGCGTGGGAGCGCTTCAGAAGATGCGTCCTGCCGGTTTAGGGCCGGCGGGTGAATCGGACTGTGCCGTCGGGCAACCGCTCATGAACATAGGCAGGGTTGTGCGCCAGTCGGTGATGGTGCGGACAGAGCAGCACCCCGTCCTTCAGATCCGTTCTTCCGCCTGCGGCCCAGGGGTCGAGGTGGTGGGCATCGCACCACTCCGGTGGCATGTCACAGCCTTCGGCCTGGCAGCACTTCTGCTGCAACCGGAGTGCCTTGCGCTGGATCGGCACGAAGAACCGGCTCGCCCGACCGACATCGAGAACCTCACTGCCACCGCCCAACACCCAGGGGATGATGGTCGCGTTGCACGCCAACTTGCGGGCTTCGGCTGCGGTGATGGTGGTGCCGTTGGTCTCGTCGTAGCCCAGGGTCGCGGTGCCGAGCTCTTTGCGGAGCTCCTCGAGCGAGATCACCACATTCACGACCGTGGCGTCGCCACCGTGTCGGGGCAGCGCATTCGGGTCGATGGTCTCGATCAGCCGGGCGAACCCCTGGCCCATCAACCGCTCCCAGGGCGGCAGGGCCGAGCCCTTCTCGACCAGTTGCTGCTTACGCGGCTGAGCCCAGGCCTCGACCTGCTTCTTGAAGCGCATCCCGATCGATGTCGGGAGGACACCGTCGAAGCCGATGGTGCCGTCGTGGTTGTCCCAGACCCGCAGCGCGGTCTTCTGTTGGGCGCGTTCTTCTTCGGCGAGGAGTGCTTTGGCTTCGGCTGCCTCGAACCGGGCGGGGTCGACCTCGACCAGGATCCGTCTACCGACGACCCGCAGTTCCTTGGCCGTGAACTGGGTCGCGTACTCGACCAACAGCTTCTCGGCCAGGACCAGGTCCTCATCAGTGGCGATCGGGTCGGTCTCGATCTTGTCGAGGGCTTTGGTGATCACGCGGGCCTTGTCCTGGGAGACGACGCCCTCAGCGAGGCCGGCAGCGACCAGCTCGTATCTGGCCACCGAGGTGGCGAGCTTGATCTGCGAACGGGCCGTGCCCTTGTCGACCAGTAGTTCGGCGCGCATCCAGGCCGAGGCGTCCTTGTCTCCGGTCTCTGCGGCGATGTCACCGGAGACAGCCAGCACCCGCAGCGTCAACGCCGCTTGTTGGGCCTGAAGCTTCTCTACCTTGGCCAGGAAGTCTTTCTTCTGGCTGGTGCGCCAGTAGGTCGGGTCCATCGCGAGCAGCTCTTCCAGGGAGGTTTCGATGGCAGCAAGAGCCGACGAGACGAGGTCGGCGGGGTTGGTGCCCCAGTGGTCGATGCTCATGGCTGCTACCTCCCTTCAAAGGTGTGTCGTAGTGCCTCCGATTCTACTCCGACCCAGCCTTCTTCAACACCTATTTATGCAGGTCAACAGATGTTTTCGCGGTCAGCGAACGGCGTCAGACCTGTGGATGGTAGGTGGCTCGAAGGGCCACCCTCCTGCCCGTTCAACAGCACCGTTCTGAAGCAAGATTGCGCTGCGCCACACCCGGGCCGCCGCCCCGATAGCCAGCCAAATTTTTTCTCGACGTGGTCCGGTGTCAAGGACCGCGAAGCGGCCGGCGGAGCCGGCGGCCGGAGGGCGTCCTTGACTCCGGGGCAGGTCGAGAAGACCCTCGAAGTCGGGTCGGCGGCCCTGTCCGGCCTTTGGGGTGGGACGATCCGGCAGGGAACTGTGTTGGTCTCGACACGCCTCCGCCTAGCGGCTCCGGCGGCTCGACCAGCGGGGGCGAGGGGGTCTCGACAAGCTCGACCAGCGGGGTGAGGTCTCGACGAGTTCGACCAGCGGGGGCAGGGAGGTCTCGACAGGCTCGACCAGCGGGGGCAGGGAGGTCTCGACAGGCTCGACCAGCGGGGGCAGGGAGGTCTCGACAGGCAAAACCCCAGGGATGACCCCGAGCCGACCCTTGCCGATCAACCCCAGGTCGTACATCAGGATCAGCCCCCAGCCCGATGCGGACTGACGACCCGGAACGAGAGGCTCGGTGGCATGACACAGACCTCTGTTCACACGACAACAGCCGCCGCCCGAGCGGTGGGATTGACGAAGACCTACGGCAAGGGTGCCACCGAGGTGCACGCGCTGCGGGGCGTCGACCTGGAGATCCGCCGCGGAGCGTTCACCGCGATCATGGGCCCGAGCGGTTCGGGCAAGTCCACATTGATGCACTGCCTGGCCGGGCTCGATCGTCCTACCAGCGGCGAGGTGTCGGTTGCCGGGCAACCGTTGGAGAACTTCAATGACGACCAGCTGACCATCTTCCGGCGGGAGAACGTCGGGTTCGTCTTCCAGGCGTTCAACCTGCTGCCGATGCTCACCGCCGGGCAGAACATCCAGCTGCCGCTGGAGCTGGCCGGCAAGCGGGTGACCGACGAGACCCGCGCGCGGGCGCAGATGATCGCGGACACCCTTGGTATCGGCCAGCGCCTGGGCCACAAGCCCTCCGAGCTATCCGGCGGCCAGCAGCAGCGCGTGGCCATCGCCCGCGCGCTGGTCACCCAGCCCGCGATCCTCTTCGCCGACGAGCCCACCGGCAACCTCGACTCCGAGACCTCGGCAGAGGTGCTCGACCACCTCCGCCGCAGCGTCCGTGAGCTCGGTCAGACCGTGGTCATGGTGACCCACGAAGCCTCCGCCGCTGCGTACGCCGACGAGATCGTGACCGTCAAGGACGGGCGCATCGAAGGGGTGACGCGCTGATGCGGACGGTGTTGTTCGCGTCCTTGCGAACCTACGCCCGTCGATATGCCGCGGCGGTGGTGGCGGTCGTCGCCGCGGTCGCCCTGATCGTGGTCACCAACGCGCTCACCTCCGCGACGAAGGCGGGCCTGTTCGCGGGCATCGACGCGCCGTTGCAGAACGCGGTCGGCGCGGTCGACTTCCCGACGGAGGAGGTCACCGCGAAGTACGTCGAGCAGGGCGGCTGGCCGGTGGCGGCCTCGATGCAGGCGGTCCGTTCTGACGAGAAGATGTTCGGCCAGGAGATCATGGTCGGCGCCGTCTCCACCGAGAAGCGCTGGCAGTGGCAGGACCTCGAGGAAGGCCGGTTCCCGGCCCGAGCCGGCGAGTCCGTGGTCGACGCCAACGCCGCCAAGACCAACAAGGTCGCCGTCGGCGACACGCTCAAGGTCGGCAGCGGGACGCTGGCGATCGAGACGACCGTGGTCGGTCTCGTGGACGCCCCGTCGATGTGGTCCTCACCGATCTACGTCACCTGGCCCGAGATGCAGGGCTGGGAGGAGCAGCATGTCCAGGCCGTCCTGACCGCCGGGACCGGCGACAAGGCCGACGGCTGGCTGACCACCGACGAATACCTCACCGAGCTGCAGACCCAGCTCAACCAAGAGGTCAACATCATCGCGTACATGGTCTTGATCTTCGCCTTCATCGCGCTGTTCGTCTCCGTGCTGGTCATCACCAACACGTTCTCGATCCTCTTCGCACAGCGGATGCGCGACTTCGCGCTGCTGCGCGCGATGGGTGCGACGAAGCGGCAGGTCCTGAGATCGGTACGCCGCGAGGCGCTCGTCCTCGGCCTGCTCGCCTCGCTGCTGGGCCTGGCTGTGGGCGCTCTGCTCGGCTGGGGGATCGTCGCGCTGGTGCGGCAGCTCGCCGAGACGGCACCGTTGGGTGCGGTCTCCTTCGAATGGCCGTGGCTCGTGGGCGCGTTCGTGCTCGGTGTGCTCACCACCCTGGTCGCCTCGTGGCTGCCGACCCGCCGGCTGATGCGGCTGAGCCCGCTGGCCGCGCTGCGTCCGCAGGAGGGGTTCGACGTACGCGGCGCCGGGATGTTCCGGACCGGGCTCGGCCTGTCAGTCGTCCTCGCCGGGGTGGCGACGATCTTCGTGGCCGTCGGCTGGGACGACGCCCAGATCGGCATGCTCATCGTGCTCTTCGGCTGCGGGGTGACGTTCCTCGGCGTGATGCTTCTCGGACCGGTGCTGGTGCCCGGCCTGGTGCGGCTGGCAGGGTCGGCGCTGGCGACGGTCGTCGGGTCGCCGGCGAAGCTGGCCGCGGCCAACGCCGGCCGCAACCCGAAGCGCACCGCGGCCACCGCGGCGTCGCTGCTCGTCGGCGTCACGCTCACCACCGGGGTGCTCACCGGGATGAGCACCATCCGCACGGCCACGGTCGAGGAGATGGCCGAGCAGCATCCGATCGACCTCGCTCTGCAGGCGGAGTCGAAGCCGCTGGAGGACTCGGTCCTCGGCGACGCGAAGTCGGTCCCGGGTGTCGCCGACGCGGTGGCAGTGCCGGGTGCGATGGCCTCGGTCGAGGCCGACGGCAAGCCTGTTCCGCTGCCCGTCGTCGCCCCTCCTGCGGGAGACGTCGCGCTCAAGGACCTCACCGTAAAGCCCGGCACGATGGTGCTCTCGCCGTTCGCCGCCTCCGCGTTCATCGAGGACTCCTTCGAAGCGACGGGGGAGAAGGTGACGTTGGTCGTCGGCGACCGGTCGGCCACGGTGACCCTGGACGTACGCGAGATCGACGGCGCCCCGCAGATCTCCGCCGCGACGCTCGATGAGCTCACCGACGACCCGCAGACCTATGCCGTCTGGGTCCGCGCGGATGCCGGAGCCGACCCCGAGGACATGGCAGGGACGCTCGGAGCGCTCGCTCCGGACGCCGAGCTGATCAACGGCAAGGGCCAGCGCGCCTGGGTCGAGCTCCAGCTGGACGTGTTCACCTGGGCGGTGATCGGGCTGCTGGCGATCTCGGTGCTGATCGCGCTGGCCGGCATCGCCAACACGCTGGGTCTCTCGGTGCTCGAGCGTGGACGTGAGCACGCGCTGCTGCGGGCACTGGGGCTGACCAAGCGCCAGCTGCGGCGGACGCTGGCCGCCGAGGCGGTGCTGCTCTCAGCTGTGGCGGCCCTTGTCGGAACCGCGCTGGGCGTCTTCTTCGCCTGGGGCGGCAGCGAGATCCTGGTCGGCGACATCATGCCCGACGCCACCTTCCAGCTGCCTGTGCTGCAGCTGGTCGGCGTGGTCGTGGCTGCGGGCCTGGCAGGCCTGATCTCCTGCGTGGCACCGTCCAAGCGGGCCACCAAGGTCAGCCCAGCGGAGGGACTCGCGCTGGACTGACCGCGGTCAGGAGATGTGTTGGTCTCGACACGGACTCGTTCGTTCCTCACGAGTCCGTGTCGACCGGCGGGGGTCGCCCGTCGGTCGAGCGTGTCGAGACCAACACGGTCGCCTACGCGTTCGACTCCTCCAGCGCCTCGGTCTCCTCCCGAGCCTGGGTGCGCGCGGAGGAGATCAGGCTGGTGGTGACGGTGACGGCGAGGATGCCGACGATGATCACCAGGGACAGCCAGGTCGGCACGACCGGGACACCGTCCCAGTGGCCGTGGGCCCAGTGCAGGCCGAGCTTGACGCCGATGAAGGCGAGGATGGCGGCCAGACCGTAGGAGAGGTGGACCAGCTTGGACAGCGCACCCTCGAGCACGAAGTAGAGGGCTCGCAGGCCGAGCAGCGCGAACGCGTTGGTCGCGAAGACCAGGTAGGGGTCGCCGGTGATGCCGTAGACCGCCGGCACCGAGTCGACCGCGAAGACGATGTCGGCGGCGAAGATGGCGAGCACGACGATGGCCATCGGCTTCAGGCCGATCTTGCGGCCGAGGCGTACGGCCAGCATCTGCTCGGGGTCCACCTTCTGCTCGTGGCCCTGGAGTGCCTCGGTGAAGATCTTCGCGGCGGTGATCAGGAGGATCACGCCGAAGAGCAGGAAGACGATGTCCCACTGCGAGAGCGCCGCGGCGCCGAGGGCGATGAAGATGCCGCGGAGCACGAGCGCGCCGACGATGCCGAAGAGAAGCACCTTCTGCTGCAGGTGCCGTGGCACCGCGAAGGCTGCGAGCAACAGCATGAAGACGAACAGGTTGTCGACGCTGAGCGACTTCTCGACGATGTAGCCGGTGTAGTACTCGAAACCGGTCTGGCTGCCGTGGGCGTTCCAGACCCAGACGCCGAAGGCGAGCGGAAGCGCGACGTAGAAGACCGACCAGCCGATGGCTTCCTTCATGGAGACATCGTGCGGCTTGCGAGTCAGGACGAAGTCGAGGGCGATCAGCGCCACGACAGCGGCGATCGTGACGGCCCACAGAGTGGGCGTGGCAATAGAAGGCATCAGGCAGGTTCCTCAGGCGTGTCGGTGAACGTCTGAGGTCTCCCTCACCCCGAGACCGGGGCGCCAATCCGGGACGGTTTCGGCACCGACGTACTGACCGGAATGAGCTTGATGAGGTACTCCCCTCGAAGTGAAGCCTATCGGTTGGGCGGAAGGGAATCGCAATCGACCCTCTCGCGACACAATGGGGGGATGACGACGGCACCACAGCTCTCTTTGGTCAACGACCTCGCCTCCCAGGTCTCGGAGGTGGTGACCGACGACATCTCGCTGCTGGCGGCCTCGACCGACCGTTCCGGGTCGGTCGCCGTCGGCCTTCCGCTGGCAGTGGTGCGGGCGCACAGCATCGCGGACGTCCAGGCGGCGATGCGGGTCGCCTCTGCCCATCGGGTGCCCGTCGTCCCGCGGGGCACGGGCACCGGTCTCGCCGGGGGAGCGGTGGCCGGCACCGGCCACCTCGTCGTCGACCTCTCCGCAATGGACCGGATCCTCGAGCTCGACCCGATCGACGAGATCGCGGTGGTGGAGCCGGGAGTGCTCAACGCGCGACTGGACGCCGCGGCCGCCGAGGTGGGGCTGCGCTACGCGCCCGACCCTGCCTCGGCGGCGATCTGCTCGATCGGCGGCAACGTCGCCACCAACGCCGGCGGGCTGCGATGCGTGAAGTACGGCGTGACCCGGGAGGCGGTCCTGGGTCTCGACGTCGTCCTCGCCGACGGCACCCTGATCCACACCGGCCGCCGCACCATGAAGGGCGTCGCGGGGCTCGACCTCACCGCGCTCTTCGTCGGCTCCGAGGGCACCCTGGGCATCGTCGTCGGCGCGACCCTGCGTCTCAAGCCACGCCCGGTCTCCACGCTGACGGCCTCGGCCGCGTACGCCTCGGTGGCGGCGGCCGCGCGCGCCTGCGCCGAGATCGCCGCCGCCCGGCGGCTGCCGTCGATGCTGGAGTTCATCGACCGCCGCTGCCTCGAGGCGGTCGACCGGTTCTCGGGCACCACCTATGCCGAGCGTGGCGACGCGCTGGTGATCGCCCAGGCCGACGGTCCGGCCGCCGCGACGGAGATCGAGGCGATCGCGGCGATCCTCGGCAAGGAGGCGACCTGGATCGAGCAGGGCGTCGACGAGGAGTCCTCCGACCGGCTGGTCGAGGCTCGTCGCCAGGTCCTGCCCGCGATCGAGGCGGACGGCTCCTGGTTCATCGAGGACATCTGCGTGCCCCGGTCCCGGCTCGCCGAGGCGGTCGACCGGATCTCCGAGATCTCGCAGCGGCACGGCGTACGCACCTACACCCTCGCGCACGCGGGCGACGGCAACCTCCACCCGGTCATCGGCTGGGACCCCTCGCCGGACGACGTCCCGGGAGTGATGCCTCCGGCCGAGACCATCGCGGGCGACGAGATCTTCGCTCTGGCCATCGAGCTCGGCGGCACCACCACCGGCGAGCACGGTGTCGGCCGGTTGAAGCGCAAGTGGCTCGAGCCCGAGATCGGCGCAGACTCGATCGACCTGCAGCACCGGATCAAGGCGGCCCTGGACCCGCTGGGGATTCTCAATCCGGGTGTCGGGTTCTGACCGGTCGCATGACACCCTTGCCTGGTGCGTGTCGGAATTGCTGCTGTCGTCCTGACCCTCGGCCTCGCGGTCACCCTGATCGCCTGCGGCGGTGAACCCGAGGCCGCCGACTCGTCCTCGGCCCCCGGCGAGTCGGCCAACGTCGCGACGGTCGTGACCGAGATCAAGGGCGCCGACGGCACCACCGCGACCGCTGGTGGCTACACGATCGGTGACGTCAGCCTCCCCGCCGAGGCGGGCACCCCGGGCAAGGTGAGCTTCACGATCACCAAGGACGCCGGCGATAAAGGGAACAGTCCGGTCATCGACTACATCGAGGAGCAGACCAAGGACCTCCACCTCTACGTCGTCCGCGACGACCTAGAGGTCTTCCGCCACCTGCACCCGACCCAGGACGAGTCCGGTACGTGGTCAGGAGACCTGACGCTGCCCGCGGGCGGCACCTACCGGGTGGTCGTCGAGTTCGCCGCCCGGACCCCGGACGACAAGGGGGAGCAGGCGATGCTCGGAGCGACGGCGAAGGTCGCCGGACCGACCGAGGTGGAGGTGCCAGGCTCCGACGACGGCGTCGTCATCGCCGCGCTCGAGGAGACCCCGAAGCCCGGGATCGACCAGGAGATCGGTGTCCTGGTGTCCGACCCGGCCGGCAAACCGGTCAACCTCGGCACCTACCTCGGCGTCTACGCGCACGTGACCGCGTTCAGCCGCGAGACCGGCGAGGTGATCCACCTGCACCCGCTCGGCGGCCCCGAGAACCAGGAGGGCGGCACCCGCCTCGGCATCCACGTGAAGCCGCCGAAGGCGGGTGACTACGTCTTCTTCGTGCAGGTGCGCGTCGACGGGATGATCCACACGCTCCGGCTCCCCGTCACTGTCTGACGGGGAGCTCCAACAGTGCCAGCGGGCTCTCGAACTCACCGAGCCGCAGCCCGACGGTCGCCTCCCAGGTCCCACCCTTGGGCAGTACGACGTCGGCCTCCCAGGTGCCGGCACCGACCGTGGTCAGGGCCAGGCTGCCCAGGTCGACGTCGCCCGAGCTGAGCTTGGCGCTCGGGACCGCCGAGGCCTCGACGGGCTCGCCGGCCGCGTCCTGGATCTGCAGCCGGAGCACGTTCGGCCCAGGACCCGCAGGCGTCATCGTGGCGTACACCCGATGGTCGTCACCGAGCTTCGCGGCTTGGGTGCTGGTCGGCGCGACCGTGGCCGTGCCGGTCCCGGCCGAGGCGGTGTCCGCCTGTGGTGGCTGGTCGACCAGGAAGCCGGTGACGCCGAGGACGACCACGAGCACGCCCGCCTCCATCAGCACCGCACGGCGCAGCATCGAGCCGGCCTCGACGGTGTCGTCGTGACCGACCGCCTGACGGACGCGGGGGAGGACCAGCAGTCGGTTGCCGGCCGCCATCACCGCGACCGCGACGACCAGGGCGACCTTGGTCATCAGCAGGGTGCCGTACGTGCTGTTGAGCAGGTTGTCCCACGAGCCGAGGATCCGCCAGCCCATGAGCACGCCGGAGGCCGCGAGAACTGCCAGCGAGACGGCGGCGAGGGTGGAGAAGCGGGTCACGATCTCGGCCGCGACCGTGCCGCGCCTGGTGATCAGCGGCAGGGTCAGCGCGAGACCGACCAGGCCGCCGAGCCACAGCGCGCCGGCGATGAGGTGGACGATGTCGGTCGCGGTGACCAGCCAGGCGGGTACGACCGCGCGGGAGTGGCCCACCAATGCCGGTGACATGATCGCGAACAGCCCGGCGGCCGCGGCCAGGCGGGGTCTCGGGCGCAGGACGAGCGTGGCCGCGATGCCGAGGATCCCGACCAGGGCGCTGAGCCACTCCTTCCCGACCGACGCCGGTGACCAGGCGTCGAAGGTGAGCATGGCGCCCGGTCCGCTCTCGCTCTGCAGCGCTCCGCTGGCCGGCGCCAGGAACACCAGCGCGAGGACCGCGACCATGCCGGCGACGATCTGCAGACGCTGGACCCGGGCGGTGGCGCGGTCGGGGACGCGGTGGTCACCGACGATCACCGCGCGGAACCAGACCAGGCCGACGACCAGCAGCAGCGCGGCGTACTGGATGAACTGGAGGAACCCGTGGATCGCCGCCGTCGCCTTGGATGGCTCCGTGGACGGGGGTGGGGCGACGCTGAGGCTCGGCGCTCCGACCGCGAAGGTCAGCGAGCCCGAGATCGGGTGACCGTCGGCCGAGACCGCACGCCAGGCGACGACGTAGGTGCCGTCGCCGAGGCTGCTCGGGTTCGCGAGCGCGACCTCCATCGAGGTGCCGCTCGCGGTCGCCTCGGAGGTCACCTCCTCTCCCTTCGCGTCGTAGACGGTCACGCCCGCCGGCGGCAGGGTCACCGCCTCGTCGAAGGTGAAGGTGATCGTCTCCGGAGCCACCTCCAGCACCGCACCCTCCTCGGGGTCGGTGCCGATCAGCGTCGCGTGCGCCTGGGCGGGGGAGATGCTGAGCAGGACGGCGTACGCCGCGGCGGCAAGCGCCACCAGCAGCCGCCCCAGGGCGCGCCGGCCACGATCTCGACGATCGAGCCTGTCGAGACCGGGCCGGCGCGTCAGGGGAGCACTCACGCCTTACGACGCCCCAGCGCGAGGGCGGTGACGCCGGCGATCAGTCCGAGGATGCCAGCGCCGGCACCGATGCCGGCCCACAGGTTGCTGTCGCCGCCCTCTTCGACGTCCGCAGCGACCGGCTCGGCCTTCTCGGCAGCCTCGTCGGAGCTGTGGCCGTGGCCGTCGTCGGTCGCCTCGGTGACATCGAAGGCCGGTGCCGGGTTCTCGGGCTCCTCGGTGGCGCCCTCGGGGGTCTCCTCGATCCAGGCGGTCTCACCCTTCTCGCAGGTCTGGATGACCGGGAAGGCGAGCGTGCCCTCCTCCTCGGGAAGCTGGAGGGAGACCTCGAAGGCGTCACGCTGACCGTCGGGCAGCGGGGTCTTCGCGGTGTAGACGATGGTCGCGTCGCGCTCGGTCAGCTCGTTGCCGTGGGCGTCCTTGATCGGCTCGGCGAGCTTCTCCTTGGTGACCTTGACATCGTAGAACGGCTGACGCGTCGGGGTGACCGTGTTGATCCCCTCCGGCACCTGGATGGTGATCTGCTTGGTCGGGGAGCCTTCGCAGCCGTGGCCGTTGCTGAAGGTCAGCACGGTGTAGGCGCCGGCCGCCGTCTCGGTCGGGGTGACCGTGACGTGCGCCGAGGCCGGAGCGGCGACGAGGAAGGTGACAGCCGCGGCAGCGGCGGCGGGCGCGCCGAGGCGCGCGAGGGTACGTCGAGACATGGGTGATGCTTTCTGTGGAGTGTTCTGCGTCGGGCGTGTGCCCAGTGGGCGGGGTCGGGTCCTCAGGCGAGGACCGGTGGCCCCCGGCCGGCAGCGACGTACGTCCACAGTCCGGTGCGCGGCAGGACCGGCTGCGCCTGGACCGGCAGGCGGAACGGAACCAGAACCTGAGGCGTCGTCAGTGCGTGCGAGATGACTCGCCAGGCCCGGCGGTGCAGCAGCCACACGACCACGGTGAGCGCCGCGGCCGCAGTGTGCGCGAGCAGCATCGAGGCCTCGCCCGCGGCGCCGTTGTGCGCGTGCGCGGCAGGCGCGGCGTACGCCTCGAAGGCCTCGTGCATCCCCAGCTGCGCCGCTCCGGCCAGCACCGCTCCCAGAGCGATCCCGACCCTGCGCTGCAGCACCACGACTCCGACACCGAAGGCGGCGAACCCGGTCGCGGCCAGCCACAACGCGTCCGGCAGCTCTCCGCCGCCGGCCAGGTGGGCCAGGCTGGACCCGGTGGTGATCTCGACTGCGGCGAGCAGCGCCAGCCACACGCTCCCGCGTGTCGGCCGCACCACCCTCAGATCCACGCCGGACATTCTCGCAGACGAACCGAGGCGTCAACCACGTCGGCCGAGAAGTCACGTACGTCGGCCGAGACGTCACGCGAGTGACGTCTCGGCCGACGGGAGTGACGTCTCGACCCGACTGCTCCTGGGGTCAGGAGATGAAGATGCTCAGGATGAGGACCACGGCGAAGCCGGTGAGGCCGACCAGGGACTTCATCACCGTCCATGACTTAAGGGTGTCGGCGACGCTCATCCCGAAGTAGCGGTTGGCCATCCAGAAGCCGGAGTCGTTGACATGCGAGAAGCCGGCGCCGCCGCAGGCGATCGCGATGCAGGTGAGGGCGACACCGGCGTCGCTCGTGCCGAGCGACTCGGCGAGAGGAGCGCTGAAGGTCGCACCCGTGACCATCGCGACCAGGCCGGAGCCTTGGGAGATACGCATGACGGCGGAGACGAGGAAGCCGAAGACGACGAGGGGTACGTTCGCGTCGCGCATGGCCGAGGACAGGGTGTCGCCGAGCCCGGACGACACCAGGACGTCGCCGAAGACACCGCCGGCGCCGGTGACCAGGATGATCATGCCGGCCGGGCCGAGTGCGTCGCTGGCGAGCCGCTGGAGGTCGGCAGCCCCGGCGCCGAGCCTGACGCCGAAAGCCCACAGGCTGAACAGGCACGTGATGAGCAGCGCGATGACGGGGTGGCCGATGAAGGTCAGCAGAGCGACTGCCGTCGAGTCGCCGCCGATCGTGCGACCGACGGTGCCGATCAGGATCAGGACCAGCGGCATGAGCAGCGTCGCGACGACCGAGGCGAAGGACGGCAACGACTTGGGGTTGGCCGTGCCTGCCACGTCGGGCGCCTGCTCCGACGCATCGACGGACGACCCGGAGGTGGCGCTTCCGCCGCCGATGCCGGCGGTGGCCATGGCGGGCGGTACGACCATGATCTTCTTCGCGATGTAGCGACCGAAGAGCGGCCCGGCGACGGACACGGCGGGGATGCCGCAGACGACGCCGAAGAGGATGACGAGCCCGATGTCGGCATTCATGATGCCGGCGGTCGCGAGTGGGCCCGGGGCGGGCGGCATGAAGGTGTAGGCACAGCTGAGGCCGGCGCACAGTGGGATGCCGTAGTGCAGAAGGGACTTGCCGGTGCGCTGGGCGACTCCGTAGAGCATCGGGACCAGGACGACGATGGCGACATCGATGTAGACCGAGGTGGCGACGAGGAATCCGGCGAGGCCGAGACCCCAGGAGACCATGCGGTCGGAGAAGTTGTCGACCAGCGTCAGGGCGATGCGTTCAGCGGCTCCGGCTCGTTGCAGCACGGTGCCGAGGATCGCGCCGAGCGCGATGACGAGCGCGAGCTGACCCAACGAGTCGCCCATGGCCGTGACGACGAGCTCCATCAGCTCGTTCGGGTTCGTGCCGACGGCGAGACCGAACAGCAAGGTGGTGATCAGCAGGGCCAGGAACTCCTGGACTCTGAATCTGATGATCAGGACGAGCAGGGTGCCGATCGCCAGCAGCGCGGCGGTGACGACCCAGGTTTCGTGGTTCATGGGGGAGATCTCCTTCCGCGGGTCAGTGCGCGCTGTGGGTGGGCCGGGGGACAGGAACGGTCGGGTCTGGGTCCTGGAGGAAGCGGAAGTCGCAGCCCTCCTCGGCCTGGGTCACCTCGTCGGCGTAGAGCTTTGCGTACCCGCGTCGGGGCTTCGGGCGCTCGACGACCTGCTCGGCTCGGGTCGCGAGCACCTCCTCGGGGACCTCCAGGCGCAGCGTACGGTCCTTGACGGAGAGCGTGATCATGTCGCCCGTGCGGACCAGGGCGATCGGTCCGCCGACCGCCGCTTCGGGGGAGGCGTGCAGGACGATCGTGCCGGCCGCGGTGCCCGACATCCGGCCGTCGGAGATGCGGACGATGTCCTTGACGCCGGCGCGGGCCAGCTTGCGAGGGATCGGGATGTAGCCGGCCTCGGGCATGCCGGGGTAGCCGACCGGACCGATGTTGCGCAGCACCAGGATGTCGTCCGCGTCGACGTCGAGGTCGTCGCTGTCGATGCGGGCCGCAAGGTCCTCGGCATCCTCGAAGACGACCGCCCGACCGCGGTGCTCGAGCAGAGCGGGCGTCGCGGCGGACTGCTTGATGATCGATCCGCCGGGCGCCAGGTTGCCGCGCAGGACGGCGATGCTCCCGCCGCTGTGGATCGGGTTGTCCCGTCCGCGGATCACGTCCTGGGGGAAGGGCGCCGGCGCGTCGTCGAGCTCCTCGCCGAGAGTGCGGCCCGTGACGGTCAGCGCGTCGAGCTGCAGCTGGTCTCGGATCTCGAGCATGAGGCGCTGGACGCCACCGGCGCGGTGGAAGTCCTCCATGTAGTGATCACCCGACGGCTTGAGGTCGAGGAGCACCGGCGTCTCTCGCCCCATGCGGTCGAAGGCGTCGAGGTCGAGGGGATAGCCGCAGCGACCGGCGATCGCGGCCAGATGCACCAGGGCGTTGGTGGATCCGCCCATGGCGAGCAGGACCCGGAAGGCGTTGTCGAAGGCCGCGGGGGTCAGGATCTGGTCGATGGTCAGCCGCTCGGTGGCGATACCGACCGCACGACGACCGGTCTCCTCCGCGACCCGCATCCGGTCGGCCGTCACTGCAGGCGGAGTGGCGCTTCCCGGGAGCGCGATCCCCATCGCCTCCGAGACCGCGGCCATGGTGCTGGCGGTGCCGGCGACCGAGCACGTGCCGACCGAGCCGACGAGCCTGCCGTTGACCTCTGCGATCTCCTCGTCGTCGATCTCCTCGGCCCGGTACTTGCCCCAGAAGAACCGGCAGTCGGTGCACGCGCCGACCGTGCGGCCACGGTGGCTCCCGGTCAGCATCGAGCCGGTCACGAGCTGGATGGCGGGCTTCCCGGCAGAGGCGGCGCCCATCAGCTGGGCGGGCACGGTCTTGTCGCAGCCCCCGATGAGGACGACGGCGTCGACCGGCAGGGCTCGCAGCATCTCCTCGGTGTCCATCGACATGAGGTTGCGCAAGAACATGCTCGTGGGGTGGGCGAAGCTCTCGTGCACCGAGATCGTCGGGAAGCTCACCGGGAAGCCACCGGACAGCATCACGCCCCGCTTGATGGCGTCGATCAGCTGGGGAACGTTGCCATGACAGGGGTTGAAGCCGCTCTCGGTGTCGACGATGCCGATCACCGGCCGATCGAGAGCGTCGTCGCTGTAGCCGGCGCCCTTGATGAACGCCTTGCGGAGGAA
This sequence comes from Nocardioides panzhihuensis, assembly GCF_013408335.1. Lineage (NCBI taxonomy): Bacteria > Bacillati > Actinomycetota > Actinomycetes > Propionibacteriales > Nocardioidaceae > Nocardioides > Nocardioides panzhihuensis. The sequence continues at coordinate 3,256,723 of NZ_JACBZR010000001.1, read as the reverse complement.
CAGCGCGAACTCGGTGTCGCCATAGCTGGTCAGGTTGGACCGCATCCCGGTGGGCATGCTCTCGTCGAACATTATCGTCCTTATTATTGATAATCTGGTTGAGACTGGCATCACACCACATCTCGCTGGCTCTCGCAACGGCCGGTCCGCCCGCGAGCGAGTGTGACGCCGTGAAAGCATTGGCATGGTCGGAGCGGAAGGAGGAGGCACTGATGACTACCCGGGCGAGCGATGCGCTCTCTGACTCGGCTCAGACGACCCGCCAGCGGGCGTCGGCGCAGGTCGAGGCGATCGCCGGCGAGCTCGAGGAGGACATCGCGATGGGCCTGCTGCACCCGCGCGAGCGCCTCGTCGAGGACGCGCTGATGGAGCGCTTCGACGCCAAACGCCATGTCGTACGCAGCGCGCTCTCCACGCTCGAGACGCGAGGTGCCGTGGAACGGCGTGCCCATGTGGGCGCGCTCGTCCGCTCCTTCTCAGCCCAAGAGGTGCGCGACCTCTACGACGTTCGCGAGCTGGTCGAGACAGCCTGCGCCCGCGCCATCACGACGCCGGTTCCTGGCGATCAGATCCGTCCCGTGGAGGACGCGATGCACGAGCACGAGCAGGCGGTGGATCGCGGCGATCGCCGCTCCGCGCTGCGCGCCAACATCCGATTCCATGAGCTTCTCTTCGGGTTGGCCCCGAACCAGTTCCTGGTCGAGTCCGTGCGCCGTCACGCACGGATGGCCTCGCCGATCCGGTCGCTCACGGTGGTCAACGACAGGCTCCTGGAGCGGTCCCGCGATGAGCACCGGGCGATGGTGGTGGCGCTCCGTGAGGGTCGGACCGATGAGCTGGTGCGGGTCTGCGCCGCCCATCTCGAGCCGTCCCGCGACGCCTACCTCAACCTGCTCGGCGAACTCTGAACGTACGCAGATATCGAGGCGTCACGTACGTCGGCCGAGACGTCACACCCGTGACATCTCGGCCGACGCAGCTGACGTCTCGGCGGTCAGCGGAGGATCGGAGGCTCGGTCTTCTCTGCCACCTCGTCGTACGTGACGCCGGGGGCGAGCTCGACCAGGCGGACGCCGTCGGGGGTGATGTCGAGGACGCACAGGTCGGTGATGATGCGCTGCACGACGCCGAGCCCGGTGTAGGGGAGCGAGCACTCCTCGACGATCTTGTAGGAGCCGTCGCGGGCGACGTGCTCCATCAGCACGACGACCTTCTTCGCGCCGTGGACGAGGTCCATCGCGCCGCCCATGCCCTTGACCATCTTGCCGGGGATCATCCAGTTGGCCAGATCGCCTGACGAAGAGACCTGCATGGCGCCGAGGATCGCGGCGTCGATCTTGCCGGAGCGGATCATTCCGAAGCTCATGGCGGAGTCGAAGAAGCTCGCCCCCTTGCGTACGGTCACCGTCTCCTTGCCCGCGTTGATCAGGTCCGGGTCGACGGCGTCCTCGGTCGGGTAGGCGCCGGTGCCGAGGATGCCGTTCTCGCTCTGCAGCACCAGCTCGACGTCGTCGGGGACGTAGTTGGGCACCAGGGTCGGCAGCCCGATGCCGAGGTTGACGTAGTCGCCGTCGGAGAGCTCCGCGGCGGCACGGGCGGCCATCTCTTCACGTGTCCATGACATGTCAGCGGACCGTCCTCTTCTCGATGCGCTTGTCGGCGGCCTGCTCGGGGGTCAGGGGCACGACGCGGTGGACATAGACGCCGGGGAGGTGGACGTCGTTGGGTGGGATCTCGCCGGGCTCGACGAGCTCCTCGACCTCGGCGATCGTGATCTGCCCGGCCATCGCGGCGAGCGGGTTGAAGTTGCGGGCGGAGTCCTTGAAGAGGAGGTTGCCGTGGCGGTCGCCCTTCCAGGCGCGGATGATGCCGAAGTCGGCGACGATGGCCTCCTCGAGGACGAACTCTCGCTCGCCCTCAGGCGTCTCGAAGGTCATCACCGGCTTCTCGGGGGAGGTCTTGATGACGTTGCCCGCGTCGTCGTACTTCCACGGCAGCCCGCCCTGCGCCACCTGTGTGCCGACACCGGTGCGGGTGTAGAACGCGGCGATGCCGGAGCCGCCCGCGCGCATCCGCTCGGCCAGCGTGCCCTGCGGGGTCAGCTCGACCTCGAGGTCGCCGGAGAGGTACTGCCGCGCGAACTCCTTGTTCTCGCCGACGTACGACGCGACCACGCGGCGCAGGCGTCCGGCGCCGAGCAGCAGGCCCAGGCCCCAGTCGTCGACGCCGGCGTTGTTGGAGACCACCTCGAGGTCGGACACGCCGGCCTCGAGGAGAGCATTGATGAGCACCGAGGGGATGCCGCACAGCCCGAAGCCGCCGACCGTGAGGGTCGCTCCGCTCGGGATGTCCGCGACCGCCTCGGCGGCTGAGGAGATGACCTTGTCCATGCTGATCAGTCAAGGCGGGGCAAGCCGATCGGTCAATAGACGAGCGCGAGTTCCCGCTCGGTCTTTCGATGAGCGGCCCCGCTGACGCTATGGCGTTCACTGAATGGACGCGCCTATCGTACGTTCCATGCAACCCGGTCAGGACGCGCCTCAGCCCAGCGTGATCCGCCGCAGCGCGCACCTGCTGCGGCTGCTCGCCGCGCGCGAACCCGAGGGCGCGACGACCACCCAGCTCGCGACGGCCGCCGCGATCCCGCGTCCGACCGCTCACCGGCTGCTCAGCGCGCTCCAGGACGAGGGCCTGGTCGAGCGAGACAACGCAACCGGCGCCTGGCACCTGGGCCCGGAGTGCTTCCTGCTCGGCGCCGCCGCGACCACCCGCCACGACATCACCCCGGCGGCCCGGGCGGCGGTCCTGCGCATCGCCCGGGAGACGGGGGAGAGCGCGTTCTTCTCGATCAGGCGCGGCGACGAGACGGTCTGCGTACTGCGCGAGGACGGCAGCTTCCCGATCCGCTCGCACGTGCTCCACGAGGGGATCCGGTTTCCGCTCGGCGTCGCCTCGGCGGGCCTGACGATCCTCGCCTTCCTGCCGGAGCCGCGGCGCGAGGCCTACCTCGCCCGGACCGACCTCGTCGGGGCCTACGGCGAGCAGCACTCGGCGTCCGCTCTCCGGAAGCGGGTCGCCGCGACCCGTGAGCGCGGCTTCGCCGTCAACCCGGGCCTGCTCGTGGTCGGCAGCTGGGGTCTGGGTGCCGCAGTCTTCGACGCCCACGGGCAGCCGTACGGAGCGTTGAGCATCACCGGCATCGAGGCCCGTCTCGCGCCACCGCGTCAGGCCGAGCTGGGTCGCCTCCTCCTGGAGGCCGCCCACACCCTGTCCACTAGCTCCGCGACTGGCTCGACACCTGGGCGCGCCCGGTCATGATCTCGGCGAGCGCGGCGTCGGAGGCGAGCTGGGCGTCGCGGTCATAGGTGGAGGTGAAGGCGAGGAGCTCGTCGGCTCCGGTGGCCTCGGCCAGCCGGTCGAGGCGGCTGCGTACGGTGGCGGGAGAGCCCGCGGTCGTGCGCGCGAGATGCGCCTCGACCCGCTCGCGCACCTGGTTCGTCCAGGTCTGGTCGCGGATCGCCGCGACCGGCTCGAGCGCTCCGAACTCGCCGGTCTGCCGCGATCTGGCCATCGCCCACGCCTCCGGCAGCGCGAGCTCGGCGGCCTCGGCGTCGGTGTCGGCGACCAGCACGTCGGCGGAGACCGTCACCGACGGCGCTGACGCCTGTGAGGAGGGCCGGAAGTCGTTCCGGTACGCCCCGAGCAGCTCGCCCAGCCGTGGGCTGTCCAGCACCGGACCGCCGACTACGACCGGCAGCCCGAGCTGAGCGGCGAGGGCGAGACCGCGTCCGGTCGCGAGCACGAAGATCGGGATCTGACGGGACGCGGCCGGCCGGGCGGTGACCGGCGCGGTGCGGTCGAGATAGCCCCGGAGCTCCTCGATGTCCTCGGCGAACGTGTCCGGGTCGTCGAGATCCTGGCGCAGCGCGCGGCGTACGGGTGCGGTGAAGCCCAGGGTGCGCCCGACTCCCAGGTCGATCCGGCCGGGGTAGAGCGCGTCGAGCATCAGGAACTGCTCGGCCACGACCAGCGGCTGGTGGTGCGGCAGCATCACCCCGCCAGAACCGAGCCGGATCGTGGAGGTGTGCGCACCGAGGGCGCCGAGCAGGACCGGCGGCGATCCCGACGCGATCCCCGGCACCGCATGGTGCTCGGCGACCCAGAACCGCTGGTAGCCGAGCCGTTCGGCCGCCACCGCCCGCTCGATCGTGTGGGTCAGCGCAGCGCCCTCGTCGTACCCCACCCGGGTGCGAGACCTGTCCAGCATGGAGAGCTTCACAACAACACCAACCCCGTCTTCGTCTCGAGGCTTCCCATCATCTCCGGTGTGGCGAAGAACGCACTCGACAGGCGTGCGACGAGGGACACACATCCGCTGTCGGCAGCCCTGGTCTCGGTACCCTGATGGCTTGAACCAAACGACGACAGGAGCGGCTTAGTAATGGATCGAGACGTGCTTCGGCACGCGCCGCTTTTCGGCGAGCTGGACGACGAGTCGATGACGGCGATGCTCGCGATGATGGGGGAGGTCCGCCTCAGGCGTGGCCAGGTGTTGTTCCACGAGGGCGATTCCGCGGACCGGCTCTACGCCGTCGTGTCCGGAAAGGTGAAGCTGAGCCGTGCCTCGGCCAGCGGGCAGGACAGCGTGCTGGCGATCCTCGGGCCGGGGCAGGTCTTCGGTGAGCTGTCGCTCTTCGATCCCGGCCTGCGTTCCTCGACGGTCACGGCCGTCACCGATCAGGTGGAGCTCGCCTCGCTGTCGCACGACGACCTGCTGAGGCTGCTCGACGGGCGGCCGAGCGTGACGCGCGGGCTGCTCGCGCTGCTGTCGGGTCGCCTGCGCCGGGCCAACGACGTGATCGGTGACCTGGTCTTCGCCGACGCGCCCCGCCGGGTGGCGAAGGCACTGCTGGATCTCGCCGAGCGGTTCGGTGAGACCACCGACGAGGGTGTGCACGTCCGTCACGACCTCACCCAGGAGGAGCTCGCCCAGCTGGTGGGCGCGGCCCGCGAGACGGTCAACAAGGCGCTCGCTGACTTCGCGGCCAAGGGCTGGGTCAGGCTGGAGTCGCGCTCGGTGGTCATCACCGACATGGAGCGGATCGTGCGCCGAGCGGGCTGAGCCCGCGTCAGAGACTGACGCGCACCAGTTGGCGGAGCCGACGAAGGCCGTCGGTGCTCGGTCGCTCGGCCGGGGCGAGGGCGGCGGTGAGCCTCTGCCAAACCTCATCGGGGTCGAGCTCGAGGCCGATGGCCACGAGCTCGCTCCTCGTCTCTGTGGTCGCGCGGCCGGGCCTCTCCGCGGCCACATGCGCGCTGCGCCCGACCAGGTTCACCTGGTAGCTGCGCGGCCCCTGCCCGGTCGCGACCGCGACGGTCCCCTTCACCCGGTACGCCGCCGACGGCGGGTCCTCGAGCAGGTCGAGCAGCCGAGCCGGCTCGATGGTGCCGGGGGTGGTGACGGTGACGGACCGGGCGTGCTGATGGGCCGCGTGGTCGGCGGCCGCCTCGCGCAGCAGCGCGGCGATGGGCAGCTCGTCGGGCGGGTCCTCGGGCACGGCGGCGTCGTAGACGAGCCGAGGGTCGATGCGGCCACCCACTGCGTACGCGATCTGGACGTCGGGGTTGTGCTCCAGCACGCGCCGCTCGATCCGCGCCAGGACCTCGTCCCGGTCGGCGGCCGGCACCAGATCGGTCTTGTTGATGACGACCAGCGTGGCCGCGGCGAACCGGACCGGTGCCGGACCCCGGCCGTCGTCGAGGGTGTCGAAGTACGCCGATGCGTCGACGACCTCGATGAGCCCACCGCGGCGTACCCGCTCGACACCGCTGAAGCGGACGAGGCGCGCCAGCGTGCCGGGCTCGGCGAGCCCGCTGGCCTCCACGATGACGGCGTCGAGCGCGAGCCGCGGGTGGGTGAGCTTCTCGAGGGCGTCATCGAGGCCGCCGGCGTCGGACAGGCAGCACAGGCAGCCCCCGGCGATCGAAGCCGGCTCGTCGACCTGACCCGTGACGAGCCCGGCGTCGACGTTGATGTCGCCGAAGTCGTTGACGACCACGCCCACCCGCGCGCCCGGCTGGCGCAGCAGATGGTTGAGCAACGTCGTCTTGCCCGACCCCAGATGGCCGGTGAGGATGACCACGGGAACTCGGGTGCTGGCGCTGGTGGGTGGCATCGAGCCATCGTAGAACCCGTTGAGAACAGTTCTCGTTAACGGGGTCGAGGCTCACTCGATGTCGCCGGATCTTGACGGCCGAGGTGGCCAGACCTAGGTTGTGCCGCACAACTTCACATCCGCCGTTCGAACTGCAGCGGGAGAGTCCTCACCGTCCCGGGTGAGGCGCCGAAGGAGCAAACCTCCCCAGAATCTCTCAGGCCCCATGACCGCTGTGGTGAGGCGAACTCTGGAAAGACAGGATCCGCTGGATCCTGCACCCACGGTGCAAATCGTCCCTGCGGGCGGTGAAGCTCTCAGGTAGCGATGACAGAGCGGGGAGGTCACCCGTCCACGGGTGCCGCATCAGCGGCAGCCATCATCAGGGAGCCTCCCGCACATGACCTCACCTGTCCCTACCCCTCTGCATGCGATCCACCAGTCGCTCGGTGCCTCGTTCACTGACTTCGCCGGCTGGAGCATGCCGGTCCGCTACGGCTCGGAGACCGCCGAGCACCACGCGGTACGCACCACCGCAGGGCTCTTCGACCTGAGCCACATGGGCGAGATCGAGGTGACCGGACCGGAGGCGGGACGGGCCCTCGACCACGCCCTGGTCGGCCGACCGTCGGCGATCGGCGTCGGCCGCGCCCGCTACTCCATGATCTGCGCCGAGGACGGCGGCATCATCGACGACCTGGTCGTCTACCGGCTCGAGGACGAGCGCTACCTGGTCGTCGCCAACGCCAGCAACGTCCACGTGGTCGCTCCGGCTCTGGTCGAACGGGCCAAGGGGTACGACGCCGTGGTCCGCGACGCCTCCGCGGAGTGGGCGCTGATCGCGGTCCAGGGACCTGCCTCGGCTCAGATCGTCGCGGCTGTGACCGACCTGGACGTACCGACCCTTCGCTACTACGCCATCGACGCCGGCAAGGTCGCCGGGATCGACGTGCTGCTCGCGCGCACCGGCTACACCGGCGAGGACGGCTTCGAGGTCTACTGCGCGCCCTCGTCGGCCGCCGCCGTCTGGGAGGCGATCACCGAGGCCGGTACGCCGCACGGGCTGATCCCCGCCGGGCTCGCCTGCCGCGACACCCTCCGGCTCGAGGCCGGAATGCCGCTCTACGGTCACGAGCTGAGCCGCGAGACGACCCCCTTCGAGGCCGGCCTCGGCCGGGTGGTCTCCTTCGACAAGCCCGACGGCTTCGTCGGCGACGCCGCCCTCGCCGCGCGCCGCGAGGAGGGCCCGCGCAGCACGCTCGTCGGCCTCGTGGCCACCGGGCGCCGATCCCCGCGGGCCGGTTACGCCGTCATCGACCCGGCCACCGGCGACGAGATCGGCATCGTGACCAGCGGCTCCCCGTCGCCCACGCTGGGCCGCCCCATCGCGATGGCCTACGTCAAGCCAGACCTGGCCGTCTCCGGCACCAAGATCCAGGTCGTCGTACGCGGCAGCCACGAGGACGCCGAGATCGTCGACCTTCCCTTCTACTCCAAGAAATGAGCACCGCCATGAGCAACCCGTCCCACCTGTCCTACACCGCCGAGCACGAATGGATCGAGACCCGCGACGAGGTCGCGCGCGTCGGGGTCACCGCCTTCGCCACCGAGGCGCTGGGCGACATCGTCTTCGTCGAGCTGCCCGAGGTGGGCAGCGAGATCACCGGGGGAGAGAGCTGCGGTGAGCTGGAGTCGACGAAGTCGGTCAGCGACCTCTTCGCGCCCGCCGACGGCGAGGTGCTCGCGATCAACTCGGCGGTCGTCGATGACCCTGCGCTGATCAACAGCGACCCGTTCGGCGCCGGCTGGCTCTTCGAGATGCGCATCTCGAACGCTCCCGATCTGCTCGACGCCGCGGCCTACGACGCTTTGATCGAGGAGTGAACCGCCGTGACCGCTGACCTCGGCGGTGTCGCGACGGTGGCAGAGCCATCGGGGCCGGCCGTGATGGCCCTGAGCGCCTTCGACCTGTACTCGATCGGGATCGGCCCGTCCTCCTCGCACACCGTCGGACCGATGCGTGCCGCGAAGATCTTCGTCGACGGCCTCGTCGAGGACGGTCAGCTGGACGCGGTGACGCGGGTGAAGGCCGAACTGTTCGGGTCGCTCGGCGCGACCGGTCACGGGCACGGCTCGGCCGGGGCGGTGCTGCTCGGTCTCGAGGGCGAGGAGCCGGCGACCGTCGACACGCGGTCGTCCTCGGCGCGGGTGGCGGCCATCCGTGAGCGCGGGGAGCTGTCGCTGGGCGGCCACCGCCCGATCCGCTTCGCCGATGACACCGACCTGGTGATGCACCGGCGCAAGAGCCTGCCCGGCCACCCCAACGGCATGGTGTTCACTGCCTACGACGCCTCGGGCCAGGTACGCCGCGAGCGGACCTACTACTCCGTCGGCGGTGGCTTCGTGGTCGACGAGCACGCCTCGGGTGTCGCGCGGGTCGTCCCCGACAGCTCGCGCGTCCGGTTTCCGTTCACCACCGGTGCCGAGCTGCTCAGCACCTGCGAGCGCGAGGGGTTCCGGGTCTCCGACCTCATGCTCGCGAACGAGCTCACCTGGCGTACGCAGGCCGAGGTCCGCGCCGGTCTCCTGGAGATCTGGCGGGTGATGGTCGACTGCGTGCAGGCCGGCTGCGACCGTGATCCGGTCACCGACGGCGTACTTCCTGGTGGTCTGCGGGTCCCGCGCCGGGCGCCGCTGCTCCACCGCGACCTGGCGTCCGGGGCTGGCGCCCAGGACCCCTTCCGGGTCATGGACTGGGTCAACCTGTTCGCCCTGGCGGTGAACGAGGAGAACGCCTCCGGCGGCCGGGTCGTCACCGCTCCCACCAACGGCGCGGCCGGCATCGTGCCCGCCGTCCTGCACTACTGGGTACGTTTCGTGGCGCCTGCGGCCGGCTTGGACGAGGCCGCGAACGAGGACGGCATCGTCCGGTTCCTGCTCACCGCGGCCGCCATCGGGATCCTCTGCAAGACGAACGCCTCGATCTCCGGCGCCGAGGTCGGCTGTCAGGGCGAGGTCGGCTCGGCCTGCGCGATGGCGGCCGGTGCGCTGTGCGAAGTGCTGGGCGGCAGCCCGGAGCAGGTGGAGAACGCGGCGGAGGTCGGGATCGAGCACAACCTCGGTCTCACCTGCGACCCGGTCGGCGGGCTGGTGCAGATCCCGTGCATCGAACGCAACGCGATCGGCAGCGTGAAGGCGATCAACGCCGCCCGCCTCGCCCTCAACGGCGACGGCTCCCACAAGGTCAGCCTGGACAAGGCACTGAAGACGATGCGCGAGACCGGGGCCGACATGAAGGTCAAGTACAAGGAGACCTCCCGCGGCGGCCTGGCGGTCAACGTCATCGAGTGCTGAGACGAAGCCGCGCGAGCAGACGTCCTCCGCCTACCCGAGGCCACCGAGACGGAGGGCATCCTCGATCTCGCTGATCTTCGCGGCGGACAGGGCGCCTGCTCGCTCGATCAGGTCTTCCCGGGACAGGGTGGTCAGCCACGTACAAGGGGTCAAGCCTGGACGCGGAAGCGCGAACCGAAGGACGCCGTCAAAGGGCAGTCCTTCCATGGTGCCTACTGCCACCTCGACGCCCAGACCGGTGATGTCGACACCCGCCGGCGCGACGACCTGCATCACCTGGATCGCGGACGCGTCGTCTTCAGACAGCAGCACCACCAGCCGCCGCTCGTCGAACTCCACCCACCAGACTTCGCCACGTTGCACATGTCCTCCTGACACAGGGCGGGCCGCAGGTCACAGCGTAGAGCCTGTTCGCTGGGTGGAGGAGTCACGCCGGCCGGAGCACCCGCGCGACGAACGAGTCGAGGTTGCCGAGCAGCCGGTCGACCTTCTGCTCGACGCTGAGGGTCTCGTGGATGACAGGGGTGTCGGGCTTGCGCTTGTTGCGCGCCTTGAGGGAGCAGTCGAGGTCGGCGCAGATGTAGGTGCCGACGGAGTTGCCGTCCTGCCCGGAGCGGCCGGCGCGCGAGGCGACCAGCAGCGCGACGTCCCCGACCGTGGTGCACAGCGCACACATGGTCTTCCGCGGCCCGCGCGTCTCGCGCGAGGCGCGGAGGGCGACGCCGCAGAGACGGCCGTCGTGCTCGGTGACGAGGTAGTGGTTCTGCGGCGCCTTCGGGTCCTGCCAGCCGAGGTAGTCCAGGTCGCCCCACGGCCGTTCGGCCAGGTCAACGGGCATGTTGAGGCGCTTGGTCGCACCCTTGGTGAGGTTGACGAACGAGGAGCGTACGTCGGTCTCGGTCAGCGGCTTCATACTGATCATGCTAGGTTTCCTACAACTGTTAGGCAATTCGCTATTGGAGGGTGCTGATGGGTCGTCCGGGGCTGAACCGAAGCGCTGTGATCGCGGCCGCCGCCGACCTGACCGACGAGCTGGGCTTCGACGCCGTCACGATCTCGGTCCTCGCGCGCCATCTCGGAGTCAGGTCGCCGACCCTCTACTCCCACGTCTCCGGAGCCACCGACCTCCGCACCGCCGTCACTGCGTACGTCCTCGACGAGCTCGCCGACACCACGAGCCGGGCGATGGCAGGGGAGGGCCGCGGCCTCCTCGTCGCGTACGCCGACGCCATCCGCGACTTCGCCCGCCGCTCACCCGGCCGCTATGACGCCACCACCCGCCAGCGCATCCCGTCCGCCTCCGACCCGGCCGCGGAGATCCCCGACTCGGTCGCCGCCGCCATCACCGCCGGCCGCCGCAACGCCGACCTCGCCCTCGCCGTCATCCGCAGCTACGGCATCGCGGAGACCAACGAGACGTACGCCGTCCGCCTGATGTCCAGCCTCATCCACGGCTACATCACCCTCGAGATCGCCGGCACCTTCGCCCACAGCGACCCACCGAGCGAGGTCACCTGGTTCAAAGTCCTCGACGACCTGGACCGCACACTCAAGCGCACGGCGGCGGACCAACATCGCTGATCACGGCGGTTGAGAACCGAGGCCGGATCCACCGTCTCGTGGCGCGAGTCGTGCGGTGGCCCGGCACCTCGTGACTCCGTCGCGGTGAAGCCGGCAGATCACTTCGGAGCTCATCCCTCCGAGTTGAACCGCTCCTGAAGCACGGCTTGGAGATCTTGCGCGGTCGGACTGATGTTGTCATCCCTGACGACCGCACAGACGTCGGTCCAGGCTCCCTCGTCGCGCAGGCGCAGGTAGTGGACGCCGTCCTGGCGTAGGGCGCGGACGGAGGCGGGCACGACCGCGACGCCCACCTCGGCCGCGACCAGTGCCAGGAGGGTCGCAAACTGGTTCGCCTCCTGCGCGAAGTGGAGGCGCGTCCCGCTGTCGTGGGCCAGCACCACGAGACGGTCCCATGCCCGCGGCACTCGTGCGCGCGGCAGCGTCACGACCTGAGAGTCTGCGAGGTCGCGGATGTCGATCGTGTGTCGATGATGCAGTGGGTGCGTGCTTGGGACGACGGCGATGAGCGGCTCGCGCAGCACTGCGCGGACAGTGATGCCCTCTTGCTCCTCCAGGTCTCGGCTCAGGCCTACATCGATGGCTCCCTCGTGCAGGGCAGCGATCTGCTCCTCAGTGGTCATCTCCTTGAGCGTCAGTCGGACTCTGGGTCGTGCCCTGCTGTGCTGGCGGACGAGTTCGGGCAGGATCTGGATGGCCGCCGATGCCACGAAGCCGAGTGTCACCGTGCCGCTGATGCCGGAGGCCGCGTCGACCGCGGCCTCACGGCTCGAGTCCACCGCGGAGACGGCGCGGCGCGCAGCGTCGAGAAACGCCGCGCCAGCGGCGGTGAGGCGGACCTGACGACTTGTGCGCTCGAACAGGTCCACCCCAAGGTCGCGCTCGAGGTCGCGGATCTGACGGGAGAGTGACGGCTGCGCCACCAGGAGCCGCTCAGCCGCTCGCCCGAAGTGCAGCTCTTCGGCCACCGCGATGGCGTACCGGATCTGACGTAGCTCCATGACCAAGGTGTAGCACCGATGACGCAGATGAATCAATCATTGCTGAACAAGTCTTGGACTGACTAGGTGTTTGCTCCTTACCGTCTTCCATGTGAAGGCCGTCACGTTTCCAACCGAATCGGGGCGACACTTTCAAGGAGAAGAGGCAGACATGAGCACAGAAAGCCGAGGGGCTGCGGCCCTCACAGCCCGGGGCGGAGGCGCTGACCGTGTCGTCACGACGGCCAGCGCGGGTTCGCTCCTGATCTTCGTAGCCGGTGCGATCGTCGCACCGGACATCGTCGGGGCCTGGGTGACCGTTGGATTCACCAAGAGTGCGCAGTGGTTCGGCCTCTACTGGCAGGTGTTGATGCTCGCCACCTTCGCCGTGGCGTTGCTCCTTGCCGTCACGCCGTGGGCTCGTGCCCGACTCGGCGACGTGGAGCCGGAGTTCGGCCGCTTCAAGTGGGTGGCGATGATCATGTGCACCTTGCTCGCCGGTGGTGGCGTCTTCTGGGCTGCGGCCGAGCCGATGTACCACTTCCTCAACGCGCCGCCACGCTTCGAGGGCGTCGAGGCGGGGAGCGCCGAGGCGGTCCATGTCGCGCTGGCGCAGAGCTTCGTCCATTGGGGCTTCCTGGCGTGGGCGATTCTCGGCTCCCTCGCCGCGATCGTGATGATGTATGCCGCCGAGCGAGGAATGCCTCTGCGTCCGCGGACCCTGCTGTATCCGATCCTCGGGAGCCGAGTGGTGACCAGCCCCATTGGCACCGTTGCGGACGTGGTCTGCATCGTCGCCGTGGTTGCGGGGACGGTCGGACCGATCGGATTCCTGGGACTCCAGGTCTCCTACGGGCTCTCATCGCTGTTCGGCATTCCCGATGTGTACGGTGTGCAGCTCGCTGTCATCGCGGTGCTGACCGCGGTCGCCGCCGTGTCCGTCGTCTCTGGCGTCAACCGCGGCATCCAGCTCCTCAGCCGGGTGAATGTGTGGCTGGCGCTGGCGCTGATGACCGCGGTGCTCGTGCTCGGTTCTGCCTGGTACGTCGTCAAGGCCTTCGTCGGCGGCTTCGGTGTCTACGTCACCGACTTCGTCGGAATGAGCCTGTACTCGGGTGATTCGACCTGGACATCTGGCTGGACGGTCTTCTTCTTCGGTTGGTTCCTCGGGTACGCCCCGTTGATGGCGATCTTCATCGCTCGGATCTCCCGCGGCCGCACGGTCCGTGACCTGATCATCAGCACGTCGGTGCTGCCGCCGGTCGCCACCTGCCTGTGGTTCTCGGTCCTGGGTGGCACCGGCATCATGCTCGAACAGCAGAATCCCGGCGAGATCTCTGGCCCGCTCGAGGGAGCCGGACTGCCCGCCGCGGTGATGGCCATCGCCAGCGGTCTCCCGCTGTCTCTGCTGGTCAGCACAGGATTTCTGCTCCTCACGATCCTGTTCGTCGCGACCACCACAGACTCCATGTCGTACGCCATCGCCCAGTCCTGCACCACCAAGGACCACGCGGACTCCCGGCTGCGGGCTGTCTGGGCGGTGCTGATGGGTGCCGCTGCGGCGGTCCTGATCAGCATCGGCGACGGAGGTATCACCGCCCTGCAGTCGTTCATCGTCGTCACCGCCGTCCCCGTCGGGTTCATCCTGTTGCCGTCGCTCGTCGCGGCGCCCGTGATGGTGCGCCGCTTGGCGGTGGAGCAGGGCATCACCGGTTGGCGTACGCCCCACCCCTCGACCATCAATCCCACGACCTCGACCCGCGCTACGCGTGAGGCCGAAGAAGGAGCCAAAGCATGAGCACCTCCACCATCTACCTCCGCCAGCTGATCGGCGGCACCTGGGCCGACGGCGCCGGAGTGCCCCAGCGAAGCGAGGACCCAGCCGACCCGGCTGGCGTCTCGGTGGCGGAGTACAGCACCGCCACCGAGGAGCAGCTCGAGCAAGCCATGGCTGCCGCCGCTGCCGCCACCAAGGACTGGGACCGGCAGGGACTGCTGGGCCGCGGTCAGGTGCTTCGTCGGGCGGCTCAGCTCATGGAAGACCGCGCCGAGGACCTGGCCATGCTGATGACCCGCGAGCAAGGCAAGTCCTTGGCGGACTCCCGCGGCGAGGTAGGTGCTTCGATCGAGACGCTGCACTACCACGCCGCCTCCGCGCGCCGGCCGGACGGCGCGACGTACCCCTCCAGCCATCCGGACGAGGTCGTGCGGACAGTGCGCCGCCCGGTGGGCACGGTCGCCGTCATCACGCCGTGGAACTTCCCCCTGCAGATTCCGGTCTGGAAGATCGCGCCCGCGCTTCTGTGGGGCAACCCGGTCGTCTGGAAGCCCGCGAGCGACACCCCGGCGATGGCGGTCGCGTTGGCCGAGATCCTGGTCGAGGCCGGCGTGCCCGACGGCGTGCTCAACCTACTTCTCGGCCCCGGCCACCTCGGCGCGGCCCTGGTCGCACACTCCGGCACCGCCGCCGTCACGTTCACCGGCTCCGTCCCGGTGGGCCACTCGATCCGCGATGCGGTGGTCCCGCGCGGCGCAAAGCTCCAGATGGAGCTGGGTGGCCACAACGCCGCCATTGTCCTCCCGGACGCCCACCTGCCGTCGGCAGCCGACGCGATCGTGGCAGCTGCGATGGGGAGCACGGGTCAGAAGTGCACGGCAACCCGCCGCATCATCGCGGTCGGTGGCTGCTATGACGAGCTGGTCGGCGAGCTGGTCGGGCGGGTCGAGACGCTCGTGGTCGGACGTGGTGCCGACACAGGCACCGCTCTCGGACCGGTCGTCTCCGCGAAGGCCCGCGACCAGATCACAACTGCGGTGCAGCAGGCGATCGATGAGGGGGCGGAGGTGCTCGCTACCGCCCCCGTGCCCGATGCGCCCGGCCACTGGGTCCCGCCCACGCTGCTGGCAGGAACGCCCGAGCTGACGATCTCCCGCGAGGAGGTCTTCGGGCCGGTCACCACGCTGTTGCGTGCCGCTGACCTCGACGCGGCCATCGAGCTCGCCAACGGGACTGACTTCGGCCTCACGGCCTCGGTGTTCACCCGCGACGAGCGGGTCGCCCGGCGATGCGTGGACGAGCTGGCCGCGGGCCTGGTGAAGGTCAACGCCCCATCTACCGGCTCGGAGCTGCATGCGCCGTTCGGGGGCCTGCGCGACTCCTCCTTCCCGGCACCTCGTGAGCAGGCGAGTGACTCGGCCGCGGAGTTCTTCACGGTGAGCAAGACCGCCTACCTGCGGTTGGCTCCGGAGGACAACTCATGACCGCGGGCGTCGGAACCTCGACCATCGGGCTGCGACCGCCCCATGAGGTCCTGACACCTGCAGACTTCGGCGGTGCCCGGTCGACGCGGCATAGCTTCGCGCGGGCGCTCGTACGTCGCGCGGCCGCCGAGGGCTGGAACGTGTCGCTGGGTCGCACCGACCTGGACGAGGACGGCCGAGGAGTGGTGGTCTTCGACGTACTGGCCGGTGAACACCGGTGGAGCTTCGTCGCGTTCTCCCAGACCATCGACGACTCGGCGCGTGAGGACCGGGTTGTCGCCGCGTCGTGGGACGTCACCGCGGCCCTGGTCGAGGGCGAGGTCGACGACGCGTACGTCGCCTCGCTGCGGCCGCAGGTCACCCGGCAGGAGGAGGGCCGTGCCGATGAGCGGACGCTGATCTGGACCCGCGCCAACCGCAGCGGGCGATTCTTCGACTATGTCGTGGACCGGCTGGCCGACGGCCGGCAGCCGGAGCCGAATGCCTTCGGGCTCTCGCCGTATCTGCTGAGGAGCACCGCGTTCTACAGCAACGGCAAGTTCGGCATCGCCGACTTCGAGCGTTTCGAGGAGGGTCATCCATTTGCCGTGCCCTATCGGGCCCACATGCTGGCTGCCTGGCTGTTGCGCGAGCTCGGCTACGTGCTGGCCGAGAGTTGCGCCGCGGCGCGCAGCAGGAAGGCCGTCCTGCTCGACGGGGACTGGCGCCGCTACCTCGGTCTGGGCAACGCCACCGGCCTGGGCATGGTTCCCTACGTGGTCAACCACCCGGAGGTCCTCGACGCCTGGGTGCGTCTGCGGGAGCTTCCGCTGGCAGCGGTCACTGCTCGCGTGGTCGACCCTTCCGATCCGGACGTCGCCCGCCTGCGTGAGCTGCTCCGGCGCGCCGTACGCTTCCTGGGGGAGCAGGGCGACACCGAGCCGACGCCGTATGCCTCGGGAGCTCAGCTGGCCGCGCGGCTCCTGCCGCTCACCGGCCTGCTCGACGAATTCGCCGAGCGCGGGACCATGGGTGGTGCCCCTGAGCCGCAGCCCTGGCGACACCTCCACGACCGGGCAGCCGCTTCAGGCTCGGAGGTTCGCGGGCTGGTCGCTTCTGTGCTGACCGAGCTGACCGATGACCTCGACGACGTCGTTGAAGCCGGTCTCCCATGCCACGAGGAGCGCGTCGTCAGGCCTCGGATGTCCTCCGGTCATCTCCGGCAGGTGATCGACACGACCTATGACTGGCTGGCCGGGTTCGACTTCGCGGATCCCGGGCAGACCGAGCGCTTCTGGTATTCCTCGGCGAACAACGAGGAACCGCGCCGGGCAGTCGCTGGTGTGGACCCCGGGGAGACGGTGCAGCACGCCGTCGACGTGGCCCGGGCCGTGCACTCGCTGCGGGCAGATCTGGAACGAGTCGACGCCGAGACGAGCGTCGGCGAGTTCCTCCTCGGCCATCCGCGGCATCGCGCAGCCGTCGCCCGGGTGCAGTCGATCGACGGGCTCGACTACGCCGAGCTGCACATGAATCTTCTTGCCGGCGACTTTCTGCCGTTGCATGTGCAGCGGTTCCAGCTCGCCGTCTACGGCATGGACAACTTCAACCCACAGTCAACCGACTGGCTCCGCGTCACGCTCTTCTCCGGCGCGCCGCGGATCGCCGACCTGGACCACGGAACGGCCGACAACGACTGGTGCTTCGTCCCGCGGCCGGCAGCCGTCGACGAGAGGACCCACGCATGACCGCCCACGACATCCCCGAACCGGCCCGTCTGCACACCGACGCAGTGGTGGTCGACGGCCTGCAGATCAACAACTGGAGCCGCGAGGTCTTCGAGGAGCTCCGTACCGGCGGCGTGAGCGGCGTAAACGCCACTGCGGCCGTGTGGGAGGGCACCGACCAGACCCTGCGCACCGTCGCGGAGTGGTACCAGATGGCTCAGCGCCACAACGATCTGATGCTCCTCGCGGAGACCGCCGATGACATCCGAAAGGCGAAGGACGAGGGACGCGTCGCCGTCATGCTCGGGTTCCAGAACACCAGCCCGTTCGGTGATGACTACCGTCTCGTGGAGGTGTTCTCCCGCCTGGGCGTGCGGATCGCGCAGCTGACCTACAACATCCAGAACGCCGTGGGTGGCTCCTGCTACGAACCGGAGGACAGCGGGCTCACCCGCTTCGGACGCAACATCGTCGCGGAGATGAACCGGGTCGGGATGCTCATCGACCTCTCGCACGTCGGCAACCGCACCTCCCTGGATGCTGTCGAAGCGTCGGTCGCGCCGGTCGCGATCACGCACTCCAACCCGACCTGGTTCGTCGACAACCCGCGTAACAAGCCCGCCGAGGTGCTGCGCGCGGTCGCCGAGGGAGGCGGTGTCGTCGGGTGCTGCCTGTATCCGCTCGTGCTGGGCGGCGCCGGCACGGGGCTCGACGAGTTCTGCGCGATGGTGCGCCGGCTGGTCGACGAGATCGGCCCCGAGCACGTTGCGCTCGGAAGCGACTGCACACGCAACTGGGACGACGGCTACGTCGAGTGGCTGCGCAGCGGTCACTGGCGCCCGCGCGGTGAGGTGCCCGCGACCTGGCCCGAGTGGCCACACTGGTTTCGAGGGCCGGAGGACTTCCCGCGAGTGACTGATGGACTGGTCGCCGCTGGTCTGGACGAGCACACCGTACGTGGGGTGCTGGGCGAGAACTGGCTGGGTCTCTTCGACGACGTGTTCCTCGGTGGGAGGGCAGCATGAACGCGATGACGATGATCGAGCCGACATCGATCGGCGCGGAGGAGGACGCGGTGCTGAAGAACGACGGACCGACCGTCCGAGTCACCAT
Source organism: Nocardioides panzhihuensis (assembly GCF_013408335.1). NCBI lineage: Bacteria > Bacillati > Actinomycetota > Actinomycetes > Propionibacteriales > Nocardioidaceae > Nocardioides > Nocardioides panzhihuensis. The sequence continues at coordinate 3,238,573 of NZ_JACBZR010000001.1, read as the reverse complement.
CCGCGAGATCCGCGAGTACGCCTACCGATCGCTGATCGCGGCCGGGGCGAGTGCGGGGGAGGCCGCGACTGCTGCCGGCCAGGTCCTCCACGCCGAGCTGCACGCGGGAGACGGTCTTGCCGGCCTGGTCTCCGACCTGGCGCGCGGCCTGTGGCCCGGCAGTGGCCTCACCTGCACCCGACGACCACTCGGACCATCGGTCCTCGAGGTGGACTGTGGTGGGCGTTCGGGCGAGCTGCGCGCCGGCGCGCCGATCGTCGACCTGGTCTGCGGCGAGGACGGCCCCGCGGCGGTGGCCGTCACCGCGGGCGACGTCCCGGTCAGCTCCCTGCTCGACAGGGTGCTGCTCACCGCGGCGGTCACCGCAGGCACCAGCGTCGTCGCCATGCGCGCAGACTCGGAGGGAGCGTACGTCGTGCGCCTCGCGACGCCGGCCGGCGATCTGGCGCACGGTGCTCTGCCCGCTGCCGACCGCAGGTCGCTCAGCGACGTCGAATGCACGGACGACCCGCACGCTCTGGTCGTGACCACCGGGGCCGATGTGGAAGCGGTGGCTTCCCGACTGACCTGGTGCACGGGCGACTCGCGGGCCGAGCGCCGCCGGCAGGCAGCCCTGCACGGCGTCCGGGTCGACGAGGTGACATGGCGGACCGTCGCCGAGCACGCACAACGCTTCCTGGTTCCTGAGGAGGACGCATGAGCATCGATCCGGCCGTCGTGCATCGTGACCACGCCGACGGCGTCCCGCGTTCGTACCTTGCCTCGGCGACCCACGGCGGTGTCGTCTGGGCGTGCGGCCAGGTGCCACGTCGTGCGGACGGATCCGTCCCGGGTTCCATCGAGGAGCAGGTCGCCGTCACGATCGACAACCTCGAGGCCGTCCTCCGGGACGCTGGAGCCTCGCTGGCAACGGTCCTCAAGATGACCGTGTTCCTCGCCGATCTCGACGAGTTCGACTCGTACGACGAGGCCTACCGCGCTCGCCTGGACGGCAATCCGCTTCCGCCCCGAACCACCGTGCAGGTCGCCCGCTTCCGCGGCGAGAAGAGGATCGAGATCGACGCCGTCGCCGCGGTCGTCCGAGAGCCGGGCGGTCCAGAAGATCCGACAGAGCCTGCCCATCGGAAGGAATGAGTCACGCTGATCCCCTGGGGGCGGATGCCGCCAGGGGATCAGCGTGTACGGGGGAGTAGAGAGTCGCCAAGGGCTGGTACGCCACCGGCATGGACCGGATCATGACCGTGCCCAAGGCATTCGACGCCCACGCCGACCTGGACTGCGTACGCAGCCTCGACGACCGCCTCTACGGCTGGCACAACACGTTGATCGCGCTACGTCACTGATTCTTGTTGAGTGTCGCTATCCGTCCGGGCAGCTCGTCGAGCGACGAGATCCGGATCGTCGCGATCTCGTCCGCCTCCGGGTCGTGCTCCTGGATCACGCCCCAAGGACCTCTGCGGATCAGCGCGGTCGCCATCCCCGACTCGTAAGCAGGTCGGACGTCGTTGTCGATCCGGTCACCGACGTAGAGAATCTCCTCAGCCGAGTACGGGACCGCCTCGATGACACGCTCGAAGAACGCCAGATCCGGCTTGCTCGCACCCCAATCATCAGAGGTCGCGACCATGTCCACCGGAAAGTCCATCTCCCGCAGGATCCGGCCAGCGTTGACGGTCTGGTTCCCGGCAAGCCCCAACCACAACCCAGCAGCGCGGAGTTCCTTCAGAGCAGGACGTACGTCGGGATAGATGTCGTCCTCCCCGAACCACTCCGGCTGCCCAGCCTCATCCCGTTTCCGCCGCTCCTCGGTCAGATCGAACCCCGGCCTGAACACCTGGAAGGTCTCGCGGTAATCCAGCCCGCTGGCGATGACCGCCCCGAACACCGCAGAGAGCGTGTGCCGCGGCACCCCCAGCCAATCCGCCCACGTCCCGTACTCGCGGGTCTCATCGATCAGACACTCGCCGACATCGAACACCACCGCCCGAATCATGGCTCGGGATCCTTCCACACGGTCTACGTCAGGCGCGGCGGCATAGCGCGGCCTCCGCTACGCGCCTTGTTCGATTGTCTCGAAGATGTCCGCGTCAGTCTCTTGTTGCCAGCCGGGCATGTCGTCCCAGTCGGCGACGTAGGAAGGCTTCGGGTCCGGGAAGTGCTTGAAGATCTGCCCAATCCAGCAAAGGGCTACGAACCGGCCCTTCTGCTCGCGGGTGAGCTTGCTCGTCGCACCGCCCGATGTCTCGACGAAGGCACGGATTTGGTCGTAGACCGCCGCCGCGCTCACGCGCTCCCAGTCCGGGGTTTCATCCCACGGGGCGACATAGCCCGCCTTCGGCTCTCCCGGGTAGTGCTTCCGGACTCCGGCGATCCATGCCTCACGAAAGACCCGTCCCTGGTCGACCGACAAAGTGCTCTCCTTCGTTGATGTCATGACGGCGTCGTGAACGACGCCAACTTGTGGCTCAACTGATTAATCCTCGGCTCACCCATCAGCGGCGTGAGCTGTTTATTCAAGCCGGTGAGCTTACGTTCCACCCATCCCGAGCCCGTGTTTCTGGCGATTTCGACCGCCGCATCGGCATGAGCGACAAGCTGGTCGATATCCCGTTGTTGAAGCCCCAGAGACGCCAGGTCGGTCAGAACGCCGCCACGGCGGCGTTCTGAGATGTCATTCCGCAGGGCGGTGTCGAGTGCCTGTTCGGCGAGATCGGTACGTTGCAGTGCGACGTAGCATGCGCCCCGTTCTTCGGGGAGTCGTGAGCCGTCGAATCGGAGCCAACCGTCGGTATGAATCCGGCCGGTTAGGTGGTGGACCTGGTCAGCATGATCGAGTGCTCGTTGGCATGCGGCGAGATCACCGAGTCCTGCATGCACCTGTGCCTGGACGGTGCTCACCCAGAAGCGCGTTGACAGTCCCGGGTTGCCCTTGCTGGCAAGACCGGCGGCCAAGTCCAGCATCGGGCGGGCATCAGCGTGCTGATGTTCGTAGACCCCGATGAACGCGTGGCGGGTCAGCGCGCTGGCCCAGAGGTCGTACGCTCGGGTTTCTCTTCCCGCCGACGCGGCCAAGGTGTAGCAGTGCGCGGCGTCGGTGTAGCGGTTGCTGTCGAAGAAGATCTCTCCGGCGAGCTGGAAGAGGTCAGCGATCAGGGAGCAGAGCAGTCGATGAACCTCACCGCTGTGCGTACGTTGCAGTGCAGATACCAGGACGCCGAGGTGTTCTCGCACGATCGGATAGGTGTGGCGCTTCGTCTTCGCCAAGGCGAAGACTCGCCAGAGGTGGCCGTTGAGAGCGGCGTACTCATCGACAGTCTCGCGATCAATCCGGCCGGTGCCGTCAGCAAGATGCTCGATGCGTTCCCAGTCGATTTCGTCTTCGATCCCAGCGATGGCGATGAGGGTTCCGGTCATCGTCATCAGCCGCAGCAGCTCGCGGCGGCTCATGTCGTCGAACTCTGGTCCCGACGCCTGGCCCGAATCGAGATCATCGAGGATGGTCGCAGAGGGCACGAGCGCGACCTGGCGCTCGGAAAGTGCCGCTTCGAACCGGGCACGAGCTTTCGGATCAGCGCGTTCGAGGACCGTGTCAAGCATGGCTTGCATGTGTGGTCGCGGCACGCGGGCTGCACCAGCCTGCTCCCACTTGCTGATGGTGCGGGATGGAATGCCCAGACGGTCGGCGAAGTCACGCAGGCTCAGGCGCAGCGCCACTTTACGCAGCAACCGCGCTTCTGCTCCCGTCCACGTCTCCACCTCCGGCATTGAATCAGGTTTGAGCACCGAAGGGCAGAGGAAGGGCAGCGGAAGGGCAGCACTCGAACATTCCGAGAGACCCTACCGCTGAGCAGGCTTGAGAACGACGCCCGGCACTGGCAGAACGAGGAACCTTCGGGGCTGACGAGTCTCTGGTGCCGGGGGTCAGCAAACCAGAGCCTTCCCCACCTGACAGCACGGAGCATCGTGAGTCCAGCATCAGCTAGTGGTAGACGACGTGGAGGGCCAGGACGGCCTCGCCTCGTGCCCGAACGCCTAGCGGGCACACCGCGCGAGCAGATCCTCGATGCGGCGGCTCGGCTGTTCAGCAGCAAGGGCTACGCGGCGACCTCGACGCGAGAGATCGCCGAGGCAGTCGGGATCCGTCAGGCGTCGCTCTACTATCACTTTGCCGGGAAGGGCGAGATCCTCTCCGAGCTCCTGTGCCAGAGCGTCCGGCCCACCGTGGACAGTGTGGCCCGGCTCGAGTCACTCACCGATGATCCCGGCGTTGTCCTGTATCTGGTGGCGTTGACCGATGTCCGTACGTTGGCGATGGCTCCGTACAACATTGGACTGCTTCACCTTGCCCCCGACGTTGCCCAGGTCGAAGGATGCGATGGCTTCACCGCGGCCCGCGACGAGCTCGCGGTCATCTACGCGCGCTTGGCGGGGCCGGTCACGTCCCCAGACGTACTGGGCTCCCTCGGACCGGCCCGGCTCGGAGAGAAGTTGGTACACACAGTCGAGGAAGTCATCGGGCGCCGAAACACCGGCCGCCGGATAGACGTGGATGAGGCCGTATGGATCGCGTCATCGTGCCTACGTCTATGTGGCGTGGACAGCGTGCGCGTCGAGTTGGTCGTGAAGACCGCGGCGACACTTCTGGATCAGGCGGACGCCGGCGCAGATCTGGCCGGCAGGCAATGAAGGTCGTTGCAGACGGCCGTTCACGGCTGGCGGTTGTGACGAGTCACTCGCGGTGGAATGCCGCACCTGCTGGCCAGTTGGTCCGCGGCATGAGGAGGCTGCGACACCGTCCGGAACTATGGTGAAGTGGCGTCAGCGCGGGACCACCTAGGGAAGTCGGAGGTGACAGGCAGGTGACTCTCGTTGTGGCGCGGAGAGTAGGTGGCGCAATTGCTGTCACGGCGGACTGGTGGCTCACGCATAACGACGGTCTGCCCAGTTACCAGAATGGCGCACTGAAAGTGATCGTTGTACATCCCAATGTGGTGTGTGCATACGCCGGGAACGTCGTCTCCGCCCTCGGTGCAATTCGCGAGGTGGCGGACGTTCCCCCACTCGACGCCCCAAGCGACTTCCTACCCCGCATCTTGCGCGGGCTCTGCGCCGCTAGCTCGAGCGGCGAGTGCGACTTCATCGTCGCGCACACCGCCCCCCCACACAGCGATCATCCGCATCAAGAACGGGGAGCAACTCGCCGTTGAGTCGGGAGCGCAGATCGGGGATCGCAGCGCGATCGACGCGTTTCTAGCCTGGGAGCACTCACGCCGCATGTCCCCGACTTTGCCGCCTCTTGAGGACGACGCCTTGCAAGCAAGGATTGACGCCGGACGGTCTCGGGCCTACTAGACGAGTTGCTCGCTTTCGGGCCGCCTCTGCCGACAATCGGCGGGCATACGGTTCTCGCGACCAACTGGCCCGATGGTTTTCGATACAGCCAGACTCAGACCGTCTCACTTACGCAGCAACAGATCGTCGGCGGCGACGAAGCCGCGGAACGGCGAAACGAGCAGTTGCGAGGCATCGACGGTGGCAGCCTGCGCCTCAACGTGCGCCCCGCCAAGCTTCCGGGATTGGGTGCAGTAGCCCTCCACTTCCCGCAGCACCGCCCCGGGTTGTTCGTCTACCCGATGCGGATCGACTCGGAGGTGGTTTCCTACGGCAACGCCGATCCACGGCAGCTTGCCGAACGGGTGCTAGCAGATTTCGGCGTGGTGCTGGACGTCCCAACCGACCTATCGCATGAGGACTGACGTCCGTCCCTGGTCGCCAATCGCGTGCGGGCTCGAACAGTCCACTTCGCAAGTGGAAGCACTCGAGAATGGTCCGCATGCGGGACGGCCGCTCGCGGCGGATAGACCCGGGCCCCTGCCCGGCAGGTCGGCATGACGACGGCCGAAGGTCCCTCCCAACTTGCGCCTGGGGGGGACGTCGCGGTCAGCCCTTCCCGAGGGTGCTGCCGGCCTGGACTGGCGCCCTTGGACGAGCCGTTGAATGCCAACGTCTTGCCCGCCTTCGAAAGCGCTGCCTTGCTCGGCGTGCTCTTAGCCATAGTTTTGACCTCCTCCTATCACCAGCATGAACTGAGGAACCGACACCGCGTCCGACCGCGAGAACGCGCCGAGCCCGGACCGCGCGGCGCAGGTCCCACCAAGTTCGTCTGCTGGGCCAACTACAGCGTGGCCCAGCCGATTGAGGAGGCCTAGGCGTACTGGTCGTACTCGTCGCCTGTCGTTTGAATGACTGGATCACCGCGTTTGACGTATGAGTCCTCGTCATCGATCTCCACCAGGTCCGCTTTTGAGGGGTCGATGGCGAGAGTCTCAACGCGATCGGGGGTGCCAGCAAACGACGTGTTGGTGCGCATGAGGACATCAGCGAGGCCAGGCTTTCCGGGGATCGTTCGGAAAGTCCGAGCGATTGAGAGGTGCGCACCCTGCACCCGAGTCACCTTGACGATCGTCTTCGGCACCGGTACGTCCCCGAGCAGTTCATTCGTCTCGGGGTGTCGAATGCCGACGCCCTTGCTGTTCAAGACAACGAACCTCATGCCAGGGGTCACGCCATCGGCCTCTCCAACGGTGAGCGCCAATTCACGCTTGTTCAAGAGCGCAGCAACCTGGCCTTCGATCATCTTCTCGGTCACTGACCGTCCTCCTGGCTCATAAGTTCATTTGCAACGTCATTGGCGACGTGAGGCATCGCTGCGTACCAATCGTCCATGGCCTCCGTGATCTCTTCCTGGATCACGCTGATCCGCACGCTCAATGCACCAAGCAATTCGCGCCGATCGCCCACTGCCATCTGCGGGTTGTCAGCGAGAGCTTCGGAGGCTCGCCTTGCTTCGACGCTGCGCACGCGCAGAAGCCCGAGTCTTCGAACCGCGCCGCGGAGATGCGACGGATCAACGACCCCTACGCGGCTGAACGTCCACGCCGCGCCAATCTGACTGACCACCGCCACGAAGGCGAGCAAACCCTGAAACGCGGCCGACGGCGGATCCTTGCTGTTGCCTGCGTAGGCCAGGTAGATCGTCACGGCTGCCCCAAAGACAACTAGAGCTACGCCGAGTTTGCGCTTGCTGTCCCAAGCGCTGGGGCTAGTGGCCGACACCTTTGAATGCTCCAATCAAGCTTGGGTGCGGCCATCGTAGAGCGACGCGAGACACGATGAAGAAGGACGCGCTGTGCAACTGTTGCCTCATGAATGACGACGCAACCCGACGAGCCATGCACGTTCTTCTCGACATGGTCGCAAGCCAAGACCTGGGATCGCCCGACCACCTGAACCTACTCGCCGGGAAGACGGCCTTCGAGGGGTTCGACCAGGACGCGATCAAGGTGACTGAGGACGATGAGACGGGCGAGTTGACTGTCGACCCGACGCCGGTGCTCACTGCCGCTGGAATGGCCATCCAGTCGCTGCTCGGCATTGTCGCCATCGAGAAGGGGCAAGACGAGTTGACGTTGCTCAACGTGCTTCGTGAGCACTTGGACGGGCTTCTCTCGGACGACACCACCACCTGAGCCAAAAGCATGTGCATTGCACGGCCCGAACAATGGAACAGCCCCTGACTCACGTAAGTGCAGGTCAGGGGCTGTTTGTTGCTGGCGGGCGATACTGGGTTCGAACCAGTGGCTACTCACGTCATTCTGGGCTACTAGAGGATTCCCGTAGGACCGGTGTCCGGCCAGACTCGGTCTAGGTGTCCGGTGGGTTCGCTCTCTTTTGGGCCGCCCACCTGCCCTGTGCGGGTGTGGCTCGATTCCGGTTTGCAGCCCCCGGGCACCGCTGACGAGGCGTGGCTCAAGAGGGGACTGCCCAGCTCGTAGTAGCAATGCCCACCTCGCCGTCCACATCGGTACGAGCGCAGGGAGCAGCGCATGAAGCAGGTCGTCATCGGGGTCGATTCCCACAAGTTGTCCGCGACGATCGAGGTCGTCGACCAGCAGGAGCAACTCCTCGGATCTGGTCGCTTCACCACCGATCAGGCCGGGTACGCCGCGATGCGCGCCTACGCCAAGGCCTGGCCGGATCGAGTCTGGGCAGTCGAGGGAGCTAATGGTGCCGGGCGTCCACTCGCCCAGCGGCTCCTGGAAGCCGGCGAGCATGTCGTGGACGTGCCGGCCAAGCTCGCCGCCCGTGTCCGGCTCTTCGACACCGGCCACAACCGCAAGACCGATGCCCACGACGCGCACGCGGTCGCCGTCGTGGCCGTGCGTACGAGGAACCTGCGGGTGCTGAAGGTCGACGGGGCGCTCGAGGCAATGCGGATGTTGGCCGATCGACGCGAAGCGCTCACGCGACGTCGGGTTCAGACCGTGTGCCGGCTCCAGGCGCTGCTCGCAGAACTCCTGCCTGGTCAGGTCAAACGCGACATCACCACCGGTCAGGCCAAGGCCATGCTGGCCACGGTCCGCCCCAGGGACATCGCCGGGAAGACGCGGCGCCGTATCGCCGCCGAAGAACTCGCCGAGCTGATCGCGGTCGAGGCGAAGATCAAGAAAGCCACCGCAGAGCTCAGGGCCATGGTCCTGGCGCGGGATTCACGGCTGATGGACATCCACGGTGTCGGTGCCGTGGTGGCCGCCAGGATCCTCGCTGACGTCGGCGACGTCGCCCGGTTCGCCGACCGCAACCGGTTCGCGTCCTGGACCGGGACGGCGCCGCTGGATGCCTCCTCCGGTGAGCAGAACCGGCACCGTCTCTCACGCGCCGGGAACCGCAGGGTCAACCACATGATCCACATCGCCGCGGTCACCCAGGTGCGCCTCGACACCGAAGGACGCGCCTACTACCGGCGTAAGAGAGCGGCCGGCAAGAAGCCCCAAGAAGCGCTGCGTTGCCTCAAGCGACGCATCTCAGACGCCATCTACAAGCAGCTCGTCAAAGATGCCGTACGAGCTGGTGGGGCGGACCCGGGAGGGCACTGCGGGGCGTCTCAAGAATCCAGCGCGGTCGACCTGCCCCCGCGAATCGACACTTCGGATCAGCCACTCCCGGACCCGCAGACCCGACGCTACGCCGCACCACCCTCCACCCGGAAGAGCCCGGCGGCCGGACCCTTCGCGAGCACTGGTTGACAACAGAGGGGAGCCGGAATGGGCGACGCAGGCTGCTTGGGAAGCAAGTCCGGCAGCGAGACACGCGGAGGGCGTCAGTGACGCCGCTGACCGCGGGCCCGGATGGGACCTCCCAGCGGCGGCAGTCACTCAGCCAGCGGCGGAGACCAGACCATGGTCAACTGATGAACTGACTGTCCCTGGTACCTGACCCCTGGAACCAGCGGCGTCGAACCATGCGCGACAAATCCGCACTTCTCGAAGAACCGCGTTGCACGGGTGTTCTCGACCAGCGTCTGCAGGTAGCAGCCCGGGCTCTGTGCGTTCGTGAGCCAGTCCTGCCAAGCGCGCATCAGGTCCATGGCGACGCCGGTGCCACGCGCTTCTGGAGCGAGGTTGATGTGGAGGTGGGCGGGCCAGCGTGGATCCACGACTTCGCCGGAGGCGGACTCGCTACCTCGCAGTTTCGCCTTGGCCATATCAACGAGGCTCCGGGCGAAGAATGGCATCGACCGTGGCCTGAGCATCACCTTGTGGCGGGTGATCGCTTGGGTCAACAGCTCGTCCTCGCCAGGAAGAAGCGCACTGTCGGGACAGCCGGTGAGGTAGCCGACGAGATCACCATCGACCTCGGCGAGGAAGAGCGTGTCGGCGCAGTGCTCGATGTACGGGTCGAGGTAGACCATCTGCTCGGAGGGTAGATGCCTCCATAGTTCGCCGCTGGGGGAGTCGGCGCCCGCTCGGGCAAAGAGATCGATGAGCGCGTCGTGGTCAGCGGGCGTGTAGGTCCTGATCATGCAGCTCCTATGTGCGGGCGCGGATCGAATATCCGGGGCGCTCCAAGACCCGTGCCAAGAGGCTAACCGACCTGCCGGCTCGTGCCGGGTCACGCGTCGTGGTCAATGATGCCGCACGCCCATAGTGGGACCGGGGTGAATGTCCTCGACCACGCCGGGGCGTACTGATGTCAGATCCGCTCCTGGTCCGGCCTTCAGTGTTGGTCAGGCGTACGTCCCCAGGTGATCGCGGACCGTACGGCGGGGTCGAGGGCGTCCGCCAGAGCGATGTCGGGGCGGGCGCCGAGTGCACTGTTGATGCTGGAGAAGGCTGTGCGCAGCCCGGCGAAGACGGTCAGGGCGACGATCTGTGGCTCCGTGAACCCTGCGTCGCGCAGTCGCTGGATGTCTTGCGGCGAGCTGTTGCCGGGGGAGCGGGCGACGGTGCGTGCCCAGTCGGCCAGCGCCCGTTCCCTTTCGCTGAACGGCTCTTCGTCGGCGGTGAGTGCGGCGATCGCGGTCTCCGGGTCGGCCCAGTCGGTCAGGCGCTTTCCCCACGCGACGGCACAGTACGAGTCACCGATGGCCGCTGCCTGCGCGATCACGATGACGGCCCTGTCGCGCGGTGTCAGCCCTGCCCCATCGGCCATGGCCGCGAACAGTCCCATGAGCTGTTCCTTCGCCGCCGGCTGATGCGCCCACACCCGTGTCAGGTCCCAGACGTAGCCGTGGTCGGCGACGTCCGCGGCGTACAGCCTCTCCTGCCCAGCGCTCGGCTCAGGTTCCTCCAAGAAGGTCACGTATTCAGCACATCCGCGGGCCATCTGACTCATGCGGAATGAACGCTGCACGTCCCCTGTGTTGGGGATGGAAACCCGTCTGTCGCGGCGACAGCGCGACCACTACTCTCACGCCGTGCAGAGAAAGGTAGAAGACGGTCGCGTCGTCGGGTCTGAGACCGAGCACGGTACGGATCGCCGGGTGTTCGGCGAGTTCATCGGTCCAGGTGGCGAGCTGGTGTTCTCGCGGCCGATCGGCTCACGCCACATGGTTCTACCTCGAGGCCAAAGTTGGCATGGCGCGCGAGAATCCCGAGCCTGTGCTCGATCTGCTCGAGACCCAACGGTCGTGGTACATGGAGGCTGCAGATCGCTACGGCGCGCTTAATGCTCATTGTGCTGACCGCGCTACGCTGTACGATGGTCAATGTAATGACCATTACGAGGTCAAGGTGACTGTCCATGCCGAAGCGCCCATTGTCTGCTAAGTCGCGGCGCACAGCCCGCACGCTAGGAGACTACGTCTCTACGTTCCGCCGTCTGCAAGGCCTGACGGCGGAACAGGTAGCCGACCGCGCCGGCATCAGTCGAAACACGCTCCGAAAGCTCGAGCAGGGAGACGCCAGCGTCGGCCTCGACGTGTTCCTAGAAGTCTGCCGTGTCCTTGGGGTGCTCGACTTTGTCACTGAAGGAATGAACCCCTACGAGACCGCACTGGGCCAGTCGCTGGCTGAACAGAACCTTGCCCTGCCCAAGCGGGTGCGCCAATGAACCGAAGCGTCGACGTGTACACAGACCTACCATTCGCGGCAGGGCAGGTTGGGCGCGAAGAGGTCCGAGTCGGGCGAGCGTTCTTCGCAGTCAGCCGGCGAGGTGTGGCCACAACGTTCCGGTACGAGTCTGCGTACCTGGCGCACAAGCGGGCGTTTCCGCTGGACCCAGCGTTGCCGCTGTTCGAAGGAGCGCACGCGATCGCGGATGGGCTCCCGTACTGCTTCACCGACTGCGCTCCTGACCGCTGGGGCAGGAACCTGATTCGTAAACGGCTGCAGGCCGCTGATGCCGACGCTGGGCGAACCCGTCGGGACGTCACTGAGATCGACTACCTGCTAGGGGTCACCGACCTAACCAGACAGGGGGCACTTCGGTTCACCGACAGCGACAGCGGCACAGAAGGTCCGTTCCTCGCCGATGACTCTGACGTGCCAAAGCTGTTGGAGCTACCGCGGCTCTTGCATGCCGCAGAGCAGGTCGAGCTCGATGATGACGACCTGTCAGCAGTCAAGGAGCTCTTGGACGCTGGCACAGGGTCGCTCGGTGGCGCACGACCGAAGGCGTCGGTGCGTGACGGCGACCGGATCCTGATCGCGAAGTTCGCAAGCCCCAAAGACGACTGGGATGTCATCGCCTGGGAGAAGACAGCCCTCGATCTCGCTGAGAACGCAGGACTTCGGGTGCCACGGCGTCGTCTGCAGCGCGTCAACGGGAAGGCGGTCTTGCTGCTGGACCGGTTCGACCGGGCAGATGACGGCAGTCGTATCCCGTACATGTCGGCCATGAGCCTGCTCGAGGCACGAGATGGTGAGAGCAGCGACTATGACTACGTCGACATCGCAGAGGCCTTGGCCGAACACGGCGACGTCACAATCACCGAAGACCTACGCGAGCTGTGGCGTCGAGTCGCGTTCTCGGTCGCAATCCACAACACCGACGACCACCTCCGTAACCACGGGTTCCTGCGCGGTCGGGCGGGTTGGACGTTGTCTCCGGCCTTCGACGTCAACCCCAATCCCGACATCGCCAAGGAACGCGAAATAGGTATCGGGTCCGCGCACGCCAGAGACGAAGAGCTCGACGGACTGAAGGCCTCCGCTGCGTCATTCGGCCTCAAGGACGAACGCGCAACCGAAGTGTTGGACGAAGTGTTCGCTGCGACCGCGAACTGGCGTCAGGTTGCCGCCGGCAACGGCATCGCCGAACGTGAGATGAACCGTATGGCCGACGCGTTCGACGGATTGCGCGCCGCGGTCGGCTGAACCTGCCGGGATCGCCGTCGGACTGGCAGCATGGGCACCCCGTCACCAGGAGGCCCCATGCCCACCACAGCCACATTCGTCTCGCCGACCGACGGCACCGCGCTCGCAATCCGGACATGGGGCGAGGAGCTGTCCGCGCCGAAGGGCGTGGTCCAGATCGCCCACGGCATCGCCGAGCACGGGCAGCGTTACGACCGGCTCGCTCGGGCTCTCGTCGGGGCTGGGTACGTCGTGCGGGCGGTCGACCACCGCGGTCACGGCGGGTCCGTCGAGTCGGCCGACCAGCTCGGTCACTTCGACTTCGAGGCCCTGGTGGCCGACGTTGCGGCCACGGGTGCCGCGCTGCGCGATGACTTCTCCGGGATGCCGGTGTTCCTGGTTGCGCACTCGATGGGGTCCTTCGCGGCGCAGACGGTGCTCTTGGACCGGTCCGACCTGTACGACGGTGTGGTGCTGTCAGGCTCGACCGCCCTCGACGTACTTGCTGGTGCGCTCTCGAGCGCCGAGGGTCCGGTCGGGCTGGAGGCGTTCAACGACGGGTTCGAGCATCGGACCGGGTATGAGTGGCTCTCGCGCGATGAGGTCGAGGTCGATGCGTACGTCGCAGACCCGCTGTCCGGGTTCGATCTGCCCGACACCGCCGTGCCTCAGCTGTTCGGCGGCGCCGAGCGTCTGGCCGACCCGGCAGCCATCGGTGGGATCCGCTCCGATCTGCCGATTCTCGTCGTCTCCGGCGACGCCGACCCGCTCGCCGGAGGTGGCGCCCTGGTCGAGCTGCTGGGGGAGCGTTATCGCGAGGCCGGGCTGAAGGATGTGACGGCGACGCTCTACCCCGAGGCGCGCCACGAGATCTTCAACGAGACCAACCGTGATGCGATCACCGCCGACGTGATCGACTGGCTCACGGCTCATTCCTGACTGCCGCGAGCGGCCTCCTCACGGAGACCGCCCCGGCAACAGTTCACCCTCGGGCGTACGGCCGGATGGCGTCGATGATCCGGGACCAGTTCTCCCCGCCGTACCCACGCGAGCGAGCCCAGGTGTAGTGCGCCTGAACGGCGCGAGGGAGGTCGGTATCGATACCGGCCGCCTCGCTGGCCTCGACGAGGTGGTCGGCGGTGGCGCCCATCATCGTGATGGTGCTCAGGTGGCCGGGGTGCTGACCGGCCTCGAGCTGGGCGCCGAAGTCCTCGCCGACGGCCAGCATCGGCGGGATGCCGGCGAGGGTCTGCATCAGCTCCGGGATGGACGCGGTCGGCTTGATGCCGCCCGTCTCGAGCAGCGCGACGGCGTGGAGCAGCGAGGAGAGGGAGGTCAGGAAGACGTCCAGGTGCGCCTGGTACATCAGCTGGGCCAGACCGGGGTCCTCGCCCAGGTAGCGGACCGCCCCGATGCGAGCCAGCACATCCTCGTGCGGCGAGAGTGCGTCAGCGGGCCCGCTGAAGTAGACGAACGCATCGGGTGTGCCGACCATCGGCGCCGGGATCATCACGCCCCCGGTCAGGAACTGCGCGCCGTGCGAGGCAATCCACTCCGCACCCCGACGCGTCCCCTCGGGCGACTCGGAGCTGAGGTTGACGACCGTGCGCCCCTTCAGCTCGTCGGTGGCTGAGCCGAGCACGTCGTACATCGCCTGGTAGTCGGTCAGGCTGAGGATGACCAGGTCGCTCGCCGCGACCGCCTTGGCGGGGGAGTCGGCCAGCTGGGCGCCGGCGGCGACGACCTCGTCGGCCCGCGATGCCGTGCGGTTCCATACGGTCACCTGATGGCCGGCCGCGAGCAGGCTGTGGACCATCGCCTGGCCCATCGGGCCGAGGCCGATGAGGGTGACGGCGGTGCGAGGTTGATTCATGGTGGACTTCTCTCGTCTCGTTCTCGATCGGTACGCACCATCCTCGGACTTTGCGTAGGATCGCGGGAGTACCCACTAATTACTGGGGTACTTACCAAAAGGTTCGTAAGGAGCACCCCCGTGACGAAGCAGGCCCGAAACGGTCCCTACATCTGCGGCATCGACGCAGCGCTCGACGTGGTGAGCGGCAAGTGGAAGGGGCTGATCCTCTGGGAGCTCGACGAGCACGACGTACGCCGCTTCGCCGAGCTGCGCCGCGGCCTGCCCGGTGTCAGCGAGAAGATGCTGACCCAGCACCTGCGGGAGATGGAGCAGGACGGCCTGGTGCACCGCGAGGTGTACGCCGAGGTGCCCCCGCGGGTGGAGTATTCGCTGACCGAGCACGGCCACGCCCTCAACGTGGCGCTCGAGCCGCTCGGCCAGTGGGGGATCGGCCGCATCGCCCGCGAGCAGCCCGAGCTGGTCGAGCATCGCGACGCCGACCTGTTGCCCCGACCGTCGTAGCCGCCGTCAGGCAGATCGAGACTGCGACTCGACGGGCCGGGGCATGGGTCATCGATGAGCCTCGGTGACAGCGTCGGCTGGCTTGCGGGCATCCTGCGGGCCACGAGCAAGGATGTAGACGAACAGGACGGCCATCACCGCGGCGCCTGCCCACATGGCGTTCTGCCAGCCGTCGACGAACGATTCCTGTGCGACCCGGACCAGCGCTCCGGCCTGGGGGCCGGCGCCGTCTGCTGCGGCGACGGCGTTCGCGATGCCCTCGCGTGCTGTGTCCGCGACGTCGTCCGGGACGCCATCAAGACGATCGTCGATCGCGCTCCTGTAGCCGGCGGACAGGATGGCTCCGAGGAGGGCGATTCCCAGGGCGGTGCCGAACTCGCGGGTGACGTCGTTGAGTGCGGACGCGACCCCTTGGCGCTCGCGGGGCAGTGAGCTGGTGATCGCCTCCGTGGACGGCGTCATGGACAGGCCCATGCCAATACCCATGGAGAGCATGCCGGGCAGGACCGCGAGGTAGCCGCCCTCGACGGAGACCAGGCCGGCCATGAAGGCGAGTCCGGCGCCGGCGAGGAAGATGCCGGCAGCCGTCGTGGCTCGAGCTCCGACGCGGGAGGCGACCTTCGGGGCGAGCCCGGAGGCAAGCATCATCAGCAACGCCATCGGCATCATCGCCAGCGTGGCGCGCAGTGCGGACCACCCCAGCACGGCTTGAAGGAACGGGAAGAGCACCACGAAGATCCCAGCCTGCACCCCGAAGACCACCAGCAGCGTGACCGATCCGCTGGCCAGGCCTCGCTCACTGAAGAGCCGGACGTCGAGCAGAGGCGCCGTCTGGCGCAGCTCCCAGACGACGAAGGCGACCGCGGCGAGGATGCCACCGACCAGCCCGATCATGGTCGCGGGCTCGGTCCAGCCGTGTACCGGACCCTCGTGGAGCGCGAAGATCAGCCCGAGGACGGCGAGGACCGAGGTCGCCGAGCCGATCGTGTCGAACCGGTGCTCGGTGTGCTCGCGTGAGTTGGGCACCGAGCGCACGATCATTGCGACCGCAACCAGGACGAGCGCGATCGGCAGCATGAAGAGCCACCGCCAGGTGGCGACGTCGACGAGCAGGGCGGACAGGTACATGCCGAGGATGCCGCCACCGCCGGCCACGCCGGTCCACACGCCGATGCCTTTGGCGCGTTCCTCCTCGGGGAAGGTCGAGGTGATGACCGCCAGGGTAACCGGCATGATCATGGCCGCGCCCACACCGGAGGCGAAGCGGGAAGCGAGCATCATCTCAGAGGAGTTGGCCAGCCCGGCCGCCACGTTCGCGGCGCCGAAGACGGTCAGTCCCACGAGCAGCACGGGCTTGCGGCCGATCCGGTCGCCGAGTGCGCCCAACGGCAGCAGCAGGGCGGCGAGACTGATCGTGTAGAGGTTGATGAACCACAGCACAGTGCTCTGCGAGGCGTCGAACTCGACGGCGAGCTCGGGCTGGGCGACGTTGAGGCCGGTGACCGAGGCGATCACGGCCATCAGTGCGATGCAGACCGCGATCAAGATCGCGCGGCGCTGCCCCGCGTCGTGGATGGCCGAGTCGTCCGCGTCGACTGGTTCGCCACGGCTGACACCGGAGACAGGTGGGTTCGTGCTCAATGGATTTCCTTTCACAACCTGCACCGCGGCCATCGTCTGACGGCCACATGAGTCGATGGTGCTCACGAGAATGCGGATTCGCAAAGGTTGTTGCTGAATGGCAAAATCGTCGACATGGACCCTTCGCCCGACCGCACCCTCGACGCGCTGGGGCCGCGACTCAAGCGCCTCCGCCAACGTCGCGGCATCACCCTCAGTGATCTGTCTGAAGAGACCGGGATCTCGACCAGCACGCTGTCCCGGCTCGAGGCAGGTCTGCGCCGCCCCACCTTGGAACAGCTGCTTCCCCTTGCGCGCGCCCACGGCGTCACGCTCGATGAGCTCGTTGATGCACCACCTACCGGGAACCCGCGCATCAATCTGCGGGCCATCCCGTGTGCGGACGGCTCCACGATCCTTCCCCTGACTCGCAGGCCGGGCGGTATCCAGGCGTACAAGTTCGTCCTCCCCACCGGCCGCGACGATGCCGAGCCGGACCTGCGCACCCACGAGGGGTACGACTGGGTGTACGTCCTCAACGGCAGGCTCAGGCTCGTGCTCGGCGAGCACGACCTCATCCTCGAGCCCGGCGAGGCAGCGGAGTTCGACACGCGTACGCCGCACTGGTTCGCAGCCACGAGCTCGGGGCCGGTCGAATATCTCAGCCTGGTCGGCAAGCAGGGCGAACGCGCTCACGTCCGAGCCGCGCCGAGAGCGCCCAGCTCGAGCTAGAGGGTGAGAGCGTCAGCAACCTGCTGCCTCAACACCTTGGGCAGGTGGCAATTGTCACAGGACTCGCGATGCCGTTGCTCGCGATTTGGCCGAGGCGCCTGATCTTGTGAGCCTAAAGTAATGAGTCAACTGCAAAGTGAGACCGACGCGGACGATCCCCGCGACCGGTCTTTCCTGGGCCAGCCACGCGTACTGGCCAACCTGTTCGGCGTCGAGCTGTGGGAGCGGTTCAGCTTCTACGGCATGCAGGGCATCCTGGCGATCTACCTCTACTACTCCGTGGCCGAGGGTGGCCTCGGGATCAGCGAGACGGTGGCGCTCGGGATCGTCGGTGCGTACGGCGGTTCGGTCTATCTCTCCACGATCATCGCGGCCTGGATCGCCGACCGCCTGATCGGCGCGGAGCGTACGCTCTTCTACTCGGCCTGGCTGGTCGTCTTCGGTCACCTCGGCCTCGCCCTGATCCCGGGGATCGCCGGTGTGGGCGTCGGCCTGGTGCTGATCGCGCTCGGCTCGGGCGGAGTGAAGGCGAACGCCTCCTCCCTGGTCGGCACGCTGTACGCGCCCGACGACGAGCGTCGCGACGCCGGCTTCTCCCTCTTCTACCTGGGCATCAACCTGGGTGCGCTGGTCGGTCCGTTGCTGACCGGGCTCCTGCAGAAGCAGTGGGGCTTCCACTTCGGGTTCGGGCTGGCCGCGATCGGCATGATCCTCGGCCTGGTGCAGTACTCGATGGGTCGCAGCAGGCTCCCCGCCGAGAGCCGTGTCGTGCCCAACCCGCTCCCGGCCTCGGAGCGTGGCCGCTGGATCGCCATCGCCGTCGGCGCCGTGGCGCTGATCGTGGTGCTCTGCCTGACCGGCGTCATCACCGCGCCGCGACTGGCCAACATCGTGATCGGCGTCGCCTCCGTCGCTGCGGTCGCGCTCTTCGCGGTCATCCTGCTCAGCCGCCAGGTCACCGCCATCGAGCGGAGCCGGGTGTGGGCGATGGTTCCCCTCTTCATCGCCTCCGCGGTCTTCTGGTCGCTCTACCAGCAGCAGTTCACCGTGATGGTGGTCTACTCAGACCAGCGCCTGGATCGTGACATCTTCGGCTGGGAGATGCCGGTCTCGTGGGTGAACTCGATCAACCCGGTCTTCATCATCCTGCTCTCGGGTGTCTTCGCGGCGGTGTGGACCAAGCTCGGCCCCCGTCAGCCCTCGACGCCGGTGAAGTTCGCGATCGGCAACATCGTGATGGGCATCGCGTTCTGGGTGTTCCTGCTGATGCCGAGCGGCGCACACTCGGTGCCGCTGGTCGGCCTGGCGTTCATCCTGCTGCTCTTCACCCTCGCCGAGCTGCTCCTCTCGCCGGTCGGCCTCTCTCTGGCCACCAAGCTCGCCCCGCAGCGCTTCCGAACCCAGATGATGGCCCTCTTCTTCCTCTCGATCGCCCTCGGGACCGCGATGTCGGGACGGCTGGCCGCCTTCTACGACGTCAACGACGACAGCGCGTTCTTCTGGTGGGTCGGGCTCGCCTCCGTGGTCGTCGGTGTCGTGCTGCTCATCGGCAACCGGCCCATCCGCCGGTTGATGGCCGGCGTGCACTGAGCTCGTCGAAGTACGCGTACGAACGGCTGTCCCGGGCGAACGAAAATTCGTTCGCCCGGGACACCGGGCATACCCGGTGAGGGTCCTCACCAGTTGTAGTCGAGGAACTTCCCGTCGAAGGTGACCACCACCCGGTCGCCGCCGGGGTCGGAGCGGCGAGCGATGTCGACCTTGAAGTTGATCGCGCTCATGATGCCGTCGCCGAACTCCTCGTGGATCAGCTCCTTGAGCGCAGGACCGTAGACGGCCAGGGCCCTCGTGGAACCGGTAGATCGTGGGATCGGACGCCACGCCGGATGCCGCACCCCGGTAGGGCTGGACCTGCAGGGCCTCGACGACCTCGGGCTCGAGGCCGAGCAGCTCGCCGGCCGCCTTCGCCTCGGCGGCGCTCATGGGGTGCTGGCCGAGCAGGGCGGCGGTCGTCCACACGGGCGCACGGCCGACGTGCTCGGCGATCTGGGCCCAGGTGATCCCGGCACGTGACCGGGCGGAGGTGACCGCCGCGGCGGCCTCCGTCTTGCTCAAGATGGGCTCGGTCATCTGTTCACACCTCGTTCGAGACGGTTGAGTCGGTACGCGGGATCGGCTCGGGACGCGCACGCTCCGAGCCGGTTCGGTGGTGGGTGGCGTAGATGACCAGGCCGACGAAGGTCAGGCCGCCGACCAGGTTTCCCAGGACGGTCGGGATCTCGTTCCAGATCAGGTAGTCGACGACGGTGAAGTCGCCGCCGAGCATCAGCCCCGAGGGGAAGAGGAACATGTTGACGACCGAGTGCTCGAAGCCCAGGTAGAAGAAGACCATGATCGGCATCCACATCGCGATCACCTTGCCCGGGAGACTGTCGGACATCATCGCTCCGACGACGCCTGTGGAGACCATCCAGTTGCACATCACGCCGCGTACGAAGAGGGTCAGCATCCCCGCGGCCCCGTGATCGGCGTAGCCCAGCGTCCGGCCCTCGCCGATGGCGCTGATCGCCTGGCCGACCGCGTCGGGTTCGACGGAGAAGCCGTAGGTGAAGTAGATCGCCATCATCACCGCCGTGGTCAGAGCGCCGGCGAGGTTTCCGACGAAGACCAGGCCCCAGTTGCGCATCATCGCGCCGAACGTGACGCCGGGACGCCGGTCCAGCCAGGCCAGCGGAACCAAGGTGAAGACGCCGGTCAGCAGGTCGAAGCCGAGCAGATAGAGCATGCAGAAGCCGACGGGGAAGAGCACCGCGCCGATGAGCGGTTCGCCGGTCTTGGCGCCGATGGTGACCGCGAACGCGGCCGCCAGCGCCAAGATCGCTCCCGCCATGTAGGCACGGATCAACGTATCTCTGGTCGACATGAAGACCTTGGACTCACCGGAGCTGACGATGCGGCCGGCGAGCTCCTTCGGGCTCACGTAGGACATGGGTCGCCTCCTGGGGGACGAGGTGGGCACGTATGACTGGAACCTCGGATCGCCGTTGACCCACGGCCCCATGCCACCACCCGAGACGACGATCCGAATAGGCCATCCGCGCACGATCCTCGGCGATCTGCGCGCCACCGGCCTCGGTTAACCGGAGCGACACAGGCAGGAGGACCGAGGTGAAACAGGGACGGGCGAACCTGGTGCGACGAGGCGAAAGGGTGAGAACGGATGGAACCGCTGCGCCAGGGGAAACCGAGGCCCGAGCTCGACGACGGCCTGCTGGCCGCGGTGGTCAACGTGACACCCACCGCGCTGTGGGTGATCGGTGCCGACGGGACCGTCCAGCTGGCCAATCAAGCCGCGCTGTCCCTGCTCGGCTACAGCTCGGCCGACGAGATCATCGGTTCGCCCAGCCATGAGACCCTGCACGATCACCGGCCCGATGGGACCGCGTACCCCTCCGAGGCCTGCCCGATTCTCGACCGCCCGGGGTCGTCCGCGGCCACTGCACCGGAGTGGTTCTTCAC
This sequence comes from Nocardioides panzhihuensis, assembly GCF_013408335.1. NCBI lineage: Bacteria > Bacillati > Actinomycetota > Actinomycetes > Propionibacteriales > Nocardioidaceae > Nocardioides > Nocardioides panzhihuensis. The sequence goes on along the minus strand of NZ_JACBZR010000001.1, from coordinate 3,217,690 downwards.
CCGCCAGGGCCGACCGTTACCGGTCGCCTGGTCCACCCGCTCCGTCGGTACGGCCGGGGCCAGGCTGCTCTCCTTCGCCCTTGCCCCCGCCGCCCCCGGATTCGCGGTCGACGAGGTCGACATCATCACGCGCGACGCCCTCCGCACAGCGGTGGACCAATGTGTGCGCGAGCGGTTCCGGGATCCGGAGTTCACCGCGGCCGACCTCGCCTCTGAGCTGCACGTGTCCGTACGTTCGGTCCAGGCTCTGCTGGCCGAGGACGGTCGCTCGCCCGCGGCCGAGATCCGACGTGCCCGCCTCGAGTTCGCCAGCACGCTGCTCGCCCGCGGAGTCGCGGTCTCCGACGCCTGCCGCGCCAGCGGGTTCAGCGAGGTCGGTACGTTCGGTCGTGCCTTCCGCCGCCAGTTCGGCCAGACCCCCAGCTCCTGGGCGCGAGTCGCCGGCAGCAGAGCTCAGTGACCGGTGGCGGCGCAGATTCTTCTGGTGAGTCAGGCGTTCCTCCGGCGACGGGCGAGGAAGGACCCGATGCCCCCGATGCTGACCAGCAGCCCGCCGGCGGCGAGGAGCACTCCGTTCGGACCGCCCGTGTTCGGCAGGTTCCCAGCCAGACCGGCATCGATCCGGCTCGGGACCTCGGAGGCGGCCTTGGTGCTGGCGTCTTTGACGACCGCCGCGCACTTCTCCGACTCGTTGGTCTTGGTCTCGTAGACAGCCGGGATGACGACCGTGACCGAAGAGGCAGGCGAGTCCACCACGGTGACGTCCGATGCTGCGCTGTCCTCCACCGTGCGGGTGTCGACCAGGTCCCAACCCGCAGGCTCGTCGGCGGTCCAGGATGCGTCGGCCAGGTTCGTGGTCGGCTCACCGTCCTCGACGAAGTAGAGCGTGGCGTCGAGATCGGTGTGGGCCTCCTTCGTGATCACGGTCTGCGCGTACTGCTCGCCGATCTGGGACAGGTTCAGGGGGTTGTCATCGCCGTCCTGACCGTCCTCATCGGCCGGGGTGCCCGACGTGGTGGTCCAGGTGGTGAAGCGGTCCCACTGCCACGGGCCGAAGACGGCAGAAGTGGCCTCTTCGACCACGATGGTCTCGGTCCAGGCCTCCTTGACCACTACGGTCTCGGTCCAGGCCTCCCTGTCCACTACGGTCTCGGTCCAGGCCTCCTTGTCCACGACCATCTCGTCCCACGCCGCCACGTCCACGACGGTGACGGTCTCGGTCAGGTCGCCCTCGGCGAAGCGGACCCAGCCCTTGTCGCCGTGCTCGTCCTCGCCGTTCCAGCCCGGCGTGTCCAGGTAGCGGACCTTGCCGGTCTGCTTCTGCTTGTAGGCGTAGCCACGGTCCTGGACGCGAGTCTCCTCGTGGGTGACCGCCTCGTGGTGGACGACGTGCGTCTCGGCCGGGTGCTCGACCGTGTGAGTCTCGGCCGGGTGCTCGACCGTGCGGGTCTCAGCCGGGTGCTCGATGGTGTCGGTCACCGCGGCGGTGCCGGGCGTGTAGGTCCGGGTGTAGACCGAGTTGCGGAACTGGTCCTCGGTGACAGCCTCGTGGCTCTCACCCTTGACCACCGTCGAGAAGCGGGACTCCTCGTGGGACACCGCGTCGGTGTGCTCCACGTGCGTGACCGCAGGCGTGACCTCGGTGGTCTTCTTCTCGTCGGCGACCTTGACCTGAGAGGTCACGGTGGTCGTCTTGCAGTCCTGCGCGGCCTGAGCCCCAGGGGCTGCGACGACCGAGGCGACTCCGGCAACGGCTACAGCCGCAAGGCCGATCTTGGTGGAGCTGTGCATGTTCATGGGTTGGTTCCTTCATGGGTTGTGGCGGTCCGTGCCTGTGGTGAGCAGGGCTGAGGCACCCGAGACGGGGCGGGCGGACAGAGATGCCTGTCGCGGTCGGCCCGGGCCGACCGCGGGTGCATCCTGGGGACCTCTTGAAACCGAGGAGCAAGTGCGGCTGGTGGGCCGCCTCGGCGAGGCCTGTGAGAGGAGGGTCTCCCGGCGCTGTCTCAGCGGGTTGCAGGAACTCTCTTCACCTACCCAATATTGGGGTAGACGGGACCTTCGACCCTCTCGAATTAGCTGATCCGGCCGGGGACCAGGTCCCGGTTCCGGCCATACCCCCGGTGAGGGTCCTCACCAGTTGTAGTCGAGGAACTTCCCGTCGAACGTGACCACCACCCGGTCGCCGAGCAGCTCGGCGAGTCGCCGGCAGCAGAGCTCAGTGCGCGGTGGCGACGCAGAACTCGTTGCCCTCGACGTCGCGCAGGACCGTCCACTCGATGCCGCTCTCCTCGTGCTCGCCGAGGACCGTGGCGCCGAGATCCACCAGGCGAGCGACCTCCGCCGGGCGGTCCGGAGCGATGAGGTCCGGGTGGGCGCGGTTCTTCGCCTGTCGCGGCTCGGGCACCCGCGCGAACAACCAAGCCGGTACGCCGGGGGCCGGCTGCTTCAGGCCGATGGAGCTGAACTCCTCGGTGCTGTCCTCGTCGAGCCTTCGGTCCAGCGCGGCGGCCCAGAACGTCGCGGTACGCAGCGCGTCGGAGCAGTCGAAGCTGATCGCGCCGAGGGTCAGTGTCATGGAGTGTCCTTTCGAGGGATGAGCGGCCAGACGATGTCGGTCTGGTAGGCCGACGGCGGCACGCTGTCGGAGACATTGGCGACGTACGCCTCCCGCAGCGGCTGCCCGCTCGGGGTTCCGTGCTGAGCGACCCAGGCGCCGAGGAGCCCGTAGGTGTCGGGCAGGGTCTCGTGGTCCCCGGCATGGGTGACGACCGCGGCCGTCACCGGCGGCAGCTGCAGCAGGGTCGTGCCCGCTGGGGCGGCCTGCGCCCGGACCGGGAAGTACGCCGTGACCTCCTGCTCGGCGTCGTCGAGGAACTCCGCGTCGTACAGGGCGGACGCCGGCCCGGTGACCTCGACGCCCGCGTCCCGGCAGCCCTCCTCGAGCCGCGCGTACGCCGCCACCAGGAAGGCGTCGTAGGCGCTGTCCCGGACGACACCGGTCACCGCGACCGCGCTCGTCGCCGGAAGCTCGACGAGACGCGGCGGGGTCCAGGTCTCCGGCGGCGCCGCGTGCAGGTCCTGGACGATCTGCTCGACCCGTCGCGCGCGCTCACGCATCTGGTCGGCATGGCGCGCCAGAGTCGCCGCGGTGACCTCCGGGTCCCGCGCGGCCAGGATCGTGGCGACGTCGGCGAGCGGAACCTCCAGGTCACGGAGCCGGCGGATCACGGCAGCATCCGCGAGCTGCCCGGCGGCGTACCGACGGAAACCGGTTTCCGGGTCCACCGCGGCCGGGGTGAGCAGGCCCTGCGCGTGGTAGGCGCGAAGCGTCTTGACGGACAGGCTGGCCGCGCGCGAGAACGTCCCGATGGACAGCAGCGGCTCGCTCATGCGGTCATCCTTGCCTCTCCCCCTGGGGGAGGGGCAAGCAGGGCGTGGGAGGTATGGGCACGAGACGATCTTGGCAGTCGGAGGCCGGTCAGACCTGGGGCAGCCGGTTCAGGAGTGCCCGTAGAGGTGGCCATCGGTCGCGCCCGCGGCGCGTCGCGGCATAGCCGCGCAGCCGTACCGTCGGGTCGGTCAACGGCCGTACGGTGACGCCGCGGCGAGACGTGCGCCCTCGCGGCAGCAACGCGAGCCCGTGACCAGCGAGGATGAGGTCGTCGACGAGCTCCAGAGCGTCGACACGGTGGACCACTCGGGGCGTGAATCCCGCCATCGAGGCCAGGGTGCGCAGCACCTCCTCGTCGGCGGTGTGGCGCGAGTTCACGATCCAGTCGCGGTCGGCGAAAGTCGCGAGCGGGGCACGCGGCTCGGACGTCGGCATCCCGAGACCCCATTCGACCTCCCACAGTGCGGTGGTGTCGTGGTCGCTGCGCCAGGAGGCGGGGGCGAGGTTGTAGTCGTAGACGAGAGCGAGGTCGACGTCGTCGCGTGCAAGCGACGCCAGCGCCTCGGGCGGCTCGTGCTCGCGCACCCGCACCTCGATGCCGGGATGAACGTGCCGGAGGTCGTCGATCACCGGCATGAGGGAGCGGCGGATCGCGGTGGCGAATCCGGCCACCCGGACCACACCGATCGGCTCCGCGTCGGGATCCAGGTCCAGACGGGCGGCATCGACCGCCGCCAGGATGGTGACGGCATGTTCGGCCAGACGATGGCCTGCTGGGGTGAGTCGCACCCGCCGGCCATCGGGCTCGATGAGCGCGGTACCGACGTCGCGGGCGAGGGCGGCGATGGCTTGGGACACGGTTGAGGTGGTGGTGCCGATCTCGTCGGCGACCTCGTGCATCGAGCCGAGGCGAGAGAGCTCGAGCAACATCTTGAGCCTGCGTACGTCCACGTGTCTATCGTTTCGGATCAATGAACATTATGTCTAGCAATGTCACGTGGACGCGAACAGATGGGATGAGGTCCACTGGTCCTCATGTTCAGATCGGCTGCCCGCCACGCCCCCTCCGCTCGCACCGGCACCTCGATGGCGGTGGTGGCCATGCTCTGCGTACAGCTCGGGCTCGCCGCCTCGGTTGGCCTGATCGATCAGCTCGGTTCGGCGGGGGTCGCCTGGCTGCGCCTGTTCTGGGCAGGTCTGCTCCTTCTCGTCCTCGTGCGACCGCGTCTCTCCTCGTTCAGCCGCGAGACGCTGCTGGCCGGTGTCGCACTCGGCGTGGTCACCTCCGGCATGACCCTGCTGTTCATGGCAGCGCTGACCCGGCTCCCGCTCGGCACGGCGGCTGCGCTGGAGTTCCTGGGACCGCTCGGGGTGGCTGTCCTCCGCAGCCGCGGCATCGCGCGAGCATGGGCTCTCGTGGCGGCCGGTGGTGTGGTGTGTCTGACCCAACCGTGGGACGGCGCTGTGGACGGGGTCGGTGTCGCGTTCGCCCTGAGCGCGGCGGTGTGCTGGGCGGGCTACATCCTGCTGACACAGCGAGTCGGCGATGCGGTCAGTGGCATCGGTGGCCTCGCGATCTCCATGCCGGTCGCGGCCGTGGTCGCAACCTTCGTGGTCGGACCGGGCATCGTCGGAAAGCTCACGCCCGAGCTCCTGCTGGCCGGCCTCGGACTGGCGCTCCTGGTGCCGGTGGTGCCCTTCGCCCTGGAGATGGGGGCGCTGCGTCGCCTCACCGCCGGCGCTTTCGGGACACTCATGGCGCTCGAGCCGGCGATCGCACTGGTGATCGGGTTCTTCGCCCTCCATCAGGTACCCAACCTCATCGCCGTCCTCGGGATCGGGCTGGTGGTCGCGGCCGGGGTGGGAGCAGAACGAGCAGGAGGCCGCAGCCCGTCCGGCATGGTCGAGGAGACCGACGGCACGCCGCCGACGCCAGCGGTCGGTGTCCCGGCACTGCCTCCAGGCTGAGTGCCGGCGCGCGCCGGGTTTCGCCTTGAAAGGGGGCCCGACCCACGAGGTGTGTCGCTAGCATCTTGACGGTGAGCGACATCTGGCGTCCAAGGGTCGCCCGCGCGATCAGCGCACTTCGCAGCCAGCTGCGAGCGCCGTTCGCGGCGACCGCCGGCGCCACCGTGCTCCTGTGGGCGTCACTGACCCCGTCACTGATGCCGCGGACAGCGCTCTTCCAGGCGCTGCTCACCGCGCTGTGCATGCTTGCCGGCTACGGCGCAGGCGCGTCGGCCGGGTGGCTGGTCCGCAGCTGCGGTGGGCGGTTGGCCGGCAGGGCGCGGGTGATCGCGTGGCGGGTCCTGGCCGTCGGCGGCGGTCTCGGCACCCTGGTGGCGCTGGGACTGGCTCTGCGCTGGGAGAACGAGGTCCGCGGCCTGGTCGAAGCCGACCAGGTGGGCGTCGGTCACCTGGTGCTCACCGTGCTGATCACCGCGGTCCTGTTCGCGCTGCTGCTCGGCCTGTCGCGAGGGATCAAGGCGCTAGGCCGCTCGATCGGCCGGTTCGTCGGCCGTTTCCTTCCCGCTGCCCCGTCTGCCGTGATCGGCGGCCTGCTCGCTGCGGTCCTGATCTACGAGCTGGCGATCGGGGTGGGCGGCAACCGGCTGCTGGGCGCCCTCGACGCGAGCTTCGCGACGATCAACGAGGAGTTCAGCACCGACGTACCCGCCCCGACGACGCCCGAGCTCACCGCCGGCCCGGCCTCGTCCCAGACATGGGACGCCCTGGGTCGCCAGGGGCGGGTCTTCATCGCGAGCGCCCCGACCGCCGCGGACATCGGCGAGTTCACCCAGGAGCCTGCCAAACAGCCGGTCCGGGCGTACGTCGGGGCCGGCCCTGAAGGCGTCGACATCCGCGACGAGGCGAGGACCGCGGTGGCCGAGCTCGACGCGCTCGGGGGTTTCGACCGTGCCGTGATCAACGTGGTGACCGGCACCGGTCGGGGCTGGGTCAACGAGAACCAGGCCCAGGCGCTGGAGTTCATGTGGGGTGGCGACACGGCGACGGTCAGCCTGCAGTACTCCTACCTCCCGAGCTGGATGTCCTTCATCCTGGACCGGCAGCGTGCGCAGGATGCCGGCTTGGCGCTCTTCGACGCCATCTACGGACGCTGGCTGGAGATCCCCGAGGCCGACCGCCCGCTGCTGGTCGTGAGCGGCGAGAGCCTGGGCAGCTTCGGTGGCGAGGCGGCGTTCAGCGGAGCCCATGACCTCGCCACCCGCACCGATGGCGCCCTCTTCGTGGGCCCGACCGCCGACAACCGACTCTGGGACCGGTTCACCGAGGAGCGCGAGCCGGGGACTCCTCAGGTGCTCCCAGTCGTGGACGACGGCGAGATCGTCCGGTTCGCCGACAGGCCCGAGGACTGGGAGGCTCCCGGAGCCTGGGACGGCACCCGGATCGGGTATCTCCAGCACGCGAACGACCCGATCACCTGGTGGTCGCCGTCAGTGGCGCTCGAACGTCCGGACTGGCTGGAGGAGGAGCGCGGACGCGACGTCTCCCCGAACGTACGCTGGATCCCCGGGGTGACGATGCTGCAGCTGGGCGTCGACCAGTTCTCTGCCAACTCGGTGCCGAGCGGACAGGGCCACCAGTTCGGCACGGCGCCGGTGCATGCCTGGGCGGCGATCCTGCCGCCGCCGGGCTGGACCGATCAGCGAACCGACGAGCTGGCCGCGGTGATCGGCGCTCGGAAATGGCTGCAGTGACCGACGACCCGGTCAGGTCTTGTTCGGGTCGCCTCGGGTGACGTCGACGTACTCGATCTCGATCATCGACGGGTCGACACCGGGCGCCGGACCGAGGAGGTCTCGGAGGATGGCGTAGATCTGCGGACGCAGGGTGTCCGCGAGCGGGTGGAGCTCGACGCCGAACCTGGCGACCAGGCGGATGTCGACGCCGGTCAGGCGGCTGTCGTCGACGTGCAGGTCGATGGTCTCCGGGGCGTGGGTCGGATGCTCCTGGAGCAGTCGGCGCAGCGCGGCGGTGACCACGCGTGCGGAGACGAAGGTCTCCGAGCCCTCCGTATCGCGCGAGGATGCGCCCTGCGCGGTGAACGTCAGGATCGGCTCGGACGGGACGACGACCCGGCGCACCCGCGACATGATCGACTCGGCAAGGTCAACCCATCCCTCGGGCTCATCGGCTCGGGCGGCGCGGACAGCGCGGTCGAGCGGGCTGGGATCTAGCGCCATCGTGCCATCCTCTCCGCGAGTGTGCGTCGACCACGGTAGAGATGTCCCCGGACGGCGCCGATCGGCATGGCCAGGGCGACGGAGATCTCCTCGTAGCTCATCTCTTCGACCTCCCGCAGGAGCCAGGCCGCCCTTTGGTGCCACGGTAGTTCATTCAATGCTAGCTGCAGCGCCTGTAGGAGCTCGGCGTCGATCACGGTCTGCAGCGGGTTGTCCGCCGCCGCCGGAGACAGTCGCGACAGCAGCCCGTCGTCGATCGGAGTCGCACGTCGGTTCCGCTGGAGATCGGCCGCACGGCGGTGCACGAGACGGATCAGCCACGTACGCAGCGAGGAGTGTCCGGCGAAGCCGGACAGGCCGCGCCAGGCCGAGACGAAGGCCTCCTGGGTCGCTTCGGCGGCGTCCGTGGAGTCACCGACCAGACGGAGGGCGTAGCGGTACATGGCGGGGCCGTGGCGATCCACGATCTCCCGGAAGGCCTCCTGGTCGCCCAGACGGGCCGCGCGCACAAGGGCATCATCCGTCGCCGACGGCTCCGATGACGCCTGCGGTTCCGACATTGCCCCCCGAGTCCTTCTTCTGCTGCCACGACGAGGCAGATTGCAGATAGGTGAAGTTCTACCACCCTTGAGCAAAGATATGTGATGTAGAACACACCAGGATTTCTGTGACATTTCGAGATGTAGCCGCGACTAACCGGCGTCAACACCCACGAACACCACCGAACATCATCAGGAAGGTTCTTCTCATGACGCAGTCGAAGACCGGAACCACGAGCTCGCTGACGAACGACAGCCAGAGCCAGTCGACGGACCGGGGCGACTCGGGCGCGTTGGCGAGCGAGTTCGGACGCACCTCGATCGCTGACACCGTGGTCTCGAAGATCGCAGGGATCGCTGCGCGCGAGATCAGTGGTGTGCACGACCTCGGCGGCGGCGCGGCGCGCGCTGCGGGGGCTCTCCGCGAGCGCATCCCCGGCTCGCGTACGAATCTCGGCCAGGGCGTCGCTGTGGAGGTGGGGGAGCGGCAGGCTGCCGCCGACCTCGACATCGTCGCTGAGTACGGCACCTCGATCCCTGACCTCGCCAGCGCCATCCGCCGCAACGTGAAGGCGTCGGTCGAGCGCATGACCGGCCTCGAGGTCACCGAGGTCAACATCACCGTGCACGACGTCTTCCTCGAGGACGAGACCAGCGACGCCGACCAGGACGCCGGCCGGCGGGTGGAGTGACGGTGCACACCGACCCTTCCCCGCAGGACCACGACGGCGCCGACGGCGCCGCGCCGGAGGTCGTCGACCTCGTCGCGGCCGCCGTCCTCGCGGTGCCTGGGGTCCACGATCTGCACGCCGGGGCCGTGGGGGAGGTGGCCACCTATCTTCCGGGCCGCCGCGTGAACGGAGTGCGGATGCGTGAGCCCGGCTGCTCGGTCCACGTCGTTCTCGACTGGGGCATACCGGTCCTCGACACCACCGCCGCGGTGCGCCAGGCGGTCCGGCCGTACGTGTCGGGCCCCGTGGACGTCACGGTGGAGGACATCTACCTGCCCGACAGCGCTTCCTCGGCTACGACCCGCTCTGACCTTCCTTAGGAGAACACGTCATGACCAACTCGACACTCGGCCTGGTCGCCGGACTGTTGCTCACGATCGCCATCGTCACCGGGGGGCTCGTCGGCCTGCTTCTGGCCATCGTGCTGGGCGGGGCCGGCTACCTCATCGGGGGCCAGGTCGACGGCGAGCTCGACCTTCGTAGCCTGCTGCGAGGACGCCGTGGTTGAGTCCCCGGCGCGCCAGACGGCCGTCCTCGAAACCGACCCCGAGCCCGCTGACCAGGCGGAGGACCGCGGGACGCTGGAGGTCCGGAACAAGGCGCTCCAGCGGATCGTCGAGCTCGCGGCGCTGCGGCTGCCGGGGACGGTGGCGCAGAGCAGCAAGCTCGGCCGCATCACCGGGATGGCGCTGCCGAAGGCCGACATCACGGCAGAGGGCCGTGCCGTCCGGGTCAAGCTCGACGTCGCGATGATCTGGCCCGGCAACGTCACCCGCATCGCCACGGCGGCGCGAGACACCGTACGCGAGGAGGCCTTTCGCCTCTCCGGCATCGAGGTCCGCAGCGTGGACGTCACCGTGCACGCGGTCGACCCGACCGCCGCCGACGACACCGGAAGGAGAGTGGAATGAGCACGCAGACCGTTGAACAGGACGAGCAGGTCGCACCGAGCTCTCGTCCGCCCGCGCCGCGCACCCAGCCTCGCCGCGCGCCGGTAGTGGTCCTGGCGGCCACGGTGCTCGCGCTGGTCCTGATCGGGATCGCCGTGATCGCGGTCCGTGACCTCCTGGTCAGCCAGGGGTGGGCCACCGGCTCGCCGATCGCTCCCGTCCTGGTGGACGGCAGCGACGGCCTGCGCGCCTCCGTCGGACTGGCGATCGTCGGCGGAGTCGTCGTGCTCGCCGGGCTGGTGCTGATCTGGCTCGGGCTCCGGCCCGGGCGGCGTACGCACCTGCGAGTGACGGGCGATGCCGACCTCTGGCTCGCGCCCGGTGCCGTCGCGGCCCTGGCTCAGGAGACCGCCGACCGGCTCCCCGGGGTCGTGTCCGCCGACTCCTCACGCAGCACTCGGCGTCGCACCGTCGTCGACATCGTCGTCGCTGCGCGCAACACTCCCGACGGTCCCCAGGAGGCGGCCGAGGTGGCCGAGCACGTGCGGGCCGTCCTCGACGAAGAGGTCGGCTGGCTCACCGGAGCCAGCATCAAGGTCCGAGCCACGGAGGTGCCCCGATGACTCCTCGAGTGATCAGGTTCGACCGAGGACTCACCCTGTTCGCCGGCGTACTTCTGGTCGCCCTCGGGCTGCTGATCGTCGACTGGCACTACCAGTGGGTGCTGCAGGGCTACCCGGACGAGCTGTCCGCCGACCCGGCCGCCGAGATCGTGGGCTCCAGCTGGTTCCCGTGGGCGTTCGCCGCAGTCGGCGTTCTGCTCGGGCTGCTCGGCCTGGTGTGGCTGGTGGCTCACCTCGGGCGTCGCGGCCCCTCGACCCTGCGCCTCCAGGCCAGTGACCAGACGGGGCGGGTCCAGGCCGACCTGCGTTCGATCGCGGACGCGGCCGCCGACCGGATCGAGAGCCTGGCTGCCCTCACCGGCGTCAGCGGGACGGTGGTGACCATCCGGTCGCGGCCGGTGATCCTGCTGCGCGGGCGGATCGACCCGGTCGCCTCGGTCGCGTCGATCACCGACGCCGCCGAGACCTGCTCGCAGGACCTCGCCTCGGCGTTCCCCGACAACGCGGTGACCTGCCGGATCCTGGTCGACTCGCCGCGACGCGGCAGAGCCAGCCGCCAGTCCAACGTACGAGTGCAGTGATCGCGCTCGTCGGAGTACCCGCACCATCCATCACAAAAGAGAGAGAAGGAGTCCGGATATGAGTATGAGTGACAAGGCGAAGAACGCCGCGCAGGACGCCAGGGGCAAGGCCAAGGAGGCCGCCGGCAAGGCGACCGACGACGAGTCCCTCGAGGCCGAGGGTAAGGGCGACCAGGCCGGGGCCTCGGTGAAGAAGGCCGCCGAGAACGTGAAGGACGCGTTCAAGAAGTAGCAGCGGTCGGTCTGCTCGATGCTCCTGATGACGACGCGGCCCCGAGCGGGGGCGGGGGCCGCGTCGTTCCCAGGAGCATCGAGCAGACCACGTTCACCCTGGACGTGCGATTCGCTGGGCAGCGTCCAAGAGAAGGTCGACCTCGCAGCCGGTGAGGACGCGGCGCTCGTCCTGCAACCCGCCGCTGGCCGTCGCGCTCAGCGCCTGGCCAGGACGAGTGCGTACGCCTCGTCCGGGTCGGTCCACCAGCGGGCGTCGCGGAAGCCTGCCGCAGCGAGCTCGCTGGCGGCGCTGCTCCGGCGGAACTTGCATGACAGCTCGGTGAGGAGCTCTTCGCCTTCGTCGAACTTGATGACGAGGTCGAGCTCGCGCAGCTCCACCCGGGCGGAGTCCTGGGCGACGAGTCGCATCTCGATCCGTTCCTCCGCGGTGTTCCAACGCGCCAGATGCCGGAACCCGTCGGCGTCGAAGTCGGCGCCGAGGCTGCGGTTGAGGACGTGCAGCGCGTTGAGGTTGAACTCGGCGGTCACCCCGGCGGCGTCGTCGTAGGCGGCGACCAGCTGCCCGGTGTCCTTGACCAGGTCCAGCCCGAGCAGCAGACCCTCCCCGGGCTGCATGGCGGCGGCGACGGATCGCAGGAACCGTTCCCGTCCGGGGCGGTCGTAGTTGCCCAGCGTGCTGCCGAGCAGCGCGATCAGCCGACGTCCCGGGGTCGGCAGCTGCGAAAGATGCTGGTCGAAGTCGGCGACGACGCCGTGCAGCGCGAGGCCCGGCCTCTCCTCGGCGAGCGCCTCCATCGCCTGGGTGAGTGCGCTGGCGCTGACATCGACGGGGACGTACGTCGTCAGCCGACCGGCCTGCGCCAGCGCGTCGAGCAGGAGCCGGGTCTTCTCCGAGGAGCCGGACCCCAGCTCGAGAAGCACTTCGGCATCGGAGCTCTCGGCGATCTCGCGTGCGTACTCGGTCAACAGCGCCCGTTCGGTGCGGGTCGGGTAGTACTCGGGCAGTCGGGTGATCTCCTCGAACAGCTCCGAACCACGCTGGTCGTAGAAGTACTTCGGCGGAAGCCACTTCGGTGATGCGCTCAAGCCGGTGCGTGCGTCCTCTGCAAGGCTCTGCCGCAGGTCCTCGGCGGTCAACAGCGTGGTGAGACTGCCCGGGGCTGGTGTGCGGGTGCTGGTCTGGCCGTCGTCGAGGTTCACGCGGAGTTCTCCTTCGGGTTGTGCTGCGGTGTGTCGAGCCGCCACCAGGTCGGCCCGCAGGGGCTGAGGACCCCGATGGTGCGTGGCGGGATCGAGGTCGACGGAGCGTCCGAGAGCGGACCGCCACTGACGACGTACTCCCAGGCCGCGGGCTGGACCAGGTGGCTGCCCTCGTCACCGGTCAGCAGGGCGAGCTCCTCCCCGTCGCTGAGGAGAACCGAGTAGTCACCCACCTCGATCTCGTTGGCGAGCTGGACCACGGCAGAGCCGACCGGCAGGCGCTGCTGCTGCGCTCTGTCGAGGACGAGCGTCCACGACTCCTCGATGGTGCCGCTGACCGCGACGGTCCATGGACCGACCTTCAGGGGAGCGGGGCAGTCGTCGTGATCACAGGCCCAGTCGGCGTGCGTCTTCGGCGGTCCGAGGATGCCGCGATGGGCACACGGAATGTCAGCTGACCAGGTCACGCACGGCGCCCGTCGTCGGCGAGCCGGAGGCCGGTGACCGGCCAGCGGGCGCCGGGCGGGAAGAAGTTGCGGTACGAGGCTCGCGTGTGTCCCGGTGGGGTGAGCGCGCAGCCGCCGCGGAGCACCATCTGGCTCGACATGAACTTTCCGTTGTACTCACCGATCGCACCGGCAGCGGGGTGGAAGCCCGGGTAGGGCAGGTAGGCCGAGGAGGTCCACTCCCAGCAGTCCCCGAAGAGCTGTCGCAGGCCGCCGGTCGCGGCTCCGGCCGCGCGTGGGTGGAAGCTGTCTCGGTCGGCGAGGTTGCCGGCCACCTCATGGGTCTGGGCAGCGTGCTCCCACTCGGCCTCGGTCGGGAGGCGCTTGCCGGCCCAGGTGGCGTACGCGTCGGCTTCGTAGTGGCTCAGGTGGCAGACCGGCAGCCCCGGGTCGAGCGGGACCGTGCCGTGCAGGGTGTGCTCGAACCACTCGCCGTCGGCCTCTCGCCAGTAGAAGGGCGCCTGCCAGTCCTCGGCGTTGACCCGAGCCCACCCGTCCGAGAGCCACAGCTCGGGGCGCCGGTAGCCGCCGTCGGCGATGAACTCCAGCCACTCGCCGTTGGTGATCAACCGATCGGCGAGCCGGTACGGCTCCAGCCACTGCTGGTGCCGCGGCAGCTCGTTGTCGAAACAGAACCCACCGCCCTCGGACCCGATCTCGACCAGGCCGCCGTCGAAGTCGACCCACCCCAGTCCCTCCGTCCCGCGGCCTGTGACCGGACGCCCGGCGTACACGGGCTCCAGCGGGTTGAGCGAGAGCACGTGCTTGATGTCCATCAGCAGCAGCTCCTGGTGCTGCTGCTCGTGGTGGAAGCCGAGCTCGATCGTCGGGGCGAGCTTGGCGAAGGTGCCCCCGTCCACGCGGTCGAGCAGGTCCCTGACCCGATCGTCGACGTTGCGCCGGTAGTCGCCGACCTCGTACGCGCCGGGGCGGCTGATCACGCCACGCATCGGCCGCGCGTACCTCGGCCCGACCTGCTCGTAGTAGCTGTTGAAGAGGAACCAGTACTTGTCCTGGAACGGGGTGAAGCCGGGCTCGTTCTCGGCCAGCACGAACGTCTCGAAGAACCAGGTCACGTGCGCGCGATGCCACTTCGTCGGGGAGACGTCGGGCATCGACTGGACCGTCTGGTCCTCGGGGGAGAGAGGTGCGGCGAGGCGTTCGGTGTCGGCCCGGACTTCGTCGAAGCGGGCGATCGCGGTGGTCGTGTCCATCTCACGTCTCCTGTCGGATCAGCCGAGACCATCAAGGTCGCGCAGGGCGTCCTGGATGCTGTGGTGGCAGGTTGGGTACGCCGGTTGCTACGAACCACTCTGCCTGGGTCGCCCAACCCAGCGCAGCACCCTTTCGATGGCCTCGAAGGGAATGCCATGCCAACTCTCACGTGGCGGTAGCCTCAAGGACGATGCCTGATCTAGACCGCCGCCCCCGACGTACCTTCGCCGTCATCAGCCACCCGGACGCCGGAAAGTCGACCCTGACCGAGGCCCTGGTCCTGCATGCGCAGGTGATCGCCGAGGCCGGCGCGGTCCACGGAAAGGCCGGCCGCAAGGGGACTGTCTCGGACTGGATGGCGATGGAACGCAGCCGTGGCATCTCGATCAGCTCGACGGCTCTGCAGTTCGCCTATCGCGACCATGTGGTCAACCTGGTCGACACCCCGGGCCACGCCGACTTCTCCGAGGACACCTACCGAGTGCTGTCCGCGGTCGACTCCGCGGTCATGCTCGTCGATGCCGCCAAGGGCCTGGAACCGCAGACGCTGAAGCTGTTCCGGGTCTGCGCTCGTCGCGGGCTCCCGGTGATCACCGTGATCAACAAGTGGGACCGGCCGGGGCGCGACGCTCTGGAGCTGATGGACGAGATCGAGTCGCAGATCGGACTCCGGCCCACTCCGCTGACCTGGCCGGTCGGTGTCCCCGGCGACTTCCACGGAGTCCTGGACCGGCGTACGGGCGGATTCGTCCGCTACACCCGCACCGCAGGCGGAGCCACTCGGGCGCCGGAGGAACACCTCACCGCTGAGGCTGCGCTCGCGGCGGCCGGTGAGGACTGGGAGCGGGCCAGCGAGGAGGCCGAGCTGCTCACCGCCGACGGCGGTGACCACGACCAGTCCACCTTCCTGGCAGGTAGGACCACCCCGGTGCTGTTCGCCTCGGCCCTGCTCAACTTCGGTGTCGCCCAGCTCCTCGACACCCTTCTCGAGCTCGCCCCGGCCCCCGGACCGACCCCGCTCGCCGCAGGTGGGGCGCGCGAGGTGGACGCGGACTTCTCGGCGTACGTCTTCAAGGTGCAGGCCGGCATGGATGCCAACCACCGCGACCGGCTGGCCTACGCGCGGGTCTGCTCGGGCGTCTTCGAGCGCGGCATGGTGGTCACCCATGCGGCCACCGGGAAGCCGTTCGCCACGAAGTACGCCCACACCGTCTTCGGCAAGGAACGCTCCTCGGTCGAGACGGCCTCGCCCGGCGACATCGTCGGGCTGGTCAACGCCAACGCGCTGCGCGTGGGCGACACCATCTACGACGGCGTGCCCGCGGAGTTCCCGGAGATCGAGAGCTTCGCCCCGGAGCACTTCGTCAGTGCCCGCGTCATCGACGCCGGCCGCTACAAGCGATTCCGGCGCGGGATCGAGCAGCTCGACCAGGAGGGCGTCGTCCAGGTGCTGCGCTCCGAGCTGCGCGGCGACCAGGCGCCGGTGCTCGCCGCGGTCGGGCCGATGCAGTTCGAGGTCGTCGCTGCCCGGATGGAGACCGAGTTCCACGCCCCGATCCGGATGGACAACCTCGCCTACTCGCTCGCACTGCACACCACCCCCGAGCACGCCGGCACCATCAGCGGCTTCAGCGGCGTCGAGGTGATGACCCGCTCCGACGGCACCGTCCTCGCCCTCTTCCCCGACAAGTGGAAGGCCGACTCCGTACGCCGCCAGGCCCCGGGTGTGGTGCTCGAAGCACTTCCGGTCGGCGGGGGAAGGTAACCAACGCCCTACCCGCGCCGTCTCACGCCTGACGAGCGCCCATGCCAGCCGATTCTCGGCGAGATCGGCGACTTTCGATCAGTGTGGTGCGGGCGGGCTGGCCTGTAAGCGGGAGTCCATTCCCGTGTGGACGGTGCTGGTTACCGTGGACGGATATGGGTGCTTGACCTGCGAAAACATGACTTCATCGACGGTTGCCGACGAGCTGAAGTGACTCTCGACCGGACGGCGCCGGCCAGCCACGGCGGCGAATGCTGTCAGTGTTCGGCGTCATCGTGATGGTTAACGCTGCTGAGCCCGACCTGACTCTTGTCGCGCTGCGATAGGTGAAGCATCAGGAAGATTTCGACGGCCAACAGCATCCCGAAGATGGTCATGGGGACGATGAACTCGATCGGAGGTTCTCTGGAGATGGTCAAGATCGTCGCCGGAAAGGGAATGGCTGTGGCGGTGACGGCCGCGAGAGTGGGCCATGGCGGCACAGGCGACCGGCGACGACTTCTGACCCACCGCAGCATCAGTGCATGGGGGAGCACTGCCAGCAATGCCAAGCCGGCGACGCTCAGGCCGAGGAACGCGACCAGCCGTTCCCAGCCGCTGTTGCCGAGCATTTCGAGGCCGACCCAGCCGATGGCCAGCGCTGCCACAGACAGACAGCCGATCACGACAGTTGTGGAGAGAGTGTTGAGAGCATCGGCTGCGGGACTTCTCTCTATGGACCTTGAGGGAGGGTCAGATGAAGCCGTCACCGCCCAACCATAGCGAGTGCGCGTGCTGACGGCGGTTGTCCGCTCCTCACTGGCATGACGGCGCACGGTCGGCCGTGAACACGTCAACCTGGAAAGTAAAACGCCAGGTCAGGCCGGTGAGAGCGAACGGGCTGGCCTGTAAGCCGGGGAGCGGTCCCGCGTGAAGGGTTGGTGATTGGGGCCGACGGAAACCGGCGGTTGACCTGCGGAAACATGATAGTTAGTGACGGTTGTCAATGGTCTGGAGTGACCCTCGACCGGACAGTAGCCGGACAGTATCCGGACGCAGGCGGTCCAGCCCTGGTCTGACGCATTCGTGCGCCGTCCCCAGTGGAAGCTGCCGCCGAGCTCGACGCGAAGCGCGCGATCGCCGCGGCCCTGTAGTCGCAGGCGTCAGCTCGAGACGTACGTGCGCAGGTGGCCCATCGTGGCGTCGAGCAGGTCGGGGAGCGAGGCGTCCTCGTCGTCGAGCCATGCCTGGTAGGAGGTCAGGGCGAGGGCGAGGGAGACCTGGCCGACGGTCTGGGGGAGGAGGTCGTCGGAGCGGAGGCCGGTGCGCTCGGCGACGTAGTCGGCGATGACCTCGCGCCAGCTGGCGTAGCGGAGTACCGAGTGGGCCTGGAGGGCCGGGGTGGTGAGGATCAGGCGCATCCGGTCGCGGTGGCTGGGGCTGGCGTCGGTGGGGAAGTCGTTGAAGGCGAGTACGCCGCGGTGGACCGCAATGTGGAGCGGGAGCTCGGTGGGCATGGAGCGCAGGATCTCGCGGAAGGCGTCGAGGGTGCGGTCGAACTGTCCCCAGGGGATGTCGTTCTTGGAGGGGTAGTAGCGGGTGATGGTGCGTCGGCCGACCCCGATCGCCTCGCCGATGTCGTCGAGGGTGGTGGCCTCGAAGCCCTTGGTCATGAAGAGCTGGAAGGCCGCCTGCTCGATCTCCGCGTGCGTGGTGGCGGCGGGGCGTCCGCGGAGCGAGCTGCGCCGCGTCGCGGGGGCGGGGCTGGTCGGCATTCGTCGGAATCTATCAGCCGCGTTAGGCGCGCCGAAGGCAAAAGAGTCGCCGATTCGGGCGAACCCCTATCTTTTTGACCCCGAGTGTCATTAATGTGGTGTGCGTCACCGAAGACCGCGTCCTCGGACGCCGAAAGATGAAGGAGAGCTGTCATGAACCCTGAAGAGAACACCCAGGTCGTGGACGAGGCCCTGACCGAAGAGTCGTTGATCGAAGAGGTCTCGATCGACGGCATGTGCGGCGTCTACTGAGCATCGTCATGCTGAGTGATCCGAGCATGGCCGTGAGCCTGGACAGCGCGTGGGCGCTGTCGCCGTCGGTCGAGCTGCGGCCCGAGCCGTTCGGGGCGCTGGCCTACCACTTCGGGAACCGGAAGCTGACCTTCCTCAAGCGTCCCGAGCTGGTGGCGGTGGTGCGTGCCCTGGGGTCGTACCCGGACGTGCGCGGTGCGCTCGTGGCATCGGGAGTGCCGGAGGGCCAGCACGCTGCGTACGTCGCTGCGCTCTCCGGCCTGGCCCGGACCGACATGATCCGTCCTGTGACGTGAGGAGCCTGTGATGAAGCTGGTGGAGCACTTCGAGCTCGGCCTGGATGCGCCGATCTGCCTGACCTGGGAGCTGACGTATGCGTGCAACCTGGAGTGCGCGCACTGCCTGTCGAGCAGCGGCCGGCGCGACCCGCGTGAGCTGAGCACCGAGCAGTGCGAGGCGGTGATCGACGAGCTGCAGCGGATGCAGGTCTTCTACGTGAACATCGGCGGTGGCGAGCCGACCGTACGTCCCGACTTCTGGCACCTGGTCGAATATGCGGTCGCTCACGATGTCGGGGTGAAGTTCTCGACCAACGGCGTCCGGCTCACCCCGGAGCGGGCGCGGTGGCTGGCCGCGAGCGACTATGTGGATGTCCAGATCTCGCTGGACGGTGCCACGGCCGAGGTCAACGACCGGGTGCGGGGGACGGGATCGTACGATACCGCGATCACCGCGCTGCGCAACCTGCACGAGGCTGGATTCCGCGACGCCAAGCTCAGCGTGGTCTGCACCCGGGAGAACATCGGGCAGCTCGACGAGTTCAAGGCGATCGCGAACCGGTTCGGGGCGACGCTGCGGCTGACCCGGCTGCGTCCTTCGGGCCGCGGCGCGGACGTGTGGGACGAGCTCCACCCGCTTCCTGAGCAGCAGCGGGAGCTCTACGAGTGGCTTGTCGCCAACGGTGACAACGTGCTGACCGGGGACTCCTTCTTCCATCTGGCTGCCTTCGGGCCGGAGGATGGCAGCGGTGCGTTGCCTGGTCTGAATCTGTGCGGCGCCGGGCGGGTGGTGTGCCTGATCGACCCCGTGGGCGACGTCTATGCCTGTCCGTTCGCGATCCACGACCAGTTCCTTGCCGGCAACCTGCTCACCGACGGCGGCTTCGACAAGGTGTGGAAGACCTCGGCGCTCTTCCAGGAGCTGCGCGAGCCGCAGACCGGTGGCGCCTGCTCGGGCTGCGCCCACTACGACTCCTGTCGCGGTGGCTGCATGGCTGCGAAGTTCTTCACCGGCCTGCCGCTGGACGGCCCGGACCCGGAGTGTGTCCAGGGATACGGCGAGACCGCACTGGCCGGGGCCCGGACCATTCCCGCGGTCGGACAGGACCACTCCCGCAGCGCGCCCAGCCGCAACGCACCGGTGCTGCTGACCCTCTCCCGACGGCGTCCGGACTCCGATCTGGCTGCACCCGTGAGCCCGCCGGTGAGTGCGTGCGCGGAGTCGCCGCTGGCCGGCTTCGCCCCCAACTGAAACCTGTAGACAGAAGCGAGAAGAGACATGGCCTGGAAGAACCCCTGGAAGCAGAACCCGTGGTTCGAGTCCGTCGCGGTGGCGCAGGAGCGTGCCCGCAAGCGGCTGCCGAAGCCGGTGTACGCGGCTTTGCTGGCCGGCTCGGAGCGCGGCCAGACGATCGCGGACAACCAGCAGGCGTTCGCCGACCTCGGGCTGGCGCCGCACGTGGCCGGCCATCACGACAAGCGCGAGCTGTCGACCACGGTGCTGGGCCAGGAGATCGGGTTCCCGGTGATCATCTCGCCCACCGGCGTACAGGCCGTCCATCCCGACGGTGAGGTCGCGGTCGCGCGGGCGGCGGCGGCCCGGGGCACGGTGATGGGGCTGTCCAACTTCGCCTCGAAGTCGGTCGAGGAGGTGGTGGCGGCCAACGCGGCGACGTTCTTCCAGATGTACTGGACCGGTGACCGCGACGTGATGATCCGCCGGATGCGCCGGGCCCACGCGGCCGGGGCGAAGGCGCTGATCGCCACCCTCGACTGGTCCTTCTCCATGGGCCGCGACTGGGGCAGCCCGGAGATCCCGGAGAAGGTCGACCTCTCCGCGATGCTCAGGTTCGCGCCCCAGGTGATGAGCCGCGGACGATGGCTGGCGGCGTACGCCCGCAGCGGCGGCATCCCGGACCTGACCGCCCCCAACCTGGCACCGATCGCCGACGACGGCAGCCTGGGGGAGCCGCCCACGTTCTTCGGTGCCTACTACGAGTGGATGACCACGCCGCCGCCGTCGTGGGACGACGTGGCCTGGATGGTGGCCACGTGGAAGGACGTGAGTGGAGGCAAGCCGTTCATGCTCAAGGGCGTGTGCCGGGTCGACGACGCGCTGCGTGCGGTCGACGCGGGGGTGGACGCGATCTCGGTCTCCAACCACGGCGGCAACAACCTCGACGGGACCCCGGCCACGATCCGGGTGCTGCCCCCGATCGCGACCGCGGTGGGCGACCAGATCGAGGTGCTCCTCGACGGTGGCGTACGCCGCGGCTCCGACGTCGCCAAGGCGCTGGCCCTGGGCGCTCGTGCGGTGATGGTCGGGCGCGCGTACCTGTGGGGCCTGGGCGCCAACGGCCAGGCCGGTGTCGAGAACGTCCTCGACATTCTCCGCAACGGCCTCGACTCCGCGGTCCTGGGCATGGGCAAGGCCTCCATCCACGACCTCACCCCGGCCGACCTGGTGATCCCCGACGGCTTCGAGCTCGCGCTCGGACAACCACCGGGCCAACCACTGGGCCAACCTTCGGACCGGCCGTGAGCCTGGTCGACCGTCCCTGGCCGGAGATCGTGCCGGGCGGCACGGTCCTGGTGCCGGTGGGGTCCACCGAGCAGCACGGCCCCCACCTGCCGCTCGACGTCGACACGGTGATCGCGACCGCGGTGGCCGACGAGCTCGCCCCGCTGATCGGCGCCTCCGTCGCCCCGGCGGTGCCGATCGGTGCCAGCGGGGAGCACCAGTCGTTTCCCGGGACCATCTCGATCGGGACCGCGGTGCTGACCTCGGTGCTGGTCGAGCTCGGCCGTTCGCTGACCACCTGGGCCTCCCGGGTCGTCATGGTCAACGGTCACGGCGGCAACCTGGACGCGGTCACGGCCGCCGTCACGGTCCTTCGCGCCGAGGGGAGAGAGGTGTCCTGGGTGCCGTGTCAGGTCCCGGACGCGGATCCGCACGCCGGCCACACCGAGACCTCGCTCATGCTGCACCTGGCCCCCGAACGGGTACGTCTGCGGCAGGCCGTCCCCGGCAACACCCGCCCGATCGCCGAGCTGCTGCCGGTGATGCGGGCAGGCGGCGTCGAAGCCGTCTCGGCCAACGGCGTCCTCGGCGACCCGACCGGAGCGAGCGCCGAGCAGGGCAAGCGCATCCTCGAGGCGATGGTCGTCGCTGCCTATGACCGGCTCCGGATCGGAGCAGCGGCACGATGAAGCCCAAACCAGCGCGCGCAGCGGCGACACGGGTCGCGCTGGTGACCGGCGCCGCGCGTGGGATCGGCGCGGCCACCGTGCGTGGCCTGGTGGCCGAGGGCGTACACGTCGTCGCGCTCGACTGGTGCGCGGGGGAGGACTCCCCGGCCGGCTATCCGCAGGCCACGAAGGCCGACCTGGACACCCTGGTCGCCTCGCTCCCGGCCGGCTGGGTCGAACCGGTCGTCGGTGACGTACGGGATCCGGCGGCGCTGACCGCCGCTGTCGGCACGGCGCAGGAGAGGTGGGGGCGGCTCGATGTCGCGGTCGCGGGCGCGGCGGTGATCGCCGGCGGTCGCCCGCTGTGGGAGGACACCTCGCTCGACCTGCAGTGGCAGATCGACGTCGCCGGGGTCTGGAACACCGCCGCGGCCGCCGTCCCCGCGATGCTAGCCGGGCCCGACCCCAGCGGCTGCCGGTTCGTCGCGCTCGCCTCCGCCGCGGGGTCGCGCGGGCTGTTCCACCTCGCCGCCTACAACGCCGCGAAACATGCCGTGATCGGCCTGGTGAGGGGCCTGGCCGCCGACCTGGCCGGCACGGGCGTGACCGCCTGCGCCGTCTCGCCGGGCTCCACCGACACCGTGATGCTCGCCGCGACCGCCGACCTCTACGCCGTCGGTCCCGACGACCTCGCTGCCCACCAGCTCCTGCGCCGACCGCTCACCCCCGACGAGGTCGCCGCCACCGTCGTGCACGCTTGCTCACGTGCCGGGGCAGTGCTCAACGGCTCGGTCGTCGCCGCCGACGGAGGCTTCGGCGGATGATGCTGCCGGATGGGTTCACGGTGCGGGTGCGCGATGACGTACGTCTCCTCCCGACGCCCGACGGTGGGCTGTCGCTGGTCGGCGGCTCCCCGCTGCGGTCCATGCGCCTGGCCTCCACGGCCGCTGACCGTGTCGCCGGCCGGCAGGTGCAGGTCCACGACGCCACCTCCGACCTCATCGCCCGCCGCCTGCTCGACGGCAATCTCGCCGATCCCGCCGGCCTGACGCCCGCCGACCCGGCCGAGCTCACCGTGATCGTCCCGGCCCACGACCGACCCGAGCTCCTCGACCGCTGCCTGGCCGCGCTGAGTGGGCTGGACGGGCTCGACGTCATCGTCGTCGACGACGCCTCCCACGACCCGGGCGCTGTCGCGGAGGTCGTACGCCGCCACGGCGCCACCCTCCTCGCGCTGACCGACAACCTGGGACCCGCCGGTGCCCGCAACGCCGGGCTGGCCCGGGTCGCCACGACCTACGTCGCCTTCGTCGACTCCGACGTCGCCGCCGCCCCGGAGATGCTCGCGAAGCTGGCCGGTCACCTAGCGGACCCGCGGGTCGCGCTGGTGGGGCCGCTGGTGCGCGGGCACAGGGACAAGGCTCGGCCGGCGTGGTTCGAACGCCACGACATGGCCGCCTCCTCGCTCTCCCTGGGCACCAGAGCGTGCTCGGTGCGCCCCGGCGCGGCCGTCGGCTGGCTGCCGTCGGCCTGCCTGGTCGCTCGTACCTCGACCCTGCGAGAGGTCGGCGGATTCGCCGGCGACCTGCGCGTGGGCGAGGACGTCGACCTGGTCTGGCGACTGGTCGAGGCCGGACACGTGGTCCGCTACGCGCCCGACCTCGAGGCCCTGCACGAGGTCCGCGGCACCGTACGCGGCTGGCTCGGCCGCAAGCTCGTCTACGGCACCGGCGGCGCCGAGCTCGGCCGCCGCCACGGGGAGGCGATCGCCCCGGCCGTACTCTCCCCGGCCATGGCCGCCGCCGCAGCCGCGATCCTGGCCGGCCGCTGGTGGTCGACGCCCGCGGCCCTCGCCTCACTGGCCTGGGGCAGCCGCGTCGTCTCGCAGGCTCTCCCCGACGTCCCCGGCCGCCGCAGCCTCGCCCTCCGCCTCGCCGTCCGAGGACTCGGCTGGTCGCTACGCCAGGAGTCAGCGCTCCTGCTGCGCCACTGGTGGCCACTCACGCTGGTCGCCTGCCTGCTCAGCCGCACCGCACGCCGCATGGTCCTCGCCGCGCTCCTCGTCGACACCGCCGTCGCCTTCCACGAGACCGACGTCCGCCCCACAACCCTCCTCGGCCGCCGCCTCGACGACCTCGCCTACGGCGCTGGGCTGTGGCTCGGAGCCGCGAGATCCAGGTCCGTGCAGTGCCTCACCCCGCGCCTCTTACGTCAGCACAGACCGACACCCGAGAAGAAGTTCGAGAAAGAAGTGCAGCCATGGCAGTGACTCGTCTGGATGGACGACGCATCATCATCACCGGCGGAGCGAGTGGCATGGGGGAGGGCCTCGTACGGTCCTTCCCGGCCCTGGGCGCCAAGGTCGTCTCGGTCGACCTCACCGAGGATGCCGGCGCCCGGATCGCCGAGGAGTCCGGTGCGGAGTTCCTCCCTGTCGACGTCGCCGACAAGGAGTCGGTCGACAGCACCTTCACCGCCGCGGTGGAGAAGCTGGGTGGCCTCGACGTCCTGGTCCACGCCGCCGGCATCGCGCCGTCCTCGCCCGCCGAGGAGAGCTCGGTGGACCTGTGGACCAAGGTGCTCTCGGTCAACACCCTGGGCACCATGCTGACCAACCAGGCCGCCTTCGCGCATCTGAAGGGCGAGGGTGGCCAGGTCATCAACTTCGCCTCCGCCGCCGGGGTCATCGGCTTGCCCAACAAGTCGGTCTACGCGATGAGCAAGGGTGGCGTGATCGCCTGGACCCGGACCGCGGCCAAGGAGTGGGGCAAGCACAACGTCTCGCTCAACATGATCGCCCCCGCGATCTGGACCCCGATGTACGACAAGACCCGCTCGGAGATGAGCCCCGAGGCTCTCGCCGCCCACGATGCGTACATGGGGCAGAACATCCCGCTCGGCGGCAAGCTCGGTGACGTGGAGAAGGACTTCATCCCGGTGCTCGCCTTCTATGCCTCAGAGGGGGCGCGCTTCATCACTGGACAGATCGTCTCGGTCGACGGCGGCACCCTGATGGTCCGCTGACGCGGATGCGCTGAGGCGCGGGGGTGCCGGGCTCGTGCTCGGCGCCCCCGCGTCGTACGAGACGGCTCAGCGGGTGAGCATGAGCTTGAGGACTCCGTAGTTGGTGCCGGTGAAGTCCATCGGCACCTCCTCCAGCGGGGTCGCCAGGCGCAGGTCGGGGAAGCGCTGGAACAGCTTGGGCAGGACCGTCCGCAGCTCGGCCCGGGCTACGTTCTGGCCCAGGCAGGCGTGGATGCCGTAGCCGAAGCCCATGTGGCGGAACGCCTTGCGGTCGATGTCGGGGTGTCGGGGTCGTCGAAGGCGCGGGGGTCGCGGTTGGCGGCGTTCATAGCCACGACTACGAGGTCGCCCTTCTCGATCTGGGCGCCGCCGAGCTCCAGGTCCTCCTTGGCCACGCGGCCCAGGCCGAACTGCACGATCGTGAGATAGCGCATCAGCTCCTCGACGGTACTGCCGATCTTCTCCGGGTGCTCCAGCAGGTCCCGACGCTGCTCGTCGTGGGTGAGCAGGGTCAGGGTCGAGAGGCCCATCATCGCGGCGGTGGTGTCGTGCCCGGCGAACAGGAGGAGTACACCGAGGCCGATCAGCTGCTCCTCGGTCATGGGGGTCTGGTCGCCGTCGGTCTTGTTGATCAGCTCGGCCAGGATGCCGTCGGTCGCGCCGGTACGCCGCTTGTCGGCGACGAGCTCGGTGATGTAGCTGATCAGCCAGTGGGCGCCCTTGTCCCGCACCTCGCGGGGCTTGCCCATGTCCATCAGGTCGACGGTGGCGTCGTGGAAGCCGTCGCGGTCCTCGTACGGGACGCCGAGGAGCTCGCAGATGACCAGGCATGGGATGGGCAGCGACATCGCCTGGACGAAGTCGAAGGTCTCCGGACCGGCCTCGATCGCGTCGAGGTGCTCGTCGACGATCTTGTCGATGTAGGGCTGGAGCTTGGTCTGGACCGCCTTCGGGGTGAACCGGCCGGTGAGCAGGCGACGGAAGACGCTGTGGTCGGGCTCGTCCATGAACACGAAGCCGACGTCGAACGGCGTCTCGTCGTCTGCCGCGGCCACCTCGCCCTCCGGGGTGTCGTGGCGGTGGCGCTTCGCGCTGAAGCGGGGGTCGGTGAAGACCTGGCCGCCCTCCTCGAAGCGGGTGACGAGCCAGCCGGTGCTGCCGTTGGGGAAGCGGACCTTGGTGACAGGCTCGTCCTCACGCAGGTCGGTGTACGCGGTGGGCGGGTCGAACGGCCTGTTCGGCTCGCGGAGGGTGGGCTGGTCGATGAGAGTCTCGGTCACTTGGACTCCTTGGTGTCGTCGGGGGTGCTGTCGGGCTCGGTGTTGGCCGCGATGGCGGCGGTGATGCCCGCGTGGGTGGCGGTGGCCTTGCACCAGCCGGTATAGGTCGCCAGGTGGAGCGCGGCCTCGCCGAGCTGATCGGCGGTCAGCTCGCCGTTGACGAGGCCGCCGTTCGCGATGATCTGGATCAGCTCGGGCCTACCGACGGTCGCGGCGACGCCGAGGGTGAGCAGACGGCGGTCCCTGACCGAGAGCCCGGGCCGGGACCAGACCTTGGCGAAGAGGTAGTCGACCGTCTCGGCCGTGAACGGGTCCGCTTCCTCCGGCATGGCGGCGCTGAAGCCCGGTCCGTAGACCTGGTCCATCATCTCCAGGCCGAACTGATGCAGGTCGGCAGCCTCGCCCGGTGTCTCTGTGACCTCGGGCAGCTGCGTGGTCTCCCGGACCTTGGCCTGGGCGACCTCGACCAGCGGGACGTCGACACCCAGCGTGGTGGCCAGGTCGCGGGCAGCGGCCAGGTCCTTGGTCATCAGCGGCTCGATCTTGCTCCCGATCCCGGCCGGCAGCGTGCCGTCGGGACCCTCCATGCGGAGCAGCTGCAGGAGCGTACGTCCCTCGGGGTCGGCGGTGTCGACGACCTCGGCGAGCCGGGCAGTGTCCACCCCGGCGGCCCGGGCGAGGGCCGCGGCCTCCGCGACCGTGCGCCAGCTGCCGTAGGTGATCACGTTGCGGGCGATCTTGGTGGCCATCCCGGCGCCGGTCGGGCCGCAGTGAACGACCTTCTTCGCCCAGTCCTCCAGGACCGGGTGGGCGGCATCGACGGTGTCCTGATCTCCGCCGATGATCGCGACCATGCCGTTCTCGGCGGCCTTGTCGCCGGGCGTCACGCCGCAGTCGATGAACCCGACACCGTGCTCGGCGCACAGGTCTGCGAGCTCGCGGACGACCGGGAGCGCGACCGTCGCCTGGAGGACGATGGTCAGGCCGGGGTGGGCTGCGGACAGCAGCCCGTCGGGGCCGCCGATCACCGCGCGGGCCTGGTCGGCGTCGACGACGGCGACCATCACCACGTCGCTCTCCTCGGCCACCTGCGCGGGGGAGGAGAGCGGGTCGGAGACGCCGGCAAGGTTGGCGGAGGCGTCGGGACGGATGTCGTAGACCGCGGGTACGCGGCCGCGGCGGGCGAGGCTGACGGCGACGCCGCCGCCGATCATGCCCAAGCCGATGACGCCGGACCTGAGCGTGTCGCTGGGAGTGTTCTGGGTGGTCATGCTGCGCTCGATTCCTCGATAGGGGCCGCCTCGGCGACCAGCTTGCGGTAGCCGCGGGTCGCGCGGGCCAGGTTCACCCCGACCACGCCGCTGACGCGGCCGTCCTTTCCGAACAGGGCGACGAGCCTGCGGTCCTCGAGGCTGCCCTCGACGATCCGCACCTCGTCGGCGCCGCGGGTGCGCCCGTAGATCTGGATCTTCAGGTCGTACTGGTCCGACCACACGTACGGCACCGACTCGAAGGCCGTCGCGCCATCCGGGCCGGCCAGGATGTTACGCGCCACGGCCAGGCCCTGCTCGGCGGCATTGGTCCGGTGCTCGATCCGCAGGCGCTCGCCGGTGCGTGGGTCGAGCCACGAGGCGATGTCGCCTGCCGCCCACACCCCTGAGCCGGCGTGGAGGGTGGCGTCGCACTCCACGCCGTTGCCCACCGGGAGACCGCTCGAAGCGAGCCACTCCACGTTGGGAACCGCGCCGATGCCGACCAGGACCGCGTCGGCGGCGATCATCCGGCCACCGGCCAGATGTACGCCGGCGACTCGACCGTCGGAGGTGAGCACACCTTCGACCATGGCATCGGTCTCGATCGAGACGCCGCGCTCGGCGTGGACGTCACGGAGCATCGCGCCGAGCTCGTCCCCGAGCGCATCGCCCATCGGCTGGGCGACGTTGGTGACGAGCGTGACCTCGCAGCCGAGGTCACGGGCGACCGCCGCCGCCTCGGCGCCGACGAACCCGCCACCGACCACGACCAGACGTGGCTTGCGAGCCAGTTCTTCACGCAGGGTGAGCGCGTCCTCCGACGTACGCAGCACGTGGACGCCTGCGACGCTGTCGGTCCCGGGCAGCCGTCGGGCGCGAGTCCCGGTGGCGACCACGAGGGCGTCGTAGCCGATCCGGTCGCCGTCGGCGAGCGTGACCTCGCGGGCCTCGGCGTCGAGCGCGACGGCGGCGCTGCCGAGCCGTAGGTCCAGGTCGAGCGCGTCGATCGCCTCGGGCGAGCGCAGCGCCAGCCGCTCTGGCGACCACTCGCCGGAGAGCAGCTGCTTGGACAGCGGCGGCCGGTCGTAGGGGAGATGTGACTCGTCGCCGATGAGGGTCAGCGACCCCTCGTAGCCGCCGCGCCGCAGCCCCTCGACCACGCTGAGGCCGGCGGCCGAGGCGCCGACCACGACGATGCGTGACGGGCGGCTCACTCGTGCACCGCGATGCATGCTGCCGGGCACAGGGCCGCGGCCTGGCGTACGTTCTCATGCTCCGACTCCGGCGGGTTCTCCTCCAACAGGATGACGATCCCGTCGTCCTCGCGCTGGTCGAACACCTCGGGAGCGGCCAGGACGCACTGTCCCGCGCCGCAGCACTTCTCGGTCTCGATGGAAATCTGCATCAACAACCTCCGATGGATGTGATTGGGTCGTTCGGATGGAACAGACGAGAACGTACTCTTTTTGGCGCGACGCGCCAAAAATGACACGGCGAGACAAAAAGTGAGAATTGCGACATGAGCACAGCCAGTGACCCGGCGGCCCCCGCAGGGCAGTCCGGTCCCCGTCTCGGCCGCCCCCGGATCAGCGATCGCCGCCGGCGCACCACCCAGCTGGAGATCGCCCACGAGGCCGTACGCCTCTTCATGGCGAAAGGGGTGGCGAGCACTTCGGCCGAGGAGATCGCCAACGCAGCTGGGATGTCGACCCGGACGCTGTGGCGCTACTTCTCGAGCAAGGAGCAGTGCGTGCAGCCCCTGCTCACCGCGGGCATCGACGGCCTGGTCGGTCGCCTGCGCGAGTGTCTGTCGGACGGGTCACCTTCCGACCTTCTGCGCGAGGGCGCCCTGGTCGCTTTCGCCACGGCCGGCGAGCTGGACTCGCTGCGCGGCCTGGTGCGTCTGACCAGGACCGAGCCCGGGCTGCGAGCCGTCTGGCTCCAAGGCCATGACGAAGCGGTCCGGGAGATCACTCACATGCTGGCCGACCGGAGCGGCCAGAGCCCTGACAGCCTGCCCGTGCTGGTCCAGGGCATGGTGCTCAATGCCGCTCTCACCGCGGCCGTCGAGCACTGGGCGTGGGCGGATCAGGAGGAGCTGAGCATCGACCAGGCCATCCGGGACGCACTGCATCTGGCTGCCTGTGCGCTGCCGGACCTGGAATGTTGACTCCCGCGTCGTCAGGAGCCGGCGCGCGGGGTGAACCGGAGCGCCGGCGGGTTGCCGTCTCCGGCCTCGAACAGCGCCGTCACGGGGAGGCCGACCGCTAGCTGGTCCTCTGTGCAGCCGACGACGTTGGTGAGCACGGTGACGCCGATGTCGAGGGTGACCCAGGCGATCACGAACGGGGTGTGCTTGGCCCAGGCGCCGAACCCGCGGCGTACGACCGAGTAGCTGTAGATCTCCCCGTGGCCACTCACCCGTGGCCACTCGACGGCGTCGCCCGTGCACCGGGGGCAGAAACCGCGGGGATACCAGAAGTGCTGCTCGCAGGCGGTACAGAACGGCACCACCAGGCTGTCCTGCTCGGCCGCGGCCCAGTAGGGGCGGGTCTCGGGGTCGAGGACCGGCGGGTCGGTGGGCAGGCCGGGCGGGAAGTAGGTGCTCATGAGAACTGCTCCAGGACGAGTGCGGCGCTGTAGTGGCGCTGGGAGAGCCGGAAACCGGTGCCCGCGACGAGGGCGAGCTCGCAGTCGGGCACCTGGACGGCGGGGGTCGCCTCGCCGCGCAGTTGGCGTACGGCTTCGATGACCTTGGTCATCCCGCCACGGTTGCCGGGGTGGTTGTTCATCAGTCCGCCGCCGTCGGTGTTCACCGGCACCCGACCGCCGGCGGCGGTGAGACCGAGATCCTCGACGTACGCCCCGCCTCGGCCGCGCTCGGCGAAGCCGAGATCCTCCAGAGCCAGCAGGACGGTGATCGTGAACGAGTCGTAGAGGCCGAGGTAGTCGATGTCGCGAGGACCCGCGCCGGCCTCGGCGTACGCCTGCTCGCCGGCGCGTCGGTTGGCCGAGTAGGTGAGGTCGACATGCCCGAACGCGGCGTCCTTGTGGGCCTCGCCGTAGCCGCGCAGGAGCGCGCCGCGGCGGCCGAGGTCGCGGGCGAGGTCGGGGTGGACCACCACCAGCGCGCCGCCGCCGTCGGTCATCACGCAGCAGTCGAGGCGGTGCAGCGGGTCGGCGATCAGGGGCGACTCGAGCACCTGCCCGACCGTCAGCGGCTCCTGGAGCTTGGCGTTCGGGTTGTGCTTGGCGTGCTCGGAGGCGGCGACCCGCACCCAGGCGAGGTGCTCAGAGGTGGTGCCGAACTCGTGCATGTGCCGCCGAGCGACCAGTGCGTAGTCGGCGACCGGGCCGTAACCGCCGCGGAAGCCGTTGCTCTCGAAGCTCGCCGCCGGGCCTGGGGCGGCTTCGAGCGCCGCACTCTTGGTGCTCGCCTGGCTCGGCAGCCCGGCGAGGGTGATCACCGCGACCCGGCAGTGCCCGGCGGCGATGGCCGCTGCCGCCTGACCGACATAGGCGACGTACGTCGCTCCGCCGAGCTCGCCGGAGGCGGTGACCCGCGCCTGGATGCCGAGATACTCCATGAGGTCTATCGGGCCGAGGCCGGGGGCGGTCGCGTCGCAGAAGAAGCCGTCGACGTCGGCGAGGGTGAGCCCGGAGTCGGCGAGCGCGCCGAGGACGACCTCGCGGTGCACCTGGTGGAGCGTGTGGTGGGGCAGCTTCCGCGCGGGGTGCTCGTAGGCGCCCACGATCACGGCGGCTCCGTTGAGGGAGTTCATCGAACGGCTCCGATCGTCTCGACCAGCACGCCCTCGTCGAGGAGCGTCTGGACGTCGGTGGGGGACAGGGACGTCTCCTGCGCGACCTCCCTGGTGTGCTGGCCCAGGAGCGGGGCGGGCGGCAGCGCGACCGGGTGGGTCGGGGAGAACGTCGCGGGGTAGGGGGCGAGCCGCAGTGGGCCGGCCACCGGATGGTCGACCGGCTCGAAGAAGCCGACCTCGCGCAGGTGCGGGTCATCGAGCAGGTCGCCGAGGGTGCGCACCTCGATCACCGGGATGTCCGCGGCGCGCAGCGCCTCGATCCAGTAGGCGGACGGGTGTTTGGTGAGCTCTCCCTCGACGAGCTGGTAGAGCTCGTCGATGTGCTGCGTACGCCCGGTGATGGTGCGGAACCGAGGCTCCTCGGCGAGCTCGGGCCGGCCGATCAGATCGAAGAACGACAGCCACATCCGGTCGGTGTAGACGACTACGCCGAGGTGGCCGTCGCTGGTGGCGTACGGGTGCCGGAACGGCGACATCAGCCGTGGGTAGCCGGTCTCTCCGCGGGGCGGGTCGTAGGTGTGCCCGCCCTGGTGGTCGAGGAGGTTGAAGGCCACCATCGCCTCGAACATCGGCACGGTGACGATCCGGCCGAGGCCGGTCCGCTCGCGAGCGAGCAGTGCCGCGAGGATCGAGTTCGCCGCGACCAGGCCGACGGTCTTGTCGGCGATCGCCGACCTCACGTACGCCGGCTCGCCGCCCCCGCCCTGGACGGCGGCCATCCCGCTGACGGCCTGGATCACGTCGTCGTACGCCGCCAGTCCGTCATAGCTGCCGCCCGGCCCGAATCCGACCAGGCTCGCGACCACGCAGCGCGGGTTGGTCTCCACGATCCGCTCCGGTGCCAACCCGAGCCGGGCGACCGCCTGGGGGCGCAGGTTGGTGACGAACACGTCAGCGGTGGCGGCCAGCTCCAGGAGCAGGTCGCGGCCGCGGGGGTCCTTCAGGTCGACCGCGAGGCTGCGCTTGCCGTGGTTGGCGCTGAGGAAGATCGGACCCAGCCCGAGGCCGTCGTGGTCGAGGATCCCGCGGGTGAGGTCGCCGCTCGGCTCCTCGACCTTGATCACCTCGGCGCCGAGCCGGGCCAGCTGCATCGTGCAGTAGGGCCCCATGAACGTGGTGGTCAGATCGAGGACGCGGAGACCGTCGAGCAGATCCGTGGACGGTGTCGGCATCTACCTGCTCGCGTCCTTGCCCGGGCGCTTCTCGGCGAAGTCGGCCAGGTAGGCGCGGAAGGCCTCGTCTCGGGTCGACTCCGCCTGGGCCCACGCCTCGGTCGCGATCGACTCCTCGAAATCCGCCCTCGTGGCCCCGTCGACGGAGCGTTTGACGGCCCGGCTGAGTCCAGCGCGGGACGCGTATGTCGCAGCCAGCGCATGCGCAGTCGTGAGCGGGTCCTCGGCGTCGAGGTCGCTCAGGCCGA
Organism: Nocardioides panzhihuensis; assembly: GCF_013408335.1. Lineage (NCBI taxonomy): Bacteria > Bacillati > Actinomycetota > Actinomycetes > Propionibacteriales > Nocardioidaceae > Nocardioides > Nocardioides panzhihuensis. The sequence continues at coordinate 3,185,533 of NZ_JACBZR010000001.1, read as the reverse complement.
TCTCGCGGGCTCGGGACGCGTCGATGATCGCGCCGTCCAGCAGCAGCGACAGCGCCCGTGAGCGGCCCACGCGCTCGACAAGCATCCAGGTGCAGCCACCGCCCGGGTGCAGGCCGATCTGGGTGAAGGTGGGCCCGAAGCGGGCCCTCGGGCCGGCCACGATCAGGTCGCAGGCAAGCGCGATGTTGAGTCCGGCGCCGATCGCGGTGCCCTGCACCGCAGCCAGGGTTGGCACGGCGAGGTCGCGCAGGCCGAGGAACGAGGCGTACACCCCGCGGAGGTGGTCGCGGATCTCCTCGGTCGGCCGGTCGAGATCGCCGAACATCTCGTTCAGGTCGGCGCCCGCGCAGAAACCGCGTCCGGCGCCGGTCACGACGACGGCTCCGACGGTGTCGGTCGCCGCGGTGTCGGCGATGGCGGTTCGGAGGTCGGCCAGGAGGCCGAGATCGAGGGCGTTGAGGCGGTCAGGAGCGTTCAGGGTGATCGTCCGGACCGGTCCGTCATCGGTAACGAGGACGCGGGTCATGGGCACTCCTCCGGATGGGCTACGGGCTCGCCAACACCGTACTTGACAAAAGCGTCAAAAGAAAGAAGCGGTCGACGGCGCCTGGCAGGCAAAGGATGTTCGGAACCAGTTGACGCTATCGTCAACTCGATCTAGTGTCCTAGGTCACACAACGTTCTCACCGAGGGGTACGCATGTCTGACAACCAGGTGCTTTCCGGAATCCGCGTGGTCGAGCTCGCGGCCTGGACCTTCGTGCCCACTGCGGGCGCCGTTCTGGCCGACTGGGGAGCCGACGTCCTCAAGATCGAGCATCCCGAGACCGGCGACCCGCAGCGTGCACTGATCAACTCGGGAATGGTCCCCGGCGCCGGGGACATCAACCACTTCGTCGAGCAGCCGAACCGCGGCAAGCGCAGCGTCGGGATCGACGTGGCCAACCCGAAGGGCCGCGAGGTGCTCTTCAAGCTCATCGAGTCGGCCGACGTGTTCGTCACCAACCTGCTGCCCGACTCCCGCAAGCGCCTGGGCATCGAGCCCGAGGACCTGCGCAAGATCAACCCCAGGATCATCTACGCCCGCGGCCACGGCTACGGCACCAAGGGCGACGAGGCGGACCGCGGCGGCTACGACCTGGCGGCCTACTGGTCGCGTGGCGGCATCGGGGATGCGTACGCTCCGATCGGCGGTGGCTACCCGCCGATCCAGCGCCCGGCCTTCGGTGACCTGTTCGCCGGGTTCGCGCTCGCCTCGGGCATCGTCGGCGCGCTGTTCAAGCGCGACCGCACCGGGGAGGCGTCGCTGGTCGACGTCTCGCTGGTCTCGACCGCGATGTGGCAGATCGCCACCGACGTCGTCGCCGCGGGCGTCACCGGCAACCCGATGCCGAAGTACGACCTGGACAAGATGCCCAACCCGGTCACCAGCCTCTACCAGACCTCCGACGGCCGGTTCCTCGCGTTCGTACTGCTGCAGGCAGACCGGTTCTGGAAGGAGTTCTGCGAGCGGCTCGGCCGCCCGGACCTGATCGAGGACGAGCGCTTCGCCAACGCCGGGGTCCGCTTCCAGAACAGCGCGGAGTGCGTCACCGAGCTGCGGGCCGCCTTCGGCGCGCAGCCGCTGGAGCACTGGAAGAAGGCCTTCGACGGCTTCGAGGGCGTCTGGGACGTGGTGCAGAACGCCGTCGACCTCCACTCCGACCCGGTCGTGATCGCCAACGGCTACCTGCCCCGGCTCAAGGACGGCCGCGACAACGAGTTCGCCGTCGTCGACAGCCCGGTCCAGTTCGACGAGCAGCCCAACGCGCGCAGCCGAGCCCCCGAGCACGGCGAGCACACCGAGCTGGTGCTGATCGAGGCCGGGTACGACTGGGAGGACCTGCCCGCGCTCAAGGAGAGCGGGGCGATCCTGTGACGGCGGTCGCCAACCGATGGTTGCCGCAAGGGTGACCACGACCAGACGCCCTCACCTGCCACAGGTCGCTGTCGAGAGCGAGGACCTGCTCGACCTGCGCCGACAGGTGCGGGCGTTCCTCGACGAGGAGTTCGGCAGCGGCCGGATCACGCCGCAGGTCGACTCGTGGCTGACCGGCTGGGACGAGGAGTTCACCCGCCGGCTGGCCGCGTGCGGCTGGCTGGGAATGACGATCCCGACAGCGTACGGCGGGCGGGGACGTACGTTCCTGGAGAGGTTCGTGGTCACCGAGGAGTTGCTCGCCGCCGGTGCGCCACTGGCCGCGCACTGGATCGCCGACCGGCAGATCGCGCCGTCGGTGCTGAAGTACGGCACCGAGCACCAGAAGCGCACGCTGCTGCCGGCGATCGCGGCGGGGGAGACCTACTTTGCGATCGGCATGTCCGAACCCGACTCAGGCTCGGACCTCGCCTCGGTGCGCACCCGGGCGACCCGCGACGGCGACGGCTGGCGGATCAGCGGCACCAAGGTCTGGACCTCCGGGGCTCACCGGGCGCACCGGTTCATCGTGCTGGCCCGTACGGCGCCGGTCGACGAGCGCGACAGGCATGCCGGCCTGAGCCAGTTCGTAGTCGACCTGCGCGTGCCCGGGGTCGAGGTGCGGCCGATCGTCTCGATGGACGGGCGGCACCACTTCAACGAGGTCTTCCTCGACGAGGTGCGCGTGGCCGAGGAGTGGGTCTTCGGCACGATCGGCGCGGGCTGGGAGCAGGTGACCTCCGAGCTCGGCTACGAGCGCAGCGGACCGGAGCGGTTCCTGAGCACCTTCCCGCTGCTCGCCGCGCTGCTGTCCGCCGAGAGCCCCGGCGCCGAGGTGGGTCGCGCGCTGGCGCGCACCGCGGCGCTCCACCAGCTCTCCTCCGCGGTCGCCGGTGGACTCTCTCGAGGCGAGTCGGTCGACATGGCCGCCGCGATCACCAAGGTGCTGGGCACCGCCCACGAGGGCGACGTCGCCGAGCTCGGCGGCACGGTGGTCGGCGAGACCGCGACCGACGAGCGGCTGGCTCGGCTGGCGGCCACGGCCCTGGCCCAGCGCCCCGGGTTCACCATCCGGGGCGGCACCAACGAGATCCTGCGCGGCGTGATCGCGCGCGGCTGGGGACTGCGCGGATGACCGGAACCGAGGTGGCCGTCGACCCGGAGCTGGCCGCGCTCTTCGACAAGGTGCTCGCCGACTGGCGCGCCGCCCGGCCGTCCGCGGGCGCGACCCTCGACATGGATCGGACGCTGTGGGGGCGGCTGACCGAGCTCGGTCTGACCCGGCTGGCCCGCGAGGCCGACTGGCCCACCCTCGCCGAGCTGCTACGCGCCGCGGCCCGTCATGCTGCCCCGGTGCCGCTGGCCGAGCACGACGCCCTTGCCGGATGGGCCCTGGCAACGGCTGGGATCGAGGCCGACGACCAGATCCGTACGCTGGCCCGACTCGACTCCGCCGGCCTCGACCCGGCCGTGCCGTGGGCCTCGCAGGCCGACCGGATCGTCGGGCTCTGGCCCGCGGACGGGTCCTGGTTCGTGGCCGACCTCGCCGCGAGCGAGGTCATGATCGTCGCCGGCCGCGACCTCGCCGGCGCGCCTCGCGACCGGGTCAGCGTCGACCCGGTCGCACTGAGGGCCGCCGTGGAGATCTCGGCGGAGGTCGCGACCGCGCTCGGCCTGCGCGGCGCGCTCGTACGGGCGGTGCAGGCGAGCGGGGCGATCGAGCGCATCGTCGACCTGTGTGTGCGGCACGTCACCGAGCGTCACCAGTTCGGCCGCCCGCTGGCCCGCTTCCAGGCGGTGCAGCACCTGGTCGCCGACGCCGCCGCCGAGGCGACGCTGCTCACCGCGGCGACCGCCGCAGCGGTCGCGTTGGCCGCGGCGTACGACTCCTCCCAGGCGACCCTCGCCGAGCTGGAGCGGGCGGTCGCGGTGGCCCGCTCGGTGCTCGGCGTGTCCGCAGACGTGGTGGTGCGGAACGCCCACCAGGTGCACGGCGCGATCGGGACGACCCTGGAGCATCCGCTGCAGGAGCTGACCCGGCCGGTGCTGGCCTGGCGCAGCGACTACGGCTCCGTACGTCACTGGGACCGGCGCGTCGCCGAGATCGTGGCCTCTGCCGGCACCGACCCGTGGTCCGCACTCATCGGACGCATCGAGCATGAAGGAGAGACGCGTTGACCAGCACTGGTGAGACCCCGGGCTTCCGCGAGGAGGTGCGGGCGTTCCTGCGCGCCGAGCTGCCCGCCGACTGGCAGGGTGTGGGCGCGCTGCCGGCCCCTGAGCGGGCGGAGTTCGTGGCGCGCTGGCGCAAGATCGCCGGGTCGCGCGGCTACCTCGCGGTGGCTTGGCCCGAGGCGTACGGCGGCCGGGGGCTGACCAAGGTCGACCATCTGGTGGTCGTGGAGGAGTTCTCCCGAGCGAGGGTGCCGGTCGGCACCCCGGGTGACACCGTCTCGATCAAGATGCTGGGCAACACGGTGAACAAGTGGGGCACGCCGGAGCAGAAGGCGCGGATCCTGCCGAGGATCATCTCCGGCGAGGACGTCTGGTGCCAGGGCTACTCCGAGCCGGAGTCCGGCTCGGACCTCTCCAGCCTGCGTACGAAGGCGGTGCTGCGCGAGGGCGAGTGGCACATCGACGGGCAGAAGATCTGGACCTCCAACGCGGCGGGCGCCAACTGGATGTTCGCGCTGACCCGCACCAACCCCGACGCTCCCCGGACCCAGGGCATCACGATGCTCATCCTGCCGATGGACCAGCCCGGAGTCGAGGTGCGCCCCATCGAGATGCTCAGCGGTGGCCGCGACTTCTGCGAGGTCTTCTTCACCGACGCGCGTACGCCGGCCGAGAACGTGATCGGCGCCGTCGACGACGGCTGGACGGTGGCGAACTCGCTGCTCAGCCACGAGCGCGGCGAGGAGGCGGCGGTCAACCCGGTGCTGTTCGGGCTCGAGCTCGCCCGGCTGCTGGACCTGGTGCGCGAACGCGGCGCCGAGCGGAACCCGGCCGTCCGGGCACGGGTCGCCGCGGCGTACTCCGAGCTGTTGGTGATGAAGGCGATGGGTGACCGGATCCTGGCCTCGTACGTCCGTGGTGGGACGCTGGGACCGGAGGCGTCGGTCGCGAAGCTCTACTGGAGCGAGTACCACCAGCGGCTCTCCGCTATCGCGGTCGACGTCCTCGGCTCCGACGCGCTCGTCTGGGAGGGCGACCTGCCGATGCGCTGGTTCCGCGCGGACGACCCCGGCGCGCCGAACACCTCGGCCTCCTGGCTCGCCGTTCACCTGCAGAACTCGCTGGCCGGCACCGTCTACGCCGGCACCTCGCAGATCCAGCGCAACATCATCGCCGAGCGGGCCCTCGGCCTGCCTCGCGAGCCGCGTGTGACGAAGGAGCGTTGAGCGATGGAACGGCTCGACTACGACGAGCAGGCCGACTACCGCGACTGGATCCGGGAGGGGCTGGCCCGGCTGGCCCCGCTGGATCGGTCCCGGGTGCTGGTCGAGGAGGGGCGACGGACCGACCTGCGTGCCGGGCTGGGCGAGATGGGGGTGCTCGGGCTCGCGGTCGGTGCCGAGCACGGCGGCGCCGACGCCGGGCCCGAGGCACTGGCGATCTTCCTGGAGGAGGCCGGGCGGGTGCTGCTGCCCGCGGCTCACCTGACCTCGGTGGCGGTCGTGCCGTTCGTGCTTCGCCAGGACCTCGCCGGGGCCGGGCCTGACCTGCTGGCGGCGCTGGCTGGCGGTGAGGCCGTCGTGACGATCGCCGACCTCGACGATCCGGAGCGGCCGGTGACGCTGGCTGACGGGTCGGCGACCGGCACCAAGGTGGCGGTGATCGATGCGGACGTGGCGACCCATGCGCTGGTCGTCGTCGGGGACGCGATCGTGGTCCTGGACCTGGCCGGGCCCGGCGTACACGTCGAGCACCTGGACAACCTGGACCGGACCCGCCCGGTGGCTCGGCTGCACCTCGAGGCCGCCCCCGTGGTCCCGCTCGGCCTGGCGGATGCCGCCACGGTCATCGCCGAGGCTCGTACGCTGCTCCGGCTGGCCATCGCCACCGAGACTGCCGGCCAGGTGGCGGCCTGCTGCGACCTCTCGGTCGACTACGCCAAGACTCGACACCAGTTCGGTCGGCCGATCGGCGGGTTCCAGGCGGTCAAGCACGCCTGCGCGGACATGTTCGTCGCCGCTCAGGCGACCTCCGCGGCAGTCGCGGCGGCGTACGCCTCCTGGTTCGACGAGCCCGGGCATCGTGATCTCGTCGCCCCGGCGACGATCGCCTACGCGCTGCGGGCCGGGTTCGACGTGGCCGCCTCCACCATGCAGATCCATGGCGGCATCGCGTTCACCGCCGAGGCGACGCCGCAGCTCTATCTCAAGCGCGCCAAGGCTGCTCAGCTGCTCGCCGGCGGGGTCGACGCGACCACCGACTGGCTCGCCGCCGCGATCCTCGACGGGGCCACAGACCCGCTCGCGCCGATCCTCGGCCGACCCTGACCAGCCCGAAAGGACGGCACCGATGCCACAGCACATCAGCGTCGAGGTGGCCGACGGCGTCGCCACGGTGACCTTCGACAAGCCCGAGCGCAGGAATGCCTGGGACCCGGTCATGGAGCGGGAGTACTTCGCCGAGCTGGACCGGCTCGACCGTGACGACGAGGTCCGCGCGATCGTGGTGACCGGTGCGGGGAGCACCTTCTGCCCCGGTGTCGACGCCCAGCGCCTGGAGTCGGCCGTCGGCACTGGCATGAACCTGTCCGGCCGCGTCTCGCCGACCACGGCGGCTGGCTACCGCAAACCGATCGTGGCCGCGATCAACGGGGCCTGCGCAGGCATGGGCCTGGTGCAGGCGCTGATGTGCGACGTACGCTTCGCCGCCCGCGGCGCCCGGTTCACCACCGCCTTCTCCCGTCGCGGGCTCGCGGGGGAGTACGGCATCACCTGGATCCTGCCGCGGCTGGTCGGCATCGAGAACGCGCTCGACCTGCTGCTCTCGGGCCGGGTGATCGAGGCCGACGAGGCCCGCGAGCTCGGCCTCGTCAGCCGCGTCGTCGAGCCCGACGACCTGCTCGACGCTGCCCAGACGTACGCCGCCGACCTCGCCCGGCACTGCTCCCCGACCTCGATGGCCCTGATCAAGAACCAGGTCTGGAGCGGACTGGACACCGGCTTCGACGAGGCGCTCGCCGGCACCTATCGAGCCATGGCGTACGCGGCTGGTGGCCGTGACTTCGGCGAGGGCGTGGCCAGCTTCCTCGAGCGCCGGGACCCGGAGTTCGCCCCGCTCGACCCCGACCTCGCGCCCGAGGAGATCACCGGCCGCCGCGTCGCCCAGGCTGGTGACCTCCTCAGCTGATCAGACGCTGATCAGACGCCGAGGGTGGCGAGCAGGCGCTCGTGATAGACCGCGGGGCCGCCGAACATGAGCTGGTCGGCCTTGGCGCGCCGGTAGTAGAGGTGGGCCGGGTGCTCCCAGGTGAACCCGATCCCGCCGTGGACCTGGATGTTCTCGGCGGCGACGTACATGAACGCCTCTGAGCACACCGAGTGGGCGACGGCAGCGGCCACGGCCGCCGGTGGGGCGTCGTCGAAGCCGTCAGCGGCGCGGAGTCCCTCGGTGGCGGCGGCGTCGGCGAGGGTGACCCGGGCGAGCATGTCGGCGAGCTTGTGCTTGACCGCCTGGAAGGAGCCGATCGCGCGGCCGAACTGTTCGCGTTCCTTGGCGTACGCCACGGCCATCTCCAAGCAGGCGCGGGCGGCGCCGACCTGTTCGGCGGCCAGGGCGACGCTGGCGCGGACCAGTACGTCGGCGAGGATCTGCCGTGCGGCGCCGAGGTCGCCCACCAGGACCGCGGGCGTCTCGGAGAGGGCGACGCGGGAGATCGGCCGGGTGATGTCGAGCGTACGCAGCGCGCCGGCGCTCAGCCCGGCGGCGCCGGCGTCGACGGCGAAGAGCGCGGGCCCTGCCGGGGTCGAGGCTGCGACCAGGAGAAGGTCGGCGCTGCTGCCTTCGGGGACGAGCGTCTTCTCGCCGGTGAGCACCCAGCTGCCGCCGTCCTCCCGGGCGGTGGTGGCGAACCCGTCGGTACGCCACGCCCCATCCGCCTCTACCACTGCGAGCGTGCCGACCACCGACCCGTCCGCGATCCCCGGGAGACGGGTAGAGCAGGCGGTCTCGTCACCCGACGCGAGCAGTGCCCCGGCAGCGAGGATGACTGAGGAGAAGAACGGCCCGGGCGTCATCGCGCGCCCCATCTCGCCGAGCACGATGCCGAGCGTGACCAGACCGAACCCGTCCCCGCCGTACGCCTCCGGGATCGCCATCGCCGGCAACCCCAGCTCGGTGGCGAGCCGCCGCCACAGGTCGACGTCGTAGCCGGGGTCGGCGGCCACAGCCCGGCGTACGGCCTGCTCGCCGCTGTACTCGGCGAGAAAGGCGCGGACCGTGCCGCGCAGGTCCTCCAGCTCGCCCTCGGTGATGGTCGTGGTCTTGGTCATGACGGCTCCTTCGGAAGGCCGAGGACACGCTCGCCCAGGATGTTCTTCATGATCTCCTCGGTGCCGCCGAGGATGCGGAAGGCCGGGGCGGAGAGCAGCAGCTCGTTCCACGAGAACGTGCCCCACTCGCCGGTGTCCGCTGTCAGCCGCGGGCCGACCAACTCGGCGGCCAGGTGGGCGATCCGGGTGAGGTTCTGCGCCCACAGCAGCTTGGAGACCGAAGCCTCCGGGCCTGGCTGGGCGCCGCTGCGCAGCCGCCGGATCGTGGCTCGGTTGAGGTATTCGGCCGCGGTGAGGTCCGCGGTGATCTCGGCCAGCCGGCGGCGCGCGGCCGCGTCCTCGCCGTGCCCGGACTCGTGCAGCAGTGCGGCCAGGAACCCGTCGGACAGCACCCGGGCGACCCCGGTGGAGGCCTCGTTGCCCACGCTTGCCCGCTCGTTCATCAGCGTCGTGAGCGCGACCCGCCAGCCGCCGTTCACCTCGCCGAGCCGATGGTCGTCGGGCACGTGGACGTCGGTCAGGAAGACCTCGTTGAACTCCGCGCCGCCGCTCATCTGTCGCAGCGGCCGCACCTCGACGCCGGGCAGTGACAGGTCCACCAGGAACGCGGTGATCCCCTTGTGCTTGGGCGCGTCGGGGTCGGTGCGGCACAGCGCCATCCCGATCTGGGCGTGCTGGGCGACCGAGGTCCAGACCTTCTGGCCGCGCAGCACCCAGCCGTCCTCGGTGCGCGAGGCGCGGGTCTGCACCCCGGCGAGGTCGGAACCGGCGCCGGGCTCGCTGAAGAGCTGGCATGCGATCACCTCACCGCGGAACATCGCCGGCAGATAGCGGTCCCTGACCTCGTCGCGCCCATGAGCCAGGATCGTCGGCCCGATCATCCCCAGTCCGATCAGCGAGAGCACCCCGGTGTCAGGCACGTCGTACTCCGCCTCGATCTGGTCATAGACCAGATCGTGCACCCCGCTGAGCTCACGGCCGCCGTACGACTCCGGGCCGGTGATCCAGCCGAAACCGTTCTCGTAGCGGGTCCGCTGCCAGGCCCGGGCCTGGTCGACCAACGCCTGCTCCACCTCGGGCGGATCCTCGCTGAAGTATCCGGTGTGGTCCTCGCCCTTGCCCCAGATGACGGCGTCGGTGCTGCGGCGCTCGGCGTGGGCGTCCAGGAACGCGCGGGCCTCGTCGGCGAACGCGGCGAGCGGGTCCGCCTCGGTCGTGGTCATCACACAGGTCTCCTAGATCATGTTGAAGCTAGATGGCGGCGATCGGCTCGGCGGGCGCGCCGGACAGCAGGTCGAGGCCCAGCCGTGTGCTCAGCTCGCGAGAGGAGCCGAGCAGTACGTCGAGCGCGGCCGCCCGGGTCACGGCCCGATGCACGTCGCTCTCCAGGGTCAGCCCCATCGCGCCGTGCACCTGTACGACGTGTCGCATCACCAGCGCCTGGGTGGTGCCGGCACGGTGCTTGGCCACCCGGGCGGCACGCGCGACGGTCGCCACCGGGGCGTCGGCGACGGCCGCCGCCTCAAGGGTCGCGCGGGTGTTCTCGATGGCGGCGTGCGCCTCGGCCAAGGCGTGCCGCACGGCCTGGAACGAGGCGAGCGGGCGGCCGTACTGGTGCCGGACGGTGGTGTGTGAGACCGCCATCGCCAGCGCCGTCTCGCAGACGCCGACGATCTCGGCGGTGAGCGCCCTGCGCGCGGCAGCGACGGCGAGGGCCAAGGTCTCGGCGCTGACGTCGAGCGGCTCTCCGCTCGCGGTGGTGTCGAGGCGGTGCCATGTCGTGGCCCGGTCGAATCCCCGCACCGGCTGGAGCCGCCCGGACACCTCCGTGATCGGCAGCACGGCCGCGGCATTCTCGTCGAGGACCACCACCTGCTCGGTGCCTTCCTCGGGCCGACCCAGCAGGATCCCGGCGTACGCCACGACGGTGCCCTCCGGCGAGCCCAGTGCGTGCGTGACCACGTCGTCCAGGAGCCGTGTGGAGGCCAGCGCCCGGCCCTGGGCGCCGAAGAGCAGGACCGCTGCGGTCTCCCTGTCGGCCTCGACGACGTCCGCCCAGCCCAGCTCGGCCAGCGCGGAGGAGAGGTCGCCAGGGGTGCCGGCCAGCACCTCGTCGAGCGAGACACGCACCGAGGCGAGCGTCTGGGCATCGAGTGCGGTCATGAGGCCATCTCCTTCGGCAGCCGCAGCACGTGGTCGGCGAGGACGGTCCGCTGCACCTCCGCCGAGCCGCCGAGGATGGTCGCGGAGCGGCTGTACCACCACTCCTCGCGCCACTCCTCGTGCCTGACCGAGCCGCCCAGCACGAAGTCTGTCCCGAGCAGCTCGCGGGCCAGGTCGTGGAGCCCGGTCTCGGCCCGAGCCGTGGCGATCTTGTCGACCGCCGCCTCCGGGCCGACCGGCTCGCCGGCGGCCAGCCGCCGGATGGTCTGCGCGCTGCGAGCGCGGAGGGTGACCAGGTCGGCGTAGACCTCCCCGATCCGGGTGGTCAGCCCGTCAGGCACCTCCGAACCCCGCACGGTGCCGACCAGGTCGCGGAGCCGGCCGAGACCGGCGGCGGCCACCTGCCAGGGGTACATCGAGCGCTCGAACTGCATCAGATACATCGCCACGCCCCAGCCGCCGTCCTCAGGCCCGACCAGCCGGTCGGCGCTGACCCGGACGTCGTCGAAGAAGATCTCGGCGAGCTCGTTGCGGCCGCTCGCGATCGCGACCGGTCGCACGCTGACACCGGGGGAGTCCCGGTCGATCACGATCATCGAGAGGCCCCGGTGCCGCGACTCGACAGTGCCCGTACGAACCAGGCAGATGAAGCGCGATGCGGTCGCGCCCAGGCTGGTCCACAGCTTCTGACCCGAGACGACGTACGCATCGCCGTCACGACTCGCCCGGCAGCGCAGCCCGGCCAGGTCGCTCCCCGCCTCGGGCTCGGAGAACCCCTGCCCCCACCACTCCAGGCCGGCCAGGGCCCGGGGGAGCAGCTCGGCTGCGAGCGCCGGCGCGAAGCGCGCCAGGGTCGGCCCGAGCACCTCCAGCACGAGCGACGGCAGCGGGATGGCCAGGCCGGCGGCGATCAGCTCGTCGTAGAGCACCGCCCGGTGGCGTACGTCGCCGCCCAGGCCGCCCGCCTCGGCGGGCCACCCGACCCGGTTCCATCCGCCGGCATGGAGCTCGCCCATCAGCCCGGCGTCGGCGGCGCACTGCTCCTCGGTCGTCCGATGCCGTACGCCGCGCCAACCCGCGAACCGATCCGCCTCCTGACGGGGTGGCGCCAGGTGGGCTCGCAGCGCGGCGGCGTACGCCCGGTGGTCCGCAACCAGATCGGCGGCAGTCTCGGGGATCACGACGACGCGGCCGCCTTGGCACGGCTCTTCTCCAGGAACGCGGTGATCAGGGCGCGGTGCTCGGGAGTGTCGAAGGCGGCGTACTCCTCGGTGAGGGCGTACTCCAGCACACCGGTGACCGCCCGCTTGAGGTGGATGTTGAGCGCGCGCTTGGTGGTCTGCACGGCGTGCGGCGGCTGGGCGGCGAGCCGCTCGGCCAGCGCGAGCGCCTCACCGAGCACGTCGGCATCGGGCACGACACGGTTGGCCAGCCCGATCTCGACGGCGAGCGCCGCGGGGATCCGGGCGCTGGTCAGCAGATACTCCTTGGCGCGGAGCATGCTCATCATCAGCGGCCAGGTGGGTGCACCGCCGTCGGCGGCGGTGAGCCCGACCCCGACATGCGGGTCGCACAGATAGGCCGACTCCGCGATCAGCACGATGTCGCTGCAGGCGGCGAGGCTGGCGCCGAGGCCGACCGCCGGGCCGTTGACGGCGGCCACGACCGGCAGCGGGAACTCCAGCAGCTCGCGGACCAGGCGTCCGGCACCGTCGATCTCCTGGCGCCGTGCGGGCCTGTCGTCCCACAGCTCGACGAAGTGCTCGAAGTCGCCGCCGGCGCTGAACGCCCGGCCGGCGCCGGTCAGGACCACGGCGCGGGCGTCGCGGTCCTGAGCGAGGTGCTGCCAGACCGAGACCAGGGCGTCGTGGAGGGCCTCGTTGGTGGCGTTCATCGCCTCGGGTCGGTTCAAGGTCACGACGCGAACGGCACCTCGTGACTCGATGAGGAGCTCGGGGGCGAAGGGGTTGTCCATCATCTCTCCTCGTAGCCGTCACGGTTGGGTGCGGGGATCCCATTCGAGCGTTAGTTGACGTTAATGTCAAGTGGCTCTAATGTCGTCGATGTGGCTCATGTCACAGGTCGTGCGGGCGAGGACGTGCACAGGGCGCGTCGGTCGACCGGGTCGCCCGCACCTACGTCGAGGAGCAGAGATGACCTCACCATGGCCATGGGCCTTGGATGCCCGCACGGTGAACGGCCTGTTGGCCGAACGGGCGCGAACGACGCCGACGCAGCCCGGACTCATCGACGAGGGCGGCACGACGCTGAGCTGGTCGGAGCTGGAGCGAGCGGTCGATGGTGCTGTCGGTTGGCTGAGCGCGCAGGGGATCGAGCCGGGCACCCGGGTGGCCTGGCAGCTCCCGACCCGCATCTCGACCGCCGTCACCATGCTGGCCCTGCGCCGCCTGGGTGCCGTCCAGGCACCGATCATCCATCTCTATCGCGACAAGGAGGTCACCGCGGCGCTGCGTACGTTCGTGGCCGACGTCCTGCTCGTGCCCGGCTTGTGGAACGGGTTCGACTACGCCGAGATGGCCGGTGGGCTCGACCTCGCCGAGGCGCCGCGGGTGATCGAGGTCGGCCACGAGATCCCGGCCGAGGCGGCGGGGCACGATCACCGGGAACCCTCGGACGCCGACCCCGACGAGGTGGCCTGGGTCTACTTTACCTCCGGATCCAGCGGGGCGCCGAAGGGCGCCCGGCACACCGACACCAGCCTGCTGACCACCGGCAGGGCCTTCGGTGGACAGGGCCGGCTGGGGGAGAAGTTCGGCGAGGTCGCCGCGATGGGCTTCCCGATCGCCCACGTCGGCGGGATCGAATACCTCATCGCCGCGCTCGCCGGCGGCTACCCGATGCTTCTGCTCGAGGCATTCGTCCCGGACCGGGCGATCAAGGCCTTCCGCGAGTACGGAGTCACGACCACGGGCGGTGCGCCGCCGTTCTACCAGGCGCTGGTCGCGGTCGCCCGCAGCATGGCTCCCGAGCCGCTGCTGCCGACCCTGCGTACGCTCAAGGGTGGTGGCGCTCCGTGCTCGCCGGAGCTCTTCGCGGCCGTGCGCGAGACGCTCGGGATCCCGGTCGCGCACGACTACGGGATGACCGAGGTGCCGATGCTCGGCGTTGCCGACCCGCGCGACCCCGACGAGATCCTGGCGGCGACCGACGGCCGGCCGGTGCCGGGCAACGAGGTGCGGATCATGGGCCCCGACGGCGTGCCCTGCCCGCCGATGGTGCCGGGAGAGATCCAGGTCTCCGGTGCCGGTGTGTGCCGCGGCTACACCGACCCGGAGGAGACCACCAAGGCGTTCACCGCGGACGGCTGGTTCCGCACCGGTGACCTCGGGCTTCTCCATCCGACCGGGCACATCGAGGTCACCGGCAGGCTCAAGGAGCTGATCATCCGCAAGGGGGAGAACATCGCGCCGCTCGAGATCGAGTCGGCTCTCGTCACCCACCCCGCGATCGCCGAGGCGGCCGTCGTCGGGCTCCCGGACGAGGACCGTGGCGAGCTGGTCTGCGCCGTGGTCGTGTCCGCTCCAGGCACCGAGCCACCCACCCTGGACGACCTGTGCGACTTCCTCCTCGATGCCGGACTCATGCGTCAGAAGCTGCCCGAGCGGCTCGAGGTCGTGGACGAGCTGCCGCGCACAGGGCTGGCGAAGGTGGCCAAGGCGGACCTGCGTCGCCGCTACGCCACCCCGGTCAGCCCTTGAGCGTGTGCAGGATCGTCTCGGAGATCGCGTCGACGACCTCGCGCTGGTCGATCGGGAGCTTGCGTACGCGGATCTGCGACCAGGAGTGGTCGAGCATCGCCAGGATGCTCAGCCCGAGCGCCTCGGGTGCGCTGGTGGGGGAGGCTTGCCGGCTCCTCAGGCCCACCCCGAGCAGGAAGGCGGCGCGCACCTGGAGGCGCCGGGCGGTCGCTCGGAACTCCTCGTCGGTCGGGCCCGACTGGGCCAGGGCGTAGATGAAGGCGCCGTGCACGTCCATGAAGTCGAAGTAGGCCTGCACCCAGTCGCGGATCTCGTCGACCGTGGGCCGCTTCGGCATCTCGTCCCACATGCCGACGACCCTCATGCAGTCCTTGTAGGGCTCCACCCCGAGGATGTCGACGACCTCGTGCTTGTCCTTGAAGTAGGTGTAGAAACCTGCTCGCGAGACCCCGGCCTCGTCGGTGATGTTGTTGATCCGGGTGCCGGCGTACCCGCGGTCGAGGAAGAGCTTGCGGGCCGCGTCGAGGATGGCCTCTCGGGTGCGCAGCGCGCGGGGCCCGAGCTCGGAGGCGTCCTCGGTTCCGGCGACGTGGGTCGGACTGGCTTCCAGCGTCATCGTGCGGCCCCTCGGCGTTCGGGGAGTTCCATCCCGTCATTCTAAACGCAAAACTTGACACTGTTGTCCGGTGGGCCCCGTGACACGCTGTGCTGTTGATCACCAGTGATCGCGGAGCTGGTGACGGAGTTCCATCCGCACGCGACGGATTGGGCCTACCGTCGCCGAAGGTTCACGGCTAGGATCAGATGACAAAACTGTCAGATTGTCCCACTTCTCCGAGGAGAGTCAGTGACCGCTCCCGCACCTGCAGCGCCGCAGCCATATACGCGCCCGAGCCTGAGACTGGCCCCGAGCCCCACCCCCGAGTCACGGCAGTTCTGGACCGGCGGCGAGCGCGGCGAGCTGCTGATCTCACACTGCCGCGCCTGTGGCCACTTCTTCCACCCGCCCGCCCCGACTTGCTGGCGGTGCCGCAGCTTCGACGTCGCCCCCGAGCCGGTCTCCGGACGTGCGGTCGTCGCGGCGTACACGATCAACCGGCAGCCGTGGATCCCCGGCCTGGAGCCGCCGTACGTCGTCGCGATGGTCGAGCTGGTAGAGGACCGCGACGTACGCCTGATGACCAACCTCGTCGACGTCGCGCTCGACGACGTCGCGATCGGGCTCGACGTCGAGGTGTTCTTCGAGCAGTGGGGGGAACAGACCGACCAGGTGGACAAGCGGG
Source organism: Nocardioides panzhihuensis (assembly GCF_013408335.1). Taxonomy (NCBI): domain Bacteria; kingdom Bacillati; phylum Actinomycetota; class Actinomycetes; order Propionibacteriales; family Nocardioidaceae; genus Nocardioides; species Nocardioides panzhihuensis. The sequence goes on along the minus strand of NZ_JACBZR010000001.1, from coordinate 3,169,909 downwards.
TCTGGATCCCGCTGTTCCGACCGGTGAGCAACGCAGGAGAGGTGGGCATGGAATGAACCGCGGACCCTTCGACGGTAGGGCCGTCATCACCGGCGCCGGCAAGTCCCAGGTCGGTCGCCGGCTCGGCCGCACCGGCCTGGACCTGACCCTGGAGGCGGTCACCCGGGCGATCGCCGACGCCGGACTCGACATCGACGACGTCGACGGCATCGCCAGCTATCCCGGCCCTGGCGTCCCTGACCCCGGCTTCTCGGGCGCGGGCATCCAGGAGGTACGCAACGCGCTCGGCCTGCGCAGCCGCTGGTACGTCTCCTCGCTGGAGACCGCCGGTCAGATCGGCCCGGCGATCGAGGCATGCATGGCCGTCACCCTCGGCCTGGCCGATCACGTCGTGGTCTTCCGCTCGGTGTGGGAGTCGACGGCACAGGCGCAGGCCGGCGGGCGCGGCTCGGTGCTCTTCAGTGGCGGCGACCTGCCTCCTCACCTGGAGTGGAGCGCCCCGTTCGGGGCCCTCTCGGCAGCCAACTGGCTCTCGATGCCGACCCAGCGCTACATGCACGAGTTCGGCCTGACCCGCGAGCAGCTCGGTGCCATCGCGGTCAACGCCCGCCGCAACGCGGGGCTGAACCCCGACGGGATCTACCGAGACCCGATGACGCTGGCCGACTACCTCGACGCCCGGATGATCTCCGAGCCCCTGTGCCTCTACGACTGCGACGTACCGTGCGACGGCGCCACCGCGGTGGTGATCTCCCGCCGGGACGCGGCCGCCGGTCTGCCGCGCCACCCGCTCACCGTCGAGTCGGTGGGCCCGGCGATGTACGAGCGGGCGACCTGGGACCAGCGCACGGATCTGACCACGATGGCCGCCCACGACTCCGGCGCCGAGCTGTGGAAGAACACCTCGCTGACGCCGGCCGATGTCGACGTCGCCCAGCTCTACGACGGGTTCAGCTTCCTGACGGTGATGTGGTTGGAGGCTCTCGGCTTCGCCGAGCATGGCCAGGTCGGCAAGCTCATCGAGGGCGGGGAGCGGATCGCGCTCGAGGGCGAGCTGCCGTTGAACACCAGCGGTGGCCAGCTCTCCGGCGGCCGGCTGCACGGCATGGGCTTCCTGCACGAGGCCTGCGTCCAGCTCTGGGGCGAGGGCGGCGAGCGCCAGGTCGGCAACGACCCCGACGTCGCGGTCGTCGGTGTCGGCGGCGGTCCGGTCGCCGGGTCGATGCTGCTCAGCACCCGCTGATCCAGAAGGGACGAGCAGTCGGATGGACCTGCGAGTGGGAATCGTCGGGATCGGCTGGGGCGCGCACGTCCAGGTGCCCGGTTTCCGGGCCGCGGACGGGTTGGACCCGGTCGCGCTCTGTGCCCGTACGCCCGAACGGCTCGCCAAGGTCTCGGCGCGGGTGGGCATCGAGGACACCTCGACGAGCTGGCGCGAGTTCGTACGCCGTGACGACCTCGATGTGATCTCGGTGGCCACCCCGACGGCGCTGCACGCCGAGATCACCCTCGCGGCTCTCGAAGCGGGCAAGGCGGTGCTGTGCGAGAAGCCGCTCACCGACGACCTCGACCAGGCCCGGGCGCTCGTGAAGGCCGCGACCGAGGCGGGCCGGCCGACCGCCTGCTGCTTCGAGAACCGCTGGAACCCGGACTGGCTCGCGGTCGCCGAGCAGGTCGGCGGCAGCTTCCTCGGGAAGCCGTACCTGGCCCGGGTCAGCCGCGCCGCGTCGTACTGGCATCCGAGCAGGCCTCCGCAGGCGGCCTGGATGTACGACCGCGAGCAGGGTGGCGGCTACCTGGCGGGCATGCTCGTGCACGACCTCGACTTCGTCCCTCACCTCTTGGGACGTCCGGTCGAGGTCTGCGCCGACGTACGCACGAGCGAGCCCGAGCGACGGCTGCCCGACGGCAGCATCCTCGCGGTCACCGCGGACGACACCGCCGCCGTCCTGCTGCGGTTCGAGTCCGGGGCGCTCGGCGTGCTGAGCGTGTCGGTCATGGGCGCGCACGCCGACCACTACCGCCTCGAGCTCCTCGGTGCCGAAGGCACCATCATCGGCGACGGCACGCTCCGCTCGGCGGCATACGCGGCGGGTCGCCCGAGCGACGAGGCGCTCGCGCCACTCGTGCCGGCGGAGCGTGAGCCGGCCCATCCCGAGCAGCTCCCCGAGGGGCTCGCCGGTCACGCGAGCCGGGCGATGGCGTTGATGCTGGAAGACTGGCTCCCGGCCTTCCACGGTGGAGCGACCAGGGCGCCGAGCTTCGAGGACGGCCTGCTCAGCCTGGCGATCGTGGACGCCGCTCGCCGCTCCTCCGATGATGGCGGCTGGGTCCGGGTGGAAGCGTGAACAGAGCGCTACTGGCCGCGGGTCGCCGGTTGGTAGCCGACCCTCTGGTAGAGGCCCTCCTGCGCGATGGACGCCACGACTGCGCCACTCTGGTCGAAGATCGAGCCGGTGTAGAGGCCGCGGCCGTCTGCGACGGTCTGCGGCGTGTAGTGGGACAGCAGCCACTCGTCCACTCGTGTCGGGTGGTGGAACCAGACGGCATGGTCGAGACTGGCGGCGCCGTCCCAGCCCGGCGTCTCGAAGTGGTCGACGGCCCCGCTGACGTCGGACAGATAGGTGAGGGCGCACGCGTTGAGCAGGGGCGAGTCGCCGAGCCCGTCGCGGCTGCGAGCCCAGAACGTGCTCGGCCAGGCGCTGTTGCGCCGCCCCTGCGGAGCGGGCGGGACGGCGCCGACCAGGGAGAACATCCGGGGGATCTCCCAGACCCGGCACTCCTCCGGTGCCGGCACCTGCGGCATCTCGTGCGCCTGCCGGTTGAGGTCGGGGCCGCCGCCGGTGAACGAGGCCGCCATCGAGAAGATCACCTTCCCGTTCTGCCGAGCCACGACCCGGCGGGCGGAGAAGGACCGGCCGTCACGGTCACGGTCGACGACGAAGATCGTCGGGATCGAGGCATCGCCGGGCCGCAGGAAGTAGCCGTGCAGCGAGTGCGGCCGGCGTTCCTCGGTCACGGTGCGACCGGCCGCCATCAGCGCCTGCGCGGCGACCTGCCCCCCGTAGAGATGCCACTGATCCTCGAAGACCAGGTTGGCCCGGAAGATGTCCGGCTCGATCTGCTCCAGCTCCAGCAGCGTGGCCAGGTCAGCGTCAGGGAACGTCGAGGATTCTTGAAGTCCACGGGGCAGGGTCATGAGGATACGGTATGTCAGATTTGCGCGGTGCGTGTCATTGGCCACTATGTGATTCAGGCCCGAATCGACGCCAGTCACCGTCCCACAACCTGACCATTCATGTCAGACAGGGTTGTCAAGAAGAGCGAGGAGCAAACGATGGACAATGCAAACACGGCACCGCGCCCCGAGATGGAGGAGGCCTTCCGGAACTACTTCCTCACCGGCCCGGTGCATGAGGACTGGGCTGCCTGGTCGCGGCTGTTCACCGACGACGCGACATACGACGACCACTTCTGGGGCACGTTCCGGGGACCCGCGGAGATCCAGCGGTTCCTCGAGGGGACCATGTCGTTCGCGGCGCACGTCTACTCCCCGCTGATGTGGTACGCCATCGACGGAACCCGGGTCGTCTACCAGGTGGTCAACCGCGCCGACAACCCAGCCGGCGGCGCGCCGATCGACTTCCCCTCCCTGCAGATCATCGAGTACGCCGGTGGTGGCCGCTGGGCCGCCGAGTCGGACTGGTGGACGGTGCAGGAGATGAAGCTGTTCAACCAGCGCCACCGCGCCGCCCTGGCAGAAGCGGGAGGCCAGGTGGCTGACCCGCTGTCTCGCGCCGACTGGGGAGACTGGGTCGACTGGGCCAGGCCGGCCGAGGGCCACGTGGCGAGGCCGTCGTGGCTCGGACGGGACGTGCGGCCGATCGGAAGCATGGCGGACATGGACTTCGGCGTCCGTCACGAGAGGCCGGATCGGGCTCCGCGCGGTTGACGGCCGGCGACCGCGAAACTGACGATTACGCCAGATTCTCTGGCTATCGACGCCCGTGGGTACGCGGCTCAGGTGTTGCGTACGGCCTTCCCTCGGTAGCCGAAGAAGCGCTCGAAGTTCTCGTCGTTGATCGGCTGACGGGCGTTGCGGGCGGCCGCTTCCTCCAGCTCGCCGAGGCGGGCCCGGGCAACCGCCAATTCGCTCGATCCCTCGTCAGCAAGGCTTTTCACCAGGTCTCGCTGGGCCCTCACGGCCTCTTGAAGACGTACGCCGGCCTCCCCGTAGGTGAGTAGGTCATGGTCGTCCTCGTCTTCTCGGGTCAGCAGCTCGTCCGGGTCGGGCAGGGTCATCTCGATCGCCTCTGTATCTAGTGGTGACGCAACTGTCAAATAGGGTATACGCTCGATCGCATCTGCACGACGGGGAGCGAGAGGAAGTAGCAAAGATGCCACTGCAGGACCACCACCAGATCGTCTCGGTCGACGACCACCTGATCGAGCACCCACGGGTGTGGCAGGACCGGCTCCCGGAGAAGTTCAGGGAGAAGGGGCCGCGGATCATCGAGACCGACGGCAAGCACCTGTGGCACTACGACGGGATCGTCTCGCCGACCATCGGCCTCAACGCCGTCGCGGGCAAGCCTCCCGAGGAGTGGGGGATGGACCCGGTGCGCTATGAGGACATGATCCCCGGCTGCTACGACCCGGCTGCCCGGGTCAAGGACATGGACACCGACGGCGTCCAGTCCGCGCTCTGCTTCCCGTCGTTCCCCGGCTTCGGTGGTGGCACGTTCTTCCGTGCCCCCGACAAGGAGCTGGCGCTCCTGTGCGTCCAGGCGTGGAACGACTTCCACATCGACGAGTGGTGCGCGACCGCGCCGGACCGTTACATCCCGCTGGCGATCCTGCCGCTGTGGGACATCGAGCTGATGAAGGCCGAGGTCGCCAGGGTTGCGGCGAAGGGGGCGCGAACGGTCTCGTTCCCGGACAGCCCCGTGCCGCTCGGCCTGCCGAGCTTCCACAGCCGCGAATGGGACGAGTTCTTCTCGCTGTGTGAGGAGACCGACATGGTCCTCTCGATGCACTTCGGCTCCAGCGCGTACGTCCCGGGCTTCTCGTTCTCGGGAATGCAGGCGACCGCCGACGGCCTGCAGCGGATGCCTGACGCCCCGTTCGCCGTCGCGATCACGCTGTTCTCGTCCAACCTGATGTGGAGCACCACCGATCTGCTCTTCTCCGGGGCGCTTCAGCGTCACCCGAACCTGAAGTTCTCCCTCGCCGAGGGCGGCATCGGCTGGATCCCCTACATCCTGGAGCGCTGCGACTTCGTCTGGGAGCGGCACCGCTACTACCAGCCGATCGACTTCGACGCCCGCCCCTCGGACCTGTTCCAGAAGCACATCTGGGGCTGCTTCATCGACGACGACTTCGGGGTCAAGAACCGCAACGTCATCGGCGTGGACAAGATGATGCTGGAGATCGACTTCCCGCACTCCGACTCCAACTGGCCCAACAGTCGCAAGCGGGCCGCCGAGGTGCTGGCCGACGTGCCCGACGACGAGGTCACCAAGATCACCGAGACCAACGCTCGGGACCTGTTCCGGTTCCCGCGGACCAGCTGAACTGCATGCGCACGGAGGGCGTCGCCGACATCGGCGGCGCCCTCCGTGCGTCTTTCCATGGTCGATTCGCGCGCAAAGGGCGGCGCTCGGAGTAGTATCTTGACGAAAGTGTCAACTACTTCCGTCCGAATCGAGGAGCCATGAGCGATCGATCGCAGCCACCGCCCACAACGACCGGCGTGCACGCAGTCCTGCATTGCAACGTCAACACCCGTGACGCTGCCGGGTCCGCGGCCTTCTACGAGCGCTTCGGGTTCACGCTGCGGATGCGCTCGACCAGCGACGACACCGACGGGAGCGCGCTCGGCATCCCGGGACGGACCGTCTCCGACACCTGGTTCGAGTACGACGCCCGCGGCCCGCGCGCGGCGCCGGCCGTGGAGCTCGTCGAATGGCAGGAACCTGCGACCGCACCGCGTCCCGCGCTGTCCGACGGCCATGCGGCGGGCTTCGCCGGCCTCGGCATCCGGGTCGCAGACGTGGCTGACCTTCCGGCCGGGGTGGACGCCGACCCGATCGAGGTCTATGTCCGCGGGCGGTCGCGCAAGGGCGTACTGACCCAAGGTCCTGACGGGGTTCCGGTCGAGATCGTCGAGATCGACCCGGGTGCGGAGCCGCGCGAGGGACGGGATGGCGGCAGGCTCTCTCATGCTCGCCTCGTCAGCACCGACCTGGACCGGACGATCGCCTGGTTCGCGGAGCTCGGCTGGCGGGTGGTCGGTGACGTACGTCCTGACGGGGTCTCGCTCGGCGTGGCCGAGGATCCGACGTTCTCCCTCGAGTTCGATCTCGACGCCGACGCGGTTCCGCACGGCATGCGTGCGAACTCCGAGGGTCTGTATCGAATCGCCCTGGCCGTCGAGGACGTGTCCGGCGCGGTCGAGCGCCTGCGCGGGCTCGGGTGGAGCGTCGCCGAACCGGAGTTCATCCCCATGGTCGACACCCCGACCGGCGGCTTCACGGTGGTCGTGCTGACTGACCCCGACGGCGTGGTCGCCGAGCTGGTGTCCCGTCCCAGGTCAGAGGTGCGCCGTCCCGCCGAGCCGGCCTGACATGCTTGTTGACGAAAGTGTCAACTGCTGCTCTACTTGGTTGTCAGGACGATCCCGATTCCGTCACCGTCACGGGTCCGCGCCCGGGAAGGAAATGCCCCATGAGTCAGGTGCCCATCGCAGAGGACCTGTTCACCTGGCCGACCGACCAGCCCGCTCTGATCGCCGGCCGCTCCTCCGACGGGAAGCTCGTCTTCCCCTACCGCAGCCACCGCCTGATCGGGGGCGTGCGCGAGGAGCTGGAGAAGGTCGAGCTGCCTCGCAGCGGCACGCTGTGGGCCTTCACCACCCAGCGGTTCCGGCCGCCGGCCCCGCCGTATGCAGGTGATGACGACCCCCAGAGCTTCGAGCCGTTCTCGGTCGGATACGTCGAGCTGCCCGGTGCGCTGCGCATCGAGGCCCGGCTCACCGAGCCCGACCCTTCGATGCTGTCGATCGGGCAGCCGATGGAGCTTCGGATCGTGCCCTTCGGCACCGACGCCGCGGGCAACCAGACGATGATCTACGCGTTCGCGCCGGTGGCCGACGCGGGAACGGGAGCAACCGATGACTGAGCCCGAGGTCGCCATCATCGGCGTGGGGCTGCACCCCTTCGGCCGCTACGACGGCAAGTCCGCCCTAGAGATGGGCGAGGACGCCGTGATCGACGCTCTCGCCGACGCCGGCGTCGGCTGGAGCGACGTACAGGCGCTGTGGGCCTCGAGCATGGAGGTCAAGAACCCGGAGGCGATCACCGGCCTGCTCGGGATGACCGGCATCCCCGCTCGGGCGACGTTCACCGGCTGCGCCTCGGGCGCGACCGTGCTGGCCCAGGCGGCGAACGCGATCCGGCTCGGCGACCACGAGCTCACCGTGGCCGTCGGCCTCGACAAGCACCCGCGCGGCGCCTTCTCAGATCACCCCTCGGTCTCCGGCCTGCCCAACTGGTACGGCGAGGCCGGGCTCTTCCTGACCACGCACTTCTTCGGTCTGAAGATCAACCGCTACATGCACGACCACCAGATCAGCCACGAGACCCTGGCCAAGGTGGCGGCGAAGGCCTTCCGCAACGGCGAGCGCACCGCGCACGCCTGGCGGCGTAAACCGATCGCGGAGGAGGAGATCCTCGCCTCGCCGGTGCTCAACTGGCCGCTGCGGCAATACATGTACTGCGGCCCCGACGAGGGCGCGGCGGCCGTGGTGCTCTGCCGCGCCGACATCGCCCACAAGTACACCGACACTCCGATCTACCTGCGCGCCAGCACCCTGTTCTCCCGCCGGGAGGGCGCCTTCGAGCTGCTCAGCCCGTCGCTGCCGCTGGAGTCGGTCCCGAGCCCGACGGTGTACGCCTCGAACGCGGCCTACGAGCAGGCGGGCATCGGTCCCGAGGACGTCGACGTGATCCAGCTGCAGGACACCGACGCAGGCTCGGAGATCATCCACCTGGCCGAGAACGGCTTCTGTGCCGACGGTGAGCAGGAGCAGCTCATCGCTGAAGGTGCCACCGAGATCGGCGGCCGGCTCCCGGTCAACACCGACGGCGGCCTGCTCGCCAACGGCGAGCCGGTCGGTGCCTCCGGGTTGCGGCAGATCTACGAGCTGGCCAACCAGCTGCGTGGCCGTGCCGGTGGCCGCCAGGTCGCGGGCGCAAAGGTCGGCTACGCCCAGCTGTACGGCGCCCCCGGCACGGCCGCGGTCACGATCCTGTCGACCTGAGGATCGCGCCGCCGGCCGTACCAGCCTCTAGTCGACCTCGATCGGCGTGGTCAGGCCGGCCGGGATGACCGGCAGCTTGACCGAGCTCGGGTAGGACGGTCCGTGCATGATGGTCACCTTCGCCGGATGCGTGTTCGGCATGAGCCGGGGCGCGTTCGAGGAGCGGATGGTGAAGGCGATCCGGTGCCCCTTCTTGAACAGGTACGACGTCGGGTAGCCCTCGATGTCGTACCTGACCACCGCTCCCTTCGGGATCGGCGTCAGCTTCTGGTAGCCGGTGAAGGAGCTGCGGAACTGGCCACGGAGGTTTCCCGAGGTGACGAACTTCCAGAAGCCCGGCTGGGCCTCTTTCGCAGGGCTGCTCGGGAAGACATCTGCGATCCGGAACACGAAGTCGGTGTCGGGCGAGCTGGTCTTGGCGAAGAGGCTCGCCGAGATCGGCCCCGTGACCTCGACGTCGCGCGTCAGCGGTGGTGTCAGGTAGCTCACCGTGTCGCTGCCGAGTCCGAGTCGCTGATCGCCGTTGGTGAGATTGTTGAAGACCGCGTTGTCGTTCGTCGCGTTGTTGGGGTCGACCGGGTTCACCAGGTTGTCGGTGAGCTCGGTCGGTCCGGTGGCGAACTGCTTGAGGCCGTCGGCGAGCGTGTAGAGGTAGGTGTCCGAACCGTCTTCGGTCGGTGCCTTGCCGACACTCACGGCGCCGCTCCGGCGCGAGATCCCTGCGTCGCCGTCGAGGTAGTAGTTCGTGTAGTCGGTGCCTGGGATCGGATAGGTCGGTGCGCTCTGCCAGGTCCAGGCCCCGTTGAGGTAGTACTCGAAGCGTCCGCTCCTGACGCGCTCGACGATGCCGTTCTGCTTGCCCTTGAGGAAATGGTCGAACCACTCGATGGCCTGCTTGTGCTGGTCGAAGCCGTCGCCGCCCGCCGGGTCGGGGACCAAGAAGGAGCCTCCGGGCGCCTCGTGGGAGTTCAGCCCCATCGCCAGCATCTTCTGCTGGGAGCCGACGGTGCCGTACAGGTTGGGAATCGCACGGTTGAAGATGTCGTCCCAGCCGCTCCAGGCCCACACGGGGATGGTGACCTTGTCGACCTTCGCCAGGGGACCGCCCCGCCAGAAGGAGTCCCTGGTCCGGTGCTGGTACCAGCCCTGCGTCAGCGGGCAGAAGGGCTTGAGGTTGTTTCCTCTGCGGACCTTCTTCGCATTCGCCTCGAGCAGGTACTTGACCTCGTCGATGGAGACCGCTGGACGCGAGTTGTTGAGCACGGGCACCGGGAGCCCGTTGAGCAGGTTCGTCGCCGCACCCGGGATGCCGCAGGCGAACGCTGCGATCTGGAGGCTCACCATGCCACCGGGCATCAAGGTGTCATAGCTGTCCGCTCCGGATGCCGTCACGATCATCGTCGTCAGGTGTGGTGGCCTCAGCTGGGACGTGAAGATCTGGCTCATCCCGTTGCCCGACTCGCCGACGGTGCCGACCTTTCCGGTCGACCACGGCTGCGTGCCGAGCCACTCGATCGCGTCGTAGTTCTCCCGCTGCCACTTCGGGTCGGCCAGGTTCCACGGGCCTCCCTCGCTCGTGCCACTGCCTGAGACACGCACGGTGGCGGCGACATAGCCGGCTCTCACGAAGTCGGACATCTGACCGTTGGGAAGCGAGAGTCCCTCGGTGTCCACGTCGGTGATGTAGCAGAGGCATGCCACCACCGGGAACCTCCCGGGTGCGGCTCTGCCGTCGATCGCGGGCAGCTCGAGCTCGATGGTGACCCTGTTGCCGTAGCGGGTCGTGACGTGTTCGGTCCTCGTGATCGAGGAGGTGTAACCACCGTCGGTGGGTGTGGGCGATGCAGCACTCGTCGGGGGCGTCGCCAGGGCCGACAGCGCAAGACTGGTCACGGCCACTGCGGCGGCGAAGAGGCGTCGACTGTTCATGTTGGTTCTCCAGGTCCGGTCCGGATGGGAACGCCGCGGACCTCACCGGTGGAGTTCAACGGCAGCACGGAGGCCGGCGGAGCTCGGACCGGCGGTGGCGGTCGGCCTTGTCATTGAACTCCGTAGTTGACGAACAAGTCAACAATGTCGCCCGGCATGTCCAGATGTCGCTCGGGGAACGGGGCTGGACGCTAGTTGACACTTGTGTCAAGTACGCCTAGTCTCAGTCCTACCGGTGTTGACCTCGAAAGGATCGCCATGTCGCAACCCGTTCCCGTCGCGCCCGGCCAGGACGCCGACCAGTTCAAGGACGCGCCGATCTTCGACGCCGACTCGCACATGTACGAGACGCCCGACGCGCTGACCAGGTATCTGCCCGAGAAATACGCCTCGGCCGTCCAGTTCGTGCAGGTCGGCCGGCAGACCCGGATCTCGATCCTCGGTCAGATTCGCGACTACATCCCCAACCCCACCTTCGACCGGGTCGCGGCACCTGGTGCGTGGGAGAAGTTCTTCGCCGCGGAGAACCGCGAGGGCAAGACGCTCACGCAGATGGCCCGCGAGCAGATCATCGAGTCCGCGCCCTCCTTCCGGGCGCCTGCCCCGCGAATCGACGCGCTCGACCGGCAAGGGGTCGACCAGGCGATGGTCTACCCGACCCTGGCCAACCTCGTCGAGCACTCCGCGGCCGATGACCCCGAGCTGTGCGCGGCGATGATCCATGCCCTCAACCAGTGGATGCTGGAGACGTGGGGCTTCACCCACGAGGACCGGCTGTTCATGACGCCGGTGATCAACCTCGGCATCCTGTCCGAGGCGATGAAGGAGCTGGAGTACGTCCTCGCCAACGGCGCCAAGGTCATCTTGATCAAGCCGGCGCCGGTGCGGGACTGGAAGGGCTGGCGCTCGCCTGCGCTCCCGGAGTTCGACCCGTTCTGGCGCGCCGTCGAGGCCGCCGGGCTGCCGGTCGTACTGCACGCCAGCCAGCCACCGCTGGACTCCTACATCAACATGTGGGAGCCGCCGGAGAGCAAGGTCTTCACCGAGATGAGCTCGTTTCGGTGGATCGCTCTGGGCCACCGCGAGATCACCGACATGATCACCAGCCTGATCTGCCACGGAACCCTGACCCGGTTCCCGAAGCTGCGCATCGCCAGCGTGGAGAACGGCAGCGCCTGGCTGCACCCGCTCTTCCATGACTACGAGGACTTCTACAAGAAGATGCCGCAGGCGTTCCCCGAGCATCCCGTCGACGTCTTCCGCCGCAACATCTGGATCAGCCCGTTCTGGGAGGGCTCGGTCGCCGACGTCGTCGAGACGGTCGGCTGGGACCGCGTGATGTTCGGCTCCGACTTCCCGCACCCCGAGGGCCTGACCGAGCCGAAGGGCTTCTGGAAGTACGCCGAGGGCATGGACGTCAAGCGCACCTACGACTTCATGGGTGACAACGCCCGCCGCTTCCTCGGGCTGGAAGTCCGCAACCCCGACGCGGTGTGAGCAACGGCGGGAGGAGGCCAGTCTCCTCCCGCCGTTGATCCGGCTCAGAGGATCGCGCCGCTGACCTTCATCTCGATGATCTCCTCCATCGACAGGCCGATCTCGCCGAGCACCTCGTCGGTGTGCTCGCCGTGCTCGGGGGAGCGGCGGGTCTCGCCCGGCGCGTTGTCGAACTGCACCGGCGATGAGACCAGCTTGAACGGCGTGCCGTTGTAGTCCTCCAGGTCGGCGATGTAGCCGTTCGCGACGATCTGCGGGTCCTCGACCACCTCGATCGGGTGCTGGACCTTGGCCCAGGCGCCGTTGAGCTTCTCCAGGATCGGCTCCCATTCGGCGTACGTCTTCCTCCCGAACGCCGCCGAGAGCTCGGCGATCGCCTCCACGTGGTTCTTCCCGCGCTTGGCATGGGTGTCGAACCGCTCGTCGGTGATCAGCTCAGGCACCCCGAGGGCGGTGGTCAGCTCGGGCCAGAACCGGTCGGACTCCAGCATCACCAGGGTGACGTAGCGGTCGTCGGCGGTGCGGTAGGAGTTGACCAGGGGGTTGGGGGCGCGGTCGGGGGTGTGCTTGGGGTAGACCTTCTGGTTGAAGGCGTGTGCCCCGGCGATCGTGCCGCCCATCGCCCAGGCGCCGGTCGCGAGCAGCGAGCCGTCGACCTCGATGGCCTCCCCGGTTCGCTCACGGTGGAAGAGCGCGGTGCTGACGGCGCCCGCGAGTGCGAGGCCGCCGAGCACGTCACCGAATGCCGGGCCGGGCATGGTCACCGGGAAGCCGAGACTGTCGGGGCTGACGTTGGAGGCGATGCCGGTGCGCGCCCAGAATGAGGTCAGGTCGTAGCCGCCCCGCTCCGCCTCGGGGCCCTGCTGGCCTGCCGCCGAGCCGCGGGCATAGATGATGTTGGGGTTGACCGCGCGCACGTCGTCGACGTCGATGCGCAGCTTCTTGCGCCCCGAGGGGCGGAAGTTGGTCAGGAAGACATCTGCCGTGGCGACGAGCTTCATGAGCAGCTCGTGGCCCTCCTCGGTCTTCAGGTCCAGCGCCACGCTGCGCTTGCCGCGGTTGGGCAGCTCGAACATGTGCGAGACGCCGCCGGCCGGGACCAGGCCCGAGGTCACCAGGCCGCGCTGGGGGTCGCCGACCTCCGGGTGCTCGATCTTCAGTACGTCCGCGCCCCACTCGGTCATCAGGGCTCCGGCCACCGGCACATACGTCCATGCCGCGACCTCGACAACCCGGATTCCGTTCATCACACCGACCACGATGCTTACCTCTCAACGTCTTGGAAGGCGCGTGCCGCACCTCGATTTCTGACTGAGTGTACATATAGATGCTGGGATAGTGTGGCCGTGATCACAACTTTTACGACTGAATGTGTCGGAAGATCGTGGTGGTTCCGTGCTGCCGCGTGGAACATCTGACAGTCAGTACAAATACGACAGGCGGAGGACTCATGACAGAACCACAGGGGCGGATGCTCCCCGAGGTCACGCCCGACTCGCGAGAGTTCTGGACGGGAGGGCTCGAGAACGAGCTTCGCATCAACCGCTGCCAGGAGTGCCGCCAGTGGATCCACCCACCGGTCGGTGCCTGCTGGAAGTGCCGCAGCCGCGATGTGTCCCCCGAGGTCGCCTCCGGGCGCGCTCGGGTGGCGGCGTACTCCATCAACCACCACCCGTGGTTCCCGGCCTTCCCGCCGCCGTACGCCGTGGCGATGGTCGAGCTCGAGGAGCAGGAGGGCCTGCGCCTGACCACCTGTCTGGTGGACGTCGACGTCGATGCGGTCGAGGTCGGCATGCCGGTCGAGGTCGTGTTCGACCAGCAGGGTGACGTCGCCCTCCCGATGTTCCGGCCGGTGACGGCATGAGTTTCGTGGAGAACCGCGCGGTCATCACCGGCGTCGGACAGTCTCAGATCGGCCGCCGGATCGGTCGTACCGGCATCGACCTCGCCCTGGAGGCGGCCGAGCGAGCCGTCGCCCACGCCGGACTCACCTTCGACGACATCGACGGTGTGGCCAGCTACCCCGGTCCGGTCGCCGCCGAGGGCGGCTTCGTCGGCGCGACCACCCATGACGTACGCGACGCCTTCGGGCTCCGCACACGGTGGCACGTCAGCGGAGTGGAGACCTCCGGGCAGATCGGCACCCTGCTCGATGCGGCCGCGGCGGTCGCCTCGGGGCGGGCCACCCACGTGCTCTGCTTCCGCTCGGTCTGGGAGGCGACCGCGCAGGCCGGCGGCCGGGCCGCGGCGCTGACCACCAAGTCGGTGCGCGCCGGGGGCCACTCGGAGTTCCGGGTTCCGTTCGGCGCGGCATCACCGGCGAACTGGATCGGGATGTACGCCCAGCGCTACATGCACGAGTTCGGCCTCACCCGCGAGCAGATCGGCAAGCTCGTCATCAACTCGCGTGCCAACGCCGGGCTCAACCCTGACGCCATCTACCGCACGCCGATGACGATGGAGGACTATCTGGGCGCCCGGATGGTCTCGTGGCCCTTCGGGCTCTACGACTGCGACATCCCGGCCGACGGCGCGACAGCGGTCATCGTGTCGCGGCGCGAGGCGTCCGCGGGGCTCGCCAACCCGGCCATCTCCATCGCGGCGGCCGGTGCGGCGCTCGACGAGCGGCACAGCTGGGACCAGCGTGCGGACCTGACCACGATGGCCGCCCACGACGCCGCCGCTTCGATGTGGGAGACCACCGGGCTCACCCCGGCTGACGTCGACTTCGCGACCCTGTATGACGGTTTCAGCTACCTGTGCACCCAGTGGATCGAGGCGTTCGGCTTCACCGAGCACGGCAAGGTCGGGCCGTTCCTGGACGACGAGGAGAACTACCGCCTCGACGGCCGGCTACCGATCAACCCGCACGGTGGGCAGCTCTCCGCCGGGCGGCTCCACGGCTATGGGTTCGTCCACGAGGCCTGTGCCCAGCTCTGGCGACAGGCGGGGGAGCGGCAGATCGCCAAGGACGTCTCGCTCGCCGCCGTCGGGGTCGGGGGTGGTCCCGAGGCCGGCTGCATGCTCCTCCAGCTGGCCTGAGAGGAGCGGGCATCGTCGGGGTCGGTCCTGTGCGCGGGCCGACCCCGACGTGCTCATCCGGGGCGCACGGTGATGACGGTCTTGCCGACGGCCCGGCGGCCGGCGACGTACGCCAGGGCCTCGCCCGTCCGGTCGAGAGGGAAGGTTGCGCCGACCAGGGCGTGGAACCGTCCGGCGGCCCACAGGTCGGTCAGCTCCGCCCGGTCGCGGGCCGATGCCTCGGGGGCGTGCTCGGGGAACGTACGCACCTCCAGGCCCCTGATGCTCACACCCTTGAGCAGCACCAGGTTGAGCGGGATCCGTGGGATGTCCCCGCTCGCGAAGCCGAGCGTGACGAACCGGCCGCCCCATCGCATCTCGCGCAGCGCCTCCTCGGCGAGGCTGCCGCCGACGGGGTCGAGCACCACGTCGATCCTTCCCTTGCCGACCGCGCCGTGCAGCCCCGGCCGCAGCGCGTCCGCGGTGTAGTCGACGAGATGATCGGCTCCGCGGGAGCGCGCGGCGGCGAGCTTCTCCGGCGAGGAGGCGGCGGCAACCACGGTGGCGCCCAGTACCGAGGCCAGCTCGACCGCGGCGAGCCCCAGTCCGCCGCCCGCGCCGAGCACGAGCGCCGTCTCCCCGGCAGCGACCTCCGCCACCGACCGCAGCGCGTGGTACGCCGTCAGGTGGCAGACCCAGGTCGCGGCCGCCTCCGCGAAACCGACCGAGGTCGGCACCCGCACCGCCGCGGCCGCAGGGGCGGCGACGTACTCAGCGAAGGTGCCGGGGGCCAGGAACGCCACCCGGTCGCCGACCTCCCATCCCGTCACCCCGGCGCCGACCTCGGCGACGACGCCGGCGCACTCGTGACCCGGGGTGAAGGGGAAAGGTGTCTCGGTCTGGTAGCGGCCCTCGATCATGAGTGTGTCGGGGAAGTTCACCGCCGCCGCATGCACGGCGACCAGCAGTTCGCCGGGACCCGCCGCGGGTCGAGGGACGGTGTCCAGCTGCACCGCGTCGGGCGAACCGAGCCGGTGGATGCGAGCGGCGAGCATGGTCGCCGCCGTCGGGGGACTGGCCTGGCTGGGTGGCACGGAGGCTCCTTCGTCTCGTCACGCGGTCTGAGTAATTGTATTCTGCCATGAGGGTAACTACCTTTCCAGGCATGGACATCGAATCACTCAGCAGGTGGATGGATGCCGAGGGCCTGCCCGGCGCCGGCGAGCTGGCGGAGGTCTCGCCCCTCTCGGGCGGCTCCCAGAACGAGCTGTACGCAGTCACCCGAGGCGGCGCGAAGATGGCGCTGCGTCGCCCGTCGGGCCACAAGGTCGAGACCGGGACGAAGGTTCTCCTACGTGAGGCCCTCCTGCTCCAGGCGCTCAGCGGCACCGACGTCCCGCACGCCACCTTCCGCGGCGTCAGCTCCGACCTGGACGTCATCGGCGCGCCGTTCTACCTGATGGACCTGGTCGACGGGTGGAGCCCGATGGGCGGCGGCTGGGCCGCACCCTTCGACACCGACCTGGCGGCACGAGGCGAGCTTGCGATCCAGCTCGCCGACGGCGCCGCCAAGATGGCCAGGGTCGACTGGAAGGCCCAGGGGCTGGAGGGCTTCGGCAAGCCCGACGGCTTCCTGGAGCGGCAGGTCGACCGCTGGCTCTCACACCTGTCGGCGTACAAGTTCCGCGATCTGCCCGGACTGGACGAGGCCGCCGCCTGGCTGCGCGACCACACCCCGAGGACCTTCGAACCGGGCATCATGCACGGTGACTACCAGTTCGCCAACGTGATGTACCGCCACGGTGCCCCGGCCGAGCTGGCGGCGATCATCGACTGGGAGATGGCGACGATCGGCGACCCGCTGCTCGACCTGGGCTGGGTCCTGGTCGGCTGGCCGCCCGAGGGCGACGCGATGAAGTACGCCCGCTACCTCGACTACAGCGGCATGCCGTCTCGCGACGACATGCTCGAGCACTACGCGCGGGTCAGCGGACGCGACGTCTCGCAGATCGACTACTACGTCATCCTGGCCCGCTTCAAGCTCGCGATCGTCCTGGAGGCGAGCGTCGCGCGCCACGTCAACGGCGAGGCCGACGAGCGGGTCGCCCGCTTCGGCGACATCGTCCTGGAGCTCATGGAGTTCGCCGCCTCCCTTTCCCGCACCACCACCCTTCGCTGAAAGCAGGAGTACGTCATGACCTGGGACTTCGAGACCGATCCAGACTTCCAGAAGAAGCTGGACTGGGTCGCCGAGTTCGTGCGCGAGGAGGTCGAGCCGCTCGACCTGGTCTGGCCGCACGACAACTACAAGCCGCTCGACGACGAGCACCGCCGCGTCGTCGACCCGCTCAAACAACAGGTCCGCGACCAGGGCCTGTGGGCCTGCCACCTCGAGCCCGAGCTCGGCGGGCAGGGCTACGGCCAGCTCAGGCTCGCGCTGCTCAACGAGATCCTCGGACGCTCGACCTGGGCTCCGGTCGTCTTCGGCACTCAGGCCCCGGACACCGGCAACGCCGAGATCATCGCCCACTTCGGCACGCCCGAGCAGAAGGCGGCGTACCTGCAGCCGCTGCTGGACGGCGAGATCTTCTCCTGCTACTCGATGACCGAGCCCCAGGGAGGCGCCGACGTCTCCGGCTTCGAGACCACCGCCGTCCGCGACGGGGACGAGTGGGTGATCAACGGCTGGAAGTTCTTCTCCTCCAACGCACGCTACGCGACCTTCTTCATCGTGATGGCCTACACCGACAAGGACGCCGGCCCTCACGAGGGGATGTCGATGTTCCTGGTCCCGGCCGACAACCCTGGCATCACCATCGAGCGCAGCCTCGCGCTCATCCACGAGCCGGCCGCCGAGGGCTCGGAGGGCTACATCCACTATGACAACGTCCGGGTGCCGGCCACCGCGCTCCTGGGCGCGGAGGGCAAGGCCTTCCAGGTCGCCCAGGTGCGATTGGGCGGCGGGCGGGTGCATCACGCGATGCGTACCGTCGGGCTGGCCCAGCGTGCCCTCGACATGATGTGCGAGCGCGCCCTGAGCCGGGTGACCCGCGGCCGCCGGCTCGCCGAGCGCGAGACCGTCCAGACCTACATCGCCGAGTCGTACGCCCAGCTCACCCAGTTCCGGCTCTTCGTCCTGCGGACGGCCTGGCTGATCGACAAGACGCAGGACTACGCGCAGTGCCGCAAGGACATCAGTGCGATCAAGTTCCTCACCCCGAAGGTGCTCCACGACATCGTCCAGCGCGCCATCCAGGTGCACGGAGCCCTGGGGGTCACCCAGGACACGCCGCTGGCCAAGATGTGGGTCACCGCCCCGGTGATGGGCCTGGTCGACGGCCCGACCGAGGTGCACCTGCGCCAGGTCGCCCGTGCCGTCCTCAAGGAGTACGCCGCCGCCGACGGCCTGTGGCCGACCGACCACATCCCCTCGAAGCTGGCCGCCGCCCGCGAGAAGCTGGGCCAGGACGGCTGAGGACCAGAACGCCGAGTCGGCGCGTCATGACGCGCCGGCTCGGCAGGGGTCTACGGGATGCCGCCGTCCGAGCGGACGATCGTTCCTGAGGTGTAGCTGGAGGCGGCACTGGCCAGGAACAGCGCGGCCCCGATGATCTCCGGCGGGTTGCCGACCCGTTCCAGGTGCAACCGAGCGGCCATCTTGTTGGTGTGCTCCATGTCCCAGGCGGCGGCGACGTCGGTGAGGTACTGCCCCGGCATCAGCGTGTTGACCCGGACCTCGGGCCCGAGGAGGTCGGCGAAACCCTCGGTCATCGCGTTGAGGCCGTTCTTCGCCGCGGCGTACGGGATGATCGAGCCCATCGGGCGCAGCGACCCGGTGCTGCTCACGTTGATGATGCTGCCCGAGCCCTGCTCCTTCATCCGCGTCCCGACCAGCTGGGTCAGCCGGAAGGGTCCCTTGAGGTTGAGGTTGAGGACGCTGTCGTACATCCTCTCGGTCACGTCGGTGACCTTGTCGTAGACCGGTGACATGCCGGCGTTGTTGACCAGGACATCGACCCGGCCGAAGCGGTCGTACGCCGTGTCGACCAGCCCTTCGATCTCGTCCCAGCGGCCCAGGTGGCAGCCGTAGGCGAGACCGCGCCGGCCGGTGGTCGAGGTGATCTCGGCGACGACCTCCTCGCAGGCCTCGAGCTTCCGGCTGGTGACGATCACGTCGGCTCCGGCCCGGGCGAAGGCCAGACTCATCTGGCGGCCGAGGCCCCGGCTGCCGCCGGTGACCAGTGCGACCTTCCCCTCGAGGCTGAAGAGGTCGAAGGGCGAGCCCATGGTGGCCTCATGCCTCGGCTCTGTGGTCTCATGGCTTCCGGAAGTCATTGGTCTCCTCAGAACAGAATCGGATTACTCTCAGTGAAGAAAGATATACCACCAACGAGCGTCATGGGGTCGGGCGAGCGTGCTGCCCGGGCCACCGAGCGCCGCCTCGAGAGCCAGCGACGCTCGGCGGCCGAGGAGGTCGACCGGATCCTGGAGATCACGCTCGGGCTGATCGAGCGGTCCGCACCGGTGATGCCGTCGGTCTCGGACATCGTGGCAGCGGCAGGAATCTCCAACCAGACCCTCTACAAGACCTTCGGGAGCAAGGACGAGCTGGTTCTGGCCGTGCTCGAACGGGGGGTGCTCCGGGTCGCCGAGACCGCGCGTGCCCGGATGGGCGAGATCGATGACCCGCGTGACCAGATCCGGGTCTGGGTGCGCATGGTCCTGCGCCAGGTCAGCGCCGTCGATGCTGCCGAGACCAGCCGCTCGGTCCTCGGCTACCTCCACCAGGCGGGTGCTGTCGAGGGCGCGAACCAGGCCGAGCTGCTCGCTCCGATCAGTGCCCTCGTGCTCGACCCGGTCATCTCGCTCGGCGGTGATCAGGTGAGCGCCGACTGTGTCTCGGACCTGGTGCTGGGTGCCATGCGCCGCCAGCTGTGGACGAAGACGGTGCCGACGCGCGAGGAGATCGAGGAGGTGGCGGCGTTCGTGCTGCGCGGCCTCGGCGCGGAGGGGGCGAGATGAGCGGGGCCGAGGGGAGGGAGCCGGGATCCATGGACGGCAGGGTCGCCGTGGTCACCGGCGGCGCCTCAGGCATCGGGTATGCGCTCGCGCGGGCGATGAGTCGCGAGGGCGCTGCGGTGGTGATCGCCGATGTCGAGCAGCCCGCGCTCGATCGCGCCGCGGCCGAGCTCGGAGTCGTGGGCATACTCACCGACGTCAGTCGAGCCGCCGACGTGGAGCGGCTCGCCGGGGAGGTGATCGGTCG
The DNA here is from genome assembly GCF_013408335.1 of Nocardioides panzhihuensis. Classification (NCBI taxonomy): domain Bacteria; kingdom Bacillati; phylum Actinomycetota; class Actinomycetes; order Propionibacteriales; family Nocardioidaceae; genus Nocardioides; species Nocardioides panzhihuensis. The sequence continues at coordinate 3,149,876 of NZ_JACBZR010000001.1, read as the reverse complement.
GCACGGGCGGGTGGATCTCGTGATCAACAATGCCGGCGTCGCGCGGATCGCGCCCTTCCATGAGCTGAGCGAGGACGACTTCGCCTGGGTGCTGGACGTCAACCTGTGGGGCGTCATCCATGGCATGCGCACCTTCGTCCCACTCCTCGAGAGCACGTCGGCGGACGGCTTCCTGCTCAACACCGCCTCGATCGCCGGCCTGCGCAACGGGCCTGGCCTGGCGGCATACACCGCATCGAAATTCGCGGTCGTGGCCCTCACGGAGACGCTCGACCAGGAACTACGGGCACGGGACTCGAGCCTTGGGGTGGGGGTTCTCCTTCCGGCGATGGTGCGGACCGGCATCACCGACAGCGAGCGCAACCGGCCCGGTGCGGAGGCGCGAGCGGCCGCGTCGACGAACGAGATGCCCGACCGTCCGGGCCTCCTGAGTGCGGAGGCCGTCGCCGAGATCGCCCTGGCCGGAATCGCCCGCCGTGACCTCTATGTGATCACGCATCCTGAGGCGCTCGATTCGGTCAAGGAACGGCACCGCCGCATCGAGGAGGCGTTCGGGCGCAGCTGACGAGATGGCCGCCGAGGAGGTTGAGAAAATTGCACAAGCCGTCAGAGTGGCGGGATCACGACGGTGGAGCGTTCGCGGAAGACGCCTCGATTTTCGGTGAATCAAGCGGCCACCATTGACCGATGTGATTGCGCTCACTAATGTACGAGGTGTCAGAAGCCCCGTGATCTGACGCGTGCGACAGCTGCGCCTGGGGCTGCCCCGACCCTATCGAGGAGGCTCCATGCCGCTCCAGGACCACATGCAACTCATCTCCGTGGACGATCACCTGATCGAGCCCAAGAACCTGTGGAGCGACCGCCTCCCCAAGAAGTTCCTCGATCAGGGCCCTCGCATCGTCGAGATGGACATGTCCAAGAGCGCCGGCGACGAGGGGCTCTCGAAGGCCCTGATCGACGCCTCGCGCAACGGCAAGGATGGAGCGGCGCCGAAGACGCCGCGCCTGGCCGAGGTGTGGAACTACGAGGGCCGCATCTACCCCAACATCGGTCTGAACGCGGTCGCCGGCAAGAAGCCGCAGGACTACGGCATGGAACCGACCCGCTACTCCGACATGCTGCCGGGCTGCTACGACATCAAGGCGCGCGTGGCCGACATGGACATCGACGGCGTCCAGGCCGCGATGTGCTTCCCGTCGTTTCCGCGCTTCGCCGGCACCGTCTTCCTCGAGCACGACGACAGCGAGCTCGCCCTGCTCTCGGTGCAGGCCTGGAACGACTTCCACCTCGACGAGTGGGCCGCGAGCGCGCCCGACCGGATCATCCCGATGATGATCCTGCCTCTGTGGGACCCGCAGCTGGCCGCCAAGGAGATCTACCGTTGCGCCGCGAAGGGCGTCAAGGCGATCACCTTCCCCGAGAACACCGTGAGCCTGGGTCTGCCCTCGTTCTACACCGACCACTGGGACCCTGTCTTCCGCGCGGCCGAGGAGTGCAACCTGCCCCTGTGCATGCACTTCGGCTCCTCGGGCAAGCCGCCGATCACCTCGCCTGAGGCGCCGATGGCGGTCATGATCGCGCTCTTCGGCACGAACTCGATGGACGCGACCGCCGACCTGCTCTTCTCGCCGGTGTTCTACAAGTTCCCCAACCTCAAGGTCGCGCTCTCCGAGGGTGGCATCGGCTGGATGCCCTACCTCCTCGAGCGCATCGACCTGACCTGGGAACGGCACCGCTGGTACCAGAACGTCAACAAGGAGGTCCGCCCCTCTGACCTCTTCCGCGAGCACATGTACGGCTGCTACATCGACGACTTCGAGGGCATCGCGCGCCGCCACCAGATCGGCATCGACAACATCCTGTGGGAGTGCGACTACCCGCACTCGGACTCCAACTGGCCCAACAGCCGGGAGTACGCCGCGAAGCTCCTGCAGGACGTACCCGACGACGAGGCGCACCAGATCGTCGAGCTCAATGCCCGCAAGCTGTACAACTTCCCGCGGGCCTGAGGCGGACCACGATGGCTGAGAAGGACATCGACGCTCCCGACTGGGTCGACCAGGACCTGCTGACGAAGGACGAAGCCGCCGAACGGCTCGACGAGGAGATCGTCCTCGTCCGGGAGCGGCTCGCGCGGCTGGAGGCCGGGTCGGCGGGGCCCGATCCCGAGTCGGCGATCGCGATGGTCCGGCGCCGGCTGGTTGCCATGGAGGAGCTGCGCACCTCCCTGCGCGAGGAGCTCGAGACCGCGGCGCCCTGAGATCGGGCGCCTGACATCACAGCGCACTGGCGATGTACGAGAGGATCTGCAGTGGGTAACAGATTGAATGGCAGGGTCGCGCTGGTCACCGGCTCGACGCGGGGGATCGGGCGTTCGATCGCGGAACACTTCGCCTCCGAGGGGGCGAAGGTCGCGGTCACCGGACGCACCCTCGACAGGGGCAAGAAGGTGGTCGACCGGATCCTGGAGGCGGGCGGCGACGCGGAGTTCTTCGAGCTCGACGTGACCTCCGAGGCCAGCGTGCGGGAGGTCGTCGAGGCGACCGTGGCCAGGTTCGGCGGGCTCAGCACCCTGGTCAACAACGCCGCGCCCACCGGCGCCGTCGCCACGAGCGTGAAGCCGCTGCACGAGTACTCCACCGAGGAATGGGAGGCGATCCTGTCCGGCACACTGACGGGCAACCTCTTCTGGGCCTGCAAGTACGCCTGGCCCCACCTGGCGCAGGCGGACGGCGCCTCGATCGTCAACATCTCCTCGGGCCAGTCGGTGGCCGGTTTCAAAGGCTTCAGCGCGTACGCGGCAGCCAAGGGTGGCGTCAACAGCCTGACCCGCTCGCTCGCCGCCGAGGGCAGCGAGGACGGCATCCGGGCCAACTGCATCCTGGTCGGCCGGGTCGTCGCACTCAAGGGTGACATCGGCGGACACAAGGGCGGTGGGCGGCTGACCAGGATCGGCAACCCGATGGACATCGCCTATACCGCCACCTGGCTCGCCTCGGACGAGGCGGCCTTCGCGACGGGCAGTATGGTCACCGTCGACGGCGGTTTCTCGATCAACGGGGACGCCGCCTCGGGGGCTGAGCAGGAGGCGGCGCTCGCCTGAGCGGCTTCTCGCTACGACCTTTCTACGCCTCCGACGGGCGGGCGCTGCCCGGCTCGTCGGAGGCGTAGCTGCGCAGGATGAAGTCGATCCCGGACACGATCAGCTCCCTCGTGTTGCTCGCTGGATGGGGCGACGTCGGTCGGTTGGCTGCCATCAGCGCACCTGCGGTGTAGAGCGTGAGGATCAGGCCGACCTTCTCGACGTTCGCCTCGCTGTGGCCCGCCTCCACCAGCGACGCCCGGACGGCCGCGGAGAGATCCGGGTCGACGTTGCCGGCGAAGAGCGTGTGGTCGGCCATGCCCGGGTGCGCCCGGAGCAGGTCGTAGAAGTGCATCACCTGGTCGCGTACCCAGGCCAGCGGATCGGATCCCGGAACGCGCTCGAGGAAGCTGCGGGCGCAGAGCCTGCGTCCGCAGAGCACGAGCAACTCGTCCTTGCTGTCGACGTGGCGGTAGGTCGCGCCGAGCGAGACGCCGAGCTCGGCGGAGAGCTGTCGCATCGAAAGGCTGTCGGCGCCATCGCGAGCGATGAGCCGAAGCGCCGTGTCGACGATGAGCTCGGTGCTCAGACCCGGGCGCGGGGCCGGGGCTGCGGTCACGGGATCTCCCATCGCAGCATGATGGACCACCACGCCTGGTCCTGCGCATCCGGGGAGCGATCGACCGACAGTGCTCCGCCGTCGCGGAAGTTATCAGAAGTGTCAGATCAGGTCATGCATGGCGCGGGTTCGGGTCCGAAGCGGCTTGGTGGCGAGTTGGTCGCGCCGAGGTGGTGCCTCCTCGCTCAAAGCTGATCGTAGCGGCGAGATCTTCCCGCAGACGCCGCATGAAGCGGGCGGATTGCATGTGAGCGTAGTCACATATTGGCCTGTGGTCAACAGTGTTCACACGTTTGCGTGATAGCTGGCGAAGGGCCGTTGACAACACCTGACGAAAGCGTCAGAGTCGGTCGGGCAAGCACGTGCTTCAGAGCCGACTCGTGCACCAATTGGCGCATCGCCGGCCGACTCTGCCCTCGCAGGGAAGGACCACCAATGACCACCACCCCCTCTTCGCTGGACATCGCGAGCTACCAGGTCACCGACGGGCACTTCGGTGCTCCGTACATCGACCTCGACGAAGAGCGCGACCTCCCGGTCCCGCACCGTCACATCCACGGCGGCTTCGCCGACTGTGACACCCGATTCACGTTCTACTTCCCGCCCGAGGAGCAGTGGCAGGGCCGCCTGGTCATGCCGATGGAGGGCGCCCACGCCGGCCACGAGGACTTCTTCGGCGGCGCGCTCGGCGAGGCGATGGGCGGCCTGCCGCTCACCACCCGCGTCGGCGGCTACATGGTCGAGACCAACATGGGCCACATCGGCGACGACATCGACCCCGTCGGAGGCGAGGACCCCACCCTCTACGGCTGGCGGGCGGCCGTAGAGGGCGCCCGCTTCTCCAAGTACGTCGCCAAGCAGGTCTACGGCGAGGAGCCGCACCACTCCTATGTGTGGGGTGGCAGCGGCGGCGGACGGCGCTCGCCGCTCGTGCTGGAGAACGCCCCCGACGTCTTCGACGGCGCGATGCCGTTCATGGGTGGTGGCGACGTACGTCCCTTCCCGGCGACCGAGCGGATCAAGGGCGCGCAGGTGATGAGCTTCGCCTGCATGTTCAACGTGCAGCGGCTGCTGCGCGACCCGGCGACCTCGGCCCGGCTGATCGACGCGATGCAGCCTGGTGGCAGCGGCAACCCGTTCGCGGGGCTCGACTCCCACCGGGCCGAGGAGCTGGCCAGCCTCTACCGGCAGGGCTTCCCGCACGGCAACGAGTTCATGATCTTCACCCCGATGGGCCAGATCTGGCTGTGGTCGTCGATCGCCGACCTCCTGGTCGAACAGGACCCGACGTACTTCGAGAACTTCTGGACCGAGCCCGGATACATCGGCCACGACCTGCCCTCCGCGGTCGAGCCCGACATCATCGACGTGGAGACCACGGTCACCCGGATCGTGACCGTCCGCGACCTGCTCACCGACCCCGCCTTCGAGGGGCCCGAGTACGCGATGACCAAGACCATGGCCGGGCTGATGGCCGGCGAGGCCGGCATGGACATGGCGTACGCCCTGGAGATCAAGGGGTTGCCGGACGGCTTCCGGCTCGGCGCCGGCATCAGGCTCACCAGCGGGAAGGCCGCCGGGCGCCAGCTCTACGCGATCAGCACCGTCGGCGACCTGTTCGCCTGCGACGGCCACGGTGACGCCAACCTGCTGCGGTTCGAGGGCGTGGAGGCTGGCGACGGCGTGCACGTCGACAACCGGAAGTTCCTCGCCTTCTGCTACTTCCACCGCCACCACCTGATGGAGGATGCGCAGTTCGACTCGTTGCGTCACGACGGTCAGCCGCTCTACGCCCAGCACCCGGTGCCGTTGATGTCACCGCTGATGGGCGTCTCCTACACCGGCCACTACTCGGGCAAGCTGCTGTGGATGCACCACACCCATGACTCCTCGTTGTGGCCGGGGCAGGGGCTCATCTACCGCGACGCCGTCCTGGCCACCGGGGGTGAGGAGTTCGCCGCGGACCACTACCGGCTGCAGTGGACCCAGAACGCGGAGCACATCCCGCCGTCCTACCTGCCGAACTCCTCGAGCCGGGCCACCGCGACCTGGCTGATCGACTACTTCCCGATCATCGAGCAGGGCCTCGCCGACCTGATCGCCTGGACCGAGGGTGGCGAGGCTCCGCCGAACACCGCCTTCGACTGGGTCGACGGGCAGATCAAGCTTCCCGCCTCGGCCGCCGAGCGCGGCGGGATCCAGCCGGTCATCGCGGTCACCGCGAACGGCGGCGCCCGTGCCGAGGTCGCCGCCGGTGAGGCGGTCGACCTCGTCGTCGAGACCGAGGTGCCCCCGGGCGCCGGCACGATCGTGTCGGTCGAGTGGGACTGGGACGGCTGGGGCTCCTTCCCGTACGCCCACGAGGTCAGCGGTCAGGACACTGCCCTCACCTTCAAGACCACCCACACCTACGACCAGCCCGGCACCTACTTCGTCACCGCCCGCGTACGCTCCCAGCGCGACGGCGACATCACCCAGGTCAACCGGCTGATCACCAACGTCGCCTCCGCTCGAGTCGTCGTCTCCTGAGCAACGATCTGCCGAGTCGGCGCATCATGACGCGCCGACTCGGCATCGGGCTTCGTACGGTCGATCAGGCCGGGCCGCCGGGGAATTTGAGCAGCGAGCCGGCGTCGACGCGGATCTGCTGACCGGTGATGTAACGGGCCTCGTCCGAGGCCAGGAAGAGCACCAGGTTGGAGATGTCGACCGGCTCGACGTAGGGGATCGGCATCGCCTGGAACATGTTGAAGGCCGGCTCGGCATCCTCGCGGGTCGGGTGCTCGAGGTCGGGGCGGAACTGCTGGTAGATGCCGTCGTTGTGGAGCAGGTGGGTGTTGACGTTGGTGGGGTGGACGCAGTTGACCCGGATGAGCTGCGATGCCAGGTGCAGCGCCATCTGCTCGGTGTAGCCGATGAGCGTCTTCTTCGACCAGCCGTAACCGGCGCTGCCCGGGCCCATCGCGGGGTTGTCCGTCGTGTTCGGCAGCATCGCGGCCGTCGATCCGGTGACCACGATCGAGGCGTACGCCTGCAGGTGCGGGATCGCGACGGCGACGGTGTTCATCACGCCGACCAGGTCGACGTCGGTGGCGTCGACGAAGTCGAGCGGGTCGGGGTCGCCCATCGCCATCGGCAGGATGCCGGCGTTGGCCACGACGATGTCGAGGCGGCCGAGCTCGGCGACGCCGGCGTCGAGCACGTCGCGGAGCTGGTCGCGCTCGCGTACGTCTGCCTTGCTGGCGACGATGTTGCGGCCGAGATCCTTGACCAGGCGTACGGTCTCCTCCAGGTCCTCGGCGGTGGCCAGCGGGTAGGGGTTGGACTCGATCTGCTCGCACAGGTCGACGGCGATGATGTCGGCGCCCTCCTCCGCGAGCCGCACCGCATGACTGCGGCCCTGCCCCCGCGCGGCGCCGGTGATGAATGCGACCTTGCCTTCGAGGCGACCGGTCATGGGGTGACTCCTTCTCTGGAGGTGGTGATCAGGGCTGGACGGGGAACGAGACGGCCTTGGTCTCGAGGTACTGCTCGAACCCCTCGATCCCGTTCTGTCGCCCGAGCCCGCTGGTCTTGTAGCCGCCGTAGGGAGAGTCGGCGCCGTACCAGAGGCTGTTGTTGACCGAGAGCGAACCCGTGCGGACCCGACGGGCGACCGACATCGCTCGCTCGGGGGAGCCATGGACCGCTCCGGAGAGGCCGTACCTGCTGTCGTTGGCGATCCGGACCGCGTCGTCGTCATCGTCGTAGGGGATCACCGCGAGCACGGGTCCGAAGATCTCCTCCTGGGCGATCGTCATCGCGTTGTCGACGTCCACGAAGAGGGTCGGCTCGACGAAGAACCCCTTGTCCTGGCCGGCGGGGCGGTCCGGGCCGCCCACGACGAGCTTCGCCCCTTCCTCGATCCCGGTACGGATCAGGCCGGTGACCCGCTCATGCTGGCGAGCGCTGATCAACGGGCCCATGAACATGCTCGGGTCGGTGGGGTCGCCCCACGGAACCTGTCGCATCGCAGCGGTGATCAGCTCCACACCCTCGTCATAGCGTGAGCGGGGGAGCAGCATCCGGGTCTGCATCGCGCATCCTTGGCCCGCGTGCATGCACACGCTCATCCCGGCTGGCACGGTGGAGGCGAAGTCCGCGTCGTCGAGGATGATCGCCGCTGACTTCCCGCCCAGCTCCAGGAACACCCGCTTGAGCGTGGCGGCGCCCTTCTCCATGATCCGCTTCCCGGTGACGGTGGAGCCGGTGAAGGAGATCAGGTCGACCCGCGGGTCGAGGGTGAGGAGCTCGCCGACCAGGTGGTCGGCGGAGGTCACGATGTTGACCACCCCCGGCGGTATGTCGGTCTTCTCCGCAATGAGCCGCCCCACCCTGGTCGCGTTCCACGGAGTGTCGGGGGCGGGCTTGACCACGACCGTGTTGCCCGTGGCCAGGATCGGGCCGAGCTTGCCGATGAGGACTTCGAACGGGTAGTTCCACGGCACGATCGCGCCGACGACGCCGATGGCCTCCTTCCAGACCAGCCGCCGGCTGTTCATCCCGGCCAGGCTGCTCGGCGGGAGCTCGCGTTCCCAGGCGAACTGCTCGATCTGCTTGGCGGGCCACAGCAGGCCGTCGGCCAGTGGCCAGTCGAGCTGGGCCATGTAGGTCACCACCACCGGCGTTCCCGCCTCGGCGACCAGCTCGGCCCGGAACTGCTCGCGCTCCGACTCCAGCGCCTCCTGCAGCTGCTCCAGGCAGCGCTTGCGGAAGGCATGGTTGGTCGACCAGTCGGTCTCGTCGAAGGCTCGCCGGGCAGCCGCGATCGCCCTGTCCATCTCGACCGCCGCCCCGTCGGCCACTTGGCCGATGGTCTCTTCGGTCGCTGGGTTGACGTTGGCGAACGTTCGGCCGGATGTCGCCTCGACAAGCTCTCCGTCGATCAGCATCCTAGTCTCGCCGAGCGTCACATCCTGGGTCACCGACATCGTCTGCTTCTTCGCGCACCGGCTCGGCTCACTGTCGCGAGAGGGTCGCTGCGGTGCTGAATCACGCGCTCATGATCTGCGCTGGTACCCGCAATGTAGTTGGGGTCATATCAGAATGGAAGAAGATGTGGCGTTTTTGTCAACTAGGCTGCTCGCGTTGGTCGACACGCCAAAGTGGGGCGACAGATGCCTTGATGGGCATGGATTCTGACGATATCGTCGGGAGCCTATGGAAGGCGGGCGGCGACGTCGGCGGCGGTGGTGATGCGGGCGAGAAGGGCGAGTTGGTTGCGTACGAAGAACTCGTGGGCCTCGGCCGAGGAGCCGGCGGTGCAGTCCTCGGCGAGGGCGACGTCGTAGCCGCGGTTGACGGCCTCCATCGCGAGTCCGGGCAGCGCGACGTTGGTCGAGACGCCGGTCAGGACCAGGGTGCGGACCCGGCAGTGGCGCAGCATGGCGTCCAGGTCGGTGCCGTAGAAGGCGGTCAGGCCGGTGGCACGGCTGCTGACGATGTCGGAGGGCTTCGGCCCGAGCGCGGCAGGCACGGCCACGTCGCGCGTGCCGGCGGTCATCGTCCTCGACCGAAGCGCCATCGCGCCGAGGTAGGAGTTGGGCAGCATGCCGATCTGGTCGGCGCGGTGCTCGATGAGGCAGTGCACGACCGGGAGGCCGCGTTCGCGGAACCGGTTCGCGAGCGTGCCGATGCGGTCGACGATGCCGCGGGTCTCGGCCTGCTCGGCCAGGCTGCCGGTCACGGATCGGCCCGACTCCAGGATGCCTACCTGGCACTCGCTGATCACCAGGGCAGGGGAGTGGTAGGGATCGGGATTCTGGTCGGTCATCGGGGTATCGGCCTCTCTGGGGCGGAGATCGTCGGCGACCTCCTCTGAAGGTGACATTAGCGCCAGTTTGGTGGCCCGTCGATCGTCGGCAAAAGGGCACATAAAGCCGATCCTGGGCCTTGTCAAAAAGTGACACAACTGCCAGAATCGGAAGTGGCGGCCGCTGATCGGCCGTCCGTCCAACCTCAACCCTGCAGGAGCGTTGCCACATGTCCGGAGCAGAGTCGCTCGCGTCGAGTCCACTCAACGATCTCAGCTGGTGGCACGCCGACGCGGAGGAGCGCGAGCGTACGTTCGCCCGCCACCGTCGCGAGGACCCCCGGCCGTTCGTCCGGGTCAGCGCTCAGAGCGAGTCGGGCTTCTGGGCCCTGACGCGCCACGAGGACATCCTCGAGGTCAGCCGCCGCCCGGAGGACTTCACCTCGGGGGAGGGCGGCACCCAGATCTTCGACCAGCCGGCCGAGCTGCGGGAGTACCGCGGCTCGATCATCGACATGGACAACCCCGAGCACGCTCGGCTGCGCAAGATCGTCTCCCGCGGCTTCACGGTGCGGTCGTTGCAGGCACTGCGCTCCGACATCGAGGACACGGTCCGCGAGATCATCTCCGAGCTGCCCACCGACGGGCGCTGTGACTTCGTCACCGACCTGGCCGCGCCTCTCCCGCTGCGGATCATCAGCAACATGCTCGGCATCCCGCGCGAGCACGAGCAGTTCATCTTCGAGGCCACCAACGTGATCCTCGGTGCCAGCGACGCCGAGTACATCCCCGACCAGACCGGCGCCGGGATCAACAAGGCGGTCACCGCGGCCAGCGTCGGCCTGATCGAGCTGCTCGAGGATCTCGCCAAGGACCGGATCGCGAACCCCACCGGTGACGTGATCAGCCAGCTGGTCGCGGCCGATGACGAGAACCTCACCCCGGCCGAGATGGCGAAGTTCTTCATCCTGCTGGTCGGCGCCGGCAACGAGACCACCCGCAACGCGATCACCCACGGTCTGATCGCGCTCACCGACCACCCCGAGCAGCGCGAGCTGTGGCGCGCCGACTACGACACGTACGCCGTCTCCGCGGTCGAGGAGATCTTCCGGTGGGCGACGCCGGTGATCCACTTCCGGCGCACGGTGGCGCGCGACGGGGTCATGCTCGGTGAACAGGAGCTCACGAAGGGGGAGAAGGTGGTGCTCTTCTACAACTCCGGCAATCGCGACGAGTCCGTCTTCGAGGACCCCTACACCTTCGACGTCACCCGCAACCCCAACCCGCACGTCGCCTTCGGGGCGGCCGGGCCACACTTCTGCCTCGGCGCGCACCTGGCCCGGCTCGAGCTCCAGGTGCTGTTCAAGATCCTCTTCGAGGAGCTGCCCGACCTGGCGGCCGCTGGTGAGCCCGACCTGCTGCGATCCAACTTCCTGCACGGGGTCAAGCACCTGCAGGCGACCTACACGCCCCGCTGAGGAACGCCGATGACCGACCCCGTGATCGACACCGCTGTCGAGCAGGAGGCTGCGGTGCTGCACAGCACCGAGGCAGGCGTGCTCACCATCACGATCAACCGTCCCGACCGGGCGAACGCACTGCGCCCCGAGGACCGCAACACGCTGATCCGGCTGTTCACCGAGGCGCATACCGACCACGACGTACGCGTCGTCGTGCTGCGCGCCAACGGCCGCCACTTCTGCTCCGGTGCGGACGTCGTACGCCTCGCCGACGGCCATGCCAAGAACGTCAAGCGGGCGACCGACCCGATGCGCACCATCATGGGCGGGGCGCAGACGCTGGTCGCCTCCGTCCTCGACTGCAGCAAGCCGGTCCTCGCCGTCGTGCAGGGCGGGGCGGCGGGGATCGGCGCCCACCTGGCGTACGCCGCTGACCTGGTCGTGGCCGCCGAGACGGCCTACTTCGCCGAGGCGTTCGTGAAGCGCGGTCTGGTCATGGACGGCGGCGGTGCGTACCTGCTGGCCCGGCGGATCGGGCCTGCCAAGGCCAAGGAGATGGCGTTCTTCGGGGAGAAGCTGCCCGCTGCGGAAGCGCTGAGTCTGGGCCTGGTCAACCGGGTGGTCCCGGCCGGCGAGCTCGATGCGACGGCCGACGAGCTCATCGCTCGCCTGGCCGGCGGGCCGACCACCGCGATCGGCCTGACCAAGCGGCTGATCAACGACGCCCCGGACACCGACCGGACCGGGGCGTTCGTCGCCGAGGCGATGGCCCAGGAGGTCCAGTCCTACTCGGAGGATGCCAAGGAGGGCGTACGCGCCTTCGTCGAGAAGCGGCCCGCCGACTTCGTCGGCTGGTGAGGAGTTCGCAATGAGTCAGAGTGCCAAACCGCGCGCCGACCTGCCCACCGTCGAGTCGGCGACCCGGCCCTACTGGGAGGCCGCCAAGGCCGGTCGCCTCCTGATCGCGCGGTGTCGTGCTTGCGAGAAGGTGCACCATTATCCGCGGCCGTTCTGCCCGTCGTGCTGGAGCGAGGACGTCGAGGCGATCGAGGCCTCCGGGCGCGGCACGCTCTACACCTACTCGACCGTCTACGTGAACGATCTGCCGCCGTTCAAGGAGAGGCTGCCGTACGTCGCGGCGATGGTCGAGCTCGAGGAGGGCCCTCGGCTGATGACGAACATCGAGGGCTGCGACCCGGAGGCTCTCAGTGTCGGGATGGCCGTCGAGGTCGACTTCCGGGCGCTGAGCGACGAGCTCGACGCGATCGTCTTCCGCCCTGCCAGCTGATCCACCGAACCGTTTCGACCCAAGGAGACATGCACACATGAGCGGACTGCTCGAAGGAAAGGTCGCGCTGGTCACCGGCGCCGGTCACGGCATCGGCCGGGGCCACGCGCTGGAGCTGGCCAAGCAGGGCGCCACGGTCATCGTCAACGACCTCGGCACCTCGCTGGACGGCGAAGGCACCGGCAAGGTCGCCGACGAGGTCGTGCAGATCATCAAGGACCGCGGCGGCAGCGCCGTCCCGGACTTCAGCGACATCGGCGACGAGGCGGCTGTCGAGGAGACGGTCGCGCGGGCGTACGAGCAGCTCGGTCGCCTCGACATCGTGGTCAACAACGCCGGCATCGTGCGCGACAAGGCGATCTGGAACATGAGTGTCGACGACTTCGACCTCGTCATGCGCGTCCACGTACGCGGCACCTGGCTGACCAGCCGCGCGGTCGCGAAGCGCTGGCGCGCGGAGTCGAAGGTCTCCGGCGGTCCCGTCTACGGACGGATCATCAACACCACTTCCGGCGCCGGCCTGCTCGGTCACTTCGGGCAGACCAACTACAGCGCAGCCAAGGCCGCGATCGTCGGTCTGACCCAGACCCTCAGCCTCGAGCTCGCCTCGATCGGCGTCACCGTCAACGCGATCAGCCCCGGCGGCCGCACCCGGATGTCGGCATCGATGCCCGGCTCCGCGCCCGCGATCGAGCCCGGCGAGCTGGCCGAGGACGAGTTCGATCCGAAGGACCCCTCCCTCGGCTCCCCGGTGGTCGCCTGGCTGGCCAGCCCCGAGGCCGGCCATGTCAGCGGCCAGGTCATTCGCGCGGTGGGCGAGAACATCTCCCTGCTCAAGGCCTGGTCCCCGGTCGCCACGGTCTCCAACGGCGGCAAGCGCTGGGACGCCGACAAGCTCGGGATCGTCCTGGGCACCGACATCTTCGGCTCCCGCGCGGCCGGCCTGCGACTCGGCAGCTAGTCGCGGCGCCCGACCGTAGGCGGAGCGGCACATGGAAGCAAGCGCGGTGCAGACGATCGAGCGGGACGTCGTGATCGTCGGCGCCGGGCCGTCCGGCGCGACCCTCGCCAACCTGCTAGCCGGCCATGGCCTCTCGGTGCTGGTGATCGACCGCGAGCCGGATGTGAGCGACGAGCCGCGGGCGGTCGGGATCGATGACGAGGCGATCCGGACCCTGCAGTCGTTCGGGATGGCCGAGGCCGTGCTCGACACCGCGGTACGCAACGCGCCGATCCGCTACTTCGACTCGCGCAAGCGGATCCTGGCTCACGTCGCTCCCAGCGCCCGGCCCTACGGGTGGCCGCGCCGCAACCTGTTCTTCCAGCCGACGCTCGAGACCCTGCTGCGGTGCGGCCTAGAGGCGTACGACAACGTGGAGCTGCGGACTGGCTGTACCGCCCTCGAGCTGCGGCAGGACGCCGAGGGCGTCACGGTCGTCGCCGCCGAGGGCGGTGAGCGGTTCGCGGCACGTGCCCAGTACGCCGTCGGCGCCGACGGCGGGAAGAGCTTCGTCCGGCAGGCCACCTCGGTGGCCCTGCGCGGCGAGACCGCGCCGATGAAGTGGCTGGTGGTCGACGTCGAGGAGGACACCTGGGACGCTCCGTACTCCGCCGTCTACACATCCCCCGAGCGGCCCTCCATGACGATCCCGCTGCCCTTCGGCCACCGCCGTTTCGAGTTCGAGATCCTCGACGGCGAGGACCCGGAGTCGATGGCGGAGGAGGAGGCCGTGGAGCGGCTGATGAAGCCGTTCTACCCGGACTCGCCCGTGCCCCGGATCCTGCGGCGACGGGTCTACTGGCACCACTCGCGTACGGCCGAGACGTTTCAGGCCGGCCGGGTCTTCCTGGTCGGGGACGCGGCCCACCTCCAGCCGCCGTTCTTCGGCCAGGGCATGAACTCCGGCATCCGTGACGTCACGAACCTGGCCTGGAAGCTCGGCTTCGTGCTCACGGGCAGGGCGGGCGCCGGGCTGCTCGCGTCGTACGACGCCGAGCGTCGTGAGGCGGCGCGGGAGATGGTGGACTTCGCGACCGGCATCGGACGCCTCTACCACCCGCGCAGCCGGGCGACGGAGGCGGTGCGCAACGTCCTCTTCCGCGGCGCTCAGCGACTGCCCGGGGCCAGGGACTACATCCTGCAGATGAAGCACAAGCCGGTGCCACGCTACCGCGACGGGTTCGTGGTCACGGCGCCCCGCAGCGACAAGGGCTCGCTCGTGGGTCGCGCGTTCCCGCAGCCCATGGTGCAGCGGCTGGATGGCGCTCGGGTGCGGCTCGACGACGTCCTGGGGAGCCGGCTCGCGCTGGTCGGTCTGGTGCCGGGTGTCGCGGAGGCGCTCGAGCCTCGGCTCGCCGCTCGGTTACGCGCCCACGGTGGCGCGGTCGTGCAGGGACACGTGCCGCCGGCCTATCGGCGGGCGGGGCAGCTCGACCCGGAGACAAGGAGCGGCTCGGCGCCCGGTGGGACGGACGTGATCGACGTGTACGACTTCGACGGCGGGCTCCGCGACCTCCATCTCGCCCGGCCGGCCGACGAGGTCTACGTCGTACGGCCCGACCGCTACGTCGCCGCCGCCTGCTCGCTCGGCGAGCTCGACGACGTCCTCGGCCGGTTGCTCGGCCTGCTCGGGTCAGGATGACCGCTCACGGAGCGGGGAGATGACCTCGGTGCCGAAGCGGCGCAGGGTGTCTGGCGAGCCGAAGTCGTCGAAGCGTACGACGGCGAGCTCGACGCCACGGGCCCGCTCGGTCTCGAAGAGGGAGACGAGCTCGGCGGGGGTGCCGACGAGCGGCTGGCCCCACGCGGCGACCGGCATCCGGCGGGCGATCCGTGCGGCGACAGCGTCACGGTCGGCCTCGTCGTGGACCAGGCCGACCGCGTACTGGGCTGAGATCCGGGCCGTTCCGCGCAGCGGCGCGAGCTCGTCGAGGCGGTCGCGGGCGCTGCCCACGCAGTTCCACCAGTCGGCGTACGCCCTGACCAGCGGCATCGTGAGCTGCTTTCCACCACCGCCGATGTGGACGGGGATGCGGGGCTGGACCGGGCGGGGGAGGCCGTAGGCGCCGGCGAGGGTGAAGTGCTTGCCCGCGAAGTCGAAGGGATCCCCTGCGAACATCAGGTCGAGGATCTGCAGGGTCTCGGCCAGTGCCTCGGAGCGCTCTCGGCGTGAGCCGGGCTCGAAGCCGAAGGCGGTCAGCTCGGACTCGACCGAGCCCCAGCCCAGGCCGAGCTCGAGCCGGCCGCCGCTGACCCGGTCGAACGTGGCCGCCATCTTCGCCAGCAGCGAAGGGTGCCGGAAGGGCGCGCAGCCGACGAGGTGGCCGAGCCGCAGGGTGGAGGTGGAGGTGGCGAGGGCGGTGAGCAGGGTCCAGCTCTCCAGGGTGTCGCAGGGTGGGGCGCCGGGGGCGAGCAGGTGGTCCATCACCCAGAACGAGTCGAAACCGTACGCCTCCGCGGCCTGCGCCGCGGAGATCATGGAGGCGACGTCGGTCTTGAGCTGAGGCTGGAAGAGGCCGAAGCCGAGACCCGTCACGACGTCAGTCCGTCAGTCCGTCAGGACGTCGATGGCGGCCATCGGGCAGCTGGCGGCGCCGCGCTCCGCAGCCTCCTCGGAGCCGCCGGGCACCTCGAAGTCCGCGCGAGCGGCGAAGCCGTCGTCGTCGATCAGGTACAGGTCGGCGGCCTGGAGGTTGCACTGTCCCTGACCGTCGCACTGGTCGATGTCGATGTGGATGCGCAAGGCTCTCACTCCTTCTTGGTGGGACGGGGGCCCGCGGGGTGGGCCTGGAGATGGGCGCGCAGCTGGCCGCGGTCGGTCTTCTGCATCGCGGTCGTGGGGAGCTCCTCGAGGAGCACGAGCCGGTCCGGTGCCTTGTAATCGGCCAGCCGCGCCTTGCTCCACACCCGCAGGTCGTCGAGCGTCGGCGGGGCGGCGGGATCGGCTGGGACGACGAAGGCGACTCCGGTCTCGCCGATCACGGGGGTCGGCTCGCCGACGACCGCCACCTGGCGTACTCGGGGGTGGTCGGCAAGGACGTTCTCGACCTCGAGCGGGTAGACGTTGAACCCGCCGCGGATGTAGAGGTCGCCGGTGCGCCCGACCAGCTGCAGGTTGCCCTCGGGGGTGAACCGGCCGAGGTCGCTGCTGATCAGGTAGTCGTCCTCGTCGAAGGCGGCGGCGGTCAGCTCCGGCTCTCGCCAGTAGCCGCGCATGACGCAGTCGCTGAGCACACGGACCCGGCCGACCTTCCCGACGGGCACGCTGTGTCCGGCCTCGTCGGTGACCCGGACCGCGACCCCGGCCTGGGGCCGGCCGACGGTGCGGAACAGCACGCCAGGTGGGTCGCCGGGCTCGGTGCCGCAGATGGTCGGCGACTCGGTCATCGCATAGCGCACCACCAGCGGTACGCCGATCCGGGCCGCGGTGCGCTCGACCAGCTCGGGTGGCGCCGGGGCGGTCGCGACGATGCCGACGCGCAGGTGGGGGAGGGTCTCGCGGCTCACGCCGGACTGGTCGAGGAGCTTGGACCACTGCGTGGGTACGCCGCCACCGACCGTGATCCGCTCGGCGCGGAGCACCTCGTACATTCGCGCGGCCGACCAGGGTATGGGGGAGGCGACCAGCGTGATGCCCCAGACGAGCTGGTCCCAGAGCTTGGCCATGTAGCCGGCGTGCGCGAACGGGGTCGCGGTCAGCCGCCGGTCGTACGGTGCGCTCATCACCCCCGCGGCGCGGGAGAAGGCGGCCATGTTGTCGCCGTCGAACCAGGCGCCCTTCGGCAGCCCCGTGGTGCCGCTGGTGAAGATGATCGCGACCGGGTCCTGGCGGGTGACCTCGACGTCAGGGACGTACGCCGCAGCATCCGCCCCCGGCAGCGCCGAGCGGGCCAGGACCTCGATGCCGTCGGGCACCGGCGGTAGCCGGGCCGCTTCGTCGCGGACCACGAGCGCGGGCGCGGCCCTGGTCAGGATGGCGGCGACCTCGCGCGGCCCGAGCCGGGGGTTGAGGCCGGTGGTGATCGCGCCGATCATCGCCGCCGCGGCGTAGCAGACGGCGTAGTCGATCCCGGCGGGGAGCATCAGGGCGACCACATCGCCCTTGCCGACGCCGCGGGCATCGAATGCCGCGGCGACGGCGCGTGCCCGACCCGCCCAGGACGCGAAGCTCATCCGCGAGCCGTCGGGCTCGACGTACGCGTCCTGCTCGCCGTAGGCCTTCGCAGCCGCTTCCAGCAGCGACCGGGTGCTGGCGAACTCCGCGACCTCCAGCGGCGCCGCGCTCCGAGCCGGGGCCGTGGTCATGGCCGCTCGGAGCCGAGCAGCACGGTGCCACTGGAGCAGAACCAGCCGCCCGTGCCGCTGACGCACGCGATCTTGGCGTCGGGGACCTGCCGTGGCCCGGACTGGCCGCGCAGCTGGCGGACGGCCTCGACGATCAGGAAGAGCCCGCGCTGACCGGGGTGGCAGGCGGAGAGGCCGCCGCCGTCGGTGTTGGTCGGCAGGCTGCCGCCGAGGCGGAGGTTGCCCTTCTCCACGAACGCGCCGCCCTCGCCCTTCTCGCAGAAACCGAGGTCCTCCATGGTCAGCAGGAGCATGTAGGTGAACGCGTCGTAGATCTCGGCGACGTCGACGTCGGCCGGGGTCAGGCCGGCCCGCTGGAAGGCGAGGGGCCCGGTGACCGAGGCGGGTCCGACGGTCATGTCCTCCCACTGGGAGGTCAGCATGTGCGACGTCGCCTCGCCCGCCCCCAGGAACCAGACCGGGTCCGAGCGCAGGTCGGCGACCCGGTCCTCGGCGACGAGCACGGCCGCGGCGCCGCCGTCGGAGCGGATGCAGCAGTGCAGCTTGGTGAACGGGTCGGCGATCATCGGACCGGAGAGCACGTCCTCGACCGTGATCGGGTCGCGGTACATCGCCTCGGGGTTGTCCTGGGCGTTGAACCGGGCCGAGACGGCGACCTCGGCGAGCTGCTCGATCGTGGTGCCGTACTCGTGCATGTGGCGACGGGCCGCCATCGCGTACTTGGAGATCAGCGTGTGCCCGTACGGCGCTTCCCACTGCAGCGGTCCGCGCGAGCCCCAGTTGATGTTGGCGGTGCGAAGCCCCTTGCGCAGGTCGGCGCGCGCCGTGGAGCCGTACGTCAGCAGCACCACGTCGGCGTGACCGGCCGCGATCGCGTCGGCCGCGTGGGCGAGCATGACCTCCCAGGAGGCGCCGCCGACCGAGGTCGAGTCGATCCAGCGTGGCCGGATGCCGAGGTACTCCGCGACGTCGGTCGGGGGCAGCGTGCCCTGGCTGGTCGAGCCGAGCCCGTCGACCTGGTCGGGGCGCAGCCCGGCCTCGGCCAGGGCCCGGCGGCTGGCCTGCCCCATCAGCTCGTAGGGGTTCTTGTCATCCACTCGGCCGACGTCGGACAGCGCGACACCGGCGATGGCGACTCTGCGGTTCACTGGGGTGCTCCCTGCTCGAGAAGCTCGGCGAGGACATGCGTCGGCTCGCCGAACAGATGGCTGATGACGTGGGCACGCTTGAGGAAGAGATGCGCGTCGTGCTCGTAGGTGTAGCCCATGCCGCCATGCACCTGGATCGTCGCAGCGGCGCTGTCGACGGCCGCTCTGGCGGCGACCGTCTTGGCGGCCAGGGCCTGGAAGAGCGCGTCGGGGCGTCCGGTCTGGACGCAGACGGCGGCGAAGAGGGTCTGCGACATGGCCGCGTCCGATGCCACCGCCATGTCCGCACAGGCGTGCTTGATCGCCTGGTGCACACCGATCGGGCGGCCGAACTGCACGCGCAGCTTCGCGTGCTCGGTGGCCATCGTGGTGACCGCGGAGGCGAGCCCCGACAGCCCGGCAGCGGTCAGCACGACCGCTCGCAGCCAGATCGGGTCGGCCTCGCTCGGCAGCCAGTGGCGTACGGGTGCCGCGGCCGCGTTCGCGGTGGCCAGCCGGATGCCCGGATCGGAGGGGATCAGCTCCTCGATCTCGCCGAGGTCGCCGGTCTCGACGATCGCGGCGCCCTGTTCGGTGACGAGCAGGACCTGGCCGACACCGACGCAGTCGATGAGGTCGAAGGTGCCCTTGATGCCCTCGGGCCCGATCTCGCCGTCTCCGCGGAGCTCGGCGAGCCCGACCATCGCAGAGCCGTCGGCGATCCGCGTGGCCAGCTCCGTGTCGCCGCACCCGGCCGCGACCCGGGCGGCGAGCGTGGAGGCCAGGAACGGTCCGGGCGCCAGATGCTCCGCGAGGGCGGCGAAGAGGAGCGCCTCGTCATCGAGGCCGAGGCCGGAGCCGCCGTGCGCCTCGGCGAGGCCGAGGGTGAGCAGGCCCATCTCGGCGCCTTCGCGCCAGGCCGCGGCGTCGACGGCGGACGGCTGCCCGTCGCGTGTCCGGATGGCCTCGATCGGCATCCGCGACTCCAGGAAGTCGGTGGCCGCGGCGATGAGCTCGCGCTGGTCAACTGATGGGAGGAGGTCCATGTCAGCTCTCTTTCCTAGTGCCGTTCATCGCGGCAGACCGAGGACGCGCTCCCCGATGATGTTGCGCTGGATCTCGGAGGTGCCTCCGCCGATGGACTGCGAGAAGGAGTAGAAGTAGTTGCCCACCCAGCCGTGCTGGTCCCACCGCGACGAGCCGCGCAGCGCGTCGGCCCCGACGATGTCCATCGCCAGCGCGGCGATCTCCTTGCACAGGTCGGCGTAGTAGAGCTTCAGCATCGAGCCGCGCGGGCCTGGGGTGTCGGCCTTCATGGTGTGGCAGATGCCGACGTACGTCATCGCGCGCAGCGACGCGACCGAGGCGCGTGCCCGGGCCAGTCGGCGGGCGATCTCGTCGTCGGCGATCGCCGGCCGGCGCCCGTCGGGTCCGGTGTGGTCGCGGGAGAAGTCGATGAGGTCCTCGACCACCTTCGCGAGCCTGACCTGGTTGGCGGTGAACGCGGTGCCGCGCTCGAAGGAGAGCGTGGACATGGCCACGCTCCACCCGTCGTCGACGTCGCCGACGACGTTGGCCAGCGGGATGCGTACGTCGTCGTAGAAGACCTCGCAGAACTCCGCGCCGCCCTCCATCGTCCTGATCGGGCGGACCTCGATCCCCGGGGTGTGCATGTCGCAGATGACCCAGGTGATGCCCTGGTGCTTCGACCCGGTGCTGTCGGTGCGTACGAGCAGCTCCTGATAGTCGGCGCAGGCGGCCGAGCTGGTCCAGATCTTCTGTCCGTTGACGACCAGGTGGTCGTTGTCGATGACCGCCTTCGTTCGCAGCGCGGCCAGGTCGGAGCCGGCCTCGGGCTCGGAGAAGCCCTGGCACCAGATCACCTCGCCCTTGAGGATGCGAGGGAGGTGGAAGGACTTCTGCTCCTCGTTGCCGCGCAGCATCAGGGTCGGGCCGGCGTGGCTGAGCCCGACGAAGCACGCGTCGATGCCGGGGAACCCCTGGGCGGCGTACTCCTCGTACCAGATCAGCTGCTGGAGCAGGGTGAGCCCGCCACCGCCGTACTCGGTGGGCCAGGCGATGCCCGCCCAGCCGCCCTCCCACTGCGTACGCTGCCAGGCGAGGTCGTACTCGCGTATTCCGGCGTCGTCGCGAGGTCGGGGCTCGCGGGGCTTGTTCTCGGTGAGCCAGGTGCGCACCCGTTCACGGAACTCCACCTGTTCTTTCGTGAAGTCCAAATCCATCGGCAGACCTTCCAGGCAACGGACCCTCTCGGTCCGGGGGACATAGGAACACTCTAAGTGACATTAGCGTCAGATAACAGTCCTGGGGTCAAAGAGATCCATACTGCTTCGCCAGTCCTTCGGCGCCGCGGGCCAGCAGGGTGACGTCAGCTCCGACGAGGACGAAGCGGGCGCCGGCGGCCAGGTAGCGACGGGCGATCGTCTCGTTGAACGCGTTGACCCCGGCAGCCTTGCCTGAGGCGGCGATCGTCGCGATCGTGCGCTCGATCGTGGCGACGACATCGGGATGCTCGGGCTGGCCGAGGCGGCCGAGGGATGCGGCCAGGTCGGCGGGCCCGATGAAGACCCCATCGATCCCGTCGACGTCGAGGATCTGGGGCAGGGCGTCGAGACCGGCGGCCGACTCCACCTGGACGGTGACGCTCAGTGTGGTGGACGCGGTCGTCAGATAGTCGGAGATCCGGTTCCATTGCGAGGCTCGTGCGAGCGCGCTGCCGACCCCGCGGATCCCCTCGGGTGGATAGCGCGTGGCCGCGACCACGGCCCTGGCCTCGTCGGCCGACTCGATCATCGGCACGATCAGGTTGGTCACCCCGAGGTCGAGGAGCTGCTTGATGGCGACCGGGTCGAAGACGGCCGGGCGCACCAGCACCTCGACCGGGTAGGCGGCCACCGCCTGGAGCTGGGCCAGCGTCGAGCGTAGGTCGTTGGGAACGTGCTCCTGGTCGAGCATCAGCCAGTCCAGGCCCGCACCGGCGCAGATCTCCGCGGTGTAGGCGCTTCCCGATGCGATCCACATCCCGGCCTGGGGTCGCTCGCCGAGTCGTTCGAGCCAGCGGTTCATGACAGCTCCTCACGGGCGAAGGCGCACGAGACGGTGCCGAGCGGGCCGTAGTCGGCAACGAACGTGTCGCCAGGCAGGGCGAAGACCGGCTTGGTGAACGAGCCGGCGAGGATCACCTCGCCCGCCTGCAGCGACACCCCGTGGGGCGCGAGCCGATTGGCCAGCCAGGCGACGCCGTTGGCGGGGTGGTTGAGCACCGCGGCGGCGACGCCCGACTCCTCGATGGAGGCGTTGCGCAGCAGCAGGGCGGAGACCCAGCGCAGGTCGACGTCGTGCGGGCGTACGACCCGGCCACCGAGCACGATGCCCGCATCGGCTGCGTTGTCGGCGATGGTGTCGACGATGGTACGCAGGTGGCCCGTCTCCGGGTCGCTCATCTGGACCCGGGCGTCGAGGATCTCCAGTGCCGGGGTGACGTACTCGCTGGCGCGCAGCACGTCGTAGAGCGTGACGCCGGGACCGGTCAGGTCCGCACCGAGCACGAAGGCCAGCTCGACCTCGACCCGCGGCTGGATGAACCGGCCGGCCGGGACCGTGCCGCCGTCGTCGAAGAACATGTCGTCGAAGATGGCCCCGTAGTCGGGCTCGTCGATGGAGACCGCCCGCTGCATGACCTTCGAGGTCAGCCCGATCTTGCGGCCCCGAACGGCCCGGCCGTCGGCGACCTTCAGGTCGACGAGCGCGCGCTGCACGGCGTACGCGTCCTCGATCGTCATCTCGGGGAAGTCCAGCGAGAGCTGACGGATCGGCTTGCGAGCCTGTTCGGCCTCGTAGAGCCGCTGCGCGCACTCGGCGATGGTCTCGGGAAGCATCGGGGCGCTCACTTGGACAGGAAGGCGATCGCGGCCGGGTTGAACGTGGCCGGGTCCTCGAAGTGCGGCCAGTGGGCCACGCCGGGCATCTCGAGCACGTCGGAATCGGGGATGAGCCGAGAGACGGTGCGCGCCGTGCTCATGTATTCGCTGTGGTCCTTGCCCGCCGCGACGACGAGCGTCGGGGTCTGGATCGTCTTCCACGCCTCCTCGGGGATGAGGTTGCGATCGCGAGCCTCGGCGTCCTGCAGGATCAGCAGGCGGTCGATGGTCTCGCGGGTGTCGTCGCGGCGGTAGATCGCCTGGCGCAGCGCGATCAGGTCGGGGAGGCGGTTGGCCTCCTCGGCGATCAGATGGGCGAAGACCTTGTGGATCGAGTCCCAGGTCGGGTTCTGCACCGCGGCGGTGCGCTCGGCCCGGATCCGGGCCATGTTGGAGGCCGTGGCGATCAGCCCGGCCGGCGACATCAGGATCATCCGATCCACTCGGTCCGGGTGGGATACGGCGGTGGCCGCGCAGACCCATGCGCCCAGCGACATTCCGATGAAGTGTGCCTTCTCGATGCCGAAGTGGTCGAGCACGCCGAGGGCCTGGCGGACGTAGACCGGGATCTCGTAGTCGTAGTCGGGCTTCTCGGAGAAGCCGTTGCCGACCATGTCGACGGCGATGCAGTGGAAGTGCTCGGAGAGCGCGGCCAGGTTGGGTGCGAACGTCTCCCAGTGGCCGCCGGTGCCGTGCAGCATGATCACCGCCGGCAGGTCGGGGGAGCCGGCCTCGGCGTACCGGGTGCGGACGCCGCCGACCTCGACGAAGCCCTGCCGGAAGTCGAGCTCACGCAGGAATCCCCAGATGCTGCGGTGGTCCGCGGGCTGATCGGTGGCGGTCTGAGTGGTCGTAGCGGTGCTCAACGTGGTCTCGCTCATCGGTGAACCTTCCGGTATCGGGTGCGTCACGGCCTGTGGCGCGAGTCTCAATCTGACGACTCCGTCTTAATAGTACGTCTCAGTCGTAGTCTGCCGTCGCTCCGCCTGTTTGGCCAGTCTTTGGCGGGCATTGGGACCTCGTCGCGGTCTGTCTCCATTGCTTCACTGGGGGTTGTTTCTGACAGTCGTATGCGATAAAACATGAGAGCCATCGATCCAATGAGTTCCAGTGAGTAGGTCAGCAGACGCAATGACGCAGGAAGAGCGCATCCGCCCGGTCATCCGGCAGGAGCTGGCGACGCTGGCCAACGAGTTCGCCGTCGTCCGCGTCTCGCTGGACACCACGGGCAACGGCCCGCGTCTGCTCGTCGAGGACGTCGAGACGGGCGAGCAGATCTTCCTGTCCCCGCTCGAGCTCGCCTGCCTGACCCAGGCCACCCCGGACGACCGGGTGGAGTGGATGCGCGTCGGCGCCTACCGTGACGAGCGCACCCCGCGTCCTGAACCCACCGGCGAACCCGAAGGCGTGCAGTGACCTCCGCCGATGTGGCCCTGGTCGGGCTCGGCATGACCGAGATGTCGCTGACCCCCGGGCGTACGCCGCAGGGGCTCGCCCGCGAGGCCGTCGGCCTGGCGCTCGCCGACGCCGGGCTGACCCGCGCCGACGTCGACGGGCTGCTGGTCGGCACCTCCCAGGGCGTGCGCCCCGACCGGCTCGGCGTCACCTTCGCCGCCCAGGGCGGCTTCGGCGACCTGCGCCTGCTCGAGCACGTCGAGATCAAGGGCGCCACGACCATCGCGATGATCCAGCGCGCCGCCCTGGCCATCGCGACCGGGGCGGCGAGCACCGTCGTCTGCGTCTTCGCCGACGCGCCGCTGGTGCAGGGCAAGGGCGCCGGCTCGACCTACGCCCACAGCGGCGGCCAGTCCGGCGTACGCGGCCTGGAACGTGCCTCCGGCGTGCTCGGCTCGGTGCCGACCTACGCCCTGCTCGCCCAGCGCTGGATGCACGTCAGCGGCGGCACTCCCGAGGACCTGTGTGCCGTCGCGGTGACCACCCGCGCCTGGGCGCTCGGCAATCCCGCGGCCGTGGTGCGCAAGCCGCTCGACGCCGAGGGCTACCTCGCCGCGCCGATGATCGCCGAGCCGCTGCGCCGGCTCGACTGCGCCCGCCCGGTCAACGGCGCGGTCGCTGTCGTGGTCACCGGCGACCCCGGCCTCGGCAACCCGATCCGGGTGAACGTACGCGGCACCGGCCGCGCGCACCCCGTACGCCACCGCCGAGCGGGCCGAGAGTCCTGGTTCGGCGGCGGTCGCCGGGCGGTCGACGATGCGCTCGACGCCGCCCGGATGACTCGCGGCGACCTCGACGTCGCTGAGCTCTACGACCCGTTCTCCGTGGTCACCCTGATGCTGCTGGAGGAGTACGCGCTCACCGGAGGCGTGCCCGCCGGCAAGTTCGTCGCGTCCGGCGAGACCAGTCGCGGGGGAGCGCTGCCGACCAACACCGGCGGCGGCCAGCTCTCCGGCTTCTACCTCCAGGGCATGACTCCGCTGGCCGAGGCGCTGGTCCAGCTCCGCGGCGAGGGCGGAGAGCGCCAGGTCGACGGCGCCGCCACCGCCCTGGTCGGCGGCATCGGCGGTCGCATCGACCATCACGCGGCCCTCATCCTGGAACGTGCGGCATGACGACCGACTGGCTCCTGAGCGAAACCCTCGCCCCGCAGGTCGAGGGCGACCTGCTCGCCCCGCTGTACGAGGCGGCCGCCCACGGCGTACTCGCCCTGCCGTTCTGCGGCGAGTGCGGCACGCCGCTCGACCTCGACCAGCAGGTCTGTGACGGCTGCGGTGCCGACGAGATCGCCTGGCGCCCGGTCGAGCCGGCCGGGACGGTCCACTCCGCGACCCGCGTCCACCGCCGCGAGCCGGGGCTGGTGGTCGCCGAGGAGCCCTACCCGGTGCTCGACGTCGAGCTCTCCAGCGGACACCGGCTGATCATGACGACCCGCACCGCACCGCCGGGTCTCCCACGCATCGGCGACCCGGTCGCCGTCGTCTTCCGCGAGCTGGGTGGGGTCTCCATCCCAGCAGCAGCACTCACCACCCCATCCACATCGGAGGTCACCCCATGACCACAACGGACCCAGAGGTCCCGACCACCGGGGCGTTCGACGTCTCGACGATCGTCAAGAACCATCGTGTGCACGGGTCGGTCTACACCTCCCCGGAGATCTTTCACCGGGAGATGGAGACGATCTTCCGCACCGGGTGGGTCTACGTCGCCCACGAGAGCGAGGTGGCGGAGGAGGGCGACTACCTGACTCGCCGGATCGGCCGCGACCCGGTGGTCGTCTCGCACGGCAAGGACGGCGTGATCCGGGTGCTGCTCAACCGCTGCAGCCACCGGGCCAACCGGCTGTGCAACGCCGAGTCGGGCAACGCGACCTCCTTCCGCTGCCCCTACCACGGCTGGACCTTCAGCAACGACGGCTCCCTGATGGCGGTGCCGATGCGCGGCGGCTACGGCGAGGAGTTCGCCAAGGTGCGCGAGCAGCTCGGCATGGCCGAGGCCCCCCGGGTCGACAGCTACGGCGGCTTCGTATTCGCGTCGCTCGCTCCCGAGGGCATCTCGCTCAAGGAGCACCTGGGTGCCGCGATGGGCGCGATCGACCGGGTTCTCGACCTCTCGCCCACCGGCAAGATCGACCTCAGCCGGGGCTGGATGAAGCACCACCACCACGCCAACTGGAAGATGGTCGTGGAGAACAACGTCGACGGCTACCACGCGCTCTTCACCCACGCCTCGGTCTACGACGCGATCCGCCCCGCGAAGGTCTCCCACGTCCCGGCGAAGGTCAAGACGGTCGTCCGTGACCTCGGCGGCGGCCACTCCGAGATCGACTACTCCGCGGAGTACCGCAAGCTCGACGAGGAGTTCGTCTGGTACGGCCGGATCCCGCGCGCCAAGCTCCCCGAGTACGTCGAGGCGCTGGAGGCGGCCCACGGTCCAGAGAAGACTCACGATGCTCTCGTCGTCGGCCCCGCGCACACCCTGATCTGGCCCAACCTGTTCCTCGCCGAGATGAACGTCATGTACGTCGAGCCGATCGCCACCGACGAGACGATCGCCTACACCGCCGCCGTCGTCATCCCGGGCCAGGAGAAGCTCAACCAGCGCACCATGCGCCGATCCGAGGGCGCGATGGGCCCGGCCGGCTTCCTCATCGCCGACGACGGCGAGATCGGCATGCGCAACCAGGCGGGCCTGGCAGCTCGCAACCCGGAGTGGCTCGAGCTCTCCCGAGGCCTCGAGACCGACGTCACCGACGAGACCGGGATCGTCAACAGCGACAAGAGCGCCGAGACCCCGCAGCGCGGCTTCTACCGCCAGTGGGCCAGCGTCGTAGGACAGGAGATCCCCGCGTCATGACGATGATCGCAGCTCAGGACCAGCCCGCCTACCCGCGGAATCAGGTGGCCGCCCCCGGGCCGCTGCCGGCACCCGATGCCGACGTCGCCGCATACCTCTTCTATGAGGCCCGGCTCGCCGACGAGGGCCGCTACTCGGAGTGGGAGGAGCTCTGGGAGGACGACGCCCTCTATTGGGTGCCGATGCACCCCGACGACGACCCGAAGATGAAGCTCTCCTACATCTACGACAACCGCAACCGGATCAAGAGCCGCGTCGCCCAACTCAACACCGGCAACCGGCACTCCCAGACGCCGCCCTCGGTGATGCGCCGGCTGCTCAGCAACATGGAGGTCCTCGACGCCGACGAGTCCACCGTCACCGTCGCCTCCAACTTCGCCCTCTTCGAATACCGCTACGAGCAGCGGGTCTGGGCCGGTCGGGTCGTCCACAAGGTCAGGCGTACGCCGGAGGGCCTGCGCCTGGTCAACAAGACGGTCCACCTGGTCAGCGCCGGTGGTCCCGTCAACACCCTGGCCTTCCTGATCTGACCAGCCGGCCAACCCCAAACGAACCAGAATGTGAGGCAGCCCGTGCTGATCGGTCAGATCTCGACCAACAATGCCCGCCGCGTCCCGGACAAGGATGCGATCGTCGTGGACGGTCGCACGCTGACGTGGGCCGATGTCGATGAGCGCGCCCGGCGCTTGGCCAACCACCTGGCCGGGGCCGGCCTCGGCCAGGGCGACCGGGTCCTGGTGATCGCCCGCAACACCGTCGAGTGGCCCGAGATCGTCTTCGCGCTCGCGAAGGCCGGGTTCATCGCGGTGCCGGTCAACATCCGGCTGGCGGCCGACGAGTTGGCCTACGCCCGCGACGACTCCGGCGCGCGGGCCGCGGTGATCCACAGCGATCAGGTGGAGCGGTTCGGCGCGGAGCTGAAGTCGCTCGACGCGGTCGTCCAGATCGGCGGCAGCGAGGTCGGCACCGATTACGAGTCGGCGCTGGCCGGGGCGCCCACGACGGACCCGACCCCTGCCGAGCTGGTGCCCGAGGACCCGCAGTTCATCCTCTACACCAGCGGCACGACCGGGCGCCCCAAGGGCGTGGTCAACACCCACAAGAACATGCTCGCCCAAGTCGTCGACACCACGATCGTCACCGAGGCGAACCGGTCCGACATCTACCTCGCGACCACGCCGTTCTTCACCGCCGGCGGCATGGTGCGCACGCTGTCATGGACCTATCTGGGGCAGACGATGGTGATCCACCACCGATTCGACCCGCAGGCCGTCATCGACGAGATCGAGCGCAGTCGGATCACCTTCACGACCTTCATTCCGACGATGCTCCAACGCACCCTCCGCATCCTGGAGGAGGGGCCAGAGCAGGACATGTCCAGCCTGCGCCGGATCAGCTACGGATCGGCGCCGGTGCCGCCGGGGCTGGCCGAGAAGGCGATGCGGCTGCTCGGTTGCGAGATGCAGCAGCGCTACGGCCTGACCGAGTGCGGGGGGCAGGCGACGATCCTCACCCCGCAGGACCACCACGACATGGTCGCCGGAAAGACGTCGATCCTGACCTCGTGCGGCCAGGAGACGCCGATGTGCTCGATCCGAATCGTCGACGAGGACGGCAACGACCTGCCCACCGGGGAGATCGGCGAGATCGTCATCGTCAGCGACGCCTCCGCGGTCGGCTACTGGAACCTGCCCGAGGCCACTGCGAGGACCTTCCGGCCCGAGGGCCTGTGGTCGGGCGACCTCGGCTTCCTCGACGAGGAGCGCTACGTGCACGTCACCGGACGCAAGACCGACATGATCATCTCCGGCGGCTTCAACGTCTACCCCGGCGAGATCGAGCGGGTCATCGGCCAGCACCCGGCCATCGACCTGGTCGCGGTCGTCGGCGTCCAGGACCCGGAGTGGGGCGAGACCCCGGTCGCGGTCATGGTGCCGCGCGGCGAGATCGACACCGAGGAGCTCGGCACCGAGATCCAGACGCTGTGCCGCGAGAAGCTGGCCGGCTACAAGCAGCCGCGGCGCTTCGAGTTCCGCACCGAGCTCCCGCTCGGCCCGGCAGGCAAGATCCTCAAGCGCGAGATCGCCGCCGAGCTCAGCGCGGTGGGACGGTGACCATGTCCGACAACCTCACCAAGGCGCTGTCCGAGAGCCCGGCGGGCCTCTCCAGCACGACCATCTGGCAGCTCACCCAGGACCGGGCCGAGCTCACCCCCGACGCCGAGTTCGCCGTCGACGAGCATGGCCGACACGTGACCTTCGCGGCGTTCCGAGACCTGGCCGCGGAGGTCGCGGCGGGCCTGATCGAGCGGGGCATACGCCACGGCGACGTCGTCTCCTGGCAGCTCCCGACCAGCGTGGAGTCGATGGCGCTCTCGGTCGCACTCACTCGGATCGGGGCGGTGCAGAACCCGATCATCCCGATGCTGCGCGCGACCGAGGTCGAGTTCATCACCCGTCAGGTGGGCGCCCGGCTGCTGATCGTGCCGAGCAGCTACCGCGGCTTCGACCACGCCGCCATGGCCAAGCAGGTGCAGGACCGTGTCGACAGCCTCGACGTGCTCGTCGTCGACGACGGCGACTGGCCGGTCGGCGACCCCGGGAGCATCCCCGAGCCGCGTACCGACCCCGACGCGGTCGGCTGGATCTTCTACACCTCCGGGTCGACCGCCGCGCCGAAGGGCGTCAAGCACAGCGACGCCGGGCTGATCGCCGCGGCGCGTACGTTCGTTGTCAACCTGGAGCTCACCGAGGCCGACCGGCTCGCGGAGTTCGTCCCCGTCGCTCACGTCGGCGGCATCGCGCACATGCTCGATGCGCTGCTGGTGGGCCACGCGCTGATCATGAGCGCGGTCTTCGACCCGGTGGCCTGCGCCGACCTGCTGATCGAGCACGAGGCCACCCTGATCGGTTCGGGGCTGCCCTTCACCAACGCCTACCTGCAGCTGTCGGCCGAGCGCGGGGTCGCGCCGCTCTTCCCGCACTCCCGGGCGACCCTCGGCGGCGGCTCCGGTCGCCCGCCGGGGCTGAGCGCGGCGACGGCCGAGCGCCTTGGCGGCGTCGGCATCATCTCCGGCTACGGGATGACCGAGTGCCCCTACATCACCTGGGGCACCCCGCACGACACCGCCGAGCAGCACGCGGTCTATGAGGGCATCCCGTCCAGTGGCGGCGAGGTGCGCATCGTCGGGCCCGACGGCCACGTTCTCGGGGTCGGCGAGACCGGCGAGATCCGGGTACGCGGCCCGCAGCTTTTCCACGGCTATGTCGATCCTGCTCTCGACGACGGGGCGCTGGACGAGGACGGGTTCTTCCGCACCGGCGACCTCGGCCACCTCGACGCCGACGGCCGCCTCGGCGTCACCGGGCGGCTCAAGGACGTCATCATCCGCAAGATGGAGAACATCTCGGCCCAGGAGGTCGAGGCCGTGCTCGTCGGCGACCCGGCCATCGCCGACGTCGTCGTGATCGGGCTCCCGGACGAGGTCTCGGGGGAGCGGGTGTGCGCGGTCGTGGTGCCGCAAGACCCGGCCGCGCCCCCGACGCTGGAGTCGGTGCGGGCCCACCTGCGCACGACGACCCTCAACGTACGCAAGTTCCCCGAGCAGATCGAGCTGGTCGACACGCTGGCCCGCAACTCGCTCGGCAAGATCGTCAAGTCGGACCTGCGACAGCGCTTCCTCGCTGCCGAGGGGCTCGACCCGAAGACATCGGAGAAGTCATGACGGATCCTCGCTTCAAGACCATCGAGTACGACGT
Organism: Nocardioides panzhihuensis; assembly: GCF_013408335.1. Lineage (NCBI taxonomy): Bacteria > Bacillati > Actinomycetota > Actinomycetes > Propionibacteriales > Nocardioidaceae > Nocardioides > Nocardioides panzhihuensis. The sequence continues at coordinate 3,119,191 of NZ_JACBZR010000001.1, read as the reverse complement.
GACCGACCACGTCGCCACGATCACCCTCGACCGTCCCGAGCGGCTCAACAGCTTCAACCAGACGATGACCGAGGAGATCGCGCAGGTGTGGGCCGAGGTCCGCGACGACGACGACATCCGGGTCGCCGTGCTGCAGGCGAACGGCGAACGGGCCTTCTGCAGCGGCATCGACGTGGAGGAGGGCGCCTGGTGGGCCCACCTGAGCCCGTGGAACCAGGAGGACCCGGGGATGTCGCTGGGCCCCCGCCACCACCGGGTGTGGAAACCGGTCATCTCTGCCGTGCACGGCATGGCGGCGGGCGGCGCGATGTACTTCCTCAACCAGTCCGACATCGTGATCTGCTCCGAGGACGCGACCTTCTTCGACCCGCACGCGAACGCCGGCATCGTCTCCTCGCTCGAGCCGATCGGCATGCTCGCCCGGGGCGTGAACCTCGGTGAGGTGTTGCGGTGGGCGCTGCTGGGCAGCGACGAGCGGATGACCGCGGCGACCGCGCTGCGGGCCGGGATCGTCAGCGAGGTCGTCCCGCCTGACGAGCTGCGCGACCGCGCCCAGCAGCTCGCCGGCGAGATCGCCGGCCGCCGCCCCGAAGGGATCCAGGGCACCGTACGCGCGATCTGGGAGTCGCTGGAGATGGTGCCGGCCACCGCGCTCCGCAACGGCCTGTCCTACACGCAGATCGGCAACGCCGGTAGCGGGCGCAGCGACTCCCGTACCAACAAGCGCCCGCCGCGCTTCCGCTGACCACCCGAGCTCGACGAGGAGACCTCTGATGACCACCGAGACCGAGACCGTGCCGGCGTTCAGCCTGCTGATCGGCGGGACCGAGACGCCTGCGAGCAAGGGGCGGACGTACGAGAGCATCGACCCGTACACCGGTCAGCCGTGGGCGGTCGTGCCCGACGGTGACACGACGGACGTCGACCGGGCGGTCGCTGCGGCGCGCGACGCGCTCAACGGGCCGTGGGGCCGGCTCAGCGCCACCGAGCGTGGCCGCCTGCTCCACCGCCTGGCCGACGTGATCGAACGTGAGGCCGACCAGCTCGCCGACTACGAGGTACGCGACGGCGGCAAGCTGCTGCGTGAGATGTCGGGCCAGATGCGTGGCCTGCCCGACTACTACCGCTACTTCGCCGGGATGGCCGACAAGCTGGAGGGGACGGTGATCCCGACCGGTAAGTCCAACTACCTCGTCTACACCACCCACGAGCCGGTCGGCGTGGTCGGCGCGATCACGCCGTGGAACTCGCCGCTCCTGCTGCTCACCTGGAAGCTCGCCGCCGGGCTGGCCGCAGGCTGTACGTTCGTGGTCAAGCCCAGCGACCACACCCCTGTCTCGACCCTGGCCTTCGCCCGGCTCTTCGAGGAAGCAGGGTTCCCGCCGGGCGTCATCAACGTCGTCACCGGATGGGGACCGGAGACGGGGGCGGCACTGGCCGCGCACCCCGGCGTCGACAAGATCGCCTTCACCGGATCCACCGGCACCGGCATCAAGGTCGGTCAGGCCGCGATCAGCAACATGACCCGCTTCACTCTCGAGCTCGGCGGCAAGTCGGCACAGGTCGTCTTCCCCGACGCCGACCTGGACGCGGCCGCCAACGGTGTCATCTCCGGCATCTTCGCGGCCACCGGCCAGACCTGCCTGGCCGGCTCGCGCCTGCTCGTGCACGAGGACGTCGCCGAGGAGCTGGTGGCCAAGGTCGTCGCCCGCGCCTCGACGATCAAGCTCGGTGACCCGCGCGACCCGGCCACCGAGATGGGCCCGGTCTCCAACGCACCTCAGTACGAGAAGGTGCTCTCCCACTTCGCCTCGGCGCGTGAGGAGGGTGCGACCATCGCGTACGGTGCCGAGCCCGCGGGCGAGCTCGGGGGCTACTTCGTACGCCCGACCGTGCTCACCGACGTCACCCCGCACATGCGTGCGGTCGCCGAGGAGATCTTCGGGCCGGTCCTGGCCGTCTCCACCTTCCATGACGAGGACGAGGCGATCGCCGCTGCCAACGGCACCGACTTCGGCCTGGCCGGCTCGGTTTGGACCAACGACGTCCACCGCGCCCACCGGGTCGCCGCCCGGCTGCGCGCCGGCACGGTCTGGGTCAACGCCTACCGCGCGGTGGCACCCAGCGTCCCCTTCGGCGGCATGGGAGCCAGCGGCGTCGGGCGCGAGAACGGCCTGGAGGCCGTCAAGGACTTCACCGAGACCAAAGCCGTCTGGATCGAGCTCAGCGGGGAGACCCGCGACCCGTTCACCCTCGGCTGACCCCACCACCACGAAGGACCATCACCATGTCAGAGAAGATCGAAGCCGTCATCGTCGCTGGTGCTCGCACAGCCATCGGCACCGCCTTCAAGGGCACCCTGCGCGACACCACCGCCATGGAACTGGCCGAGGTCGTCCTCCGCGAGGTGCAGGAGCGCTCAGGCCTCGACGTCGCCGACGTCGACGACGTCATCCTCGCCGAGTCGAACTACGGCGGCGGCGACATCGCCCGGCACGCCGCGGTCGTCACCGGCATGACCCAGGTGCCTGGCCAGGCGATCAACCGGCACTGCGCGGGCGGCCTGACCGCGATCGGCAACGCCGCGGCCCAGATCCGCTCCGGAGCCGAGCGCGCGATCATCGCCGGTGGCACCCAGTCGACCTCCACCTCGCCGTTGCAGCAGTTCCGTACGCCCGGCACGCTCGACCAGTTCACCGAGCGGTGGATGCCGCCCACGCACCCGGACACGCCCGAGGCCCCCAACATGGACATGTCGATCTCGGTCGGCTGGAACACCGCTAAGGAGGTCGGCCTGACCCGAGAGGAGATGGACGCCTGGGCGTTCCGCTCCCACCAGCGTGCCGTCGCGGCCATCGACGCAGGTGCGTTCAAGGACGAGATCGTGCCGGTCCAGGCCCGCCAAGCCGATGGCACCACCGTCACCTTCGACACCGACGAGCACCCGCGCCGCGGCACCACTCTGGAGAAGCTGGCCTCGCTCAACCCGCTCCACCCCGAGATCGAGGACTTCTCCATCACCGCCGGCAACGCCAGCGGCATGAACGACGCAGCCGCTGCGGTCATGGTGGTCTCCAGCGAGCTCGCCGCCGAGAGGAATCTGGAGGCGCTCGCCGTCGTCCGGGCCTGGGCCGCCACCGCGACCGAACCGGCCCGGATGGGCCTCGCGCCGCTCGACGTCATCCCGAAGGTCCTGGACCGGGCGGGCCTGGCCATCGCCGACATCGACCTGTGGGAGATCAACGAGGCGTTCGCGTCCGTACCGGTCGCGGCCTGCAAGAAGCTCGGCATCGACGAGGAGCGTGTCAACACCGCCAGCAGCGGCTGCAGCCTCGGTCATCCGGTCGCGGCCTCGGGCACCCGCATGGTCATCACCCTGATCAACGAGCTCCGCCGCCGCGGCGGCGGTCTGGCCGTTGCCGCGATGTGCGCGGGCGGCGGTCAGGCAGGAGCGGTCGTCATCGAGGTGCCCGCACCCGCCGAAGGCCAGTGATGAGTGAGCGTCAGCGAGCGACCAATGGATCCGTCAGCGGGCCGCGTCCGTACTCTGGCGCTCGCGCTACGGAGGCGGTCCGATGAGCGGGACGGTCGAGGCGCAGCGGGTCAGCCTTCCGGGGGCCGGGCTCCGGCTCGCGGCGGATCGCTGGGCCACCCGTGAGGCGGGGCCGGACCCCAAGGGGGTCGTCGTGCTGCTGCACGGCGGCGGGCAGACCCGGCATTCGTGGCGTCGTACGGGGGAGCGGCTGGCCGTCGACGGCTGGGTGGCGTACTCGGTCGACCTGCGCGGCCACGGGGACAGCGACTGGTCCGCGGACGGCGACTACGGCATGGAGGTCATGATCGCCGACCTGCGCGAGCTCGTCGCCCACATCCGGAGAGTCGAGCCGCAGGTTCCGTTGACGCTGGTGGGCGCGTCCCTCGGCGGCAAGGTCTCCCTGATCGCGGTCGGTGAGGATCCCGCGCTCGCCGAGGCGCTGGTGCTGGTCGACATCGCCGTCCGGGTCGAGCGGAAGGGCGCGGGCCGGGTCAAGGCCTTCATGCAGGGCGCGCCCGAGGGGTTCGGCTCGCTCGAGGAGGCGGCTGCGGCAGTCTCCGCCTACAACCCGCACCGGAGTCGCACCGGAAGCCTCGACGGGCTGCGGAAGAACCTCCGGCTGCGCGACGGCCGCTGGCACTGGCACTGGGACCCGGCGATGATGCGCCTGGACCGGCCCGCCGACGAGGACGTCGACTCCGCGATGAGCGAGGCGATCTACGCCCGCTCGCGGGCCGCATCCCGGCAGATCCGGCAGCCCGTGCTCCTGGTGCGCGGCGTCCAGTCCGACGTGATCTCGGACGCCGGCGTGGCCGAGATGCGCGAGCTGATCGGGCACATCAGCGTCGTCGACGTACGCGAGGCCGGGCACATGGTCGCCGGCGACGACAACGACATCTTCACCGCCAACCTCCTCACCTACCTCGATGAGGCCCTCCAACCATCCGCGAAGGAATGAGCACATGAGCATCGACACCGACGCCGCCAACAAGGTGCTGGGCGGGCTGCGGCCGTTCCCGGTCGCGGTCACGACCATCGACGGCGGCTTCGCCAACGGGCTGATGTCACTCTCGGCGGGTGCCGCCAGCATCGTCCCCGAGGCACCCCGGGCGACGATCAGCCTGACCAAGTACAACCTGACCCACGACCTGGTGGTGAACTCCGGCATCTTCGTGATGCACCTGCTCAGCGCCGAGGACGACCAGATCGAGGAGTCGCTCGAGATCCTGATGACGCTCGGCGGCAGCTCGGGCCGCGACGGCGACAAGCTGGGCAAGCTGCGTACCAAGACCGGGGTGACCGGCGCTCCGGTGCTGCTCGGTGCGCACAGCTACGTCGAGGCGAAGGTGGTCGGCACCCTCGACGTGCAGGAGAGCTCGATCTTCGTCGGTGACGTGGTCGCCGCGGAGATCCTCAACCCCGGCCACCGGCTCCAGATCGGCGAGGCGTGGGGGAAGCTGCCGAAGGAGTGGATCGAGCAGTACGAGACCAACCACGGCCCACAGCTCGACAACGCCCGCACGCGCCGTTTCGCCGAGGACGGCTGATGTCGACGGTGACCGAGCTGGGCCACACCGGCGCCTGGGAGCTGCCCGAGGAGCTGGTTGCTCTGCGCGACACTGTCCGTCGATTCATGAAGGCCGAGGTGCAGCCGCTGGAGTCGACCCTCCCGCACGACACAGCCGGCCTGCCCCGCGACCTGTTGGTCGACCTGCAGGCGAAGGCTCGCAAGATCGGTCTCTGGTCTCTGCAGACCCCCGAGGAGCACGGCGGAGCGGGGCTGAGCCTGCTGGGCCAGGTGGTCGTCGCCGAGGAGGCCGCCAAGTGCCGGATGGGCGCGTTCTTCCCGGCCCTGGGCGCCTTCGGCGGCAACCCGCCGATCGTCATGTACGGGGCCACGAAGGAGCAGTTCGCGCGCTTCGCGCAGCCGATCCTCGACGGCACCGCCACCAAGGCGTACACCGCGATCAGCGAGCCCGGCGGCGGCTCCGACCCGGCCCGGGCGATCCAGCTCAAGGCGGTGCGGGACGGTGACGCGTACGTCCTCAACGGGTCGAAGATGTGGACCAGCCATGCCGACGGCGCCGACTGGGGCGTCGTCTACGCGCGCACCGGCGATGGCCGCGGCGGCATCTCCTGCTTCATCGTCGAGAAGGACACCCCCGGCCTGAGCATCCGACGGATCGAGGTGATGGCCTCATTCGCACCGTACGAGCTCCACTTCGACGACGTCCGGATCCCGGTGGAGAACCTGATCGGCGAGGAGGGCAAGGGCTTCGCCCAGGCCAGCTCGACGCTGGTCAACGGCCGGATCCTGTACGCCGCCGGCCCGATCGGCATCGCCCAGGAGGCCCTCGACCTGGCCTGCGCCTGGGCCAAGGACCGCGACGTGTTCGGCGGCAAGCTCGCCGACAAGCAGGGCATCCAGTGGATGCTCGTCGACTGCGAGGTCGAGCTGCGCGCCGCGCGGCTGCTCACCTACCAGGCGGCCTGGAACGCCGACCTCGGCAAGGACGTACGCGTCGACGCCTCGGTCGCCAAGATGTACGGCACCGAGGCGGCCTACCGGATCCTCGACCGCTGCATCCAGATCCACGGCGCGCTCGGCCTCGCCGAGGAGCTGCCGCTGGAGCGGTGGTTCCGCGACCTGCGGGTCAAGCGGCTCGGCGAGGGGGCCACCGAGGTCCAGCGCGTCGTCATCGCCCGCGACCTGCTGCGCTGACCCTGGCAACACGACACGAGCGGAGATGGCTGTGAAGACGAACCTGATGTTCCCGATGCGGGCGGTGAAGCGCTTCCCGGAGTGGATCGGCGAGGGCAGCCTCGGTGAGCTGGCCCGTTTCGTGGAGGACGCCGGCTTCGACGGCTTCTCCGTCAGCGAGCACCCCTACCCCGACAAGGCGTGGCTGGCCAACGGCGGGCATCACGCCTTCGACCCGTTCGTCGCGCTCTCCATCGCCGCCGAGGCGACTCGGCGGCTCGAGCTGATCACGTACGTCATGGTCGCCGGCTACCGCAGCCCCTATCTCGCGGCGAAGTCGGCCGCCAGCCTCGACCTGCTCTCCGGCGGCAGACTCACCCTCGGTCTGGCGGCGGGCTACCTGGAGACCGAGTTCGCGGCCCTGGGCGCCGACTTCAAGCGGCGCGGAAAGCTTCTCGACGAGGGTATCGCCGCGATGCGCGCCACTTGGTCGGGGAAGGAGCACGACGGGCCCGAGTTCGGCATCGCCGGGCACGAGTCCCTGCCGTTGCCCGCCCAGCCGGGTGGCCCGCCGATCTGGATCGGGGGCAACAGCAAGGCCGCCCGCCGCCGCGTCGTGGAACTGGCCGACGGCTGGCTGCCGATGGCGCAGTCGGCGCAGACGGCGGCGATCACCCGAACCCCGCCGCTGGAGGACCTCACCACCCTGCGGGCGCTGATCGACGAGCAGAACAAGCGTCGCGCCGACCTCGGCCGAGGGCCGATGGAGGTGAGCTTCGTGCCGTTCGAGAAGGGCCTGCTGCGTACCGGCGCCGCGGAGTTCGCCGCCGCCGTCGCCCCCCGGCTCGAGGAGTATGCCGAGGCCGGGGTCACCTGGCTGACGATAGAGCCGGACAGCCGGTCCTACGCCGATTTCAGGCGCGACGTCGCGGTCATGAGCGAACGCCTGCTCCGCTGTTGACGGCCAAAAACTGACACCCGTGACCACATAGCCCGATGCGTCGACCACGCCTCGGGCCATGTGGTCGTACTGTCTTTTTGGGCGAGTAGGTGGCTCAGTTTTGTCCGCGACGTGATCGGCGACACATTTTTCCCTTCGATCCGTAGCGGTAGGCATCCTTCATGATCTAACGTCAGTGTCACTGATCACACTTCCATTCGAAGGGACTGCCGCCGATGACGCAGCATCTCGTGTTCCTCTTGCTCGGCCTCGGCAACGGAGCCGTCTTCGGGGCGCTGGCCCTCGCCATCGTGCTGACCTACCGAAGCTCCGGAGTGCTCAACTTCGGCAGCGGCGCGATCGCCCTCTATGTCGCCTACGTCTACGCCTTCCTGCGCCAGGGGCAGATCCTCCTGCCGATCCCCGGGCTGCCCAACACTGTCGACTTCGGCCAGCCGCTCGGACTCTGGCCGGCGCTGGTCATCTCGCTCGCCTTCGGGGCGCTGCTCGGCCTGCTGCTCTACGTCGCCGTCTTCCGGCCGCTCCGGACCGCGCCCCCGGTGGCCAAGGCGGTCGCCGCCCTCGGCCTCTCGCTGCTGGTCACCGGCCTGCTCGCCGAGAAGATCGGCACCGACGCGGTCGCCGTCGCGCCGATCTTCCCCGTCGAGCAGTGGCGCAGCGGTGACCTCTTCGTCTCCTCCGACCGCGTCTACTTCGCGCTCACCATGCTCGGGCTCGCGGTCCTTCTCGCACTCGCGTTCCGGTTCACGAAGTTCGGCCTCGCCACCCGAGCCGCGGCCGAGACCGAGCGCGGCGCCTACCTCAGCGGCATCTCGCCGGATCGGATCGCGGCCTACAACTGGATGCTCAGCTCGGCGGTCGCCGGCCTGGCCGGGATCCTGATCGCCCCCATCGTCCCGCTGGTCCCCGTCGCGTACACCCTCTTCATCGTCCCGGCCCTGGCAGCAGCGATCGTCGCGCGCTTCCAGTTCGTCATCTGGGCGGTCGTGGCGGGCATCGCGATCGGTGCGCTCCAGTCCGAGGCGCAATACCTGCAGACCGCCTACCCGTCGCTGCCCTCCTCCGGCCTGCCCGAGCTGATCCCGCTGGTCATCATCCTGCTCGTGCTCGTGGTGCGTGCCCGGTCGCTGCCGGCCCGCGGCGCGATCATCCTGCAGACGCTCGGACGTGCACCGCGCCCGCGTCACGTGCTCACGACCACCCTGATCATGACGGCGGTGTCCGTGCTGGCGCTCGTCCTGCTCCAGGACCGCTGGCGCAACGGCCTGATCACCACCTTCATCATGGCGATCATCGCGCTCTCGATCGTGATCGTGACCGGGTACGCCGGCCAGGTCTCCCTCGCCCAGCTGACCATTGCCGGCGCGAGCGGCTTCCTGATGGCGCCGATCGGCGAGCAGCTGCACATCCCGTTCCCCCTGGCCCCGATCGTCGGGGCGTTGGCGGCGATGGTCCTCGGGGTGGTGATCGGGCTGCCGGCGCTGCGCATCCGCGGGCTCACCGTCGCGGTGGTGACCTTGGCGCTCGCCTTCGCCGTCGAGGCGTTCTGGTTCCGGAACCTCGACTTCGTCGGCACCTCGGGCGTACGCGTCGACCCACCGACACTGTTTGGCTGGGACCTCGGCATCGGCGCCGGCGCCGACTATCCACGCATCCGCTTCGGGCTGCTGTGCCTGCTCGTCCTGGTCGCAGTCGCCGTCGGCGTCGCGCGGCTGCGACGCAGCCAGCTCGGTGCGCAGATGCTCGCCGTACGCGCCAACGAGCGCTCCGCGGCCGCGGCCGGTGTCAACGTGGTCCGGATCAAGATCCTGGCGTTCGCGATCGCCGCTTTCGTCGCGGGGCTCGGCGGGTCGCTCATGGCCTATCAGCAGCAGACGATCAGTGAGACGTCCTTCTCGGCGATGGCCGGGCTGTTCCTGTTCGCCACGGTCTACCTCGCCGGGATCACCTCGGTCTCGGGCGGTCTCCTGGCAGGCGTCACCGCGGCCAACGGCATCTTCTTCATCATGATCGACGAGGTCTTCTCGGCGGGCGGCTGGTACCCCGTCGTCGCCAGCGTGCTCCTGGTGTTCACCGTCATCCTCAACCCCGAGGGCATCGTCGGCCCCGCCCACGCCCTGATCGCAAAGCGTCGGCAGACGGTCGGGCGAGACGCCGTCGTCGGCTCGGGCGCCTCCTTCGACGATTCCGAGAAGACCGAGCACGTCGGCATGGACGCCGAGGCCTCCATCGAGCTGGAGCTGCGCGGCGTCGCGGTCCACTACGGCGGCGTCGTCGCGGTCAAGGATGTCTCGATGACCGCGCCGCGAGGCTCCATCGTCGGGCTGATCGGCCCCAACGGTGCGGGCAAGACGACCCTGATCGACGCGATCAGTGGCTTCGCCCCGCACACCGGCGAGATCGTCCTGGCCGGCGAGCCGCTCCAGGATCTCCTGCCCCATCAGCGGATCCGTGCCGGCTTGGGCCGTACATTCCAGGCGATCGAGCTCTACGAGGACCTGAGCGTGCTGGAGAACGTCAAGGTCGGCCTCACCGCCTCCGGTCATCGGCCGGAGGCCCCGGGAGCGCCGAGGAGCGGCGACACCGAGCGGATCGAGGCGGTCTTCCGGCTCCTCGGTCTCGACGCGGTCCGCGAGCGCCCGGCGGGTGAGCTCTCCCAGGGCCAGCGCCAGCTGGTCTCCATCGCGCGTGCCCTGGCCGGCCACCCCCGAGTGCTCCTGCTCGATGAGCCGGCCGGCGGTCTCGACACCGCCGAGAGCACCTGGCTCGCCGAACGCCTGCGGCGGATCCGCGACAGCGGCGTCACGATCATCGTGGTCGACCACGACATGGGCCTGATGCTGAGCCTGTGCGACCAGATCACGGTCCTCAACTTCGGCGAGGTGATCGCGTCCGGTACGCCGGCCGAGATCCGCGTCGACCCCCGCGTCGCCGAGGCGTACCTCGGCTCCCAAGCAGACAAGGTGGCCACGGCATGACGTCGAAGATCGAAGAGTCGGGCGAGCGCCCCACACCGGTGCTCGAGTGCCGGGGACTGGCTGCCGGGTACGGTGCGGTGACGGTCGTGCGAGATCTGGACGTGAGGCTCTCCGCCGGTCAGGTGCTCGCAGTCCTCGGCCCCAATGGCGCCGGGAAGACGACGGTGATGACGACGCTGGCCGGCCTCCTGCCCCGGATCGAGGGCGAGGTGGTGGTCAACGGCACGCCGTTGCCCAGCGCCCGTCCCGGCGCTGCCAACAAGGCGGGGCTCGTTCTCGTCGCCGACGACCGCGCGCTGTTCACCAGCCTCTCGGTCAGAGAGAACCTCCAGATCGCCCAGAAGAGCGGAGGCCCGAGCCTCGAGGCCACCATGGAGATGTTCCCGGCGCTGAAGAAGCGGCTCAAGGTCTCCGCCGGCTCCATCTCCGGAGGCGAGCAGCAGATGCTCGCCGTCGCGAGGGCACTCGTGCAGCAGCCCAAGGTGCTGCTCATCGACGAGATGAGCATGGGTCTGGCCCCCGTCATCGTCGAGGAGCTGCTTCCCGTCGTACGCCGCATCGCCGACGAGACCGGAGCCGTGGTCGTGCTCGTGGAGCAGCATGTCCACCTCGCCCTCGAGGTCGCCGACGAGGCGCTGGTGCTGGTGCACGGCGACGTACGCCTGCAGGGAAGCGCCGCGGAGCTGGCTGTTCACCCCGAGCGGCTCGAGGCGGCCTACCTGGGCGAGGCCGCCGCGGTCTGAAGCCGGGCCCGAGAACCGCTCGGGCACAGGGAAGGAAGGTAGCGCCATGACACGATCCCTCGAGGGCAAGGTGGCCCTCATCAGCGGGACGGGTGGCGGCATCGGTCGCGCCGGAGCGTTGCGCTTCGCCGAGGCCGGCGCCCGGGTGGTCGGCTGCGACGTCGACGCCGAGAGTGCGGCACAGACGCAGGCGCTGGTCACCGAGGCGGGCGGCACGATGATCGATGTCTCGCCGCTCGACCTCGGCGATCTCGAGGAGTGCCGGCGGTGGGTGGACCGGGCGGTGACCGGGTTCGGCCAGGTGGATGTGCTGTGGAACAACGCCTCCACGGGCGCCTTCGGCACCATCGAGTCGATGACGGCGCAGGAGTGGGACCGCTCGATCCGCAACGAGCTCACCCTGGTCTTCCTTGCCACGAAGGCGGCCTGGTCGCAGCTGGGCGCGGGCGGCGGACTGATCATCAACACCGCCTCGGTCGCCGGGCATGGCGGCAGTGTCGCCGGGATCGCTCACTCCGCGGCCAAGTGGGGCGTACGCGGCATGACCCACGTCATGGCCGCCGAGGGCGCCCCGCGCGGCATCCGGGCGGTCAGCATCAGCCCCGGCGTCGTCGAGACGCCCGGTTCTGCCGAGCAGCTCTCCCCGCCCGGGGTGCTCGACGGGCTGCTGGCGAAGTCGCTGGTGCCGCGACTGGGTCAGCCTGACGACATCGCCAAGCTCGCTGCCTACCTCGCCTCGGACGACGCCTCGTTCGCCACCGGCGCCGACTTCCGCGTCGACGGCGGCCTGGTCAACCACTGATCTCCCACACCACCGCCGAGTCGGCTCGTCCTGACGGACAGGACGAGCCGACTCGGCGGTTTGTCAGCTGCTCAGCAGGGTGCGCTGCTCATCGGGGTCGACGAGCTTGATCCGTGGCCGTCCGGACTCGCGGCCGAGCTGCTTCTCACGGCCGTCGATCTTGGCCCAGGCGTCCATGCCGACGCCGACGGAGGGGATCTCGCCGGTCGGGTCGGGCAGGAGACCGGCCTCGAAGTCGGCCACCAGGGCACCGACGGTCTCCTTCGCGCACCACTTGTTGGCGCCGATCCCGCCGGACGGACCGCGCTTGATCCAGCCGGAGACGTACAGACCGGGAGCGACGCGCCCGTCCTCGTTGGGTACGCGGCCGAGCGCCTCGTCGAACGGTAGACCGGGCACCGGTCGGCCGCGGTAGCCGATGGCGCTGAGCACCAGGCCGGCCTCCAGCTCGTCGCCGTCGTCGAAGCGGACCGCACGTACGGAGGTCTCGCCGAGCAGGTCGGTGGGGCGTAGACCGAAACGGAACTCGAGCCGGTGCTCGGCGTCGTCTCCGGTGAGGCCACGCAGGAGGTCGAGCTTGTGCGCGACGATCGGGTCCTCGCTGGCGACGTCGAGGTCCTCGGGACGTACGGACAGGCCGAGGCCGGCCACCTGGGTCAGGCCGATCAGCTCGCCCGCGGTGAATGCGGCGTGCTCGGGGCCGCGCCGACCGACCAGGACGACCTCGCGGATCTTGCTCTCAGCCAGAGCCTCGAGCGCGTGGGCGGCGATGTCGCTCCTGCGCAACACGTCCGGGGTGGCGAGCAGGATCCGGGCGACGTCGAGGGCGACGTTGCCGTTGCCGATGACGACGGCTCGCTCGGAGGTGAGGTCGAACTCCAACCCGGCCTGGGCCGGATGGCCGTTGTACCAGCCGACGAAGTCGACCGCGGAGTGGGAACCCGGCAGGTCCTCGCCGGGAATGGCGAGCTTGCGGCCCTCGGAGGCACCGGTCGCGACCACGACGGCGTGGTGGCTCGCGGCAAGCTCCTCCAGGGTCACGTCGACGCCGACGTCGACGCCGAGCCGCACTGACACCCCGGGTGCTTTGAGCACCTTCTCGATCGAGGTCCCGGCGTCCTTGGTGGCCAGATGGTCAGGGGCGACGCCGTACCTCACCAGGCCACCCGGGGTGAGAAGCCTGTCGATGACGGTCACCTCGGCCTTGACCCCGCGGACGCCCAGGAGAGACTCGGTGACGTAGCCGCCGGTCGGACCCGTGCCGACAACGGCCACCTTGAGCGGCCCGGGACGCGTGGCGGTGAGGACGGGCTCGCGCGGGGGAGGGGCGTACGAGGACCGCTCGGGAGCCGCGAACCAGGCGGAGTTCAGGGCGAGGAAGGGCTCGTCGATCGGGTCCAGGTCGTAGTCGGCGGTGATCGCGCTGACCGGACAGACGTCGACGCAGGCACCGCAGTCGATGCAGCTGGCGTCGTCGATGTAGAGCATCTCGGCGGTGCCGAAGTCGGGCTCGCCCGGGGCCGGGTGGATGCAGTTGACGGGGCAGACGGGTACGCAGGCCGCGTCGTTGCAGCAGCTTCCGGTGATCACGTGCGTCATGGCTGAACCTGTTCGATCTGGGACGGGGAGGGAAGGGGAGCGGAGGTGGCGCCGGTCGGGGTCGTGGCGACCCCCATCCCGGTGATCCACTCGGGGACCGGCTCGTAGGCGACGGTCTCCATGGGTGTCGCCCCGGCGGCGACGGCGGCGATCCAGGTACGCACCTCATGCGCGCCGACGCCGGCGGGGATGATGTCGGCGTCGGTGAATGTCGCCAGGCTCTCGGGGTCCTCCGCGATGCGGGCGAGGAACGCCTGGTCCCAGTCGGGCACGATCTTCTCCCGGGCCGCGGCGCGACCGGCCTCGTTGACCGCGAGGCGCTCCTCGTCGGAGAGTCCGGCCGCGGCCGCCTCCAGGCTGGGCGGTGAGTGCGAGAGACCCCCGGAGCCGACGTACAGCACGCGCTTGCCGAGACCGGAGAGCTCTTCGCCCACCTGCCGGCCCAGCGCGTAGGCGCGACCGGGCGAGGCCAGCGGGGGAGTGGCGCAGTTGAGGTAGATGGGGATGACCGGCACCGTCGGCAGGTCGCCGATCAGATGGCCGTACGTCTGCCCGAACCCGTGGTCGAGGGCGACCTTGCGCACGACGGTGACGTCGAAGCCCTGGGCGAGCAGCGAGGCGGCGAGCGGCTCGGCGATCTCGGCCGGCACGTCGTAGGAGCCCGTCGGCGAGCCGAGGTCGCCGAGGCCGTCGGCGGCCAGCATCAATGCGACCGCCGGGACGCTGTCCACGAACGCGCGCCGGTGGTCGCTGCCGAAGAAGACAACGAGATCGGGCTCGAAGGCCGTCACCCGGCGCCGGGCCTCGTCGATGCCGGCCCGGAAGTGCGCACCGTGCTCCTCGGTGGCGTCACGGAGCATCCCCGGGCTGTGGGAAGCGCAGACGACCATCGTGTCGCTGGCCGGTCTTCTAGGCATTGGTCGTACTCCTTCTGACGTTCGCGCCAAGTCATACAGTGCGTTGGGCGGGGTAGATGTGACCTACTCTACAGGAAATCTGACAGTAGAGTCACTATAGATCTACTCCCGGGTGGAATGCGGACCGCCCGCCGCCCGGTGGAGTGCGGGCGACGGGCGACGGGCGGTCGGCGGGGTCAGCTCGCGGGGCTGTAGAGCTCCGGGTCGGAGGGGACCAGCTGGTAGTCCTCGAGCTTCCCGTCAGCCGTCGCTGAGGCGATGATGCCGTCGGAGCTGCACACGTTCGGCGAGATCGGCATCTGCTTGCCGTCGCAGGTGAAGGTCGCGCCGGCACCCAGCGGGTAGTTCGTCGCGGGCGCCGACTTCATGGCGGCGGTGACGCCCTTGGCGCTCACGTCGGTGATCTTGGCGGCGTTGAGCGCATTGATCATTCCCAGCATCGGCGAGTAGCCCGAGCCGGTGATGACCGACTCCTTCGCGCCGTCGCCGTACTTGCCGACGACTGCCTGGAAGAGCTTGGTGTCCTCGGCTTCCGGGTCGAGGTCCGAGGTGGTCACCACGTGGACGCCCTCGTAGCCGCCGGGGATGGACTTGGCGCCCGCGGCCGAGAGGCACTGGGCGATCGCCGTGATGGCGGCGTCGGGGTCGACGGCCTTGATGGCCTGAATCGCCGGCGTGCAGAAGCTCTCGTTGCCGAAGACGTGGTAGAGGCCCGGCTCGTCGGCGCTGGCCGCGGTGATCTGCGGCGTCATGTCCGCGGTGCCGGGCGGGATCGCGGAGACCTCGAGGTCGATGCCGGCGTTCTTGTAGAGAAGCGTGCCGACGTCGCGGGCCGGACCCTCGGCGCCGGGGACGCCGACGACGACCATGACGGCCTTGGAGACGCCTTGCTCCTTGCCGTCGGCGGCCGGGACGCCGAAGTAGGAGAGGCTGTTGAACAACGAGAAGTAGCCCGGCGTGGTCAGCGCTGCCTTGGTGCTTCCGCTCGCGGCGATGATCGGGATCCCGGCAGGGGTGAGGACCTCGATCGTCTGGTCGACCTCCGCCAAGGTGCCCTCGACGACGGCGGAGACGCCCGCGGTCACCATCTGGTTGGCGCAGTCGGTGGCCATCGCGGGGTCCTGACGCACCTCGCACACCTTGACCTCGACCTTGTGACCGCCGATCCCGCCGAGATACTCATTGGCGTACGCCGCGGCTGCCTGGGCGCCGCGGAACTCGTCGCTCTGGTCGACGGCCTGGCCCTTGCCTTCGCTGATGACGCCGATGGTGACGGGGGAGCCGGTCGCCTTGTTGGGGGTCCCGAGGGCTGCTGTGTCGAAGGCTGCCGAGCTTGCTTCGCCGGTGCTGTCGCTCGACCCGCACGCGGTGATCGTCAGTGCGAGGGCGACCGGGAGCGTGAGGGCCAAGGATCGGCGGAGGCCGGATCTGGAAACGTGCATTGGAATCTCCTAGGGAGGACTCGACCCACGGATGAAACTGAACATACATGTCAGATCAAGGTCTGGAGTGATCTTGGCATGACGTATGTCACATCGCAAGAGGTGCTGGGCCACGGCCCCGAACTTTTCCATTTCTGGCAGGTCGACGCCCGTGCGCTCCTGCCGCGACCGAGGTGCGTAGCTCGTGGAGGCGATGGACGTGAGGTAGACGCGCCTGTCAGGTAAGCGCGAGCGGGCGTGCTCCTGCGTGGTCAGGCGACGAGGGCCGTGTAGCGCCAGTCGAGCACCTCGCGGGCATCGCCGCCGGGCGCGTGTGCCGTGACGACCGAGCGCAGTCCAACGGCTGTGCCCTGCGTGAGTGCCGTCGAGGAGAGCACCTCGATCCGGCTGGTCACGGTGTCGCCCTCGTGGACCGGGCCGGTGTGGTCGCAGGACTTCCAGCCGAGCACTGTGACCAGGTTTGGCAGCGCCCGGGTGAGCTGCGCGAGGGCGAGTCCGATGGTGTGCCCGCCGTACACAAGCCGTGACCCGCCGACCCGCTCGTCGTGGTGGACGGCGGCGATGTTCAGGGTCAGCCGGGCCAGCTCGGGTGCCGAGGAGACGACGTCGCCCGATGTCATGAACGACTCTCCGACGAGCTCGCCGGTGGTGCGGGGGCTGGGGACGCGTGCGCGGAACTCCCCCAGGTCCCAGCCGTCGGGGGCGAGCCATGCATCGGTCCCGTCGGCGACCCCGATATCGGCGAGGTCTTGGTCATGGATGCGCCTGCCCGCGGCGGGGGCGGGGCTCAGGGGCAGCATGGCGCAGCGGTGGAAGTCGAGCACCGTCGCGCCGCGCTGATCGGTCGTGGTCATGCGCAGCGCTGCGAGCCCGGTCGGCGCCCGGTCGGGCTTCGGCGTGTTCTCGCGCAGGCCGACCACCTCGGTCCGGGTCGCCAGGGTGTCGCCGAGGTGGGGGAAGCGGTGGAACCGCAGACCGCGGTAGAAAAGGTTCGCCTTGACGTGGTGCGTGGCCAGTGTCGACTGCCCGATCGCGACGTCCCAGACCAGGCTCGGGCTGGCGACCGGGCTGGTGGATCCGGTGACCGCACGGGAGAGCTCGTGGTCCAGGGGGAGGCGCAGCCGGTCGCCGAGGATCGCCCGGTGGCTGGTGGCGAGTCCGTCGGTCAGTGTCACCGCCGGCGCGGTCTCGAAGCTCATGCCCACGGCGAGCTCGTCGAAGTAGGGTCCGCCCACGGATCTCGACATCAGGTGCCTTTCGCGTGGCCCGCGTCGTCGTCAGGCCCCGGGTTGTGGTGACGTGAATGTCACATCTCTCTTGGAGTTGCCTATCGTGACGCGAGAAAGCCTTGACCACAAGTGTCAGATCATTCACGATCAAGCCATGAGCAATCTCAGTCCGGAAGAGTCCTATCTGGTGCAGACAGTGCGCGACTTCGTCAACCGCGAGGTGAAGCCGACGGTTCGCGAGGTCGAGCATGCCAACGAGTATCCAGAGAAGTGGATCGATCAGATGAAGCAGATCGGGATCTTCGGGCTGTCGATCGGCGAGGAGTACGGCGGCGGTCCGGTGTCGACGCCGTGCTACGTCCAGGTCACCGAGGAGCTCGCCCGGGGCTGGATGAGCCTGGCCGGCGCGATGGGCGGGCACACGGTCGTCGCCAAGCTGATCGGCCTGTTCGGCACCGAGGAGCAGAAGCGGCGCTACCTCCCGCCGATGGCGACCGGCGAACTGCGCGCCACGATGGCGCTGACCGAGCCGGGCGGGGGTTCCGACCTCCAGGCGATGACGACGACCGCCCGTCGTGACGGTGACGACCTGGTGATCAGCGGCGCCAAGACCTGGATCAGCAACGCGCGCCGTTCCGGGCTGATCGCGCTGCTGTGCAAGACCGACCCGCAGGCGACACCGCGTCACCGGGGCATCTCGATCGTCCTGGTCGAGCACGGGCCCGGGTTGGTCGTCTCGCGCGATCTCCCCAAGCTCGGCTACAAGGGCGTGGAGTCGTGCGAGCTCTCCTTCGACGGCTACCGGATCCCGGCCACCGCCGTGCTCGGCGGGACCGAGGGCAAGGGCTTCGGCCAGATGATGAAGGGCCTGGAGACCGGTCGTATCCAGGTCGCCTCCCGTGCACTCGGCGTCGCTGCGGCGGCCCTCGAGGACTCCTTGGCCTACGCCCAGCAGCGCCAGACTTTCGGCAAGCCGATCCACCAGCACCAGTCGATCGGCAACTACCTCGCCGACATGGCGACCAAGCTGACCGCCGCCCGCCAGCTCACCCGATACGCCGCGGAGCGCGCGGACGCGGGGGAGCGCTGCGACATGGAGGCCGGAATGGCGAAGCTGTTCGCCTCGGAGGTGGCGATGGAGATCGCCCTCACCGCGGTCAGGATCCACGGCGGCTACGGCTACTCGACCGAGTACGACGTCGAGCGCTACTTCCGCGACGCGCCGCTCATGATCGTGGGGGAGGGCACCAACGAGATCCAGCGCAACGTGATCGCCAGCCAGCTTGTGGCACGCGGCGGGCTCTGACGGGAAAGATACGCGGGGTGAGCCGACCATCCGGTCAGGCTCACCCCGCAGTGGGGGATCTCAGCGGCCCTGCCACACCGGCGGGCGCTTCTCGGCGAAGGCGCGTGGGCCCTCTTTGGCGTCCTCGGAGAAGGCGATCATCGGCAGCAGCCGGCTGGTGGCCTCCCAGCCCGCCTGTTCGCCGGGCCGCTCGCCCTCAGGCGTCTGCCGCAGGGCGATCTGCTTATGCGCCTGCACTGCCAGCGGAGCGTTGCCGGCGATGGTCGTGGCCAGCTCCAGCGCGGCGGCGAGGACCTGGTCGGCGGGGACGACCCGGTTGATCAGATGGAGATCGAGGGCCTGCTGGGCGCTGATCGGGTCGCCGGTCAGCAGCAGCTCCATCGCGACGGCCTGCGGCAGCTTCTCGATGAGCCGGAAGGCGCCGCCGGCGCCGGCGATCAGGCCGCGCTTGACCTCCGGCAGGCCGAAGGAGGCGGTCTCGGCCGAGACGGTGAGGTCGCTGGCCAGCACCAGCTCGGTGCCGCCGCCGAGGGCGGGACCGTTGACGGCTGCGATCGTCGGCTTGCTGATCGCGTGGCCGACATAGCCGGCCAGACCCCAGGCCTCGCGGCCCTCGGGGATGATCCGCTCGCCGCGGCTGAGCGCCTTGAGGTCGGCCCCGGCGCAGAACGCCTTGTCGCCCGCTCCGGTGAGCACAACGACCCGGACGGCCGGGTCGTGCTCGGCCTGCGTCAGGGCGTCACCGACCACGAGGCACATCTCCTCGTTGACGGCGTTGCGTGCCTCCGGCCGGTTGAGAGTGATGATCATGATGCCGTCGCGCACCTCGGTCAGGGCCGCGGGCGACGTGGTCTCGGGTGTGGTCGTCGTCATCGTCGAGTCCCTCCGGATCAGTCGCTGGAGGGGAGCGGCTTGGCGCTCTTGATCGTCAGGGCCTCGCCGTCGAGGGCGAGCGAGCCCGTGCCGGGCTTGGTCACCAGCACCTCGATCGTGCCGGCCCCGTCGACGTACCTCTTGCCGATCGCGGTGCCGTCGGCGGCGTCGGCCGCCAGCGTCAGGCCGGGATCGGGTGTCGAGGTGAGCTCGATCACCGGAGATCCCCCGCAGGTGAGCGTGCCGTCGGTGGCGTCGGCCCGTACGACGATCATCTGGGTATCGCAGACCTGGCTTCGCAGGCGTGCACCGGTCTTCAGCATCGGACGTCCTCCATGGCTGCTATTGCTTACGCGTGTGGCATTGAACTGGCTCGACTGTAATCGCATGTCTGACGCTCTGTCTATGTCTGCAGTGGTGGAATCGCGCGAAGATCCACCCCAGCTTAGGAGTAGAATCTGACAGCGATGGTCATATACGCTGTTATCGGCGTCACAACCGTAGCGCCTAGCTGAGGAGCCGAGCCTGTGCCAACCGACCTCGAGGGGGAGCCGTGAGTGCGACCAGCCATCTCTACGTGCCGGGGAGCAAGCCCGAGCGGTTCCACAAGGCCGAGCAGGCGGTGGGCTCCGGTGCGGTGATCTTCGATCTCGAGGACGCGGTGGCGCCGCGTGACAAGGCCGCCGCCCGACAGTACGTCGCAGAGCATCTCTCACGCCCGCGACCGTCGGGACCGGCCGCGCCGCTGGCCTGGGTACGCCTCAACGCCGACGAGCGTCTCGAAGCCGACCTCGAGGCCGTTGTCGGTGCCGGCCTCAGCGGCGTGATCCCGGCCAAGACCTGCTCCCGCGAGGAGCTGGACCGGCTCGACGAGCTGCTGACGGCCGCGGAGGCCGAGCGTGGCCTGGCCCGCGGCCGCACCGCCGTCGCGCCGCTGATCGAGTCCGGGCTCGGGCTGGCCAACGCCGTCGACATCGCTCACGGGCCGCGTGTGACGACCCTGCATCTGGGCGAGATCGACCTCGCCGCGGATCTCGGCCTCGAGCCCGGTCCGGACGAGACCGAACTGCTCTTCGCACGCAGCCAGGTCGTCGTCGCCTGCAGCGCTGCCGGGATCACCAGCCCGGTGGCGCCGGTATCGGCCAACTTCCGGGACCTCGCCGGGTTCACCGCCTCGACGCGCGCCCTGCGCCGCCTCGGGTTCTTCGGCCGAGCCTGTATCCACCCCGACCAGATTCCGCTCGTCGAGCAGGTCTTCAGCCCCAGCGCCGAGCAGGCCCGCGAGGCGGCCGACATCCTGCGCCGACTCGAGGACGCCGGTTCCGGGGTCGCACTCGACGCCGAGGGCCGCATGATCGACGAGGCCGTCGCCCGCCAGGCGCGCCGCGTCCTCGCCCGCCGCCCGTCGACCACCTGAACCGTTGCCCGACCCCAACCACTGCGGCGGCCTCCCGTCGCCCCATCGATGAAAGGTGAGTGCCATGGCTTTGGCGATCACTGAGGATCACGAAGCGCTCGCCGAGGTGGCGAGCTCCTACCTGCAGCGCTCCGAGGCACGCGCCGCCGCGCGGGCCACGCTCGAGTCGCCGGCAGCTCTGCCCGAGTCTTGGAAGGCGGTCGCGGACCTGGGGTGGCTCGGCCTGCATCTCGACGAGGCCCATGGCGGGTCCGGCTATGGCCTGGCCGAGCTGGCCGTCGTCCTGGAGTGCTTCGGTCACGAGCTGGCACCCGGTCCGTTCCTGCCGACCGTCGTGTGCTCGGCGATCATCGCGGCCTCGGCCGAGGAGGACGTACGCACCGACCTCCTGCCCGGCCTCGCCGACGGTAGCCAGGTCGGGGCCGTCGGTCTCGTCACCGGGCTCAGCCTGAGCGCCGACGGCACCCTGACGGGCGAGAGTCGCGCCGTACTCGGCGCACCCACTGCGGACCTGGTGGCGCTCGTCGTCGGTGACGACGTCGTCGTGCTCGACGTGTCCGCGCCGGGCCTGGAGGTCAGTCCCGACGACGCCTTGGACAGCACGCGCGGCATCGGCACGGTGACCGCCGGGTCGGTCGCGGTGCCGCGCGAACGGGTTCTGATCGGCGCAGCCCGCCGTGCGGTGACCGCATTCCGGATCCTCGCCTCCGCCGAGGCCGTCGGCAGCATCAACGCCTGTGTCGAGGAGGCCACCGCCTATGCCAAGGTGCGCGAGCAGTTCGGCCGCCCGATCGGCACCTTCCAGGCGGTCAAGCACCACCTCGCCAACATGCTGGTCGACGCCGAGCAGGCCGTCGCAGCGGCCTGGGACGCGGCCCGCTCCACCGACCTGGACGACGCCTGGTTCGCAGCCGCGGTCGCCGCGGCGCACGCCGCCCGTGCCCAGGTGCAGACCGCGCGGCTGAACATCCAGCTTCACGGCGGCATCGGGTTCACCTGGGAGCACGACTCCCACCTCTACCTGCGTCGCGCCGAGACCGTCGCCGCGCTGCTGCGCGACGGCCGCGACCCGCTGCGCGACGTCGTCGAGGGCTACCGCGGGGGCACCGCCCATGGCGCCTCGTTCGAGCTTCCCGAGGAGTCCGAGACCTACCGCGCCGAGGCCCGGGAGGCGGTCGCCCGGCTACAGAGCCTGCCGGAGTCCGAGCGTCGTGACTTCCTCGTCGACAGCGGTTACCTGGTGCCGCACTGGCGCGCGCCGTGGGGACGCGGCGCTGGCGTGGTCGAGCAGCTCGTCATCGAGGAGGAGTTCACCGGCGTCGAGCTCCCCGACACCGGAATCTCGGGCTGGATCAGCCTGACCATCTCCCAGGAGGGCACCGAGGACCAGCAGTCGCGCTGGATCGACGACGTGCTTCGGGGACGCTCGGACTGGTGCCAGCTCTTCAGCGAGCCCGACGCCGGCTCGGACGCGGCCGCGGTGCGCACCGTCGGCAAGCGGGTCGAGGGTGGTTGGCTGGTCACCGGGCAGAAGGTCTGGACCAGCACCGCGGCATCGTGCCAGTGGGGCCTGGCCACGGTGCGTACCGACTCCAGCGCCGGCAAGCATGCCGGCGTCACGATGATGGCGATCGACATGGGCCACCCCGGTGTGGAGATCCGACCGCTGCGCGAGCTGACCGGCGACGCGCTCTTCAACGAGGTCTTCTTCGACGACGTCTTCGTGCCCGACGCCGACGTCGTCGGCGGGGAGGGGCAGGGCTGGAAGGTGGCCCGCGCCACCCTGGGCAACGAGCGCGTCTCCATCGGCGGCGGCAGCGGATCGATCTCCTTCGGGCCCACCCAGCTGCTCGAGCTGCTCGACGAGGGTCCCGGCCTGCCGGCGTACGCCGAGCACGAGGTCGGTGCGGTGCTGCTGGAGGCGTACACGCTGAAGCTGCTCAACATGCGCCTCGCGAGCCGGGCTCTGGCCGGTGGCCGTCCGGGGCCGGAGGCCAACATCACCAAGCTGCTCAAGGCCGAGCACTCCCAGCGGATCACCAACCTCGGCATGGTGCTCGCCGGCACCGCGGCGGTCACCGGGCGCCGGCCGGAGGTGAGCGACCCTTACCTGTTCGCGCGCTGTTTGACCATCGCCGGCGGCACGTCGGAGATCATGCGCAACACGATCGCGGAGCGGCTGCTCGGCCTGCCGCGCGATCCGCTGGCGCGGTGAGCACCGTGTCGGACCTTCCCCTCGACGGCATCACCGTGGTCAGCCTGGAGCAGGCGGTGGCGGCGCCGTACGCCAGTCGGCAGCTCGCCGACCTGGGCGCCCGGGTGATCAAGATCGAGCGGCCCGGCACCGGCGACTTCGCGCGCGGCTACGACGACACGGTGCACGGTGAGTCCAGCTACTTCGTCTGGTTGAACCGCTCCAAGGAGTCGCTCACGCTCGACCTGAAGACTCCCCAGGGGATGCAGATCCTGTGGGAGCTGCTGACCGAGGCCGACGTCCTGGTGCAGAACCTCGGTCCCGGCGCCAGCGCCCGGATGGGCCTCGGCGCGGCCGCGCTCGCCGAGTCCCACCCGCGTCTGATCGTGTGCGACATCTCCGGCTACGGCGCCGACGGCCCGTGGCAGGACCGGAAGGCGTACGACCTCCTCGTGCAGGCCGAGGCCGGGCTGCTGTCGGTCACCGGCTCGGAGGACGAGGTCGCCAAGGCGGGGATCTCGGTGGCCGACATCGCCGCCGGCTCGTTCGCCTACTCCGGAATCCTGGCCGCGCTCTTCACCCGGGCGACCACCGGCCGGGTCCGCCCGGTCTCGGTCTCGCTGTTCGAGGCGCTTGCCGAGTGGATGGGCTCACCGGCCTACTACACCCGCTACGGCGGTACGAGTCCGCTGCGGACCGGCGCCCGGCACGCCACCATCGCGCCGTACGGTCCGTTCGTCGCCGGTGACGGTGAGGCCGTCCTGCTCGCCGTGCAGAACCACCGCGAGTGGGTACGACTGTGCGAGGAGGTGCTCGAACGGCCCGACCTGGTCGCCGACCCGCGCTTCGCTCGCAACCCCGACCGGGTCGCGCACCGCGACGAGCTGGAGCCGATCATCGCCGAAGGGGTCACCGGGTTCACCAGCGCCGAGCTCGCCGCCCGGCTGGAAGCCGCCGGCATCGCCAACGCTCGGATGAACACCATGGCCGAGCTCTGGGCGCACCCCGTGCTCGCCGAGCGGAAGCGCTGGCGTGAGGTGGCCACTCCGGGGGGACCCGCCGAGGCGCTGGTGCCGCCCGCGTCCCTGGCCGGGATCGAGCCGCGGATGGACCCGGTGCCTGCGGTCGGGGAGCACAGCGAGGCCATCTTGGCCGCCCTGGGTCGTACGCCGGCCGAGGTCGAGGCGCTCCGAGCCGCTGCGATCATCTGAGCGGCGTCGAAAGAGCGGGCGCCCGGCCGGTCGGCCGGGCGCCCGCTCGTTGTCGTACGGGTTTGTGCTCCTGCCTACTTGGGCTGGAAGCGCAGCGCTCCGTCGATGCGGATGACTTCGCCGTTGAGGTAGTCGTTCTCGGCGATGTGCGCGACCAGGGCGGCGTACTCCGACGGGCTGCCCATCCGATTCGGGAACGGCACGGCGGAGCCCCAGAACTTCTCGGCCTCGTCGCGCTCCATCTTGAAGGCGGGCGTGAAGAACGTGCCCGGCGCGATCGCCATCACCCGGATGCCGAGCTTGGACAGGTCGCGTGCCGCGGGGACGGTGAGGCCGACGACGCCGCCCTTGGCGGCGGAGTAGGCGGTCTGGCCGATCTGCCCCTCGAAGGCGGCGATGCTGGCGGTGTTCACCACGACCCCGCGGCAGCCGCCCTCGTCGGGCTCGTTCTTGGCCATCGCGGCCGCGCCCAGGCGCAGCACGTTGAAGGTGCCGTTGAGGAACAGGTTGATGTACCACTGGAACTGGTCCATCGGCGCGGGCGAGCCGTCGCGTCCGACGACGCGTGAGGCGCCGGCTCCGCCGCCGTGGGCATTGACGACGACGCGCAAGGGGGCGAGATCGGCCGCCGCGGCCAGGGCCTCGTTGACGCTCGCCTCGTCGAGCACGTCGGTGCGGACGTACGTCACGTTGCCGCCGACCTCGGCGGCGAGCGACTTGCCGGCCTCATCGTTGAGATCGGCGATCACGACCGCCGTCCCGAGGCTGGCGAGCTTGCGCACCGTGGCCTCTCCCAGGCCACCTGCGCCTCCAGTGACGATGGCCGATGCCTGACTGATGTCCATTGTCCAACTTCCTCTCGAGAGCGTGCGTCGGTCAGGAAACCACCGACCTCGCAAAGATGACACAAACGTCAGATCGAATCAAGAGGTAGCGAGAACTCCAACGGAAGACGGGGCCTTTCCGCGGCGGTGTGGCGAATCGGGGTGTCAGATCGTGTGGCTGAAGAAGCCGCGTCTGATGCACGCGACCAGCAGTTCGATGATCTGGTCGTCGGTGGCGTCGGGCGCCATCTCCCGGAGTGCCTCAGGCAGCCGGGTGATCAGTGCGCGCAGGATCAGCGCGCCGGCCACCGGATCGAACGGATAGGTCCGCTGTGCCGAGGTCAGCGCGGCTTCGAGGGCAAGATCCATCGAAGCCTGGGCGTGTGCGCCGATAGCCGCGATCAGCTCGTCGTCGGTGGTCTGCTCGGTCCAGACGTCGATGGAGCCGCTGTACTTGCCCAGGTAGGCCATGAAGTCGCTCAACCACGTGCGAAGCTCGGTGTCATCGTCTGCGCCGAGGTCGAGGCCGCGCATGCGGTCCGCCAGCTCGAGCGCTCGGCCGGCGGATTCGACGGTCACGGCGAGCAACAGGTCCTGCTTCTCGCTGAAGTACTTGTAGAACGTGCCGCGGGCGAATCCGGCGTCGGCGACGATGTCGTCCACGCTCGTGCGGAAGTACCCCTTGCTCGTGAACTGCGCCGCACCTGCGTCGACAAGGCTGCGTACGGTCGCCGCTGCGCGCTTGCTCAGTGCTTCGGTGCGCTCCTCGACGGAGATCCCAGCGGTCTTGGGCGCGGGAGGGGACTCGATGGGCTCCGACCCGACGATGCGATGGGCCAGACTCCCGAGGACCGTGTCAGACGACTGTGGGAAGACCAGCAGCTGGAGGAACAGCGATAGGTTCGAGATCAGGAGATCGGGATCGGCGTCATAGACCCGATCGGTGTGGATGTAGAGATTGAGTCGGTGGACCAGAGCGCTCACGACAGTTGCGGCGGTCACCGGATCGATGCCGTCGACCTCGGCGTCCTCGAGTCGCTCTGCGAGTCGCTTGTTGTACTTGGTGATGAAGCCCATGACTTCGGGACCGACCTCGGTGTCGACGGAGGCCACCACCGCCCACTGCACGAACATCGTCCGGTACTTCTCGAAGACCCAGCTCCACTCGCCGAGCCACCAGTGCAGGTTGTCGAGACCGATCTCGGTCGGGCCGAGCTGGCCGATCCGGCGGGCGACGCGGATCAACGCGGCGCCGCACTCGTTGAGGAGCTCGACGAAGATCTCGTCCTTGCCCGGGAAGTACTGGTAGAGCGTCGCACGCGAGACACCGGCACCCTTGGCGATCGCGTCGACCGAGGTGTTGAAGAACCCCTGTTCCGCGAAGAGGCGCAACGAGACATCGACGATCTTTCGGCGTGTGTCAGCACCGCGTCGGCCCACCTCGGGGCTGGACGGGCCATAGCTGGACCGGCGGACGATCGTGTTATCTGACATAGGTGACCAGTGTAGGGCCTGGGCGCTTCCGTATGGTGGCACGCCGTGCTTCGGCTGTGTCATGACGTGTGTCCGCCTCCGTTCGTAGTCGTCGGGCGGTCAGGATGCCTGCGGCGCGGGAACCAGGAAGTCGGCGGACCCGCTGATCGCCACCGCACCGGTCTGACGGGTGCAGCTGAGCGACACGGTGACCAGCCGGCTCCCGTCCTCCTGCTCGCTGACCTGGTCGATCCGGCCGGAGCAGGTCAGCACGTCGTCGGGCCACACCTGCTCCCGGAAGCGCACCTGGAAGCGGCGTACGTTCGCGGGGCCCAGCCAGTCGGTGGCGAAGGTCGCGAGCAGGGCTGATTGATGCATGCCCTGGGAGAAGACCGACGGGTTGCCGGCCGCGCGGGCCATGGTGTCGTCGTAGTGCATCGGGTTGAGGTCGCCCGAAGCGCCGGAGTAGCGGACGAACATCTGACGGGTCAGCGGCCCGAACTCGCGCGGTGTCGCGGTGGTGCCGGGGACGAGGGCGATGGTCTGCTCGGTCACGAGGGGTCTCCCTTGGGGGCGGTCTGGATGAAGGTGGCGCGTGCCTCGGCGACCAGGTCGCCGGCCGGCGTACGGAACTCGGTGACCACCACGGCGAAGCTCATCTCCCCACCCCGCTTTCCGGGCTTGGTGTAGCGGTCGGCGACCCGCTCCTGGGCGACCAGGGTGTCGCCGGCGCGGGGGAGCGGTCCGTGGTAGAGGTACTCCTGCTCGCCGTGGAGCAGGCGGCGACGGTCGAACCCGACCACGACCCGGCTTCCCGGCGGCGCCCAGGTGGTCGCGGTGGTGAGGAACGTGGGCGGCACGATCGCGTCCGGTCCCTGGTAGGCGGCGCTGTCGGACTGCATCGCGGCGGCGAACTCGCGGATCTTGCCGCGCTCGACATGCACCTCGAACGGGGTTCCGACTGCGCCGACCGGCGAGGCCTCGGGGGTGGCTGTCGTCATCAGGTGGTGCTCCTTGTGGTGGTGTGCTCGGTGCTGGTGCGCTCGGTGAGGTAGTCCTCGACGAGCGCCAGGGCGGTTGCGGGGTAGCTGCGCGCGGTGGCCTCGTCGAGGCCGTCTGCGATGAGCAGGGTGGCGAGCCGATTGGTGATCAGACTCATCACCACCGCGGCGAGGAGGCGGTAGTAGCCGATGTCGCCGGTGAACTTCCCGCCGAGCTCCTTGTAGCGTCGCAGGATCTCGGCGTCATCGGGCGTGCCGGGCTGGCGGGCGAAGCCGAGGGACTCGCACAGGTAGCGCTCGAACATCAGCCACCAGCCGACGTCGATGTCCGGCGGTCCGGTGGTGGCACCCTCCCAGTCGAAGAGCGCGGCGACGGAGAGATCCTCGGCGAAGCAGATGTTGCCGACGCGGGCATCACCCCAGACGACGCCCTCGGCGCTCGTGGTCGGGCAGGTCGTCACCAGGACGTCGAGGGCGCGTTGGATCAGGTCGGCCCCGACGGCGAGGTCGTCGGCGCACCAGGCGTGCCAGGCGAGCAGGTCGTCGAGGTAGCGCTGGAGGGCCGTCCTGTCGGCGGGGGCCTCGGGTCCCCGCAGGAATGAGAGGTCCTCGGCCGCGTTGACGGCGTGCACCGCGACCAGCGACCTCAGGGCGTTGTCGTAGAACAGCGCCCGCTCGGCCTCGGTGAGCTCGGTCGTCCAGCCACGCTTGTGCCAGCTGGGTACGTCGGAAGGGACCCGGCCGTCGACGCGGCGCATCAGGTAGAACGGCGCCCCCAGTACGGCCGGGTCCGGCTCGGTGAGTACCACCTCGGGGGTCGTCACACCCGGATGGCGGCCGAGCCGGCGCATCACCTCGGCCTGCCTGATCGCGTCGGGCGCCACGAAGACCTGGTGGACCTGGCTCTGCATCCGCAGCACCAGATCGTGCCGGGCCTCGTGCCCGTCGGCGGTCCAGGACGCGGTGAAGAACGCCGTCATGCCCGAGTATCCGGCATCGGGCGCGGTGAGGGAGGAGAGCATGAAGTCCTCGTGCCCAGCCGGCGCCAGGCGCTCGGGCAGCCAGGCGAGCAGGCGCTCGTGAAGGTCGCTCTCCCGTGTCTCTCGGTCGCTCGGACCGGCCATCTCGACTCCTCCTCGCAGGCGCTGCGCCGGTCTCGATCTGGACCGACCTCAGTGGTCATAATTGACCATCACTGTCAGAATAGCGTCATGACAGAGCAAATGAACAGGGCGTCGAGGGCCCATGCACGCGACGTCGGCAGCGCTCCGGCCACGGTGCCTCTGGGTGCGTACGCCCTACCGGGCCGCGTCTCCGACCCGACCCTCGGCATCGAACAGGCACAGGCGGCCGAGCGCCTCGGGTTGGAGACGCTGTGGCTCAGCGAGCGCTGGGGCACCAAGGACTTCGGCGTGCTGGCCGGCGCATTCAGTCAGGCCACCGACCGCATCCGCATCGCGGCCGGGGTCACCCACCTGCAGTCCCGGCACCCGGCGATGCTCGCCTCGATGGCGATGACGGCCCAGGCGCTCTCGGGCGGTCGGCTCGTCCTCGGTGTGGGACGCTCGGTCGACGCGATGTGGTCGGCGGTCGGACTGCCGAAGGCGACCAACGCCTCGATCGTGGACTCGCTCGACATCTTCCGGCGGCTGTGCCGTGGCGAGAAGGTGAAGTACGACGGTCCGGCGGGAACCTTTCCCTCGCTCCGCCTCAACGACCTCCCTGACCAGCCGGTTCCGCCAGTGGTCTTCGCCGCGATCGGCCCGAAGGGGCTCGCCTTGGCGGGCCGGCACTTCGATGGCGTACTCCTGCATCCGTTCCTGACGCCGGAAGCGGTCGGTCGCTCGGTCGCCACGGTGCGGGAGGCCGCCGACCAGGCGGGGCGTGACCCCGACGCGGTGCGCGTCTACGCCACCGTGGTGGCGGCCTCGGGCCTGCCGCCCGAGGAGGAGGCGGCGGTCGTCGGCGCCCGGGCGGTCACCTACTACCAGATCCCCGGCTTCGGAGAGCAGCTCGCGCGGGTCAACGGCTGGGACGTCCGCGACCTGGAACGGCTGCGCGCGCACCCGACCCTGGCGGGCATCAGGGGCGCCGCCGACTCGGTGCGTACGCGGGCTGAGCTGACCGGGGTCGCGCAGGCACTCCCGGCCCCGTGGGTCGAGGACGCCGCGGCCCTCGGGTCGCGGGACGAGTGCCTGGCGACCTTCGAGCGCTATCGCGCGGCTGGTGCCGACGAGCTGGTGCTCCACGGCAGCACACCCGACCAGCTCGGCTGGCTTCGGAGGGATCTCTGACAGGCCTTGCGCAGAAGTGACATTACTGCCAGAATCACGCAGTGTGGGCGGCGTCACATGCCGTCTTTCGGAGAGGAATCGCATGTACGACTACCTGGGCAGCTACATCGCCGGGTCCTGGGTCCCCAGTGCAGGAGACCCGCTCGCGGTGACGTCGCCGGCGAGCCTCGAGACGATCGGTCATGTCAGCGTCGCCACTCGTGACGACGTTGACGCCGCCGTGCGAGCCGCCCGGGCCGCGCTGGCCGACGAGAAGTGGGCGAGCACCACACCGGTCGAGCGCGGTGCGCTGATCGGCCGGCTCGCGGACGCGCTGGAGAAACGCGCCGCCGACTTCGGCAACCTGGTCTCCGCTGAGGTGGGGTCACCGCGCAAGTGGGCGACCATGGGCCAGATCGGCACCGCCCTCGGCGTGCTGCGCACCTACGAGAAGCTCACGGGCGAGCACACCTTCGAGGAGACCCGCCGCTCGATGCTGGGTGGCGAGGTGGTTGTCCGTCAGCTGCCCGTCGGCGTGGTCGGCGCGATCGTGCCGTGGAACGCTCCGTTGTTCACCGCCCTGCTCAAGCTCGCCCCCGCCCTGGCCGCCGGCTGCACCGTCGTGCTCAAGCCGTCGCCGGAGGCGCCGCTGACGGTCTGCAAGCTCACCGAGCTCTTCGACGAGATCGGCCTCCCGCCCGGCGTGGTCAACATCGTCCCCGGTGACGTCGCGACGGGGGAGGCCCTGGTGGCCAACCCCGGCGTCGACAAGATCAGCTTCACCGGCTCCACCGCCGCGGGCAAGCGGATCGGTGCGGCCTGTGCGGCAGACGTACGCCGGGTCTCGCTCGAGCTCGGCGGCAAGTCGGCCGCGATCCTGCTCGACGACCTCGACCTCGACCGCCGCACCGTCACCGGCATCGTGAACGGCGTGATGGGCAACGCCGGGCAGATCTGCGTCGCCCAGACCCGCATCCTCGCGCCCCGTTCGCGCTACGACGAGGTGGTCACGGCGCTCGCCGAGGCCACCGACGCACTCGTGCTCGGCGACCCCGCCGACCCGGCCACGCAGATCGGCCCGGTGATCTCCGAGGACGCGCGCGACCGGGTCCGGCGCCACGTACGGGAGGCCGCCGAGGCGGGCGCCCGGGTCGCGACCGCGGTCGGCGACGAGCCCGGCCCGGGATGGTATCTCCGTCCGGTCGTGCTCGCCGACGTCACCAACGACATGGCCGTCGCCCGCCAGGAGATCTTCGGCCCGGTCGCGGTCGTCATCGGCTACGACACCGTCGAGGAGGCCGTCGCCGTGGCGAACGACTCCGACTACGGGCTCGCGGGCGCGGTCTGGTCGGGCGACCGCGAGCGTGCCTATGAGGTCGCCGCCCAGCTGAGGGTCGGCTCCGTCTCGGTCAACGCCGCGTCGCCGATGGACCTCGGCAGCCCGTTCGGCGGCTTCAAGCAGTCCGGCATCGGCCGGGAGGGCGGCCCGGAGGCGATCAGCGCCTTCCTCGAGCCCCAGACCATCATCCGCTGAGAGGAACCAGACACGTGGAGACCCAGGCCGCAGTCCTGTGGGAGCGCAACGCTCCCTGGTCCATCGAGACCATCGAGCTCGACCCGCCCAAGGCCGAGGAGGTGCTGGTCGAGCTGCACGCCTCGGGCATGTGCCACTCGGACGAGCACATCGTCACCGGCGACATGCCGTTCAGCCTGCCCTGCATCGGTGGGCACGAGGGCGCCGGTGTCGTCCTCGAGGTCGGCGAGCACGTCTCCTGGCTCAAGCCCGGTGACCACGTCGTCTTCGGCTTCATGCCCTCGTGCGGCCGCTGCCCCTCGTGCGCGAGCGGCCACCAGAGCCTGTGCGACCTCGGCGCCAAGATCTACAGCGGACGCCAGATCTTCGATGACACCGCCCGCCACCACGTACGCGGCCAGGACCTGGCGCTGGCCTGTGGCGTCGGCTCGTTCTCCCACCACACCGTGGTCCACGAGGCCAGCTGCATCAAGATCGAGCCGCATCATGCGCTCGACCGGGCCTGCCTGCTCGGCTGTGGTTTCGTGACCGGCTGGGGCTCGGCGGTCTACGCCGCGGACGTACGTCCCGGGGACACGGTCGTCGTCGCCGGCGTCGGCGGCATCGGTGCCGCCGCCGTCCAGGGCGCCCGGCTCGCCGGCGCCCGCACGATCACCGCGATCGACCCCTCGGAGTTCAAGCGCGAGCAGGCGGTCAAGATGGGGGCGACCCATGTGGCGGCCTCCTGGGAGGAGGCCCGCGAGGTCGTCGCCGAGGCGACCTGGCACCGTGGGGCCGACAAGTTCATCTGCGCGATGGGCGTCGGGCAGGGCGACCTGATCGGGCAGGCACTGGCGATGACGGCCAAGCGTGGCCGAGTCGTCGTCACCAACATCCACCCGATGACCGAGCGGTCGATCTCCGCGAACCTGATGGATCTCACCCTGATGGAGAAGCAGATCGTCGGCACCCTCTACGGCTCCGCCAACCCGCGCTACGACATCCCGCGCCTGCTCGAGCTCACCAGCGCGGGCGACGTCGACCTGGACGCGATGGTCACCCGCACCTACCCGCTGGCCGGCATCAACGACGGCTACGACGACATGCGGGCAGGCCGCAACGTACGGGGCGTGCTGCGCTACCCGGCCGCCGACCGTCAGCCGAGCGCCTGAGATGAGCTCGCCGACCCCCGCCGGCCCGCTCGCCGGACTGCGCGTGCTCGAGCTCGCCGGCATCGGCCCGGCGCCGTACGCCTGCCTGCTCCTGGCCGAGCTGGGGGCCGAGGTCATCCGGATCGACCGGGCTTCGAGCGTGGGCAAGCGGCCGACACCGCTGCAGCGCAGCCGTGCGAACCTTGCCGTCGACCTCAAGACCGAGGCGGGCCGAGGCCTCGTGCTGCGGATGGTGCGCGACGCCGATGTCCTCGTCGAGGGGTTGCGGCCGGGCGCGACCGAGCGGCTCGGCCTGGGCCCCGATGACTGTCTCGCCGTCAATCCGAGCCTGGTCTACGGCCGGATGACCGGCTGGGGACAGGACGGGCCGCTGGCCCGGACCGCGGGCCACGACATCACCTACGCAGCACTCACCGGTGCGCTCCACGTCACCGGTGGCGCCGACAAGCCGCGGCAGGCGGCCAACCTGGTTGCCGACTTCGGCGGCGGCGCGATGTTCCTGGTGACCGGCATCCTGGCGGCGCTGCACGAGCGCACCACCAGCGGGCGTGGCCAGGTCGTCGACGCGGCGATGGTCGACGGGGTCAGCTCGCTGATGACCGTCATCTACGGCCAGCACGCGCTCGGGCAGTGGCGCGACGAGCGCGAGGCCAACCTGCTCGACGGCGGGCGGCCCTACTACGACACCTACCGGTGCGCCGACGGCCGTTTCGTCGCGGTCGGCGCGATCGAGCCGGACTTCTTCGCCGCATTGATGAAGGGCACCGGTCTCGACTTCGACCAGCACGACCGCGACGCGTGGCCGGCGATGCGGGCCGCGCTCGAGGAGACGTTCGCGAGCCGCACCCGCGACGAGTGGGCGGAGGTCTTCGGCGACACCGACGCCTGCGTGGCGCCGGTGCTCAGTCTCGCCGAGGCGCCCGAGCACCCGCACCTGCGCGCCCGCGGCGTCTTCGAGCCCGACGCCGACGGCTCCCGGCCTCGGGTCGCGCCGCGCTTCTCGCGCACGCCCGGCCTTCCTCCCGGCGATCCGCACGTCGCCGGCCAGGACAGCCGGACCGTCCTGACAGCCTCCGGCCTCGCCGAGCACGAGATCGATGACCTGGTCGCCGCAGGCGTGGTCCGTCAGGCGAGCGATCGCCCCACCCCAACGTACGAACTGATGGAGACCCGGCAATGAACCTGACCATGCTGCTGGAGATGGCCGCCGACGGATTCGGCGACCGCGTCGTGATCGGACGCCGCGAGGACGGCCTGACGGCCACCGGCCTTCGTGAGGCGGCCCTGCGCGGCGCCGCGGAGATCGAGGCCCACGGCGCCGACGCCGTCGTCTACCTGGCCGCCAACGGACCTGCCTTCCCCGTCGCGATGTTCGCGGCCGCGTATGCCGGAGTGCCGCTGGTGCCGCTCAACTTCCGGCTGGGCGTCGAACAGCTCGAAGGGCTGCTCGAGAAGCACCCCGGCGCGCTCGGCATCGGCGACACCACGGCGCTCCCGATCCTGGCGCGTAGCGGCATCGTCGCGCTCGGGGTCGAGGAGTGGCTCGTCCGGACCACCTTCGGTGGGGAGGTGGACGAGCGGTTCGTCGACAACGACGTCCCGGCGGTGGTCATCTACACCTCCGGCACCACCTCGGCGCCCAAGGGCGTGCTGCTGCGGCACGGCAACCTCACCTCATACGTCCTCAGCACCGTGGAGTACGCAGGGGCCGGGGATGACGAGGCGGCGCTGGTCAGCGTTCCGCCTTACCACATCGCCGCGGTGGCGAACGTGATCACGAACCTGTACGCCGGTCGCCGGGCGATCGTGCTCGAGCGGTTCACCCCTGAGGAGTGGCTCGACCTCGTTCGCGACCAGGGCATCACCAACGCGCTCGTCGTGCCGACGATGCTCAGCCGGATCGTGGACTGCACCGCCGACAAGTCGGTGCCCACGCTGCGTACGCTCGCCTACGGCGGTGCCCCGATGCCGGGCGCGGTGATCAACCGGGCGCTGGCGCTGTGGCCGCACATCGACTTCGTCAACGCCTACGGCCTGACCGAGACCAGCTCGACCGTCGCCGTCCTCACCCCCGAGGACCACCGCGAGGCACAGGCCGCCGACACCCCCGACGGCCGGGCTCGGCTCTCCTCGGTCGGTCGCCCCGTCCCCGGCGTCGAGATCCAGATTCGCGGCATCGACGACGACGTTCTGCTCCCCGGCCAGCCGGGCCGGATCTGCGTACGCGGCGAGCAGGTCTCTGCCGAGTACGCCGGCATCGGCCGTCTCGTCGACGACGACGGCTGGTTCGACACCCGCGACGAGGGCTACCTCGACGAGGAGGGCTACCTCTTCATCGGCGGGCGCAGCGACGACACCATCATCCGCGGTGCGGAGAACATCGCCCCGGCCGAGATCGAGGACGTCCTCTTCCGGCACCCGGCAGTTGCCGACGCCGCCGTGGTCGGCATCCCCGACGAGGAGTGGGGTCACCGGATCACCGCGGTGGTCGTGCTGCGCGTGGGGGCCGAGGCCGACGCCGAGGAGCTGCGCGAATTCGTCCGCGAGCGGCTGCGGTCGAGCAAGACCCCCGACGAGATCGCCTTCTGGAGCGAGATGCCGCGCACCGAGACCGGCAAGCTGGTACGCCGCCACGTCGTCGCGCAGTTCTCGGCGGAGCGTGTCTGATGGACCTATCCGTGTGGGCGGGCGAGCAGCCCGACAAGGCGGCGGTGATCGACGCCGCCGGTGCAGTGATCGCGTACGCCGAGCTCGAAGCGGCCTCCAACCGGATCGCCCACCTCTTCCGTGAGCTCGGGCTGAGCCGCGGTGACCACATCGCGATCCTCTCCGAGAACCGGCTCGACCTGTTCCCGGTGCTGTGGGCCGCACAGCGCACCGGCCTCTACTACACGCCGGTGAACTGGCACCTGACCGCAGGGGAGGCTGCCTACGTCGTCGAGAACTGCGGCGCCCGGCTGGTCGTCGCGAGCGCGACGCTGGCCGACCTGGCCGCCGAGCTGCCCGAGGTCGAGCACCGGTTCTCGCTCGGCGGTGCGGTGCCCGGCCACGAGCCGCTGGAGCCGCGGGTCGAGTTGCTGCCCGCGACGCCGGTCGAGGACCAGTCCGAGGGCTGCTACATGCTCTACAGCTCGGGCACCACCGGGCGTCCCAAGGGCATCCTGCCGATGATGCCGGATGCGCCCTTCGGCACCGGCATGCCGTTCGACCACCTGATGCAGTCCGCCTTCGGCTTCTCGCCGGAGACCATCTATCTCAGCCCGGGACCGCTCTACCACGCTGCACCGCTGGGCTGGAGCCTCGGCGCGATCCGCGCCGGCGGCACGACGGTGATCATGGACCGCTTCGACCCTGAGATCGTGCTCCGGCTGATCGAGCGCGACAAGGTCACGCATGCGCAGTTCGTGCCGACCATGTTCGTCCGGATGCTCAAGCTGCCCGACGACGTACGCTCCACGTACGCCTTGGACTCCCTGCGCCTGGTCATCCACGCGGCCGCGCCATGCCCGGTCGAGGTCAAGCGGGCGATGATCGAGTGGCTCGGCCCGATCCTGGTCGAGTTCTACGCCGGCAGCGAGGGCAACTGCTTCTTCAGCATCGACAGTCCCACCTGGTTGGACCACCCCGGCTCGGTGGGCCGCTCGGTGCTGGGCGTCGTGCACGTCTGCGACGAGAGCGGCCGCGAGCTGCCGACGGGCGAGGTCGGCCAGCTCTGGTTCAGCGACGCGTCCCCGTTCGAGTACCACGGTGACCCGGAGAAGACGGCGGCAGCGTTCGACGCGCGCGGTTGGTCGACGCTCGGGGACCTGGGCCGGGTCGACGAGGACGGCTTCCTCTACCTGGCCGACCGGCGCACCGACCTGATCATCTCCGGCGGCGTGAACATCTACCCCCGCGAGATCGAGGAGGCGCTGATCCTGCACCCCTCGGTCGCCGACGTCGCGGTCCTCGGCGTGCCGGACGAGGAGTTCGGCCACCGTGTCCACGCCGTCGTATCGCCCGCCGACGGGATCGTGCCCGGTCCCGAGCTCGAGGCCGAGCTCACCGCGTACGTCCGCCAGCAGGTCGCCGGCTTCAAGATCCCGCGCTCGTGGGCCTTCGAGGACGTGCCGAGGCTGCCGAGCGGGAAGATCCTGCGCCGGGTGCTGCTGGAGCGCTTCCGCTCGGAGGCGGTCTGACCTACAGCACCAGCTCGGCCATCGTCCTCAGCAGCGGCAGGTCGCCGGACACCAGCAGAGTGGTGGCCGGAGACTCCTGCCAGGCCGCGAGGTCGTCGCGGATCTTCTCCTTCGGTCCGACCAGGCACATCTCCTCGACCATCGCGGTGGTGACCGCAGCGACCGCCTCGCCCTTGCTGCCGGCCAGGAAGAGGTCCTGGATGCGGGTGGCCTCGCGCTCGTAGCCGAGCCGGCAGAACTTCTCGAAGTGGAAGTTGGCGCTCTTGGCGCCCATCCCACCGACGTACAGGGCGATGGCTGGGCGCAGCCGGTCGGCGGCGGCCTCGACGTCGTCGTCGATGGCCACGCTGACCATCGGCAGAATCTCGAAGTCCTCGGGCTTGCGTCGCGCGCCCGGCCTCGACCACCCCCGGCGCAGCTGGTCGAGCGCGTCGTCGACCTGCGTGGGGGAGAACAGGATCGGCAGCCAGCCGTCGGCGATCTCCGCAGCCAGCTCGACGTTGCGGGGCCCCTCGGCGGCGAGCAGGATCGGCGGCCCCGGCTTGCGCGGGTGGGTGATCAGCCGCAGCGGCTTGCCGAGACCGGTTCCGCCGGGGTGCGGCAGCGGGTAGTGAGGGCCGGCGCTGGCGACCGGGTCCTCGCGGGCCAGGGTCTGCCGGACGACGTCGACGTACTCACGGGTCCGGGCGAGGGGGCGCGGGAACGGGGCGCCGTACCAGCCCTCGACGATCTGCGGGCCGGAGACTCCCAGGCCGAGGGCGAAGCGGCCTTCGCTGAGGTGGTCGAGGGTCATCGCCGCCATCGCGGTTGCCGTCGGCGTACGCGCCGAGAGCTGGGCGATGCTGGTGCCCAGGCGCAGCCGGGTCGTGACGCTGCCGAACCACGCCAGCGGCGTCAGCGCGTCGGACCCGTACGCCTCCGAGGTCCACGCCGAGTCGTAGCCCATCGCCTCCACGGCGGCGAGAGTGGCGGGTATGTCGTGGGGCGGCGTCGCGCCCCAGTAGCCCAGGTGCCAGCCCAGCTTCATCGCATGTGCCGGTCATCGGCGTGGGCGCGCCGGAGGACCTGGTCGCGGCGCTCGGTGATCGTGGATGCGACGGCGCCGTGGAATCCGCCGCGGGCGGCATGCTCGTAGTGCTGCTCCAGGGCCTCGTCGGCGGGCAGGCCATCGTTTTCGCGCCAGTCCTGGCGTAGGGCCGCGACCATCGCCGGGTCCTGGTCTGCGATGGCGACAGCGAGGCTTCCGGCGACATCGAGCAGCTCGGCGGACGACACCACATGGTTGACCAGGCCGATCCGGAGAGCGGTCGCGGCGTCGACGAAGTTGCCGGTCAAGGACATCTCGCGGGCCCAGGCCGAGCCGACCCGCCGGGGCAGCTGCACCGCGACAGGGCCGGGGTAGACGCCCACGCGAAGGTGGGTGTCGGCGAAGCGGGCGCGCTCGGAGGCGACGATGAAGTCACATGCCAGCGCAAGCTCGAGCCCGCCGGCCACGGCGGGGCCGTTGACCGCGGCGACGACCGGCACCCGTGAGGCGGCCGTGGTGGCGATGAACGGCGGGATGTCGGTGATCCGCTCGACCCCTGGGTCGCGCAGGTCGAGACCTGCGCAGAAGGCCGGGCCGGCGCCGGTCAGCACGATCGCCCGGGCATCCTGGGCGGCCTCGATCGCCGCACAGGTCGCGGAGGCAAGGGCGGCGTTCATCGCGTTGCGACGTGTGGGCCGGTCGAGGGTGATGACCACGACGTCGGCGTCGCGCTCGATCCGGACCAGATGGTCCTCGCTGACAGTCATGGCGACTCCTTGATTTGGCTACTTCTGACACTAGCGCCATATGCGATCGGTGTCAGCAGAGGCATTACGAGGGGAGCGAGTGGTCGCGGAGGCGTCCGTCAGATTGTCGAATCTGACACTGGCCTCCACTCCGCGCGCATAGGCCTACGCGGCTGGCTCTCCGGCGATCCACACCGCCCGGACGTGGTCGCGGGTCGGGTCGGCGAGTGCGGTGGCGAGCGGTCTGTCGAGAAGCACGAGGTCGGCGGGCAGGCCGGGTGCGATCCGGCGTGGTGCGCCGCCGGGGTCGTCGGCCGGGCTGAGGTAGCCGGCGAGCGCCGTCGCGGCGCTGACCCTCTCGGCGGCGCCGACGGTCCGGCCCAGGGAGGTGGCGCGGCTGGTTGCCGACCGGATGACGCGCCACGGGTCGGGGTCGCCGTACGGGGCGTCGCTGGAGCAGGCGACCCGGACACCGTCGGAGAGCAGCCCGGCGTACGGATAGAGATGAGGTAGGTCGGCGGGGTCGACGTCACGGAGGTAGTCCTCCCCGCGGGTGCGCAGGAAGTCCGGCTGGGTCACGACCGCCACGCCGAGCCGCGCCAGGCCGGCACCGAGGCCGTCGGGAACCACGGCGGCGTGTTCCACCCGGTCGCCTGCGAGCGCTCCGACCTCCTCGAGCGCGACCACGGTGAGCACCAGCGACTCGCGGGTGACACAGTGCACGGCGACCGGGCGTCCTGCTCGGTGGCTGTGGGCGATCTCCGCGGCCAGGTCGTCGAAGTCGGGCAGGTCGTGATCGCGCAGCAGCAGCTTGCGCGGGCCGCCGGTGAGGCCGGCGGGCAGCGCGGCGCCGGTGGGCGCGCCGAGCAGGGTGAGCCGCTGCGGGACCGCGCCGCTGTCGGCGGCGACGGCGAGCAGGTCGACCGCCGCGGGGTCGAGATCGGGGGTGGCGTCGGTGAGCCCGGTGATGCCGTAGGACGCCAGCCGCCGGGCCGTGGCGGCCAGGTCCGGGGGTGAGTGGGGGAGAGCCGGCCGGAGCCGGTCGTCGTAGCGCCACAGGCGTCCGGTGGGGTTCCCGTCGCCGTCGCGCTCGACATCGGCGGTGTCGTCCAGTACGTGCTGGACCCGATCGAGCGCGGCGCTGTTGAGCATCCACAGTGCGCCGCTGCGGTGCTGGACCCGCACCGGTACGTCGCTCCTGATCCGGTCCAGCGTGTGCCGGTCGAGCGGGCCGGAGATCGACTCGTGGTAGCCCACCCCGCGCACCCAGCCGGCCTGTGCGGGCGCTCGGCGGAGTGCGTACACGAGGCCGGACGTGTCGTGCGCGGCGGCGGGGGAGCAGTCGACGGATTCGGCGGCCCGGGCCAGGGCGAACAGGTGGATGTGGTGGTCGTGCAGGCCCGGCAGCAGCGCGCCGCCGTCTCCGCCGACCACCTGGGCGATGCTCTTGCGGTGGATCTGTGGGGGCTGCAACCCGGTGACTCGCCCGTGGGCCAGGTGGACGTCGCAGCGCCTGCCATCCACCTCGACGTCGGCTATGACGAGGGGCGTCATCCGTCCGCCTGCCGGGGCATCGGCGGTGCGACCGGGACCGCACCCTCCGCGTACTCGACCCACCAGCCATCCCGCCGCCGGACGACCTGATGCTCGGGTGTGCCGCCCGTGGCGGCCTCGCTGGCCACATGGAGCATGGAGACGTCGATCAGCATGGCCTCCTCCCCGGTCAGGGCCGCCTGTGCCGCGACGGCGGCGGCCACGCCGGCGAGCGGGTCGGCGAGCGCGTCGCCTGCTGGAAGCAGGTCGCCGCCGTCGGGAACCACGAGGCCGGCCGCGGCGGCCACGTCATCACCGAAGCCGACGGCGTCGGAGTCCCGCCCGCGAGCGGTGATGCTGATCCAGCACGTGCCGCCCGCGACGATGTCGGCGGCGTCGAGGCCGAGCTGGCGCAGC
Organism: Nocardioides panzhihuensis; assembly: GCF_013408335.1. Lineage (NCBI taxonomy): Bacteria > Bacillati > Actinomycetota > Actinomycetes > Propionibacteriales > Nocardioidaceae > Nocardioides > Nocardioides panzhihuensis. The sequence continues at coordinate 3,079,126 of NZ_JACBZR010000001.1, read as the reverse complement.
GCACGTGGCCGGGAGGCCTCGAGGACCAGGTCCGCGGAGGCGACGAGGTCACGCAATTGGTCGCGCTCGGTGGTGAAGTCGAGCCGGACCGCCTCATGGCCGGCATGGAGGAGCTCGAAGAACGCGGGTGGGCCCGAGCGGGCGCCGTCGGGGCGGGCCGTGCTCTCCACCTTGATGACCCGAGCGCCGAGGCGACCGAGGAGATGGGCGCACAGCGGCCCGGCCCACAGACTGGTGAGGTCGACCACGAGCGGCTGCTCGCGCACCGCCCGGTCGCCGATCGTCGTGACGACGACGCCAGGCCGGTCGGCCGGAGGGTTCGTGGGTACGACGCCCCCGGGCAGGCCGAGCAGCTGGATCCGTTCCTCGGCTTCCGCCGCCGTCGTAGCGCGCAGCCAGCCTGCCACGGCAGACCAGGGGTCCTCCGCCGGTCGGCTGTCGCTCTCGGCGACCAAGGCGGGGACCAGGTCGACATCAGATTCCCGTGCCAGCGACAACCCGACGTACCCATCCTCCGCCGGCAGCACTCGAAACGCTCCGCCGCACGACCACGGCCCGTTGCGGCCCAGCCCGGCGTACGCCGCCCGCTCGCCGAGCAATCCGGGGATCTCGAACCCCAGCCCGGCGAGCTGCTCGCGGACCTGCAGGGCCGCGCGACCGGGGGCAAGCAGCGGAGGGCCACTCGGGCGGCCGGTCAGCGCCATTGCGCCGGAGGCCGCCCACGCTGCCACCGGGTCAGAGCCGGCCATCGACCAGCCCCCACTCCAGTGCCGTCCCCACCCCGATCCAGTCCCCGGTCAGGGCCAGGAACGCCGTACGCCACGGTCCGATCCGCTGCGTCAACGAGACCGTCCCACCCGCGCCCGGGATGAGGCCCATCGCGAGCTCGGGCAGCTGGAAGAACGCATCGTCGCGCGCCACCACCTCGGCTGCGAACGACGGCACCTCCACCCCCGCACCGATGCACGCCCCATGGACCTCGACCCGGACCCGGTCTCCCAGTTCGTGCATCAGTCGTCCAGCGCTGCGTCCGAGGCGTACGAGATGGGCGGCGGCGGGATCCGCGGCGGTCCCGAACTCGGCGAGGTCGCCGCCGGAGCAGAAGGAGCGGCCTGCCCCGCGGAGCACGACGCTGCTCAGGCTGTCGTCGGCCAGGGCCAGCTCCAGACCCTCGATGAGCCCGTCGCGGACCGCCCGGCCGAACGCGTTATGACGCTCGGGTCGGTTGAGGGTGATGGTGAGAATGTCGCCGTCTCGGTCGAGCAGGACCGGCCGGCTGTCGTCGGGCACGGGGGCGGTCGGTGTACGGGCTCGCCAGGCCCGGAACTCGGATCCGGCGAGAAGGGTCGAGTAGGCCAGAGACTCCAACTGGAGGTGATCGGCCACCGTTCCTCGAGGGGCCATGCGCAGGAGATTCGCAAGGGTCAGCGCCGCGGTAGGCGCTGTCCGAACGGTTGCGCTGATGCGCTCGAGTGCGTCAGTGTCGGCAGGCACCCAGGCGTGACCCGGGCCAGCCGGGGCCAGAGTTGTCGTGAGGGCCTCGAGCAGCGGCGCGAGGCTCGGCGAGACTGGTTCCGTGGCGATGCCGACCGTCACTACGGTGGGCTTGGACTGCTCGCTGCAGGCGCGGGAGACCAGCTCGGGAGGCGCGTCGCGGGCGGCGTCGAGATCGACGACGGCGAGCGGACTCTGGTCAGGGTCACCGGTCAGCACCGCCGCACCGTGTGCCAGCGCGCCCAGGTCGGTGACTCCGCTCGTGTTCGTGATGCCCACGACGACGGATCTTGCCACCGTTCACCCGGTTCCGTGTAGGGCAGGCCGGAATCTCAGCGTGCGAGCAACGCGCGTGCCATGACCAGTCGCTGAATCTGATTGGTGCCCTCGTAGATCTGTGTGATCTTGGCGTCACGCATCATGCGCTCGAGGGGGAAGTCGCGCGTGTAGCCGCATCCTCCGAGGAGCTGAACGGCATCGGTGGTGACCTGCATCGCGACGTCGGAGGCGAAGCACTTCGCAGCCGCTCCGAAGAACGACAGGTCGGGGTCGCTGCGCTCCGACTTCGCCGCGGCGACGTACACCATGATGCGTGCCGCCTCGAGCTTCATCCCCATGTCGGCGAGCATGAACTGCAGGCCCTGGAAGTCGCCGATCCTCTTGCCGAACTGCTTGCGTTCGCGCACGTAGTCGAGCGCATGGTCAAGGGCACCCTGGGCGATGCCGACGGCCTGTGCGCCGATGGTCACGCGCGTGTGGTCCAGGGTCTGCAGGGCAAGCTTCAGTCCCTCACCCTCCCGGCCGACCATCCGATCCTCCGGGATCCGTACGTCGTCGAATCGGAGCTCTCGGGTCGGGGACCCCTTGATGCCCAGCTTCCGCTCCGGAGCGCCGAACGTGAAGCCCTCGTCGTTGCGTTCCACCACGAACGCGGTGACGTTCGCGCCTCGGCGCCCGTCGGGGTCGGTGACGGCGAGGACGGTGTAGTACTCGGCCGCGCCGGCGTTCGTGATCCACGACTTCTGGCCGTTGAGGACCCAGTCGTCGCCTGCCCGGGTGGCGCGGCACTTCATGGACGCCGTGTCGCTGCCGGCTTCGCGTTCGGAGAGCCCGTAGGCGAACAGCGCATCGCCGCGCGCGACGGGAGGGAGGTAGGTGGCCTTCAGTTCCTCCGACGCCCCCAGCAGCAGCGGCATCGTCCCCAGCTTGTTCACCGCGGGGATCAGCGAGGAGGAGGCACACGCGCGGGCCACCTCCTCGATGACGATGCAGGTCGCGAGCGCGTCGGCGCCGGCGCCTCCGTACTGCTCAGGAATATGGGGGCGTGGAAGTCCCCGGCACGTAGCGCGTCGTACGCGGCCTGGGGGAAGGTGCTGTTCTCGTCGACCTGAGCCGCCTCGGGCGCGATCTTGCTCTCGGCAAGCGCACGCACCGCCTCCCGGAGATAGCCGTGCTCCTCGCTGATCCGGAACATGTCGAAATCGGACGTACTCGTCATGGTCTGCCTGCCTCAGTAGTTGTAGAAGCCGCGGCCGGCCTTGCGGCCGAGGAGACCGGCGTCGACCATGCGGAGCAGCAGCGGAGGAGCGGCGTACAGGGGCTCCTTGAACTCCTCGTAGAGGGAGTCCGCGACTGCCTTGGTGGTGTCGAGCCCGATCAGGTCCGCCAGGGCCAGCGGGCCCTGCGGGTGGGCCGCCCCGAGCACGAGTCCGCGGTCGATGTCCTCAGCATCTGCGAACCCCGACTCGAGCATGCGGATCGCCGAGAGGACGAACGGGATCAGCAGTGCGTTGACCACGAAGCCGGCGCGGTCGGGGCAGTCGATCGCCTCCTTGCCGAGGACATCCTGGACGAACCTACGCGACCTCTCGGTGACGTCGGGCGAGGTGATCAGGGACGGGACGAGCTCGACGAGCTTGAGCACCGGGACAGGGTTGAAGAAGTGGATGCCGATCACGTTCTCAGGACGCGTGGTGGCGACGCCGAGCTTCATGATCGGGATCGATGAGGTGTTGGAGGCGAGGATCGCGTCTGGCGACTCGACGATCTTGTCGAGCTGAGTGAACAGGTCGGTCTTGGCCTGCTCGTCCTCGACGATCGCCTCGACCACGACCTCGCGGTCGGCCAGCGCGTCGAGCGAGATCTCGAGCCGGATCCGTTCCAGCACCGCGGCGGCCGAGCCGATCTTGCCCTTGTCCTCTGCGCGCTTCAGCGACTTCGTCAGACGTGCCTGTCCGGCCTCGGCCGCCGGCGCGCTCGACTCCACGACGACCACCTCCATCCCGGCTCGTGCCGAGACCTCCGCGATGCCCGCGCCCATCAGGCCGCAACCGACTACGCCGATCCTGTTCACTGTTCTGCTCTCTGTTGATCGAAGCGGGGATGGTCACACACGGGCAGCGGATCAGGACTTGCAGTGACTCACTTGCCTCTTGGACATCTCCCAGGACGTCCGACCAATAGAGCGGACCTGTCTGACGAGGTCAATGAAGTCCGCCATGACTCCACTCCGAGGGATGGCGAGTTCACCCCTGTGGAGGGAAGGTCACGCCCAGGCAACACATCTAGCGTCAGGACGCGTGACGCGGCCCGTCCGGTCGCGTCGACAGCCTGTGACAGGAGCGAAACGATGGGTCGAATGCCAGATGATGTCATCAACCACGAGCTGAGCCTGGTGTGGCAACAGATCTTCACCTGGGCGAGCTGGGCGATCGTGGCGGTGATGCTCGCCATCGCCGTGACGATGTGGGTGCGACAGCGCACGCCGTTCTACCTGATCGCGTGTCTCGCTGCGGGCGTTGCCGCCTACGCCGAGCCCCTCTACGACGTGGCCTTCGACCTCTGGTTCTACGACGCCCACAACGGGGAGCCCGGCGCGATGTGGTCGCACTTCACGGCGTTCGGTGTGGTGCAGCCGAACTGGTCGCACAGCGGCTACGTCATCCTCTACGCCAGCGCCTGCCTCTATGCCGGCCGTCGGATCTACCAAGGCAGGCTGGGTGGCAAGGGGCTGTTCGTCATCTGGGCCGCCGAGATCGCCGCCTCGTGCGTCTTCGAGGTCATCGGCACCGGCACCGACGTCTACACCTACTACGGCCCGTACGAGCTTCGGATCTGGAACTACCCCCTGGTGATCGGCGTCCTCGAGGGCACCCAGGTCGTGCTCTTCACGATCGTCGCGGTGCACATCTGGCGCCGGGTCGAGTCCGCGTGGGGGCTCACCAGCCTGTTCATCGTCTTCCCGATGACCTTCTTCGCGGCCAACTTCGGGATCGGTGCGCCGATCATCATCGCGCTGCACCTCGATGGGGCCGAGTTCTCGCGCGGCCTCGTCTGGGCCGCCACGTTCCTGACCATCGCGATGTGCGCGGCGGTCGTGAACGGCCTGACGAGGTTCCTGCCCGACCCGATCGGCTCCGGCGAGCCGGAGGTCGCTCCGGAGCCGGCATCGTCGGTGCGGGCCTGACCCGGGCCTGACGCACGATTCTGCAGGTCACGGCGAGCAAGAACACCCCGTCGGACGGTCAACCCCCCACTACGGGAGGACGCCCCGGAGGGCGGCGGAACCTACGTTTGAACGAGGCCGGTATCCGGCCCCCGTCCGCCCAGTGGGCCCGATCAGGAGGTACACAGTTGAGTACGTTCAAGGATGCTGACGAGGTCTACGCCTTCATCGGCAAGGCCATGGAGGCTTGCGTCGTCGAGCCGAAGTTCGTCGAAGCCACCAAGGACGGCAATCTCGTCGTCCTGATCCAGCAGACCGACCCCGAGGCCCATGTCCTGGTCGACTTCCCGGGGCAGAAGGTCCTGACCGGGGATGCGGCGAAGGCGGCAGCCTCCACGGTCCAGCTCCGGATGAGCTCCGACAACGCCAACAAGTTCTGGCAGGGCAGGCTCAACTTCACCCTCGCCATGGCGCAGCGCAAGGTCAGGCTCGAGGGCAAACGGACCACGGCGCTCGCGCTGCTTCCGCTGACCGACCCGATCTTCGAGACGTACAAGGCCATCCTCGCCGAGGCCGGCCGCACCGACCTGCTCGTCGACTGACGGCCGGTCCTTCCACCCTCCCGGCAATGACACGAGCAGGAGCCAACATGACTGACAAGATGACCGAGGACGAGTTCGAGGGCGCCTTCGCCAAGGCGCAGGAGCTCTCGCAGTTCTTCCGTGAGATCGGCCCGAAGTACGACGAGGAGAACACGTTCGCATTCCCCTCGATCGCGGCCTTCAAGAAGAGCGGGCTAGGAGCGCTGTCCGTTCCGAAGGAGTACGGCGGCCTGGGCGGCGACCTGCTCGACACGTCGCGCGTGGTGAGCGAGCTCTCCCGGGGCGACTCGGCCATCACCCTCTCCTACAACATGCACTACATCATGGTCGGCATCACCATGAGCCTGATGAGCGAGACCCAGAAGAAGCACTGGCTGGGACGCGTGGTCGACGGCGACATCATGTTCGGCCCGTTCTCCGAGCAGCGCGCCGGCTTCAGCGGCCTCGCTGACATGAAGGCTGTCCCGCAGCCCGAGGGTGGCTGGAAGCTCTACGGCAAGAAGGTGTGGGGCACGCTCTGCGAAGCCTCCGACATCGTGACGACCAACGCGACGATCACCGACGCCGAGGGCAACCTGCCCGAGGACTTCGAGGAGCGGGTCAACGCCGAGTCGTTCTTCATCGGCGACTTCAAGGTCGACGAGAACGGCCAGGGCGATGGCGTCCGTATCGAGAAGACCTGGAACGCGCTGGGCATGCATGCCACCGGCACCCAGACCATCGTCTTCGACGGCTACTACGTGCCCGAGGACGGTTTCATCTGCGAATGGCGTTCGGGTGCCTTCGGCGTCCTCGAGTGGGCGTCGCTGATGTTCGCCAGCATCTACCTGGGCATGCAGGCGCGCATCCTCGAGGAGTCGCGTGCGGTCCTCTCCAAGAAGACCCTGGGCGCCGTGTTCGGCGCGGTCGTCGCATCGGACGTCAAGGTCTCCGGTGTGGGACACATCATCGACGGCATCGGCGACATGGCCTCACGCTACGAACTCTCCCGTCGTGTGCTCTACCGCACCTGCACCGAGGTCTCGGAGGGTTATGACGACAACTGGCCGATCGAGCTACGCTTCCCGTACATCGGTCTGGCCAAGACGTTCATCGCCGAGAATGTCATGCACATGAGCAAGCACGCGATGAGTATGGTCGGCGGGTCGTCGTTCAAGAAGGGTGCCATCTTCGAGCGCCTCTACCGCGACTCGGCCGCCTCGATGTTCCAGCCGCTGAACGCAGACCAGTCCCGCACCTACATCGGGGAGAACCTGCTCGCCCCGGAGGAGCTCGACGACTGATCTCACCGCACAGCCGACGTCGGCCTGCCCCTGTCCGGGGGCGGGCCGACGTCGATTTCGGGTCTCCGAAGCAGCTTTCAGATCGGCACCGTGACCCCAGCTGTCCACTCCTACGGGCAGTGCTGATCATCCCGTGGTGTGAGGCGTACGTCACTCCCTGCTCATACCTTCATAAGTGGGGTTGCGGCGCGCAGAATGTCGAACCTCTTCGAGAAGTCCCAATGGAGGAGAGATCAATGAACTACGCGTTCGCCATCAAGTGGCTGAAGGCATTCCGCGAGAGCTCTGAGGTGATCACCGCGCTGTACGCGGACGACTTCGTCTTCGAGGACCCGATCCTCGACCAGTTCGGGATCACTGACAAGGGCGACCTCGGGCGGATCTTCGACCTGTACGCCAACAAGGACCGCACCAACGGCCTGGGCGTGCACAACTTCCGGATCCGCGGCTACTGGGGTGACCACAAGAGCGGTCTCATCCGTTGGGAGTGGGGCCCGGAGGACTGCACGAACTTCATCGGCCTTGACGTCGCCAACAAGCCGTTCGTGTGCCAGGGCCACACCTTCCACCAGTACAACGATGACGGTCTGATCGTCCGCGAGTCGTCCTGGTGGGAGATCTCGACAATCCTCGAGCAGATCGGGTACCCCGGCGCCGACAACCCCCGCCCGCTCGGTAAGACCGCCGTCCCGGCCTGATTTAGGAGAACAGACATGACCGACATCGAATACGCGAAGCGCTGGGCGGAGACCCGCACCACCGACCTGGACGCGCACCGCGAGCTGTACGCCGCCTCGAGGCACTTCGCCATCGACAGCCGTAAGGTCGAGGACCACGAGCTCGACACCATCACGACCGACGCTGAGTTCGCGGAGGGCATGGCGCGATACGTGAACAGCGACGAGACGAGTGGTGCCGGGGTCCACAAGTTCACGGTCACGGACGTACTCCCGGGCAACGGCCACATGCTCATCCACTTCGACTGGGAACTCAAGGGCGCCGACAGCTACTGCGGCCTGCCGACCAACGGCAAGACGCTCCGGACCAAGGGATCGGCGTTCCTCGACTTCGACGCGAACGGGAAGATCGAGATGGAGTCCAGTTTCGTCGCTGAGGTGCCCGTCTTCCAGGAGCTCGGCGTCGCGCTGATCACGCCGCACTACTGGGAGGAAGGGTTCGACCCGGCTTCGCTGGGCTGACCTACGCGCGACCCCCACGTGGCCGGAGACCGACAGGTCTCCGGCCACGAGTCATTTTTCCGCTCTGTGAAGTGGGTCACCCCATGGGAGGGGCCTGTTCCTCCCCTGAGGTGTCGCCCACGTCACACCGCCAGATCTAGGTTCGGAGGACCGCGGTGGTGGCCGGCAAAGAGCACCTGGTCACCACCGCGCGACCAACACCAGTAGCGACAATGCAGCAGAGAGCAGGGGCCATGTGGGGCACGATGCCAGACGTCCTGGACAGGGCATGCGGGTACTACACGAACTCCGTCGCCGTCGTCGACGGAGACCGGCGGATCACCTACGGCGAGCTGCGCGACTGGTCCAACCAGATCGCCAACGCACTGGTCTCCCTCGGCGTGCGGAAGGGTGAGCGCGTCGGGCTGCTGCTCCCCAACACGTTGGAGTTCATCCCGAGCCAGCACGGCATCTGGAAGGCCGGCGCGGTCCTCGTGCAGATGCCCGGTCGGGCGGCAGCCGCCGTCCACCGCGCCAACCTCGACCAGACCGAGGCCACCACGCTGATCTACCACTCCTCGTTCGACGCCGTGGTCGAGGAGATGCGGGCCGAGCTGCCGAAGCTTGGTCGCTTCATCCGCGTCGGCGGCGACGTCGAATCCTCCGCTGACCACGCGTTCGAGGCCCTGGTCTCCGGCCAGCCGACCGAGCGGCCTGACGTCGCGCTGGACGAGCACGACGAGGCGTACGTGCTCTTCACCTCCGGCAGCACCGGCGAGCCCAAGGGCGTCGTCCAGTCCCACTTCACCTGGTGTCACTACAGCATCACCGCCGGCCTCGAGATCGGTGACATCCAGCAGGGGGAGGTCTTCGCGCACGGCGCCCCGCTGACCCACTTCACCCAGATCTTCGTCCACCCGACGTTCCTGCGGGGAGGCACCAACGTGATGCTGCCGGGGCTCGAGGTCGAGACGCTCCTCTCCGCCGTCGAGCGCGAGAAGGTCACGGCGACCGCGGTCGTTCCGACGATCATCTACATGCTGGTGGACCACCCGAAGCGTGACTCCTACGACCTCTCCTCGCTGCAGACGATGATCTACGCGGGTTCGCCCATCGCCCCCGACCGCCTCAAGGACGCGCTCGAGGTCTTCGGCCCGATCTTCATCCAGACCTACGCCGGCACCGAGCCCGGATACGTGTCCTGCCTGCGCAAGACCGACCACCGGGTCGACACCGACGAGGACGTCAGGCGACTGGCATCCGGCGGCCGTCCGCTGCCGTTCACCCAGGTCACCATCCAGGACGAGGAGGACAACGTCCTCCCGGTCGGCGAGATCGGCGAGATCTGCTCCAAGCAGCTCGGCCAGATGCTCGGGTACGTCGACGCGTCGCGCAACGCCGAGGCGCTCCGTGGCGGCTGGGTGCACACAGGCGACATCGGCCGGCTCGACGACGACGGCTTCCTCTACCTGGTCGACCGCAAGAAGGACATGGTCGTCAGCGGCGGGTTCAACGTCTTCCCGCGCCAGGTCGAGGACGTGCTCCTCGAGGACGCCGACGTCGCACAGGTCGCCGTCGTCGGCATCCCGCACGAAAAGTGGGGCGAGGCGGTGCACGCCTTCGTCGTCGTCAAGGACCGCAGCACCGCCGGCGACGAGCTGGTGGCGCGGCTGAAGGCTCGGGTGAAGGCGGCCCTGGGGCCGGTCTCGGCGCCCAAGACCGTCGACTTCCTCGACGAGCTGCCCGTCAACCCCGCCGGCAAGGTCGACAAGAAGACCCTGCGGGCTCCCTTCTGGCAGGGCCGCGACCGCCAGGTCGGCTGAGACAACCACCACCAACAGGAGTATCCGATGAGCGTTCCGCACTACCCCCTCCAGATCAACGGCGACATCGTCGAGACCGACGAGACCCTCGAGGTGCGCAGCCCCGCGACGGGCGAGCTCGTGGCCACCGTGGCGAAGGGTGGCGCTGCCGAGATCGACGCGGCGGTCGCCGCGGCGAAGGCCGCCGACAAGAGCGGTGTCTGGCGCAACACGCCGCCGGCCGAGCGTGCCGCGATCATCAACACGGTCGCCGCAAGCCTGGCCGGTCGCATCGAGGAGCTGGCCGCCCTGCAGAGCAGAGAGAACGGCGCGACCATCCGCGTCACCGGCGCGCTGCATGTCGGCCTCTCGATCGCCAACATGCAGTCCGTCGCCGCCCAGACCCTCGAGTACGAGTTCGAGAAGGCCGGCCCGGAGATCGGCCCGGTCCCGGCTGAGGGCATCCTCCGCCGCGAGCCGCTCGGCGTCGTCGGCGCGATCGTGCCCTGGAACATCCCGCTGCTGACGATCGTCTGGAAGGTCACCCCAGCGCTGGCCGCCGGCAACACCGTGGTCCTCAAACCGGACGAGCACGCGCCGTTGCTCGCGCTCGAGCTCATGAAGGAGTTCGAGGTCGCAGGCCTGCCGAAGGGCGTCCTCACCGTGGTGGTCGGCGACGGCCACGACGCCGGCGCCCGCCTCAGCCAGCACCCCGACGTCCGCAAGGTCGGCTTCACCGGCTCCACCGAGGTCGGCAAGAGCATCCTCGGCGCCTCCGCCGACAACATGAAGCGGGTCACCCTCGAGCTCGGTGGCAAGGGCCCGAACATCCTGCTCGACGACGCCGACCTCGATGTTGCCATCGACGGCGCCATCTACGCCTGCATGGCGAACAACGGTGAAGCCTGCGAGGCCGGCACCCGACTGCTCGTCCCGAGCGAGCGCAAGGACGAGATCGTCGAGCGGCTGGTCGCCCGGGTGGCCACGATGAAGATCGGCGACCCGCTCGAGCTCGCCACCGACATCGGTCCGCTGATCACCGCCGAGCAGCGTGACCGGGTGCTCGCACACATCGCCAAGGCCCAGACGCAGGGCGCCAAGGTCGCCATCGGCGGGTCCGCCCCGGCTGGCGACGAGTTCGCCAACGGCTACTTCGTCGAGCCGACCATCCTCACCGACGTCACTCCCGAGATGACGGTCGCCTGCGAGGAGGTCTTCGGACCGGTCCTCAGTGTTCTCAGCTACGAGACCGTCGAGGAGGCCGTGGCGATCGCCAACGACACCGAGTACGGCCTGTCCGCGGGTGTCTGGGGCACCGACGAGGCGCGCGTCCTCGACGTTGCCCGCCAGCTGGAGGCCGGCATGGTCTACGTCAACGACTGGCATGTCCTCCACCCGGCGTACCCCTTCGGCGGCTACAAGCAGAGCGGCCTCGGTCGCGAGGGTGGCCCCAACGCCCTGGACCAGTACACGGAGCAGAAGTACATCTCCGTCGACCGCTCGGGCGGCGTCGAGAACAAGGCGTACGGCCTCGTCCTCGGCACCCCCGCCTGACCGCGCAACTCTGACCGAGGAGCAGTCATGCGCCAGCACGTGTCAGCGAGCAGCAAAGACCTCGTCGAGGCGGCTTGCCGTGAGCTGCTTCTCGGTCGGGGGGTCGTCGTCTTCGATGACGAGGACCGCGAGAACGAGGGCGACCTGATCTTCGCCGCCGAGCACATGACGGCGGAGTCGATGGCCTTCGTGATCCGTCACACCAGTGGCCTGGTGTGCGTCGGCATGGCCGGCAGCCGGCTCGATCAGCTCGGCCTGCCGGCCATGGTCGAGGCCGCGAGCGACCCACGCGGGACCGCGTTCACGGTATCCGTGGACCTTGCGAACCCGGCCTCGACGGGCATCTCCGCCCTGGACCGGGCGGCCACCGCGCGCGCCCTTGCCGACTCCCGGTTCGGGGGCGATCTGTTCACCAGGCCGGGACATGTGTTCCCGCTTCGGGCGCGTCCCGGGGGAGTCCTCCAGCGGGCAGGGCACACGGAGGCCGCGGTCGACCTGTGCCGGCTCGCAGACCTGCAGCCGGCCGGAGTCCTCGCCGAGATCACCAACGACGACGGCACCATGGCGCGGATGCCGGACCTGGTGCGCTTCGCGGGCGACCACGGCCTGGTGCTTCTCTCGGTCGCCGACGTCGTGCGGGTTCGCATGTCGACCCTGCACGGCGAGTTCCACGCCGTGACCAACCGCTCAGGATCCCGACTCGACCATGACCTCGGCGCCAACTGCGCGCCGGAACGGAGAGCATCATGACCAGCACCGTGACCCCCCCGACGAACGTCGATCAGAAGTTCCGTGCGGCCATGTCGGCCTTTCCCAGCGGCGTCACCATGATGACGACGGCCGGCCCGGACGGCGAGCCGCGCGGATTCGCGGCGAGCTCGTTCTGCTCCGTCTCGCTCGACCCGCCCTTGGTGCTGGTCTGCCTCGCCAAGACCGCGCAGTGCCACGACGCCTTCATCGACAACGACCAGTGGTCGATCCAGGTCGCGGGTGCTGTCCACGTCGACCTCGTGACCCGGTTCGCGACCAAGGGGGTGGACAAGTTCGCCGGCGGCGAGTTCGTGCCCGACCACCGCGGTGTTCCCGTACTGGTCGATGCAGCCGTGCTCATCGAGTGCGAGGCACACCAGCGGTACGACGGAGGTGACCACACCATCCTCGTCGCCAAGGTGCTCGACATCGATGTGGATGACCGGCCGGCCCTCCTCTACTTCCAGCGTGAGTTCCGGCACCTGGACCACTTTCCGATGCAGGGGGCCTTCTGATGGCCCTCGACACCCAGCCGCCCCCGGCGGCTGAGCAACCACAGCGGCCGCTGACGCCATCGGGCCGGATGATGCACCGAGCCCCGGCGGGCGTGCAACGCATCCTCGTCGACATGGGCGAGGCGGGCAGGCTGCTCGGCTATCTCGTGAAGACCGCGGTCAAGGAGCCCCGGGGCTACTGGACCGCGACCCGCGACGAGATGTTCTACATGCTGCAGTTCTGCTGGCTCCCGGTCACGCTGGCCGTGGGCGGATTCTCGTTCCTGATCGCCAACTACGCCTACGACCTGGTCGGCCTCCTCGGCGCCGGCAACCGGCTCGGGACCTACTTCGTCTTCGCCAGCCTCCGTGAGATCTCGCCCTTCGCGACCGGCATGGCCGTCGCGGGCGTCATGGGCACTGCGATGACGGCCGACCTCGGCGCCCGGAAGATCCGCGAAGAGCTCGACGCCTTCACCGTCCTCGGCATCGACGCCATCCGCACCCTGGTGCTGCCGCGCGTCATCGCGATCACCGTGATGATGGTCGCCTTCAACATCGTCGGCAGCCTCCTCGGCATGAGCATGGCGATGATCTCCGCGACCTGGCTCGGCACCACGTCTCCCGGCGCCTTCCTGGGCAACCTGCTGGGCTCCATGACGGTGCCCGAGCTCGTCGGCACCACGGTCAAGTGCACGCTGATCGGCCTCTTCATCGGCGTGGTCTCCGCGCAGAAGGGGCTCAACGCCAAGGGTGGGGCCGAGGGCGTCGGCCGAGCGGTCAACGAGGCGGTCGTCCTCTCGTTCGCCGCCGTCTGGGTCGTCAACTTCATCGTCAACGCCACCATGCTCGGGCTCAACCCCGAGATGCTGATCAGCAGGTAGGGGAAGAACATGACCACGACGCACGTCACGAACCCCACCACCGATGAGGACGAGGGCCCAGAGCTCAGCGTCAACAGCTCGGGTGGCATGGGTGGCTACAGCGACGGAAGCTCGCTGATCGCCGATCTCGGTGGCATCGCGCTGTTCGGCATCCAGATCGTCAAGTCGATGCCGGACGTCCGGCACTACGGCACGGAGGTGCTGCGCCAGGCCGGGATCATCATCCTCAAGAGCACGTTCATCATCTGGTTCATGATGTGCATGCTCGCCGCGGAGATCGCCTTGGAGGCGCACTACCTGCTCGCCCAGCTCGGCGCTGGCGGCTACACCGCCGTGTTCAGTTCGACCGGCGACTACACCGTCGCTCCGGAGATGTGGGGGTGGATCCTCTCGGCCAAGGTCGCGTGCGGCCTGGTCGCGGAGCTCGGCTCCATGCGGATCAGCGAAGAGATCGACGCCCTCGACGTCATGGGACTCGACTCCCGGGCGTATCTCGTCAACACTCGGGTGCTCGCGATGATCATCGTCACGCCGTTCATGTTCGTCACCGGCACCGGCCTGATGTACATCCTGGGCTACTACATGAACGTCTACCTGTTCCACAGCGTTTCTGGTGGCGGCTATCTGTCGGTGTTCTGGTCGTTCACGACCCAGCAGGACCTCCTGCTCTCACTGCTTCAGGGCACGATCATGGGCCTCCTCATCGTCCTGGTCGGTTGCTACTACGGCTTCAACGCGAGCGGCGGCCCCGTGGGGGTCGGCAAGGCCACCGCAAAGTCGATGGTGATCAACCTCGTCATCGTCAGCGTGCTCGGCGCGGTCTTCCAACAGCTCTTCTTCGGCGCCTTGACACGAGCACCGATCAGCTTCTGACGGCACGTCTGGTTCGGACTCCACCGAAAGGAAACCCGCATGTCCTCTCACACCGCCAGCCTCGACGAGGACCGCTCGTACGAGGAGATCTACTCTCAGGGCGTCATCGTCGACCACGACCCCAACCTGGACCACAGCGTCCGGATCAAGGAGGTCAAGAAGTCGTTCGGCTCCTTCGACGTCCTCACCGGGCTCAACCTGAACTTCGTCGACGACGCGATCACCACGGTTCTGGGTCCCTCGGGCACGGGCAAGAGCGTGCTGCTCAAGCACATCGTCGGCCTGCTCGAGCCTGACTCCGGGGTGGTGGAGGTGCTGGGGCAGGACATGTGGAGCATCAACGCGAAGGAGCGGCAGGAGATCCGCAAGCGGATGGGAATCCTGTTCCAGGACGGCGCGCTCTTCGGCTCCATGAACATCTACGACAACGTCGCGTTCCCGCTGCGCAAGCACACCACCAAGCGCGAGTCGGAGATCCGCAAGATCGTGATGGGTCACCTGGACGAGGTGGGACTCGCCCGGGCAGTCACGAAGTTCCCCGGCGAGGTGTCTGGCGGAATGAAGAAGCGTGCCGGCTTCGCACGCGCCCTGGTCCTCAACCCGAGTGTCGTGATGTTCGACGAGCCCGACTCCGGCCTCGACCCGGTGCGCACCAGCCTGCTCAACGACCTGATCCTCAAGATGCACGCCGAGCACGGTGGAACCTACGTGCTCGTGACCCACGACATCCGGACCGCCCGCAAGGTCAGTGACTACGTGGGCGTGGTCTGGCAAGGAAAGCTCATTCACTACGGCGAGACGGAGGAGGCCTTCAACTCGGACATGCCCTTCGTGCGGCAGTTCCTGTCCGGAGACTCCGTCGGCCCCCTCGGAATGGACTGAACGACGATGCGACGAATGCGATGGCTGGCCCTGGCAGGTGTAGGGGCAGTCTTGGTTGGCGGCCTGGCCACGATGGGTGGGGACGACTACGAGGTCGACCTGGTGATGCCCTCGGCGGCTCAGCTGTCCGAGCGGAGCTCCGTGTGGATCAACGGGCATGACGCCGGGAAGATCACCGCCCTGGACGTCAAGAACGGGAAGGCGATCGTCACGGTGTCCGTCGACGAGGACTTCGCGCCGCTCCATGACGGGAGCACCACTCGGGTCGAGTGGGTCTCGGCGGTGGGCGAGCGAGTCCTGACGATCTATCCCGGACCGACGAAGAATGCCGCGCTCCCGGAAGGAGCTCTCGTCGAGGGCACCTCGCGACAGGTCGAGGTCGACCAGGTGCTGCAGGCGCTCGACGAACCGACCAGGAAGCGCCTCACGACGCTCATCGGTCAGCTTAACGACACCGCGGGCGGTCGAGAGGACGAGACGCGTGACACGATCCGGGGCGCCTCGGCAGCCGTCGGCGCGCTCGGGGAGGTGCTCCAGGCAGTCGGCCAGGACGGCCCCGCCATCCGGGCCCTCGTCACACAGCTCAGCGAGCTCACCGGCGCGGCCGCCTCACGCAAGGACGGCATCGCGAACACGGTGCAGCAGCTCAACGAGATCTCCGAGGCGACCGCGCGCGAGGAGAAGGAGCTCAACGAGACCCTGGGGCGCCTTCCACGAGTCCTCCAGACTGCGCAGGGCACCCTCCGCAAGGTGCCCGGCGCGACCGAGCCGACCGTGGACCTGCTCGAGGACCTGCGTCCCTCCACGCAGCTGCTTCCGAGCGTCAGCGCAAACCTGGCACCGACGCTGGTCGACCTGCGGCCGACGGTGGCCGAGCTGCGCCCGTTGCTCTCGGATGCAGACGAGCTTCTCGCGCAGACCCCAGGGTTGCTCGATACGAGTCACCAGGTCGTGCCCACCCTCAACAACTTCGTGGACGACGTCGGACCTGCGATCGCGTTCCTGCGTCCCTACACCCCAGAAGGCGTCGGTGGCGTCGGCAACTGGGGCCAGGCATTCGCCCCGTACGACGGGGCGGGGCACACATGGGCAGGCCTGCTCGGCCCAGGCACCAACTTGGTCAACGAGAGCCCCGTGCCCTTGCCGACGGCCCGCCAGAACCCCGCCCCGCCGCCGGGGCAGCCCGAGGGCCAGCCCTGGACCGACGCGAATGGGAGTGAGATCAAATGACGAAGAAGACCTTGATCGCCGTGATCACGGCGCTGGGCCTGGTCGCCGTTCTCGGGTTCGTACTGATGGGCCGAGGCGGAAATGATGACCAGGCCGAGCTGGTCGCCGTGTTCGACGATGCCAGTCCGCTTGTGCCGGGCAACGTCGTCAAGGCCTCCGGCGTGGACGTCGGAAAGATCACCGATGTCGAGCTCCGCGACGGGAAGGCTCAGGTCAAGATGCGCATCGACCGCAGCGTCCTGCCGCTCCACGAGGACGCCAAGGCGACCATCACCACCCAGGACCTGCTTGGAGAGCGGTTCATCCGGCTCCACCGAGGCAGCCCGGACGCACCGTTGATGTCGGCGATGACGATCCCCACGAAGAACACGGACCGGGTGGTCGATCTCCAGGATGTGCTCAACGCCGTGGACACGCCGACATCGGTGGCCCTCTCGGCGCTGCTCACCGAAACGGGCGAAGGTCTGCAGGGTCGTGGGAAGCAGGCAGACGAGGCGCTTGCGGCCCTCGCCCCCGCGATGAAGCAGACGAGCGACCTGGCGGAGATCCTCGAGGACCAGAATGACCTGCTGACCCGACTGGTGGACAACACCCAGCCGGTCGCGTCCTCCGTGGCTGCCGACGAAGGCCGTCAGCTGGACCAGCTCGTCGACTCGGCCACCCAGTCCCTCGAGATCGTCGCCTCGGAACGGGCCGCCCTCCAGGCTGCGCTGGCCCGGTTGCCGCAGACCTTGCGCAGCGCCCGAGCGGCCCTCGCCGAGCTCGCCGGCACAGCCGAGCCGACACGTCGCACCCTGAAGTCCCTGCGGCCGATCACCGACGACCTCGATGACGTCAGCGGCGAGCTGCAGAAGTTCGCCGACGCAGCAGACCCGGCACTCGGATCGCTTCCGCCCGTGCTGGAGCGCGCCGACCAGCTGCTTGCCGAGGCAGCACCCGTCGTGTCCGCACTGCGCCCCGCCGGCAAGGACCTCGTCCCGACCTCACGATCGGGAGCCCAGCTCATGGGCACCGCGCTGAGCGGTAAGAGCCTGACCGACCTCATGGAGTTTGCCGAGGGCTGGTCGCTGGCAACGAGCGACTACGACGCGATCAGTCACTACTTCAAGGCGATGGTGCCGCTCTCGCCCAACTCGATCGGTGACACGGCTGCGGGGATCGCGCCGGTCGTCCCCGATGACACCGCGCACGGCCTGCCGGTGCCGACGGCGCCGGAGATCGAGCAGAAACCGCGCGAGGGCGCGGCCGAGGACGATGCGATCGGCGGGCTGCTCGGCGGTGCCGCAACCGATGACGACAGTGCCACCGGCCTCTCCTCGAAACAGGAGAGCAGCCTCGTGGAGCAGTTCCTGGGAGGTCTGCAGTGAGCATCAAGGTGACTCCGGAGTTCCGGACACGTGCCCTCGCCTTCAAGGCCGGACTGATTGTCCTGGTCGTGCTGGCCGGCATCCTGTTCGTGACGTTCAAGGCTCAGACTGGGATGCCATTCGCCAAGACCACCGAGGTCCAGGCACTGGTCTCCAACGTGCACTCGCTTCGTGCCAATGACGCTGTGCGTCAGTTCAGCAAGCGGATCGGCCGGGTGAGCTCGATCGACTACCAGGACGGCGCCGCCCTGGTGACCATGGAACTCGACGGCGACGTCGACGTATACCGCGACGCCCACGTCGAGCTGTGGGACCTGTCCGCGCTGGCCACCAAGTTCGTCGCGCTCGATCCGGGCACGCCCGAGGCGGGAGAGATCGGTGACGAGCCGATCCCGGCCAGCCAGACGGATGACTCCGCAGACGTCTATCAGCTGCTCGATGTGCTCGATCCGAAGACGCGGAGCGCGGCGACCTCGACCCTGCGTGCGCTCGGCGGCGGAGTCGCCGGGCATGCCAAGGACATCCAGCATCTCCTCGCGGCTGCCCCCGATCTCCTGGGCGACCTCGGCGCCGTATCTGCCGCCCTCGCTGCCCCCGAGACAGATCTGGTCGGGCTCCTGGACAACGTGGAAACCGTCTCCGGTCGGCTTCGTGGCCGGGAGTCGGAGATGCGCCAGCTGATGGACCGCAGCCAGGAGACACTCGCCGCCGTGAGCGTCGACTCGGGAGAGCCGCTCCGCCGCACGGTGGACCAGCTGCCGCAGACGCTCGAGCACACCGAGCGTGCGATGAGCAGCCTCCAGACCCCGCTGGCGGACACGGGGCACGCGATGAGGTCCCTGCGTCCCGGAGCCGACGCACTAGGCCGCTCGGAACGCGACCTCCGCGGCTTCCTGCGTGAGTCGGTGCCCGTGGCGAAACAGGTCCCACCGGTCGCGAAGACGGCGATCCCGGCGGTCGAGGACCTCACCCAGACGGTCGCGGATGCGCGCCCGCTGGCCCCGATGGTGCGCCAGGCTTTGGCCGACCTCAAGGTGCCGCTGGGTGTGCTTGCCCCGTACGCCCCCGAGATGGCCACGCTGTTCCTCCGTGGCCGGAGCTTCGTCTCACAAGGACCGCAGCCCGGTGTCCGCTACGCACGGCTCGGACTGACGCCAGGGGTCAACACCGTCACCGGCGGACTGATCGCATCCGGCGACGCCAGCCTGCCGCAGAACATGTACCCGCGCCCGGGCGAGGCGCAGAACGACCGTGCCGAAGGCCTCACGCCTCCCGGCCTGCCCTTGGGAGTGAACTGATGACAACGTCTCGTCCGAAGTTGGTCCTGTCATCGCCGAAGACTGTCGGCGTGATCGTCATGGCGGTGCTCCTGGCCTTCTCGCTGTTCGCCTTCAACCGGGCGAAGGTGCAGACGACGCTCGCCTCGGGGGAGCCGCTCAGCGCGGAGTTCCGGCAGGACTACAAGCTGGTTCCGCATGAGAGTGTGGTCAAGCTCGCCGGCGTCGAGGTCGGCAAGGTGACCGGCGTCGAGCAGGCCGACGGTAATGCCGCGAAGGTCGTCATGAAGCTCGACGACGGCACCCTCGACAAGCTGGGCACGCAGCCGAAGGCCAACATCCGGCCCACGCTGGTGCTCGGCGGCAAGTACTACGTCGAGCTGGTCCAGGGTGGCAAGGACGGAGCTGCCGCGGAAGGCGCCACCATCCCGGCGAAGCGGACCACCGTCCCCGTAGAGCTCGACAAGGTCCTCTCGGCCGTGACTCCGGAGGCCACAGAGTCGGTGCGAGGCACGGTCGGCAGCCTGGAGAAGACCCTCGACCGCGGCGGCCAACGCGAGGTCGGGGAGCTGCTCGACAGCGCTCCTGCCGCCTTGGAACCCACCTCCCAGGTTCTCGGAGCGCTGCGAGGCAACCAGCCCTCAACGGATCTGACGCGTCTGGTCACTGGGCTCAACGCCACCGCGACGGAGTTGACCCGCGAGCGAGGTCAGCTCGTCACGATCATCGACGACCTCTCGGTGACGACAACTGCGCTCGCAGACCACCGCAAGGCGATCTCCGGCACCCTGGACCAGGCGCCTGAGACGCTACGCGTGACCGAGACCGGCCTTGCCGATCTCGACGGGACGCTCGACCGGTTGCGGACCACGGCAGAGGACTTCAGGCCCGCCGCGCGCGAGCTCGAGCCGACCCTCCGCGAGCTGGACGGCGTGCTGGTCACGGCTCGGCCGGTGATCGCGGACGCGCGCGTCGTGGCCCACGACGCTCGCCCCCTCGTCGAGGACCTGCGGCCCGGAGTCAGTCGCGCCACCTCCGTCCTCGAAGACATCGAGGGACCGGTGGTCGAGCGTCTCGACGGGCCGCTGAAGAAGGCCGTCCTGTCTCCATGGCACGGGACCGGCGTCTACGAGGGGGGTGGCAACGACCACCCGCTCTACAAGGAGGTCGGCTACCTCCTCTCCGACACCGCCGACGTGTTCAAGTACCACGACAAGAACGGTGCTCACGGTCGCCTGATGGCCGGCGTCGGACTGAGCACTCCTGGCGGCATCATCGGCCACTCGATCGAGCAGTATCTCGAGCTGCTGGGGTACCAGCTCCCCGCCGGCCCGCAGGAGGGCGCCAACCAGGGAGAGCCGGCGCCTCCGCTCGGTTCCTCGCCGTCACACAGCGACGGTGCCTTGGGGTCAGCGCCCGAAGGCCCGTCCGAACTGACCCTTCCACTGGTTCCCAGGAGTGAGCGATGAACGAGCAAGGCAGGCTGGCCGCGTACTGGGAGCGGATCAAGACCGTTCCCGGCCTCGGCCGAGACGTGACGGCCCTGGCTGTCCTGATGGTGCTGGGCGTGGTGGCAGCCGCGATCATCAAGTCGTATCTGGGCGGCACCACGCCGTGGAGCGACAGCACGCTCGTCAAGGCCGAGTTCGCCGAGGTCCCTGGGCTGAACCCGAGCGCTCAGACCTCCGTCACCATGGCGGGCGTGCGGGTCGGCAAGGTGACCACAGCGAAGGCCAGCGACGACGGATCTGCCGTGGTCACGATGAAGCTGGAGGGCGAGTACGACGTCTACCGTGACGCCCGTGCTGTGCTGCGGCCCAACAACCCGCTCAACGAGATGCAGGTCGAGATCAACCCGGGTTCGCCCTCGGCCGGCAGGCTCCAGGACGGCGAGGCCATCCCGGTCAGCCAGACCGCGCGTCCGGTGCAGGCCGACGAGATCCTCGAGCACCTCGACGAGCGGTCACAGCTGGCGCTGACCGATCTGCTGGTGGAATCCGATGTGGCGCTGGCCCGGGCGCCCCAGAACCTGCCGCAGGGCCTCGGCGCCACCAACGACACCCTTCAGGCCGTGCAGCCGGTCGCCGAGGCGCTGCGGACCCGCCGCGAGAAGATCGCGGCGTTGGTCAGCGCGCTCTCGGACATCTCCGCGGCGGTCGGCCGCAACGATGAGCGGATCGGACGCCTCGCCGACGCGACGCAGGCGACGCTCGCGGTGCTCGCTGACAGCGATCAAGCCCTGCGGGCAAGCCTCAAGGAGTTGCCTGGCCTCACAGGCGACCTCCGCGCGGCGTTGAACAGCACCCAGGCTCTGACGGAGGAGCTCGACCCGACGCTCGACAACCTGCGCAGCGCTTCGGACACGCTTCCGGGCTCGCTGAAGCGCTTCCGATCGACGGTGGGGAACCTCGGCAAGACGCTCGACGCCGCCAAGCCGGTGCTCGAGAAGGCACGTCCGGTCGTGGCCGATCTTCGGCCGCTGGTGGCAGACGTGACCACGTCGCTGGACGACATCGAGAAGATCACCTCGCCGCTGCGTCACGACACCCGCACAGTGATGAGCTACCTGACCGCGCTGAAGGCATTCGTCTACAACACCTCCTCGGTCTTCGGCGCAGGCGATGCCAACGGCGGCCTCATCCGTGGCCACCTGATCGTGCCGCTGCCGGGTGCCGGCGTACTGCCCAATTCACCTGACCAGGGAAGAGGAGAAGGATGATGAAGACCCTCCTGCTTCAGCGCACGGGCCGCATGGTGACGCTCGCGGTGTTCTTCGGTGTCTGCGCGATCATCATGTTCATCCTGTACAGCGGTACGGGCGCCAAGCGACCGGTCATCGACAGTGAGGAGTACACCGCCACGGTCGTGATCCCCGACGTCGACAACCTCGTCCAGGCCTCACAGGTGCAGGTCGCCGGTGTGAAGGTCGGCCAGGTGCGTTCGGTGGAGGTGAGCGACAAGGGGGCCGAGGTCGTCTTCGCGCTCGACGACGAGTACGCCCCCTTGCACGAGGGAGCCGAGCTCCGGGTCGCCGAACGCTCGCTCGTGGGCGAGTCCTACCTCGCCCTGACCCCCGGCAAGGGCACCGAGATCCCGTCCGGCGCCGAGCTCCCCGCCGGCATGGTGAGGCCCAGCGTGCAGCTGCGTGACGTCCTCGCCAGCCTGGACGAGGAATCGCGCGGCGACATGAGGGAGCTGCTCCGCTCGCTGGGCGCTGGAACGTCCGGCGCGGAGGGTGACCTCGACACGCTGATGACCGGACTGGGCGATCTCGGCCGTGAGGGCCACACCGCTCTGGACGCGATCGCTGCCCAGTCCGAGGACCTCGACAAGCTCGCGCGGCAGACCTCGCAGGTGTTGCAGGCACTCGACACCGGCGAGGGCCAGATCGCCGACCTCGTCGACAACGCCAACCAGGTCACGGGTGCGACTGCGGGTCAGCGCGGGGCGATCGAGGCCACCCTCCGCGAGGCGCCGGAGACGCTGGCTGCCACGCAGACCGCGAGCGACTCGCTCGTGAGCCTGTCGGTCGCGCTCGGTCCGGTCGCGAAGGACCTGCGTGCCGCAGGACCAGGCCTCACCACAGCACTGGGCGAGCTCCCCGCCACCACCAAGGACCTGCGCGGGATGCTGGAACCCCTTTCGGGCGTCCTCGACCAGGCGCCCGCGACGCTCGACCGGGTGCCCACGTTCTCCAACGACGTCCGGGCGACCATCCCGACCGCACAGGCGACGCTGGCGGACGTCAACCCGATGCTCTCCTACATCAAGCCCTACGGACCGGAGTTGGCCGCGTACTTCGCCAACTTCAACGCGGTGCTCAACTATCGCGACGAGAACGGTTCCTACTACCTGCGGCTGACCCCGCTGGTGAACACCCACTCGCCGCAGCTGCCGCTCTCGACCAACAACCTGCTGGGCAACTACACCAACGCCTACCCGGCGCCGGGTTCCGGCGCGAGGCCCGGGCCCTTCAAGGGTGATTACCCGCGCGTCGAGAGGCAGGTTCGGTAACCATGGGGAAGGTGCGGCTCCTGGGTGGGGGCATCCTGATGGCCGTCGTGGTAGCGGTGGTGGTGGCGGGCCTCGCCCAGGTCCGCACCGACACGACCACGCAGTCGCTGCTGCCTGTGGAAGACCCGGGTCTGGAGGCTTCCCTGGAGGCTGCCCGCTCGTTCGGTGGCGACCCCGTCGTCATCCTGGCCGAGACCGACGAACCGCGGTCGTTGCTGCAGGGCGACCAGATCGAGCGCCTCGTCGGCCTCGAGGGCCGATTGGCGCAACTTCCCGACGTGGCCGTCGTCTACGGCCCCGGCACGGTGCTCAACCAGGTGGCGGGCCAAGCGCAGAACATGATGGCCGCGATCGCCGGCCGGCGGAACGCGTTGCGCGCGGGTGCCGAGCAGCGCGCCGAGAAGGCTGGGCTGTCGCCCGCGAAGGTCAAGCAGGCCGGGGAGCAGGCCATCAAGGCGTACGACGTTCGCTACGGCAGCCTTCTGGTCAAGGCCCTTCCGGCGGGGCTGCCGACCCTTCGCAACCCACGGTTCGTCCAGGCAGTCGTGTTCGACGAGGACGGTCGTTCACGGCAGCAGTGGCGGTTCGTCGTGCCCAGCGCGGACGCCGTCGCGATCATCGTCCGCCCCCGCGAAAGCCTGGACCAGGCCGCGACCGAGCGCCTCGTCGAAGAGGTCGAAGAGTCGGTCGACAAGGCCGGGCTCGAGACGAGTCGGGTGACCGTGACCGGCATGCCGGTTGTCGCGGCAGGACTCGGCGACGTGCTGACGCGGGAGATACCGCTGCTCGGAGGCATCGGCCTGGTCCTGATCCTCGCCTGCTACCTGCTCCTGCCGTGGCTGTCGCCTCGACGTGCGCGACTTCTGCCCCTGGTAGCTACCACAGTGGCGGTTGCCGGCGTCCTGGCTGCCTTCGGCTGGCTCGACCACCCACTGTCCCTCGGTGTCGTGGCGTTCCTGCCGATCGTGCTGGGCACAGGCAGCGACTTCCCCGCATACTTGGTCCGAGGGGCCAACCGCCGTCAGGTGGTGGTCACTGCTCTGGCGGCCGCCGCGGGGTTCGGCGCCCTGGCCGTCTCCTCTGTGCCCTTCGTACGCGACCTCGGCCTCGCGCTGGCCTCGGGGGTCGTGGCAGCCACAGGTGTCGGCCTGATCCTGGCCCGCAGGGCCAAACCTCTGTCTCCGGACGACGCCCCGTCGCCGGGGGGCGATGCTGGCGAACCCGTGAGGAAACCCTCCGGTCGCAACGGCTTTGCGACCAGGGTCGGGATCGTCGGTGCAGCCATCGCGTGTGCCCTCGGAGGCTGGATCGCGCTGCCCGGTCTCGACGTGGAGTCGCAGCCCGACCAGTTGGCTGCGGGCCTTCCCGCACTCGAGGACGTACGCCATGCCGAGGAGCTCGTGGGGTCGGCCGGCGAGGTGCAGGTGCTGGTCCGGGGCAGTGACGTGACGTCCCCGGAGTCGCTGGCATGGATGCGGGAGGTGCAGGAGGTGGTCGTACGCCGGTTCAGTGACAGGCTGCACCCGATCGTGAGCCTCCCGAGCCTGCTGAGCTTCCTGGGTGACGATCCGACCCCCGCGCAGATCCGGGCGGGGCTCGAGCAGCTGCCGCCGTACCTGCGTGGTTCGGTGATGCGCAGCGACGGCCGGCAGGCGGTGCTCAGCTTCGGGATCGAGCTGGAGGACGTCGAGGCCCAACGTACGCTGCTCGCCGACCTCCGCTCGGCCATCCCCGACCCTCCTTCGGGAGTCGAGGCAGACCTCGCGGGACTGCCCGTGGTGACGTCTCGCAGCTACGAGCTGGTGTCCGGGAACCGTTACCTCGACGCGCTGGCGGGGATCGCCGCCGCCGGGCTCGTCCTCCTGGTGGGGCTGCGGCGGCGTTCCGACGCTCTCCGCGCGGTCGTGGCCGCCGGTCTCGCCACGGGCTGGGGCTTTGCTGGTGCATGGCTGCTGGGCGTCCCACTGACTCCGCTCACCGTGGCGCTCGGGTCCTTGGCCACGGCCACGGCGTGCGAGTTTACCATTCTCCTCGGCGCCGCGAAGGCGTCGCGCACCGTCCTGCTCGGGCGGTCCGTCATGGTGGCAGCGGTCGCGGCCGCCTGCGGATACCTCGCGCTGGCGTTCTCGGGACTTGCGGTCATCCGTGACTTCGGTCTGTTCCTCGCAGCGACCGTTGCCCTGTCCTTCGTCGCGGCCCACGTCGTCCGAATGCTCCCCTCAGCCCCGGGGCCGGAACAGAGCCTGCCCGCCAACGAACCCACGAAATCCCCTGAAGAGGTGCTCGTATGAAACTGCCCGTATTCCTCACCCAGCGGCCACTCGGCACCAAGACCGTCGGAGTCGTACTCGTCCTGGCCGTGCTGGTCGCGGGAGCCGTTCTCGGCGTGCGCGAGCTCCGCGACCTCCCGGACGACGCGGCCTTCGAGTACGACGGCACCGTCGTCACCAAGGATGACCTCGATGAGCGTGTGGAGGTGCTCGGAGCGCTCTACGGCATCAAGGAACCCGGTAAGAAGGACGGCCGAGCTGCCTTCCGGCGCGACACCGCCAAGGCAGTCGCGGTCAGCATGGTGCTCGACGACGCGGCGCGTGACAAGGGCGTCGCGGTCTCTGACAAGCGTGCCCGCGACACCCTCGACCAGATGGTGGCGTCGCAACTGGGCGCGGATCCGCGTGAGGCGTTCACCGAGCTGCTCGCGGACTTCGGGGTGACCGAGGCGGCGGTGCTCGACGAGGTGAAGCGCCAGCAGGCCGTCGCGCTGCTGTTCGAGAAGATCACCAAGGATGCGGCCGCGGACGTGACGGCCGCCGACGCCCGCGACTACTACGAGGCACACCCGGACCGGTTCATGACCCCCGAAGGCAGGGAGTTGCGCAACATCGTGGTCCGGACCGACAAGGACGCGCAGGCGGTGGTGCAGCGGGCTCGGAAGGGCGAGGACTTCGCGGCCTTGGCCCGTGCCAACAGCCTGGACGACGCCACCAGGGACCAGGGTGGAGCACTGGGCGTGGTCCCCGCGAGGTCGCTGGCCGGAGACTACGCGAAGGCGGCCTTCGGAGCCCGGAGCGGAGCGGTCTTCGGTCCGGTACGTACGCAGTTCGGGTGGAATGTCGGCCAGGTCGTCCGCATCGTGCCCGGCAAGGAGCCGACGTTCGACCAGGTCGAGGACCAAGCCCTCGATGTCGTGCGGTCCGAGCGCGCCCTCGAGGCCTGGCGCGACTGGCTCGAGGGCCGCATCAAGAAGGCCGACGTCGAGTACGCCGACTCCTACCGCCCCGAGGACCCGAACGAGCCACCGGCAGTGGCCACGGAGCAGCCATGAGCACGACGCTCGTGAGTGGAGCCATCGCCCTGATCTCCCTCGCGCTCGGGCTGTGGGGATCCAACAACCCGGCCCGCCTGGTCCCCCCAGGACTCTCAGAGGAGCGCCGTGCGCGCGATGAGCGCCGGATCCGCCGGGGTGCGAGGTCGATGCTGGTGATGGCTGGGGTGTTCGCGGTCCTCGCTGTCGTCCCTCTGGCGGCACGCTGATGGCGACGACCGTCGACGTGGTGGACGACGGCTGCGTGCGGACCCTCGTGATGAACGGGCCGATGTCCCTCAACTCACTGGCAGAGTCGACGGCTAACGCACTGCACGACCAGATCCAGATGGCGGAGCGCGACGAGAACATCCATGCCATCGTCCTGACCGGGGCGGGGGAGCACTTCTCCGCGGGAGGCGACGCGGAAGGGGTGCTGAGCGCCCACGGGCCGTCGGACGACGACGCGATCCTGCGGTTCATGCGGGCGTACCAGCGCGCGGCCAGGGCCGTGTGGGAGAGCCCGCTGCCGATCATCGCTGCGGTGTCTGGAGTTGCCTACGGTGGTGCCTTCAACCTCGCTATCGCGTGTGACCTCGTCGTCTGTTCCAGGAGCGCCCGGTTCTGCCAGGTGTTCCTGCGGCGAGGGCTGGTGCCGGACTTCGGTGGGGCGTTCATACTTCCTCGCATCGTCGGGATGCAGCGCGCCAAGGAGCTGATACTGCTGGCGGACGAGATCGACGCGGTCGCGGCGTACGACCTGGGGTTCGTCAACGTCGTCGTCGACACACCCGACCAGGCGCGAAGTCACGCCCAAGGGCTGGCGCACCGGATCTCCGCCGAGTCGCGGTTGGCGGTTTCCCTGACGAAGAAGCTCCTTCACCAGAGCGCCAGCGGGTCGTTCCCGTCCGCGCTGGAGCTCGAGGCCTTGAGTCAGACGTTGGTGCTCGGCTCCGACAAGGCACGGTCGGCGTTCGAGGCCTTTCGGGAGCGCTGAGGGTGAGTCACAGCGTGACGTTGAGGATCCGCCGGCACATGATTTGCAGGTCCTGCTCGACCGAGCGGCGCCTGCGCAGGTGATCCGTACGAGTGACGTCGTTGACCACCGTGAGGACCGCGTGCACAAGGAAGCGGGCGCGTCGCTCCTCGATTTGGGGCCGGGTCTCGCGGACCAGTCGGATCCACTCCGCCACGTAGTCGTGCTGCGAGCGGCGCACCTGACGGCGGTGTTCCTCGGGCAGGTTGGTGACCTCTGCGACCAGGATGCCGACGAGGTCGTGGTGGACGAGAGCGAACTCGATGTAGGCGTCGAGCAGGTTCGTGACGCCCTCCGCGCTGTCGCGGGCCCGTCCGAGCGCCCGTGAAGCGCCGAGCTGGAGCGGTTCGGACGCACGTGCGATCACCGCGGAGAGCAGGTCTGACTTCTTGGCGAAGTACTTGTAGACCGCCGCACCGCTGATGCCCACGCTCTCTCCGACGTCCTCCATGGAGACGGCCTGGTAGCCGAACTGGTGGATGAGCGGGGTCGCCGCCGCCAGGATGGCCTCTCGCCGGCCATGCGGGCGCAGCCCGACGACTGTCGGGACGGGCTGCGGCTCCGCGCCATCGTCACTCCCGGTGAGGCTCGTGGTGCATACGGCGAGCGCCATGCGCTCGAGCATGTCGATGATGTCGTCCGGCTCCAGCTCCGTGCTGTGATAGGACGGACTGGTCAGCACGGCCAGGGCCGCCCAGGTGAGCAGGTCAGCCTGACCGGCGGACAGGTCGGGCCGGGCAGACCTGAGCTGTCGTGAGAACTCGTCGATGAAGGTGAAGAACCTGGCCCGCATGGCAGTACGGGCCTCGTCATCGAGGAAGCGCGCCTCGCGGTTCCACAGGACACCCATGTAGCGCCGCTCTCCAGCTGTGGTCGCAATGCCCGTGATGACCTCACCCAGGTCCTCGGGCGAGCCCTCGAGGACGAATCTCGTCGCCTGGTCGAACCCGTCGGTCAGCGCGTGGCTCAGCAGGTCCTGCTTGCCCTTGAAGTGTCGGTAGAGGGCACCTGCGGTGATGCCGACCTCCGCCGCGATCTGGCTGGTGCTCACATTGTGAAACCCATGTCGGTAGAAGAGATGGCCTGCCACCTCGACGATCCGTTGCTTGCGGTCCCGCGGCCGAGGGGTGCTCTTCAGTGGTGCACGTCGCAACTGCTCCGTCATCGCCCTCTCCCTGAGTGCTCCCGAGCCGCACTTTCCCACAGCATCAGGGTCGCTGACCTGATGGTTGCGCATGGTTTACTTATCCGCCAGTTTACGGCACATCCAAGGTGCTGAAGCCACCAGCCTAGACGATAGGCGTTTACTTGCTGTCGTCTTGGCGCCTGAGCGATGCAGTGTCTCGAGAGGTCGACGGGTGTCTCAGAGCAGACGGATCGAAGAGATCTTCCAGGTCCCGTCGGTGTTCCGCAGGTCAAGGGCGAACTGGGCCGGG
Organism: Nocardioides panzhihuensis; assembly: GCF_013408335.1. Lineage (NCBI taxonomy): Bacteria > Bacillati > Actinomycetota > Actinomycetes > Propionibacteriales > Nocardioidaceae > Nocardioides > Nocardioides panzhihuensis. The sequence continues at coordinate 3,050,221 of NZ_JACBZR010000001.1, read as the reverse complement.
CCGACGGCCGACTGGCCGGAGGGGGTTGAGGCTGCTTGGTCCGCGAAGACCAGGAGCTTGGCCCGTTCGTCTCTCAGCCACACGACTCCGACGTCGCGGACGGTGGTGGTGAGGGTGAGGCGCTGGGCCCCCGCGGCACGTAGATGTGATCCGTACAGCCGGTCGTACTGACCGACCGCGTCGCCCACGAGGGCCTCTTGTGCTCGTCGCCGGGTGGCGGCGACCTTTCCAGGTCGGATGGTGAAGACCTCGGCTGCCGTCGTTCTCCCGATCTCGAGGACCTCATCGGTGGCCGTACTGGAGACGAAGGCGACGTTGTGACCTGATGCCGGGGTGGAGCTGCCGGACTCGGTGGCCAAAGCGATGGCGACGCCGATGACGACGACCATCGTCAGCATCAGGACGGCGTGGGCGCGTCGTGGCCGAGGGACGGTGATCCTCATGTGCTGCTCACTGTCTCGAGATAGGTGATACGCCACGCCGAGTCGATGTGCTGCATCAGCATGCGGAGGCGTCGGACGGCGACGGTGGGCTTTCCATGGCGCGGCGTGGTGCGGACCTCGATGACGCTCAACACGGTCGCCCGGCCTGCGCTCGGGTCGAGAGCCGAGACGGCTGTCTCGAGGACCTTCGTGGCCGTCGCTGTGCCCTTGCGACGAATGTCTGCCGCGATCTGCGCGGGATGCCGCGCCAAGTCACGATGAAGCGCACCGCTCGACACCTCGAGCCAGTCGCCTACGGTCTGCTTGCTCTTCTGGGGATCAACCGTGTTGAGGGCGATGGCTGCCTCGGCGGCAGCCTCGATCGCGAGATCGCGGGCGCGAACGGCGTCGCTGTCGGCCTCGGTCATGCCGCTGCTGCTCCATGGGGACCATGCGAGCAGCCCGAGCACGACTGCGGTCGCGACGACCGCTGCCGTGACGGTCCTTCGGGCGAGGCCGAGCGTGTGCGGGTCGAAGTCGAGCCGCGGCGGATCCTCGGCCGGGTCGACCTGCTCCGCTGGCGGTGTCTCTCTCGTGCCCGTCACCAGTCCTCCTCGAGCCGTCCGCGTGCGTGTGTCCGGCGTGTCAATCCACTAAGTAAACCACGCATCACGTTCCGTAACCACGGCGTGATCCTTGCGGGGCGCCGAATACGTGGCTGGAATCGAGAGTTTCCCCCAGTTCAAGCATTCGAGGGCTTGACGAAACAATGTGGCGGACATCACTATGGGCTGCGAAGTAAATAGAGCGCAAGTTCCATCGACGTTGGGATGGAGATTCAAAGATGACTTCTGTGCGCTGCCCTGGCGCGAGTTCCGACCATTTGGGGGACGAGCTGGAAGAGCAACGGCGCGAGATCGCCGAGCGGCTCAGATCGCTGACCGCTGCTGCCGCGCTTTCTGCCTCGACTCCGGGCTTGGAGGCGCTGTCGGGCCCTGGCCTGCTGGGGCTGGACGGTTCTGTGCTCCAGCGACAGTCCAGTCTCTTCGCGGCCACCGAGGCCGCGTCTGCCGTCGTCGGTGAGCGCATTCGGCCGGCGCCGCTCTTGGCCGCCAGGCGGGTGAGCCTTGCTCTGGAACGCCTACAGGCGGGGACCGAGCTGGACGACGTCCTGCGCGCCGTCCCCTCCGAGCTCTGCTGGGCCGGTGACTTCGACCGCGTGCTCTTCTCGCGTGTGGAGAGTTCCTCGTGGTCGCCCCAGGCGTGGTTCACGGCCCATCCCGAGTCTGCCGTGGACGTGGCGTTCGGCAAGCTGGTCCGTGGTGCGACCTTCCCACTTGCCAGCGGGTCGATCGAGGCTGAGATCGTTCGCCGCCGTGTCACGGCCCTCGTGACGGATGCCGCCAGCGAGACGAGGACGTTCCCGCCACTCATCACGGTCGCCCACTGTGACTCATACGTGATCGCGCCGGTCGTCTCTGGGGGAGCGGTGGTCGGCTTGCTTCACGCGGATACCGGGGCCACCGGCACCCCCCTTGTGGAGGCGGACCGGGTGACCATGCGTGCGTTCGGTGACGGTTTCGGGTTGATCCTGGACTGTCTTGCGCTGCTCGGGGCGCTCGACGAGCAGCGCCGGCAGATCTCGGCCGCACTTGCCCGGGCCGGCCAGGCGGTGGGAGATCTGTGCGACGCTCCGCTCATCCTTGCGAGTGAGGCGACCGCGACCTTGCCGCCACCGCGCCAGCCGGCTGCCCGCGGGGCGATGAGCGGGCTCACCGCTCGCGAGCAGGACGTGTTCGCGTTGCTGGTCTCCGGAGCAACGAACCCTGAGATCGCCGATCGGCTGACGGTGTCGGAGACGACCGTGAAGTCGCACGTCAAACACATTCTGCGCAAGCTGCGGGTCAGCAACCGCGCGGAGGCGATCGCGAAGTATGTCCGCGGTGGCGGCCTCAACGGAGTTGCGTCATGAGCGAGCGCAAGCGAGCGACCGCGGGCCTCAGGCCGCCGGGTCCGTATTCTTCGCCCTTTCGTACGGAGGCGGTGGCATGAGTGTCGTCGCCCCCGCGAAGAGCGCCGTCTTCGCCTCCAGCGGACGGAGCGGGCGCCCACGGCTGAGCGGCTATCACCGAGCTCGTGCCAACGATCTGCGGAAGCTGGTGGCGGAGGCCCTCCGAGTCGAGCCCGACGTCCTCGTGGTCGGTGATCCTGGTGTCGACTACTCACCGGACCGGCTCACTGTGCTCGCACGGCTGTGCGTGGAGGAGGCCCAGGTCGAGGAGTCGGGGGACGAGAACCGAGCCCGCGATCTGTTCGGGCTCGCCCTGGAGCTGCAGGTCCTGGCACTTGATCTGCACGAGGAGAACCTGGTCCAGTGCAACCGGCGCCTGGCGGACTGTGCCGAGGGCCTTGCCCGGCTGAGGGGCCTTCCCACAGCACAAGACCTCGTGGCCGTGGTGTGCGAGGAGCTGGCTACGCGCTGCGGGTTCGGTCGGGCCACCATCTCCAGCGTGGAGAACAACGCGTGGAAGCCGCGCAAGGCGTTCTTCGCCGAGGCCGACGCGGCGTGGTTCGACGAGTGGGTGGGCCAAACGATCCCGCTTCACGGTCACACCCCTGAGGCCCGGCTGCTCACCGAACGGCGACTAGCCCTCGTCGTGGATACGGCCAGCACCCAGGTCCACGAGGACATCATCGTGGAGGCGGGCCAGTCCCGGTCCTACGTCGTGGCTCCCGTCTGCTCGCGCGGAACCGTCGTGGCCTTCATCCACTGCGACCACTTCCCGACCGCGCGGGCGTCGGACGAGGTGGACCGCGACCTCGTCTGGGCGTTCGCCGACGGCTTCGGCCGCCTCCATGAGCGGCTCGTACTCATGGAGCGGTTCCATGCGCAGCGCGCACAGGTCGGCACGATCCTGGATGCCGCGCTGCGCACCCTGCCGGAGTCCTTGGGTGTCGTCCCGCGCACCGGCTCGCTCGGCGCGGGCAACCACTTGGAGCTCCTGTCGGAGCTGACTGCTCGTGAGTCCGAAGTCCTGCAGCTCATGGTCGCGGGAGCGCCCAACCGAGTGATCGCCGAGCGCCTGGTCATTGCGGAGGACACCGTCAAGTCGCACGTCAAACAGATCCTCCGCAAGCTCGGCGTAGCCAACCGGGCACAGGCGATCGCCCGCGCTGCGGGCACCGCTCCCGCCTGAGGTGGATTGCCCCTGCGGGGGGTGGAGTAACCCCCCGCAGAGTGATGTGACGGATGCCACATCCTTCGTACGGTCGGAACCTGACTGCAGATTCCCCTACGGAGGCGCCATGTCCACCACAGATCGCCGTTCCAGCCACGCGTCGACCACGAAGGTGCCGAGGCATGTGGCCGCGCTGGTCCCACTGGTCGTCCTGTCGGTCGCATGGACCGCCCATGTGGCCAACCCGTACGCGTTCGTCAGCGGGAACGAGCCGCGGACCGCGCATCCCGAGGATGTCTCGGTGCCGACAGCGGCGCTCGAGGACCCGGCGAGCTACTCGCGACCCGCTGTCGTCGGGGTCGGTGTCCCGCAGAGGCGTGCTGCGCAGGTCGTGGCGGCTTCTTCGGCCAAGGGCATCCCGAGCGCCGCGCTCGCTGCCTATCAGCGCGCCGAGACGGTCATCAATGCCGCCGACGCGACGTGCAACCTCGACTGGCAGCTGCTCGCGGCGGTGGGCCACGTGGAGTCGGACCACGGCCGCTACAACGGCAACACGCTGGGCACCGACGGTGTCTCGCGTCCGGGCATCTACGGCATCCCTTTGGACGGGACGAACAAGACCCGGGCGATCGGGGACACCGATGCCGGGCAGTACGACCGTGACGAGGTCTGGGATCGTGCTGTCGGCCCGATGCAGTTCATCCCCACCACGTGGTCGTCCGTCGGCGTGGATGCCGACGGGGACGGGCGGCGGGACCCCCAGGACATCGATGACGCTGCGTTGGCGGCAGCGGTGTACCTGTGCTCGGGCCCCCGTGACCTTGGCGACGAGGCCGGTCGTCGTGCAGCGGTTCTTCGCTACAACCACTCGCAGTCCTACGCCGACATGGTGCTGCGCACTCGGGGGGCGTACGTCAAGGGCGGCTACACCGCTGTTCCCACCGACATCGCGCCTGCTGTGGCCGCCATGGACGGCTCGTACCAGTCGGGTCGCGGTGGGTCTGTTGATGGGCAGAAGGTGCCGAGCCCAAGGCGGCCGGCCCGCCACGGCGCCGGTTCCACCGATCACCCGAGCTCTGCTCCGGCGGATGCTGGTGACCAGACGGGCACGGAAGGCCAGCCTGAGGCCAAGCCGGAGCCGTCGGCTCCGCAGGAGGCTCCGGAATCGCCGCCCGAGCAGGTGCAGGAAGAGGTCGAGGGGACTCTCGAGAAGGTCGCCGAGCCGCTCCCGAGCCCTGTCGACGAACCGGTCGATCAGGTCTTGACCCTCACCCAGGCCATCACCCGGTGCACGGCGGAGGGTGTGAGCCGGCTCGACCTGCTGGCCTGGAACCAGTGCATCGACGACCTGGTGCAGTGAGGCGGCCACGCGGCGACCTGGGACCGGCCATGGGCTCCGGCACCGGCCGGGTGCTGCGCGAGACGGTGGCATGGCTGCTCGTCGCAGCCGGCGTCGCGGCCCTTGTCCTCCCAGGTCCCGGGCTGCTGATGACGTGCGCCGGCCTGACGCTGCTGGCTCGAGACCACGCCTGGGCCGAGCGCTGGCTCGCCCCGGTGCGACGACGCGCTCTCCAGGGTGCCGCCCACAGCGTCGCGACGTGGCCGCGCATCGTCCTCGCGGCGACCCTGGCCCTCGGCATCATCGGATGTGGGTTTCTTTGGGCCTGGAGTCCACCGGCGCCGTCCTGGTGGCCGGTCCCCGGGATCTGGTGGCTGCCCGGCGGCGTTGCTGTGGCCGTCACGCAGATCGTCGCGGGCATGATCGGACTGGGCACGATCGCATACTCCTGCTGCCGCTTCCGTGGTCAGCTGGACGCGCCCAGGCTCCCTACGCGGCAAGAGACTGCTGTCGAGGAGGCGGCAGCCTAGACCTACTTCCCCGTGACGTTGTGAACGCGGGCAGCGCCTTGCGGACCTGGAGGCCGGCGGCTCGGTCGAGCGGGGTCAACAGCGGGTTGGTTTGAGAACTTGGACGCGCCGGTCGAGTCAGCTACGCGGCTCAGGCGGATCCGGCCTGAAGTGTGACCACGCCGATCGCGACCAGGATGATCCCCGCCAGTTGGACAGGGCTCGGCCGCTCGTCGAACAGGACTGCGCTCAGGAGAGTGATGAGGGAGATCCCGATGCCGCACCAGATCGTGTACGCCGTGGCGACAGGCATCCCTCTCACGAGCGCCTGAGAGAGTGCATAGAACGAAAAGCTGTAGCCGACGACGACGACAACCGACGGCACGAGATTGGTGAAGCCCTGGGAGCTCCGCAGGCTCATGGTCGCGGTGACCTCGCTGCCGATGGCCAGTGCCAGCCACCCCCACATCAGCGCAGTGCCTTGCGTCGCTCGTGCCCGCGCAGGCGCGCGTGCTTGGACGCGAGAGCCTCGCGTCGAGGTGCTGCTGTGCGCCGTGTCCGGCTCATCCGTTCACTCCATCTCGTGAGTCTGTCAATGGACGGTAGAACCGAAGTCGTCGGCCAGCGTCACCTCGCGGGGGTGAGGTCCTCCTCCCTCCGGGTAGGACCGTGCCTACGGGCAGATACGAGGACATCCAGGTAATTCGCGGGCGGGCTCTTTCGGGTTCGGCTTCACGTGCCGCTAGGTTGAGCAGATGGATCCGATCGAGGAAGCGCACCGTCAGTGGGTGGCGCACGGCTGGGCCGAGGCTGCGGACGGGATGGCGATGGTGACCTCTCTGGTGCGCGTTCACCAGCTGATGATCGAGCGCATCGACGCCGTGTTGAGGACGTACGACCTGACCTTCGCCCGCTACGAGATCCTCCGGGTTCTGGCATTCTCGCGCGCCGGGCGGATGCCGATGACCCGGTTGGGGTCGCTCCTCCAGGTGCATCCGACCAGCGTGACCAGCGCGGTGGCCCGGCTGGAGAGACAGGGGTACGTCGCCCGAGTCCGTAGTGCCGAGGACGGCCGAGTCGTACTGGCGACCCTCACCGCGGCTGCCGTGCGCGTGGTCGAGGACGCCACGGCCGAGCTGAACGCTGAGGTCTTCACGGCGCCCGGCCTCGACCCCGACGGCGTCGAGACGTTGACCCGGCAGCTGGCGTTGCTGCGCGCGGATGCCGGGGACCCGGTCCGCTGACCAACTGGTGAGCGAACCACTACCGAAAAATGATTGGACGTCATAGTATCTTGGTGTGACCGAACTCCACACCGCCCGAAACCCCGTCCGGATCGTCACCGCGGCCGCCCTGTTCGACGGCCACGACGCGGCGATCAACATCATGCGCCGGATCTTCCAGTCGCAGGGCTGCGAGGTGATCCACCTGGGCCACAACCGCTCGGTGAAAGAGGTCGTCGACGCGGCGATCGAGGAGGACGCACAAGGGATCGCGGTCTCCTCCTACCAGGGCGGCCACGTGGAGTACTTCGAATACCTGGTGGAGTCGCTGCGCGAGCGCGGCGCCGGGCACATCAAGGTCGTCGGCGGTGGCGGCGGGGTGATCGTGCCGGAGGAGATCGCCCGGCTGCGCGCCTCCGGGGTCACCATCTTCTCCCCGGAGGACGGCCAGCGGATGGGGCTGGCCGGCATGATCAACTCGGTCGTCGCCGACCTCGACGTCGACCTGTGGGCGCAGCGGCCGGTGAGCGCCGAGGAGGTGATCGCCGGCGACCGTACCTCGGTCGCCCGGGCGATCACCGGCGCCGAGCAGGGTCGGCTGCCGGCCGACGTACTCGACAGGCTCGAGGCCGCCGCGGCTGACCGTGTCGTGCCGATGCTCGGCATCACCGGCACCGGAGGCTCCGGCAAGTCGTCGCTGACCGATGAGCTCGTGCGGAGGCTGCGGGTCGACCAGGAGGACAAGCTGCGCGTCGCGGTGGTCGCGATCGACCCCACTCGGCGACGCGGCGGGGGCGCGCTCCTGGGTGACCGGATCCGGATGAACTCGCTGGCCTCGGACGGTGTCGAGGGGCCGGTCTACTACCGTTCGCTGGCGACCCGCGGCGCCCACGAGGTGCCCGACCACCTGGCGGACGTTCTGACGATCGTCCGCGCGGCCGGGTTCGACCTGGTGATCGTGGAGACCCCCGGCATCGGCCAGGGTGACGCCGCAATCGTCCCGTTCCTGGAGGATCGCGGCACCTCGCTGTATGTGATGACGCCCGAGTTCGGCGCCGCCAGCCAGCTCGAGAAGATCGACATGCTCGACTTCGCCGACGTCGTCGCGATCAACAAGTTCGAGCGCCGCGGCGCCGACGACGCGCTGCGTGACGTAGGCCGTCAGCTGGTCCGCAACCGGGAGGACTTCGGGTCGAGCTGGGAGGACATGCCGGTCTTCGGCACTTCTGCGGCGACGTTCAACGACGACGGCGTCACGGCCCTTTACCAGCACCTCCGTGGCCTGTTGGCGAAGAACGGACTCGCCATCGCCGAGGGCACCATCGCCCCGGTCGCGGTGAAGCACTCCAGCGGCGCCCATGAGATGGTCCCCGGTGACCGGGCGCGCTACCTGGCCGATATCGCCGCGACCGTGCGTGACTACCACGCCGACACCGAGCAGCTGGTGGCCCAGGCTCGCCGGGCCCAGGCGTACGCACTGGTGGCCGCCGACCTCCCCGAGATCGGCGATGCGGCCGAGACGACCAGCCGAGACGTACCCGCCGAGATCGCCAGCCGGATCGCTGCCTGGCCGGGCATCGTGAAGGAGTACGCCGAGGAACCGGGCCGGATCTCACTCAGCGGCAACCGGGTGCCGCGGGTGGCGCTGCCCCGGTACGAGGACCACGGCGAGATGGTCCGGTTCTGGCGCCGGGAGAACCTGCCGGGTCACTTCCCGTTCACCGCGGGCGTCTTTCCCTACAAGCGGGCCAACGAGGACCCGGCACGCATGTTCGCCGGCGAGGGCGACCCCGCCCGTACGAACCGCCGTTTCAAGATGCTCTCCGAGGGCCAGCCCGCTGCACGGCTCTCGACCGCGTTCGACTCGGTCACGCTCTACGGCCGCGACCCTGATGAGCGCCCCGACATCTACGGCAAGGTCGGCACCTCGGGGGTCTCGGTGGCCACCTTGGAGGACATGAAGGAGCTGTACGACGGCTTCGATCTCCTCGCTCCCACCACGAGTGTCAGCATGACCATCAACGGCCCGGCCCCGACCGTGCTGGCGTTCTTCCTCAACACCGTGATCGACCAGGCGCGCGAGCGCGGGATCGACCCGGCGAAGGCGCTGCAGACGGTCCGCGGGACCGTGCAGGCCGACATCCTCAAGGAGGACCAGGGGCAGAACACCTGCCTGTTCTCCACGGAGTTCAGCTTGCGCTGCATGGCCGACATCCAGGAGTGGTTCATCGAGCAGGGGGTGCGCAACTTCTACTCGGTCTCGATCTCGGGCTATCACATCGCCGAGGCCGGGGCGAACCCCATCTCCCAGCTCGCCTTCACGCTGGCCAACGGCTTCACCTACGTCGAGTCCTACCTGGCCCGCGGGATGGACATCGACGACTTCGCGCCCAACCTGTCCTTCTTCTTCTCCAACGGGATGGACCCGGAGTACTCCGTCATCGGCCGCGTCGCCCGCCGGATCTGGGCGGTCGCGATGCGGGACCGCTACGGCGCCTCGGAGCGTTCGCAGAAGCTGAAGTACCACGTTCAGACGAGCGGTCGGTCCCTGCACGCGCAGGAGATGGACTTCAACGACATCCGCACCACGCTGCAGGCGCTGATCGCGATCTACGACAACGCCAACTCGCTGCACACCAACGCCTTCGACGAAGCCGTGACGACCCCGTCCGCCGATTCGGTGCGTCGGGCGCTGGCGATCCAGCTGATCATCAACCGCGAGTGGGGCCTGGCGATGAACGAGAACCCGCTGCAGGGCTCCTTCATCATCGACGACCTGACCGACCTGGTCGAGGAGGCGGTGCTGCGCGAGTTCGAGCGGATCTCCGAGCGCGGCGGCGTGCTCGGCGCGATGGAGACCGGCTACCAGCGCGGCAAGATCCAGGACGAGTCGATGCTCTACGAGCACCGCAAGCACGACGGCACGCTGCCGATCGTCGGCGTCAACACCTTCCGGCGCCCCGAGGACGGGGCCGACCACGTAACCGTCGAGCTGGCCCGTGCCACGGATTCGGAGAAGGAGTCCCAGCTGCGCCGGGTGCGCGACTTCCAGGACGCCCACCGGAGCGAGGCTGCCGAGGCCCTGGCCCGGCTCAAGGAGGCGGCAGCGAGCGGTGAGAACGTCTTCGCAGTGCTCATGGACGCCGCTCGGGTCTGCACCCTGGGCCAGGTCACCGAGGCGTTCTTCGAGGCCGGCGGGCAGTATCGCCGCAACGTCTGAGCGATCGGTCCCGTCGGCGGGCACGGGTCGGCTCCTCATCGTGTGGCCCTTCCTCGGGCGCAGCGCCAGGAATGGTGACTTCTCCATTCGCCGGGCCACGCGATGACGCGACCGGCCGACGTGCAAGTGGCACCATGGGCACCCAGTCACAGGAGGCCGCATGTCCAGCACCGCCACATTCATCTCGCCGACCGATGGTACGGCGCTCGCAGTCCGGACGTGGGGGGAGGAACTGCCCGCGCCGCGGGGCGTCGTGCAGGTCGCCCACGGCATCGCCGAGCACCTGCAGCGCTACGACCGTCTCGCCCGGGCCCTCGTCGCGGCCGGCTACGCCGTCCGAGCCGTCGACCACCGTGGCCACGGCGGGTCCGTCGCGTCGGCCGACCAGCTCGGGCACTTCGACTTCGAGGCACTGGTGGCCGACGTCGCTGCTGTGGGTGCCTCGCTGCGCGATGACTTCCCCGGCGTCCCGATGTTCCTCGTGGCGCACTCGATGGGATCCTTCGCGGCACAGACGGTGATCCTCGACCGGTCCGAGCTCTACGATGGCGTCGTGCTGTCCGGCTCGACCGCACTCGACGTGCTCGCCGCGGAGCTCTCGAAGGCCGAGGGCCCGATCGGACTGGAGGCGTTCAACGCCGGGTTCGAGCACCGGACCGGGTACGAGTGGCTCTCGCGCGACGAGGCCGAGGTCGATGCGTACGTCGCCGACCCGTTGTCCGGGTTCGACCTCCCAGACACCGCCGTGCCCCAGCTGTTCGGCGGTGCCGCGCGGCTGGGCGACGCGGCGGCCCTGAAGGGCATCCGCTCCGATCTGCCGATCGCGATCGTCTCCGGCGACGCGGACCCGCTTGCCGCAGGTGGGGCCCTGGTCGAGCTGCTGGGCCAGCGCTATCGCGACGCCGGGCTGACGGACGTGACGGTCACGCTCTACCCCGGGGCGCGCCACGAGATCTTCAACGAGACCAATCGCGACGCGATCACCGCGGACGTGATCGAATGGCTCGAGGCCCACTCCTGAGGCGTCACATTCAGGGTCTGTGCCATCGAGATCCGCGAGCTCACCGACGTGACCAGGCAGCGGCGAGAGATCCCGGCTTCCGCGGCGATATGCGAGATCGGACGTCCGGCGTCCACGCGCTCGCATAATCGGCGACGCGCTTCCGGCGTCAGCGGGGGCATTGGGGTGCCCCGCCACATCGCCCCTTCGCTGAACTCGGTGAGTGGGACGGGCTCTTCCCGGCGGCCGGGGTCTGAGATTGGAGCCTCAGCCTGCCCCGAGGCGGTTTGTGTGGCGCTGGCCCAGGCCAGGAGCCCGGTGCGGGTTGTTGTCTCACGCATCAGGGCTGATCCGAAGACGAGCAAGGCTAGGCGGACCATCCCGCGGAGTGTCCAGCCGAAGGTATTGATGGCGACGAGGCCGGCGACCTCACGACGTCATCGAGGTGGTCGGCGGCATCGAAGCTCTCGCGCCTTTCATCCTTGATCGTCGTCGATGTCCTTCCGCTGCGGTCCTGTTGGTGTGGTCGAGCGTGTGCTCCTCCGGCGTCTGAGCCCGGAGGACCTACATGATTCTGGAGTGAAAGGCCAATCACTTGGGATGACGAGGGTCATACTGGATTGGGACGCCCGCCCGTGACCAGAAGAGGCGCCGGGACGTGACTCCGCCGGGGCCGGTGCTCGCCAGATCAGCCCCGAGGCGTCCGGGCCGGATCCACGCCGAGGCAGGCGTGGGCCATCTGGCTGAGCAGTTCGGTGAGCCGGTCATCCGGCAGTTCGGGGTTGAAGTTCAAGATCGACTGGATGGCGCCGATGGCGGCGTGGACCGTGAGGCGCGCCTCCTGGTCGGTCAGATCGGATCGCAGCGGAGCGAGGACGTGGACCCATTCCTCGATGTACAGCCGTTGCAGCCGGCGCAGTCTCCGACGGTCCTCCTCGGGGAGGTTGTCGACCTCGCGGTGGTAGACCGCCAAGACGTTGCGATCATCGATGGCGATCCGAATATGGTCGCTGACCAGCGCAGACAGTGTCTCGCTGTCGTCGGTGGTGACCTTGGCGATGTCCTCGGCGCCGGAGCTGATTCGGTTCATCACGCGATCCAGCAAGGCGATGAGGATCGATGTCTTGCTGTCGAAGTGCCTATAGATGCCCGAGCCCACGATCCCGGCCTCCGCGCCGATGTCGGCCATCGATACGTCATGGAAGCTCGTGCGTCCGGCCAGGTCCGCGGCTGCGGCCAGGATGCGCGCCTTGCGGTCGGGGTCGCGTTGCCGCCGGGTCTCGTTGGTCATGGCGCCAGTGTGCACCGCGGCGCGGTGTTGTGGGGAGGGTGCCCTCGGCGATGTGGTCGGTGTCGCGATAGGCAGAGATCCGAAAGTGACCGGAATCACGATTTGTCCTTGAGAGTCTTGTCAGTTAGTGATTGGCGGTTTACATTGATGCTCCGGGCTCGGGCCTCAGTCAGGGCTTCGTTGCCCGCCAGCTCATCGGGAGATGACGTGACCCGCCGAACCACGATGGCTACGCCGTCCGAGAGGCCGATCGCCGCCGAGGCGGGGGAACTGGTGGTCTCGAATCTCGAGGTCGTCTACAACGACGCCGTCCTGGTGCTGCGCGGTATCTCCGTCTCGGTTCCGACCGGCTCCGTGGTGGCTCTCCTTGGTGCCAACGGCGCGGGCAAGACGACACTCCTGCGGGCCATCTCCGGGTTGCTGGACTTCCACCGTGGCGACATCACCAAAGGGAGCGTTGGCTTTGCAGGCGCAGACGTGACGAGCCTGAGCCCTTCACACCGTGTCACCCGGGGGCTGGCGCAAGTGATGGAGGGACGGCGCATCTTCCAGTCCTTGTCAGTGGAGGAGAACCTCCGGGCCGGGGCGATCGGAGCAAAGGGCACCACTGCGAGCGAGACCTTCGACCGGCTGCTCGACATGTTCCCGGTTCTCGCCAAGCGCCGACGCGACATCGCGGGATATCTGAGCGGGGGTGAGCAGCAGATGCTCGCCATCGGCCGAGCGCTGATGTCCGGACCCACGTTGCTCCTGCTCGACGAGCCGTCCCTGGGTCTCGCGCCGCGCGTGGTCGAACAGATCCGGGACGCCATCGTCTCCATCAACGGGCAGGGGACCAGCGTTCTGTTGGTGGAGCAGAACGCGACCATGGCCCTCTCGATCGCCAACCACGCCTACGTCCTCGAGCACGGCCGGATCGTGAGTGAGGGCTCTGCTGCCGCGCTCATGTCCGACCGCAACGTGGCGGACTTCTATCTCGGCGGCGGCGAGCACGCCGAGCGGTCATACCGCGACGTGAAGACCTATCGACGCCGCAAGAACTGGGGAACCTGACATGCCCACCACGAGACTCGAAACGCTCATGACGCCGCCCTCGACGGAGGGACGCCCGCTGCTCGAGGTCGCCAATCTGCGGCTGAAGTTCGGTGGTGTCACCGTCCTCAACGATGTCAGCTTCGATGTGAATCGCGGTGAGTTGTTCGCGATCATCGGCCCCAACGGCGCCGGGAAGACCTCGATCTTCAACTGTCTCTCCGCGGCCTACCGGCCCGAGGCCGGCAGCATCAAGATCGACGGACGCGAGCTCGTCGGCATGCGTCCGGCCCAGACGGTACGACACGGCATCGGGCGCACCTTCCAGAACCTGGGACTGTTCCCAGACCTCGATGTCGTCGAGAACCTTCTGCTGGGTCGCCACTCGCTCATGCGCACAGGCTTCCTGAGTGGTGCGCTCTGGTTCGGCCGGGCCCGCGGCGAGGAGCTCGCACACCGGATGGTGGTCGAGGAGATCATCGAGCTTCTTGCGCTCACGCCGTTCCGTCGGCAAGCGGTCGGAACGCTTCCATACGGCGTCCAGAAGCGGATCGAGCTGGGCCGGGCCCTTGCGATGCAACCGAAGGTGTTGCTCCTCGACGAGCCGGTGGCCGGCATGAACCTCGAGGAGTCGGAGGACATGGCTCGCTACATCGTCGAGCTGCGTCGGCTTCTGGGCGTCGCGATGATCCTGGTCGAGCACGACATGCGGCTCGTCATGGATCTTGCCGACCGCGTGATGGTGCTCGACTTCGGCACCCCGATCACCACGGGTGTCCCGAATGACGTCACGTCGCACCCGGGCGTGGTCGCCGCATACCTCGGAGGTGCGGCATGAGCCTGTCCGCCCACGTTCGACCTCCAGCCGCCGCTGTCGAACCGGACACGATCTCGACGCTGCCCGCTGCGCTGCTCTATCGAGCGCTCCGCTCCCCGCGCCAGGTCGCCCTCCGCAAGAAGCACTTGGGCGTGTGGCGCAGCTACACGTGGGGAGAGTACGCCGAGCGGGCCGCCGCCATCGGGATGGGGTTGCGCCGCCTCGGCGTGCAGCCCGGTGACCGAGTGGCGGTCCATGCCGGCAACCGACCGGCGTGGGTCATCGCCGACATGGGTATCCAGGCCATCGGAGCCGTTACCGTCGGCCTGTATCCCACGGCTGCTGCGGACGAGGTCGCCTACCTCTTGGAGCACTCCGAGTCGGTCGTCCTGATCGCCGAGGACGAGGAGCAGTACGACAAGACCGCCGCCGTACGTTCCGGGCTGGTGAGCCTGCGCAACATCGTCATCATCGATCCGCGGGGAGTGGATCTCGCCGACTCGATGCTGATGTCGTTCGACGACCTCGAGGCCGAGGGTCGGAGGTCATCCGACGACCTGCTGACGGACCTGGCGGCAGCGGTGGCAGAACTCGACCCGGCGCTGCCGGCGACCATCGTCTACACGTCGGGGACGACCGGCCCGCCGAAGGGCGCCATGCTCAGCCACGCCAACCTCGTCGCCGCTTCCCGCAACGGGGAGTCGTCCTTCGGCGTGGCGCCGGGGGACGAGGTCCTCTCCTACCTGCCCCTGTGTCACGTCGCCGAACGGCTGGTCTCGGTCGTGTGCGCGCTGGCCTCCGATTACGTCGTGAACTTCGGCGAGGACTCCGACACCTTCAACCAGGACCTGCGTGAGGTCCAGCCGACCTTCTTCTTGGGTGTGCCGCGCGTCTGGGAGAAGATGATGGCCTCCGCGACGATCAAGATCGGCGACGCCGGCTTGCTGAAGCGAAGCAACTACCGCTTGTGGCTCAGCATCGGTCGCGGCATAGCGCGGCGGCGGTGGGCGCGCGGCCGGCTCGGTCCTGTGGACCGCATGCTGTACGGATTCGGCTGGCTGATGCTCTATCGGCCACTGCGGGAGAAGCTCGGCCTCAGCCGTTGTCGCAGCGCGGTGTCGGGTGCGGCCCCGATCGCCCCCGAGGTCCTCGAATACTTCTGGTCGATCGGCATCCCGGTCGTCGAGGGCTACGGCCAGACCGAGAACACCGCCCAAGGCTCGATCGTCGCCGTCGACAACGTGCGGCTCGGCACTGTCGGTCGTGCCGTTCCCGAGACCGAGCTGCGGCTGGACCCCGGCACCGGCGAGATCCTCACGCGCGGGCCCGCGACGTTCCTCGGCTACTTCAAGGATCAGGAGGCCACCTCGGCTGCGATCGACGCTGACGGATGGCTGCACACCGGCGACGTCGGTGTGGTCGATGACGACGGGATGATCCGGATCGTCGACCGGATGAAAGACATCATCATCACCGCCGGCGGGAAGAACATCAGCCCGTCCGAGATCGAGAACAAGCTCAAGGTCTCGCCCCACGTGCGGGAGGCGATCGTCATCGGCGACCGTCGCAAGTACCTCACCGCACTGATCGGCATCGAGCTGGACACCGTCGGCGCGTGGGCGCAGTCGCGAGGTATCCCGTTCACCACCTACACGGATCTCTCGGCCAACCCTGCGGTCGTGGAGCTCGTCGGCCATTGGGTCGAGGAGGTCAACCAGTCGTTCGCGCAGGTCGAGACGGTCAAGCGCTTCGCCATGCTCCCCAGGGAGCTGGACACCGAGGAGGGCGAGGTGACCGCGACACAGAAGGTCAAGCGGCGGTCCATCGAGGCGACTTACGCCTCCCTGATCGAGGAGCTCTACACATGAGTACGACGGGCGTGGGCACCGAGGCCCTCATCGAGACACTGTTCTCGGGGATCGCCGTCGGCGCAAAGTACGCACTTGTAGCGCTCGGATTCGTCATCGTCTTCAAGGCGACGCGCGTCCTGAACTTCGCCCACGCGAGCTTCGTCCTTCTCGGCGGGTTCATCACCTGGCAGCTCGCCGCTGAGTGGGGCGTTAACTTCTACCTGGCACTTCCGCTCGCGATGGTGGCCGGCGCACTCATCGGCACGGCACTCCAAACCGCCCTGCTGCAACGCCTCTTGGGGGAGAGGCCGTTCTCGATCATCATGATGACGATCGGGGTGCTGTACGTCTTCGACAACGTCACCTCCGCGATCTGGGGGCCAGAGGACCGGGACCTGCCGGATCCGTGGGGCTCCAAGACGGTCGACCTCGGATCGGTCAATCTCGCCGTCGCGGACCTGTGGACCATCGGCGTGACGTCCGCTGCAGTCGGTGCCTTCTTCCTGTTCTTCCGATACTCCAGCCTCGGCCTCGGAATGCGGGCCACGGCCGACGACCAGGAGGCCGCCCTGGCCACCGGCATCGACGCACGCCGGGTCCATCTGGCTGCCTGGGCCACCGCGGGCGCTCTGGGCACCCTGGCGGGCGCCATGCTCTCATCGGGTGCGGGCTCGGTCGGCCCATCACTCGGTGCCGTCGCCTTCGTCGCCTTCCCCGCCATGATCGTCGGTGGGCTCGAATCACCCGTCGGCGCCGTTGTCGGCGGCCTGCTCATCGGACTCATCCAGCAGCTGACAGCACTTCTCCAGCCGGAGTACGCCGCCTGGCTGGGGTCCGGCTTCGACCGTGTGGCGCCGTTCGCCGTGATGGTCATCATCCTGCTCGTGCGGCCGTATGGGCTGTTCGGTGAGCCCGAAGTGAGGCGAATCTGATGTCGACAATGACCTTGTCCCACGCGTCCAAGCGCCGGGGACGTCCGTACCGGAACATGACACTCAGTCATGCGGCGGACCTGAGGACGATTCGCGGCCCCTGGCGCATCGCCTTCTCGGTCGTACTCGTTGCCGTGTTCTTTGCTCTGCCGGTCCTGATCTCCGACGCGACACTGGGCACCCTGATCCTTTGTGGGGCCTTCGCGATCGGCGCCATCGGCCTCAATCTGTTGATTGGACTGACCGGCCAGGTGAGCCTGGGCCACGCCGCCTTCGTCGCCATTGGCGCCTACTGCACCTCGTACCTCGGTGATGGACGCGGCTGGCCGTTCCTGGCCTACTTCGCCACGGCGATCGTCCTCGGACTCGTCGCCGGCGCGGTGATCGGGCCATTCGCGCTGCGACTGCGCGGAAACTACCTCGTGATAGTGACCATCGGCCTCGTCTTCGTGTCGGAGCATGTCCTGCGCAACTGGGAGAGCTTGACCCGGCCCGTCCGTGGAACCGCACCCACCCGCGACGCCGCGGTGGCGATCGGCCCGCTCGACTTCGGCGCCGGTCTCGACCTGGGTAGCGCGCTGTATACCCGTGAGCAGTCGATGTTCTGGCTCACCTGGGCACTCGTGGCGCTGGCGGCGGTGGTGGCGCACAACCTGACCCGCAGCCGGGTCGGCCGCGCGATGCAGGCAGTTCGAGATCGTGATCTGGCGGCCGAGGTCATCGGCGTGGAGCCGGGCCGCACCAAGATCGGCGCCTTCGCCGTGGCCAGCGCCATGGCGGCGGCAGCCGGCGTCATCTACGCGCTCGGTCTGGGCGCCATCGACTACCAGGAGCTCTCCGGTATCCACGGTCTGTTCATGTCGATCACCTTCGTCGCGATCATCATCCTGGGCGGCCTCGGCACCGTCCACGGGTCGATCCTGGGGGCCCTGCTCGTGGTCTACGGGCAGCGCCTCATCGCCAATGAGGGCGCCGCGATGCCGATCCTGGGCATCCCGGTCGAGCGCGGCTGGATGAGCACCGGCGAGCTCAACGGGGTCCTCTTCGGAGGTCTCATCATCGTCTTCCTGCTGCTCGAGCCACGGGGGCTCGCCGCGTTGTGGGCGAGGGTCCGGACCTGGTTCCAGGGCTGGCCGTTCGCCTACTGACTTCCCATCGCAAGCGCTGTCCCGACACCACACAATTCATGAGGAGCGTCACCATGCAACATCTACGCCGCCGTACCACGGCGGGGATCACCATCACTGCCCTCTGCCTGGCGGCCCTCGCGGCCTGTGGCCGGGCCGATTCCGGGAGCGGAAGCTCCGGGGGGCAGGGCTCTGCGGGAGCGCCGGCAGAGGCGCCCGGCTTCGACGGCACCACCATCACGGTCGGGGCACTCACCCCGACCAGTGGCCGCGTCGCCGTGATCGGCAACCCGGTCACTGTCGGCAACCAGATCTACTTCGACATGATCAACGAGTCGGGCGGTATCGCCGGCAAGTACCCGGTCGAGGTGCTGGTGCGTGACAGCAAGTACGAGTCGACGACCGCGGCCCAGGAGTACCAGGCCACCAAGGACGAGGTGTCCATGTACGTGCAGCTCCTGGGCACGCAGGTGGTGAGCTCGCTCCTCCCGGACCTTGCGCAGGACGGCATCGTTGCCTCGCCTGCGTCCCTCGACTCCTTCTGGGTTCGCGAGCAGAACCTGCTGCCCTGGGGTGGGCCATACCAGATCCAGGTCGTGAACGGCGTGGACTGGTACCTCACCGAGGGCGGCGGAGAAGGCGAGACGATCTGCTCGCTGACCCAGGACGACGCGTACGGTGCCACGGGCCGCGACGGCTTGGCGTTCGTCGCCGAGCAGCACGGGATCAAGCTCGGCAAGCAGGTGCAGTTCACCCTGGGGACGACGGACTACACGACCCACATCAACCAGCTCAAGGGCGCCGGCTGCGACGCCGTTCTGCTCACCGCGACGCCTGCAGACACGGCAGGAGCGCTGGGCAAGGCTGCCCAGGTAGGCTTCGAGCCGCAGTGGCTGGGACAGTCCCCGACCTGGCTGAAGCCACTCTTCGAGGGCGACCTGAAGGACTACGCGGAGAAGAACCTCGTGATCCTCGCCGAGGGCGGCTCCTGGGACAAGTCGGCTTCCAAGGGAATGGGCGACATGATTGCGGCCCTGGAGAAGTATTCCCCCGACACCCCGGCTGACTGGTACCTCACTGTCGGCTGGACACAGGCCCGCGCGACGCACCAAGTGCTCGAGGCAGCCGTCGAACGTGGCGACCTCTCCCGTGACGGGCTCATCGAGGCGATGAACAGCCTGGATACGATCACCGCCGACGGCATGTTCGGTGACTACGGGTGGGGCGCGCCGGAGGAACGCGAGCCGCCGCGTACCAGCACGATCTACGCCGTCGACATCGACGGGTCTCCGATGGGCATCACGCCCAAGGCACAGGACTACACCTCGGACGCTGCGGCCGAGTACTCATTCGACGACTGAACGACTTGCCCAGCATGCTGCCGAACACCGCTGCTCTCGGGGACTGGGGACTGGCTCGACCAGATCCGACAGATCCTCGAGAGCAGCGGTGCAGCAGGCAGGGCTTCCAGCACCCCGAGCAGAATGCCCACAGGAACCGCCGATTCTGTCGACGATCTCATCAGAACAGGCTCTTGGCGATGATCTCCCGCTGGATCTCGTTCGTGCCGCCGAAGATCGGCGGGGCCAGGGCACGACGGACCTGGTACTCCATTCCGAACTCGCGCGCGTAGCCGGCGCCACCCATGAGCTGCATGCCTTCGAGCGCGGCCCGCTTTGCGTCCTCGGTAGCCCGCATCTTGGCCATCGACGACTCCTTCGCGAGGCTTTCCTCGTGACCGTCGTCGACAGCCTGGGCGACGTCGTAGAGGAGTGCTCGTCGGCCGTTTCCAATACTGAACACCGCGATGATGAGGCGCTCGACCCCCAGGCCGCGCATCAGATGGTTCCAGCCCTGGTCCGGTTCACCGATCATCACTCGTTCGAGAACGAGGCCGACGCCTGCGCTGAACACGGCCACCAGGTCCCGGCCGAAGTCGTCGACGGTGTCGGTCTCGGTGCTCTGGTCAGCGCTGACGAAGGCGACAACGCCGGTGGGTGCCAGGACCGGGGGCGGCGACATAGGCGTGGGAGTGCATGACGGACTGGATGCGTGAATGGACCCGCGGATGGTCGAGTGCGTTGCGCACGATCGTCGGACGTCGTTGCGCACCGTCTCGCCCTTGAGCAGGTCTCCGATCGGGTGGTAGGGACTGCCCGCCTCCGACGGCGCGAGCCTCCTCCGGGCCGCTGTTGATGTGGAAGGCTGCCGGAACCCAGCGCCGGTTGTCGAGCCAGGAGAACAGCGTGCGGTCGAAGTCCATCTTGGCGGCCTCGTGCGGAACGTCGGCCACGAGCTCGTAAACGGTGTTGGCCGTGCGCAGCCGGCGTAGTGATTTGTGCAGGGCGTGCACCGACTCGGTTCGAAGTCTCAGGTCGAGGTAGCGGGTCGCGAGCTGCATCCTCCTCAGCTCGTCGAGCGCGATGGCGGCGCGCTCGGCGTCGCTGGTCCTCCCCATCTCCCAGGCGTAGTTTGGTGGGGATGGTCCCGGTGCGAGCGCGTTCACCCGAATTCCGTACGTCCCCCACTCGACAGCCGGCGACATCGTCATCGCGTGCACTGCCGTTTTCGCTATCGCCGACGAGACGACGTACGCCGACCCCGCTCATACCCAGGTTGTCTGGATCAAGAGGATGCTGCCAGCGAGCCCGTCTCGGATCCATCGCTTCCGGCCGCATGAGCGGTGTGGAAGGGCCGGCGCGGGTGCCGCTGTGAGCGGCTCGGCCCGAACAAGGTGGCGCTTCCTACACCGGCGCAGGTCCTTCGCGCGAGGTTGATGCCGACGTGTCGCCGCGCGGGTCACATCCTGGCGGCGCCCGTCTTGATCGCCTCACGCAAGCGAGGGTAGGTGCCGCAGCGGCAGATGTTGCGCAGACCGTCGAGGTCGTCGTCGGTGATATCGCGGCCCTCGGCCTTGACCCGACGGACCAGGTCGACGGCGGCCATGATCTGGCCCGGCTGGCAGTAGCCGCACTGGGCGACGTCCTCGTCGAGCCAGGCCTCCTGCATGGGGTGCAGGTCGGCGCCGACGGTCTCGGGCAGGCCCTCGATGGTCGTGATCTCGTCGTCGGAGCCGATGTCCTTGACCTGCACCGAGCAGGGGTTGAAGGCCTTGCCGTTGATGTGGGAGGTACAGGCCTTGCAGACGTTGATGCCGCAGCCGTACTTCGGGCCGGTGACCCCCAGCAGGTCACGGAGCACCCAGAGCAGGCGTACGTTGTCGGCGACATCGACACTGACTCGCTTGCCGTTGACGATGAAGGTGTGGGTGGGCATCTGCTCACTCCTGGAGGTAGGTCAGACCGTCAGTCGGAGACTGCGGCACGGGCGGGATGGTCGGCTTGACCTCGAAGTGCGACGGGTCGTGGTGGTTGATAGGGAACTCCGTCGGCGTCTTGCCGGTCGCCCGCGCGTAGGCGTTCGCGGTGGCCGCCATCGATGCGGCCACGGCGAGCTCGCCGGCGCCGCCTGGGTCCTCGGAGTCGTTCGGGACGATGATGACCTCGACGGTCGGTGGCGTGTTCCACTCGCGGGTGTAGGCGTAGTTGTCCCAGCTGGCCTCGAGGAAGTAGCCGTCACGCAGGTGCAGGCTGGACGTGAGCGTCTGGGCGATGCCGTCCATGGCGCCGCTCATCATCTGGGCGTCCAGACCGCGGGGGTTGACCACGAGACCGGCATCCACACCAATCACGACCTTCGTGACGCGCGGGCCGGTCACCCCCTCACGTACCTTTCGGTTGACTGTCTCAGGACGGCAGTCGATCTCGACGAGGCAGGCGGAGAAGCTGTGGTACTCGTTGTTGATCGCGATGCCCTGGGCCGTGCCCGCCGGCATCGCCCGGCCCCAGTGTCCCTGCTGTGCGACCGCGTCGAGCACCGTCTTCGCACGCTGCTCGCGGACGAAGGCCTGTCGGAATCGGTAGGGATCCTTCCCGACGGCCGCGGCGATCTTGTCAACGGTGAGCTCACGAGCCGTGGCGACGTCGGGGGAGTAGATGTTGCGCATGGCGCCGGTGGTGAAGCCGAGATCGATCTCGTTGAGCAGCTGTGTGCTGACGCCGAAGTCGTAGTGGTAGGCCTGGGTCAGTGCGAAAACGGTCTCGGAGAAGCCGAGGTCGGCGACCGGCAGCCGCGGGGCGGTCGCCGTGAGGACGTCGCCGAACCCGTGGGTGAAGTCGTTCTTGACGCCAGTGTGTCGAAGCTCCCAGGTCAGCACCTCCCCCGCCAGCACGGTCGCCCGGATCCGCGTGGTGGCCATGGGGTGCACCCGGCCCTGACGCGAGTCGTCGGCGCGGTGCCACATCAGCTTCACCGGCACCCCCATCGCTTTGCTCGCCTGCGCGGCCTCCACGGCAGCGTCTGGGAAGACCTTGCGCCCGAACGAGCCGCCACCGGTCACGACATGGATCGTCACCGATGTCGGTGGCAGCCCGAGGATCTCGGCGATCCGCTCCTGCGCGACGATCGGCGCCTTGAAGCCGCCCCACACCGTGGCGCGACCGGGGCGTACGTCGGCGATCGCGCAGTTGGTCTCCAGCGCGGAGTTCGAGCGGAACCAGAAGGTCGAGTTCGTCTCCACGGTCTTGGCCAGCAGCGGCACCTTCGGGACGGCCAGGGGGATCTCCGCGCGACGTACCCGTTCCAGGATGTCGGCGTCGCTGAGCCCGTCGACCGGGCCCGGACCCCAGGTGACGTCGAGGGCGCGGATGGCGTCGATGCACTGGCCGAAGGTCTCGGCTCGCACCGCCACCCCGGTAGGGATCTCCGCGACGTGGGTGACCCCCGGCATGTCCAGCACGGCCGCTCGGTTGCGCACCGAGTCCACTTTGCCGTTGAGCGTGGGTGGCCGGCACAGCATCGTCGGCAGGGCCCCGGGCACGTCCATGTCCATCGTGAACTGCTTGCGTCCGGTCACTGCGGCGCGCGCGTCGATCCGGTTGCGTGGTGTGCCGATGACGGTGAACTCGGCGGGCTCCTTGAGTTGTGCCTCGACCTCGACGGTCTCGTCCACCGAGGCTGAGGCCGCCAGCTCGCCGTAGGAGATCTCCACCCCGTTCGGCGCGAGCACCTTCCCATCGACGGTCTTCAATGCAGCGAGGGGCACGTCGCCGCCGAGCATGGTCGAGGCCGCGTCCAGCAGCCGCCTGCGCGCGATCGCGGCCGCTGTGCGGATCGGGAGGTACGTCGTCATCGTGGTGTTGCTGCCGCCTGTCAACTGATTCATCAGCAGTTCAGGGCGCGCATCGGCGAGGGTGATCTCGATCTTGTCCAGGCCGATGTCGAGCTCGTCGGCGATGATCATGGCCGTCGAGGTCGTGATCCCCTGGCCGACCTCCATCCTCGGCAGGGCGAAGTGCACGGTGCCGTCCTCGCGCAGGTCGAGCGAGATCAAGTTGGCCGTCGGCGCGACCGCCAAGAGCTGAGCGTCGCTCAGATCCATGATGTCCGCGACCCCCGGCGGGGTGATCACCTTGGCCGCCGCGCGCTGCTCCAGGCCGAGCGACACGGCCACCGACAGGGTCGGAGCCGCCACTAGATAGCCGAGCAGCGTACGCCGGCTGGTTCGTGGTCCATCGTATGTCGTTTCGTCCTGTGTCATTGCAGCCCTCTGCTTCCGGGAACCTTCGATCATGAGAGGTGATCTGGGCCACAACGTAGCTGCGGTTCAGCGCTGTTGCGAGAGTGGCGATGACCGGTTCATCCCATCGGACACCGGTTTCCTCCCAGGGGCTGACGTTCGAACCCGCGCCAACCGCGGTGGAGTCGCCTCGGTCCGGTAGCACCAGAACGTCGACACCCGAGTGCGCGCGCCCTGGTCGGTCGCCGATCCTCGATGTGATCGCGGGTTCACATCTCCGATTGCGACGCCTGGGACCCCTGGCCGCCTATGAGGGGCGCCACGAACCTTGACGAATGTGACTGATGTCGCAACAATTGCTGAGATAGTGAATCGCGATACACAAAAGGGTGGGTGGGCAGTGACCACACAAACGGTTGTCGGCGGCAGCGTCACATGGCCCGAGCTCGAGGATCCGGCCGGTTCCTCGGCGCGGTTGTCCGCGGTGGTGGAGAAGGCCGCATCGATGGCGACCGTCGGGTCGCTGGGGAGCCTTGTCGAGCTGGCGCCATGGCTGATCTGTGAGGCTGGCGGGTTGGACCGCGCGATGCTCTCCCGAGTCACCGGATCCGTCTGGACACCCCATGCCCTGGCGATCACGAAGGGTGAAGACGATCCCGTCAACACCGTGCTCGCCGAGAGCCTTGTGGGGCTGTCGATCCCGCTCAGTGGGTCCCTGGTGGAGACCGAGGTGCTGAGGCGGCGGCAGACGCTGCTCGTCGACCGTCCCAGGCCGAGATCCCATTCCTCGAGCGTGATGGGTGAGCTCTCCCACTCGCGGTCGTACGTGGTTGCCCCGATCGTCATCTCGGATCGGGTGTCCGGCTTCCTCCACGCCGACAGCTTCACGACCGGCCGTCCACTCGGGGAGACCGACCGTGTCCTGCTAGCGACCTTCGCCGGGATCTTCGGGCTGCAGTACGAGCGCTGCATCGCGGCAGATCGTCTCCGAGCGCAGAGCGAGGCGGCCGCGGCCGCCCTGAGCGCGGCCGCCTCGCAGCTGGTCTCGACAGTCAGACCTACCTTGCGACAGGCGGAGCCGAAAGCACCTGTCCGTCGGCGGGCCACCCCGGAGTCGGTGATGACGACCACCTCCGGGCTCACGTCGCGCGAGTTGGGCGTCCTGCGGTTGATCGCCACCGGCGCCACGAACACTCAGATCGCCTCGGCACTGGTGCTCTCGGAGAGCACCGTGAAGTCGCACGTCAAGCACATCCTGCACAAGCTCCCGGCCGCGAACCGCGCCGAGGCAGTGTTCAGGTTCAAGCAGTTGGAGCAGCAGGGACTCGCCTCATGAGGCTGGGCGAGCGGGCTCGTTCCGAGCCGCGACCTTCAGGGTGCTCCAGCGAGCATGTGCTGGGAGCCAGGATCTTGGACCTGGCGGACCGTCAGGCGGTAGGTGATGTCGACGCTACCGAGTGGGACCTCGGCCGCGAGATCGATGCGATCACGGGCGCCGTCGATCAGAACGATGCTGCGGTCCACGCGCAGCGGCTGATCGACACCTGCAGCGCCGTGAGGCGACTGAACGCGGTCCCGACGTCTCGCCGGCTGGTCGGCGACGCATGTGCCGAACTCGTCGAGTGCTGTGCCTTCGGGCGCGCGGTCCTCTCACGTGTCGAGCACGCGACCTGGCGACCTATGACCGGCCGCTTCGTCACGGGGCGCTCCGAATCGGAGTGGCTCGAGACATGGATCGACAGGCCGATCGAGCTGGACGAGATGCTGGTCGAGACCCGGGTGGTGCACGACCACCAGCCCGTACTCGTCGAGGACACTGCCAGATCGAGAGTCTATCGGCCCATGATCATCGATGCGGGCCGTTCCGGCTCGTACGTGGTCGCGCCTGTGGTGGTGCGCGGGGAGGTCGTGGCGCTCCTCCATGCGGACCACGGGCCGGTCTCGAAACGCTGCGATGGCGTCGACCGAGACGTGCTCTGGACATTTGCGCAGGGGTTCGGTCTCATCTACGAGCGGCTCCTTCTCGCCGAGGAGTACCGCGCGCAACGAACGCGTCTGCACGACGCTCTGGCGTCGACACAACATTTGCTGAGCTCCCCGAGCGGGGATCTGGTTCCGGATGGTATCGACGAAGGCGGCCCGCTGTGCGGGCCCCTCCTGGGCGGTGTCCTGGACGAGGTCGTTGGCCCGCAGGCCGTTGAGAGCGGTGCCGGAACCTTGGCAGAGGTCACCGAGGAGCCCCTCACCAGCCGGGAGCGTGACGTGCTCGAGCTGATGGCCGTGGGGGCGACCAACCCCATGATCGCGAGCGAGCTGGTCATCTCGGCGAGCACGGTGAAGTCCCATGTCCGCCACATCCTGCGCAAGCTCGGGGCCGTGAACCGCGCTCAGGCGATCGCGCGGTACCTCGGTTCGCCCGACTGATGGTCGCAGGCTCACCCCATCGGGCGGTGGTTTCCTCCCGCAGGCTGACGTTTGCAGTGACAGCGCTCACTAGGTTCGATGACAAGCCGCAGCCGCGGCCTCGGAGAGTGTGGCCAACAGGCTGAGAGGAACGACAGTGGCGTTGACCGAGTGGACCGACCGCCTACGTATCCCAGCCATCGCCGCCCCGATGACCGACGTGTCCGGGCCCGACTTGGTGGCCGAGGCGTGCTGCGCCGGAGTCGTGGGCGCGTTTCCGAGCCACAACGCGGCGAGCTCGTCGGAGCTGGAGCGGTGGCTCGCGGAGATCAACGAGCGACGCGCACACGTGGGCACGGGCACCCAGGCCGCGCCGGTCGCCGTCAACCTGGTCGTGCACCCGACGAACAGCCGGCTCGACTCCGACCTGCGTGCGGTGCTGAGCGGCGGCGTCGAGGTCGTGATCACCAGCGTCGG
This sequence comes from Nocardioides panzhihuensis, assembly GCF_013408335.1. NCBI lineage: Bacteria > Bacillati > Actinomycetota > Actinomycetes > Propionibacteriales > Nocardioidaceae > Nocardioides > Nocardioides panzhihuensis. The sequence goes on along the minus strand of NZ_JACBZR010000001.1, from coordinate 3,023,822 downwards.
ATCCCCCAGATCGATCGTCGGCCCGCTCCATGACGCCGGGGTGACGGTTCTCGCTGACGTCGCGAGCATCCACCACGCGCGCCGTGCGATCGATGCCGGTGTGGACGGCGTCGTCCTGCTCACCGCCGGTGCCGGAGGGCAGACGGGATGGGCCAACGCGTTCGCGTTCACCCGGGCTGCACGGGACGAGTTCGACGGGATGGTGGTGCTCGCCGGTGGGGTGAGCGACGGAGCCGGGATTCTGGCTGCGCGCGTGCTCGGCGCCGACCTGGCCTATCTCGGGACTCGCTTCATCGCGACCACGGAGAGCCTCGCGCCCGCGGCGTACAGGGCCGGAGTCGTCGCAGCGTCGCTGGACGACGTCGCCACGACCACGCAGGTCACCGGGCTCGCCGCCAACGTGCTCTCGGAGTGGCTACGAGGTGTGGATCCGGCCATGGGCGGCGGGCACGACAGCGAGGCGGGCTTCTCGGTGGACCGGCTCCTGTCCCAACGCGGGGTGTGGGCGGCGGGCCACTCCGTCTCGGGGACCGATCGCGTGCTGCCCGTGGCCGAGCTGGTCGCGCTGCTTGACCGCGAACTGCGCGAGGCGCGGTCGCGCCTGCTCGCGGCGGCATTCACCCAAGTCGAGAACGACTGAGTCAGAACCGGAAGCTGGAGGTCAAACATCATGTGGGGAACACTTCCCGAAGTCTTCGACCGGGTGTGCGCGAGCTACCCGGAGCGCACCGCGATCCTGGACGGCGACCGGTCACTCACCTACCGTGAGATGCACGAGCTCGCGAACCGCATCGCCAACGGGCTCGGCTCGATGGGCGTCGCGAGCGGCGAGCGGGTCGGGCTGCTCCTGCCCAACACGCTGGAGTTCATTCCTGTGCAGCACGGCGTCTGGAAAGCCGGCGCGGTGCTGGTGCAGATGCCGACGCGTGCCGCGGCGAGCGTGCACCGAACGAACCTCGAGCAGACCAACGCTATGACGCTGATCTATCACTCCGACTTCGACTCGGTCGCCGAAGAGCTCGCCGGCAGCCTGCCGGGGCTCAAGAAGCTGATCAGGGTGGCTCCCAGCGCAGCAGAGGGCGGGCCCGCGGGGTCGGTCGATCTCGGCGAGATGACCGCGGCGCAGCCGGCGACACCTCCGGACGTCGTCGTGCAGGAGCACGACGAGGCGTACGTCCTGTTCACCTCGGGCAGCACGGGCGACCCGAAGGGCGTCGTGAACTCGCACTTCACCTGGGCGCACTACAGCATCACCGCCGGCCTAGAGATCGGAGACACCCGGCCGGGTGAGATCTTCGCGCACGGCGCCCCGCTGACGCACTTCACCCAGGTCTTCGTGATGCCGACGTTCATCCGTGGGGGCACCAACGTGATGCTCCCCGGTCTCGACGTGGAGGTGCTGCTCAGCTCGATCGAGAAGTATCAGGTGACCGCGACGGCCCTGGTTCCGACGATCGTCTACCTGTTGCTCGACCACCCGCGCCGGGCCGAGGCCGATCTGTCGAGCCTTCGCACCGCGGTGTACGCCGGCGCCCCGATCGCTCCCGACCGGCTCAAGGAGGCACTGGACGCCTTCGGCCCGATCTTCGTCCAGACCTATGCCGGCACCGAGCCGGGCTACATCTCGGTGCTGCGGAAGGAAGACCATCGCGTCGACAGCGACGAGGCGGTCCGGAGGCTGGCGTCGGCCGGCCGGCCGATCCCGTACGTCGGGGTCAGCATCCAGGACGTGAACGACACTCCGCTTCCGGCCGGCGAGGTCGGCGAGATCTGCTCCAAGCAGCTCGGCCAGATGCTCGGGTACGTCGACGCGTCCCGCAACGCCGAGGCCCTACGGGACGGGTGGGTTCACACCGGCGACCTCGGCTACCTCGACGACGACGGCTACCTCTACATCGTCGACCGTAAGAAGGACATGGTCATCAGCGGCGGGTTCAACGTGTTCCCGCGGCAGGTCGAGGACGCGTTGCTCACCCACCCCGCGGTCGCGCAGACGGCCGTGATCGGCGTACCGCACCCGAAGTGGGGTGAGGCGGTCCACGCCTTCGTCGTGCTCAGGCAGGGAGCCGAGGCTGCCCCCGAGGAGCTGATGTCAGTCGTCAAGAAGGAGCTCGGCAGCGTGTCCGCGCCGAAGACCATCGACTTCCTCGACAGCCTTCCTGTCAACCCGGCCGGAAAGCTGGACAAGAAGACCCTCCGAGCGCCCTTCTGGTCGGGACGCGACAGGCAGGTCGGATGATGACGTCCACAGCAACCACCGGCGACCCCACGTTCGACGAGAACCGTCGCGCACATCTGGCAGCCATCGCGGAGCTGGACGAGCAGCTCGACCTCGTCCGACAAGGCGGGGGAGAGCGCTATGCCGAGCGGCACCACAAGCGTGGACGTCTGCTGGTCCGCGAACGTCTCGAGCTGCTCCTGGACCGCGACACCCATTTCCTCGAGCTGTCGTCGCTGGCGGCATGGGGCAGTGCGTTCACCGTCGGGGCCAGCATCCTGACCGGCATCGGTGTCGTGTCCGGCGTCGAGTGCGTGATCATCGCCCACGACCCGACGGTCCGCGGTGGCGCGATGAATCCGTTCACGCTCAAGAAGAACCTGCGTGCGCTCGACATCGCCAGGATCAACCGACTTCCCGTGGTCTATCTCGTCGAGTCGGGCGGTGCGGACCTGCCCACCCAGTCCGACCTCTTCGTCGACGCAGGCAAGATCTTCCAGAAGCTCACCCAACTCTCTGCCGAGGGCATCGCCACCATCGCGCTGGTCTTCGGCAACTCGACCGCAGGCGGCGCCTACGTGCCGGGGATGTGCGACTACGCGGTCTTCGTCGACGGCCAGGCCAAGGTCTTCCTCGGCGGGCCGCCGCTGGTCAAGATGGCGACCGGCGAGGACGCTGACGACGAGTCCCTCGGCGGCGCCCGGATGCACTCCGAGGTCTCGGGTGTCTCCGACCAGTTCGCCGTCGACGAGCCCGATGCGATCCGCATCGGCCGACAGATCGTGGCTGACCTCGGCTGGCGCAAGCTCGGGCCAGGTCCGAGCCTCCCGGCCGACCCACCGAAGTACGATGCCGAGGAGCTGCTCGGCATCATGCCGGCCGACTTCCGGGTCCCCGTCGACCCGCGTGACATCCTCGCCCGGATCGTGGACGGCTCGCGCTTCAGCGAGTACAAACCTCGCTACGGGACCAGTCTGGTGACTGGCTGGGCCTCGGTGCACGGGTTCCCGATCGGCGTGCTGGCCAACCACCGTGGCGTCCTGTTCAGCGACGAGGCCAAGAAGGCGACCGAGTTCATCCTGCTCGCCAACCAGAGCGACACGCCGCTGCTGTTCCTGCAGAACACCACCGGCTACATGGTGGGCACGGCGTACGAGCAGGGCGGGATCATCAAGGACGGCGCGAAGATGATCAACGCAGTCGCCAACTCCACCGTCCCGCACATCACGATCAACATCGGAGCATCGTTCGGCGCGGGGAACTACGGGATGTCGGGTCGTGCCTACGACCCGCGCCTGATGTTCGCCTGGGTGGGCGCACGGCTCGCGGTGATGGGCGCGGCGCAGCTTGCCGGAGTGCTCTCCATCGTCGGTCGGCAGGCGGCCGAGTCCAGTGGCCGTCCCTTCGACGAGGCCGCCGACGAGCAGCGTCGCCACGAGATCGAGGAGCAGATCGAGAACGAGTCGCACTCGTTCTTCACCAGCGCACGGATCTACGACGACGGGGTCATCGACCCCCGCGACACCCGCAGCGTCCTCGGTGTGGCGCTGTCCGCGATCCATTCACAGCGCGTCGAGGGCCGTCGTGGCTTCGGCGTCTTCCGGATGTAGGAGCAGGCCGATGCCAAGGATCAAGAAACTGCTCGTCGCGAACCGCGGCGAGATCGCCACCCGGGTGATCAGGTCCGCGCGCGAGCGTGACGTCGATACGGTCGCCGTCTACTCCGAGCCCGATGCCGACGCCACCTTCGTCCATGCCGCCGACCAGGCGGTTCCCCTTCTCGGCGCCTCACCCGCGGAGACGTACCTGCGGGCCGACCTGGTGATCGCGGCGGCGAGGCATGTCGGCGCGGACTCGGTCCACCCGGGCTACGGCTTCCTCTCCGAGAACGCCGACTTCGCCGAGGCGTGTGCCGAGGCCGGCATCACCTTCATCGGACCACCTCCGGCCGCGATTCGGGCGATGGGCTCGAAGACCGCTGCCAAGCAGCTGATGGCGGAGGCCGGTGTCCCGGTGCTCCCCGGGATCGTGATCGACGAGAACCAGGAGTTCGGTGCGGATCTCGCCGAGCGGGCCGCCGGCGATATCGGCTTCCCGCTGCTGGTGAAGGCGGCGTACGGCGGTGGCGGCCGTGGCATGCGGATCGTCGAGTCGGCCGACGAGCTCGAATCGACCGTGGCCGCGGCGAGACGAGAGGCCGTCAGCGCCTTCGGGAACGGCGCGGTCTTCCTCGAACGCCTCGTCATTCGGCCGCGACACATCGAGGTGCAGGTCTTCGCCGACTCCCAGGGGCAGGTCGTGCACCTCTTCGAGCGCGAGTGCTCGATCCAGCGGCGCTACCAGAAGATCATCGAGGAGGCACCGTCTCCCGTCGTCGACGAGGAGCTCCGTTCGGAGCTCGGTGCGGCCGCGGTGGCCGCGGCGAAGGCGATCGGGTATGTCGGGGCAGGCACCGTCGAGTTCGTGATGGACCCCAGCGGTGAGTTCTACTTCCTGGAGGTCAACACCCGACTCCAGGTGGAGCACCCGGTCACCGAGCTCGTCACCGGGCTCGACCTGGTCAAGCTGCAGATCGCCGTTGCCGAGGGTGAGCCGTTGCCGCGCAGCGTGACCGAGGCGCGACTCAGCGGCCATGCGATCGAGGCGCGACTCTATGCCGAGGACGTTGCGGCCGGCTACCTGCCCGCCACCGGCGACCTGCACCTCTTCGAGGTGCCGCAGCTTCCCGGGCTCCGGGTGGACTCGGGGGTCCGCTCGGGAAGCCAGGTGAGCGTCCACTACGACCCGATGCTCGCCAAGGTCATCGCGTACGGAGCCACCCGCTCCGAGGCCGCTCGCCTGCTGTCGCGGGCGCTCTCGGAGGCACGCGTCCACGGTGTGGTGACCAACCGGGACCTGCTGGTCGGCGTCTTGCGTGAAGAGGAGTTCCTCGCAGGCCAGATCGACACGGGCTATCTCGAGCGGCACTCTGCAGCCGACCTGATGGCCGCCGACCCGCATCGCGACCAGATCCACGCCGCCGCGGTGGCGTTGGCCGACCAGGCGGCTCGCCGCGCGGCCGTGGCGGAGCTGCCCGGCCTTCCGTCGGGTTGGCGCAACGTACCGAACGCTCCGCAGTGGGCCTCCTACGCGCCCGCCTCGGCCGGTGATCAGGACGCGGAGCTCTCGGTGTCGTACCGGATCACGGGCTCATCGGCCGACGTCACCGTCGCCGGCGTGCCTCTGGGGAACGTGGTGCTGCACTCGTGCACCCGCGACCAGGTCGACCTCGTCGTCGATGGCACCCGCCATCGCGTGCTGGTCGCGCGAGCCGGTGACGAGCGCTTCGCGGACTCTCGCCTGGGCGCAAGCCACTTCATCGAACTGCCCCGCTTCCCGGACGCCGCCGATGAGGCAGCGGCTGGGTCGTTGCTGGCGCCGATGCCCGGCACCGTGGTCCGGGTCGAGGTCGAGGCAGGTGCCGCCGTCGAGACCGGCGAGGTCCTCGTCGTCCTCGAGGCGATGAAGATGGAGCACGCCGTCCGGGCCCCGCAGGGCGGCGTCGTGGCCGAGGTCAAGGTGGCCGCGGGCGACACCGTCGACCAGGGCACCCTGCTCGCGGTCGTGAAGGAGGCCGAGGGTGACTGAGATCATCAGCTCCGAGTCGGTCGACGGACAGGTCCGCTACGAGCTCGAGGACGGCGTCGCGTGGGTGCGGATGGACCGACCCGAGGCGCGCAACGCGCTCAACAAGCGGGTCCGGGACGGCCTGCACGCCGCCGTGAAGCGGTTCAACTCCGACGAGGAGGCCAAGGTCCTGGTACTGACCGGAGAGGGATCGGCGTTCTGCGCCGGCGGGGACCTGAAGGAGATGGCCGAGACCGCCCTCCAAGTGCCGCCGGTCGACTTCGTCCCGCAGCTCGGCCGCACCATACCGGTCTTGAAGCCGACGATCGCCGCGGTGAACGGTCTCGCTCTCGCCGGAGGCTTCCTGCTGGCGCAGAACTGCGACCTGTGCGTGGCGGGGGAGTCGGCGAGGTTCGGCATCACCGAGGTCAAGGTGGGCCGCGGTGCGCCGTGGGCGGCGCCACTGCCGTGGCTCATCCCGCCGCGGGCTGCCATGGAGATCCTGCTGACCGGCGACCTCGTCGACGCGGCGAGGGCCGAGCGGCTGGGTCTGGTCAACCATGTGGTGCCCGATGCCGACCTGCACGACTTCGTGCAGGCGCTCGCCCGGCGGATCGCCGAGAACGCTCCGCTCTCGGTGCAGGCCGGCAAGCAGACCGCCCGCCTGGTCGCCGAGCTGCCGCTCTCGGAGGCGTACGAGCGCGCCGAGCGCATCTGGGAGCCGGTCTACCTCAGCCGCGACGCGCAGGAAGGGCCCCGCGCGTTCCGAGAAAAGCGAGCCCCACAGTGGGAGGGACGATGACGATGTCGGACAAGGCAGCCGCATTGGCAGGAATCTGTGCCGACCTGAAGGCCGAGGGAGACACTCTGCTCGAGACGCTCCGGGGTCTCGACGAGGAGGACTGGGGGCGGGACACGCCGGCGGAAGGTTGGACCGTCCGCGATCAGGTCACTCACCTGGCGTTCTTCGACGACGCCACGGTCCTCGCCCTGCGCGACCGGGCGGGCTTCCTCGCTCAGCGTGAGGAGCTCCTCGCACTGGGGCCGAGATTCCCGGACGTCGTGGCCGAGCGGGCCGGCTCGCTGGCGCCGGATCAGTGCCTGGACTGGCTGCGGCGATCGCGGGCCGAGCTGCTCGAGGCCTACGACGCCGCCGACCCTTCGGTGCGACTGCCCTGGTACGGCCCGGACATGGGCGTGCTGTCGTCGGCGACCGGTCGCCTGATGGAGACCTGGGCCCACGGCCAGGACGTTCGGGACAGCTTCGGCATCCCGCCGGTGTCGACGCCGCGGCTGCGGCACATCGCCGACATCGGAGTACGCACGTACGCCTTCAGCTTCCAGCTGCACGGCCGCGACGTTCCGACGGCGCCGGTGAGGGTCGAGCTCGCGGGGCCGGACGGGAGCGAATGGGCCTGGGGTCCTGAGGGCGCGGACGACGTCGTCGTCGGCTCGGCCCTCGACTTCTGCCTCGTGGTCACCCAGCGGCGCAACGTCCTCGACACGGGGCTCACGGTCAGTGGTCCCGCTGCACAGGCATGGATGCAGGTCGCCCAGGCGTTCGCCGGGCGACCCACCGAACCCAGACCGGCAGGCCACCTCGCCACCCAGGGGGTGGCACGATGACCGCGCCCAGGCGCCCTGTGCGCATCGGGAACGCGTCCGGCTTCTATGGCGACCGTGCGGCCGCGATGCGGGAGATGGTCACCGAGGGACCTCTCGACGTCGTGACCGGCGACTACCTTGCCGAGCTCACGATGCTCATCCTGTGGAAGGCGCGGAGGAAGGATCCGTCGGCCGGATACGCCCGCACCTTCCTGGCGCAGATGGAGGAGGTCCTGGGAGGGGCATTGGACCGTGGCGTACGCATCGTCACGAACGCCGGCGGCCTGAACCCCGCGGGGCTTGCCGAGAGGCTCGGTGAGCTTGCCGAGAGGCTCGGTTTGGCCCCCAGGATCGCCTGGATCGAAGGCGACGATCTCTCGACGCGTGTCGAAGACCTCCTGGCGGCGGGGCACGACCTCAAGCATCTGGACACCGGACGGTCGTTGGCCGACGCCGGTGTCCGCCCGGCGACCGCCAACGCCTACCTGGGCGGCTGGGGGATCACCGAGGCGCTCCGCGCAGGGGCAGACATCGTGGTGTGCCCGCGGGTCACCGACGCCTCGCTCGTCGTCGGACCGGCGGCCTGGTGGCACGGCTGGAGCCCGGACGACTACGACGCCATCGCCGGAGCCGTCGCAGCGGGGCACGTGATCGAGTGCGGTCCGCAGGCCACGGGCGGCAACTACCCATGGCCCGAGGAGATCGTCTCGCCCGGCTACCCCGGATACCCGATCGCCGAGGTCGCCGCCGACGGCTCTGCCGTCATCACCAAGCACCCGGATACCGGGGGAGTGGTCTCGGTGGGAACCGTGACCGCGCAGCTGCTCTACGAGATCGCCGGCCCGGACTACCCCAACCCGGACGTCGTGGCTCGCTTCGACACCGTGCGCCTGAGCCAGGAAGCACCCGACCGAGTGCTGATGAGCGGGACGAAGGGCGCCGCCCCGTCGGGACTGCTCAAGGTCGCCCTCAACTACGTCGGCGGATACCGCAACACGATGACCTTGGTCATCACCGGGCTCGACGTCGAGGCCAAGGCAGCGGCGGCCGAGGTGATGCTCTTCGACATCCTGGGGGGCAAGGAGCAGTACGACGAGGTCGACGTGCGGCTGATCCGATCCGACAGGCCCGACGCACCGACGAACGCGGAGGCGCAGGCACACCTCCGCATCACGGTCAAGAGCCACGATCGCGACGTCGTCGGACGCAGGTTCTCCAACGCGGTCATGGAGCTCTTCCTCGGCGGGTATGCCGGATTCCATGCCACGACACCGCCCACCGACGCCACCGAGTTCGGCGTCTACTGGCCCGCGCTGCTACCGGCCGAGACCGTGACCCAGACCCTGCACCTCGCCGATGGTCCCGTCGCCGAGATCCCGCACGCGGCTCCGCCGTCCCCGTCCACACCGGAGTCGTACTCACCACGGCCTTCGGTCGCGAGCGGGCCGAGCGCGCAGACGGGGCCGACCGGTCCCGCCGCGGCGGCGGTCAGAGCACCGCTCGGCGCCGTCGCCGGAGCTCGCTCGGGGGACAAGGGCGGCAACGCCAACGTCGGCATCTGGGTACGCACCGACGAGGAGTACGCCTGGCTCGAGGCGCACCTGAGCATCGACGAGTTCCGTCGACTGCTTCCCGAGGCCGACTCCCTCCCCGTGCATCGCTACGAGCTGCCCAACCTGCGTGCGCTCAACTTCGTCGTGGTCGGTCTGCTGGGCAACGGGGTCGCCGACGCCACCAGGCCAGATCCGCAGGCCAAAGGTCTGGGCGAGTACGTCCGCTCGAGGCTCACCGACATTCCCGAGGCGTTCGTCACCGCCCGTGCCGCGCAAGAGGAACCACAACGACCAGGAGGAGGAGCACCATGGCCGGAGTAGCAGCGAGCGAGTGGCGTGGCGCCGACCCGCTCGACCCGAGGCGTACGCTGCATGGCGTGCCGAGCCCCGAGACCGCGCCTGGACCACGGCGAGGTCCACGCACCCGGGACCCTGCCCGCAAGCAGCGCATCCTCGCCGCGGCGGCGGACCTCATGGCGACCAACGGGTACCACGCCGTCTCCATGGAGGACATCGGGTCGGCGGTCGGGATCACGGCATCGGCGATCTACCGCCACTACGGCAGCAAGAACGCCGTGCTCGTGGCGATGTTCGAGTCCGTCATCGACGGTCTCCTGGCGCAGGGACAGCAGCTGGCCGCCGACCACGGCGCCGACCCCTTGCACGCACTCACCCAGCTGATCGAGGGCCAGATCGACTTCGTCGTCGGGCAGCGCGAGGTCGCCCAGGTCTACTTCCGCGAGATCGCCAACTTGCCCGATGACGACCGTCGCGGCCTGCGCCGCAAGCAGCGCCTCTACCTGGAGGAGTGGGTTCATCTACTCCTCGAGCTGCGACCCGACCTGGACGACACCTCGGCGCGGGCGATCGTGCACTGCGCGATCGGCGCCATCCAGTCGACCCTGCAGCACTCCGCCGGCCTGCCTGAGCCCCGTCTGCGGGCTCTGCTCGGGGCATCAGCACTGGCCGTGCTGACCTCCGCACCCTCGAACTGACTCGCCCGGCCCCATCGGGGCCCAACCTCGCGCCGGCCACCGTTCCGGCAACTCAGGAGATCCCTAATGAGCACTGTTTTCATCTATGAGGCCATCCGCACACCACGAGGCAAGGTCAAGCGTGGCGCGCTCAACGCCACCAAGCCTGTCGACCTCGGGGTCGGTCTCGTCAACGAGCTGCGGGACCGACTGCCCGGTCTCGACTCCTCCTACATCGACGACCTGATCCTCGGCGTCGTCTCGCCGATCGGTGAGCAGGGCGGTGACCTGCCCAAGGCCGTCGCCCAGGTGGCCGGGCTCTCCGAGACCGTCGCCGGCGTTCAGGTCAACCGCTACTGCGCATCGGGTCTCGAGGCGACCAACCTCGCCGCGGCGAAGGTCGCCTCCGGCTGGGACCGGCTCGTGCTGGCCGGAGGGATCGAGTCGATGTCCCGCGTACCCATGCTCTCCGACGGCGGGCCGCTGTTCAATGATCCGACCACGACCTACGACGAGTACTTCGTGCCCCAGGGCATCGGCGCTGACCTGATCGCCACCATGGAGGGCTTCAGCCGCGAGGACGTAGATGCGTACGCCGCCGAGTCCCAACAGCGCGCCGAGAGCGCCTGGACCAACGGCTACTTCAAGCGATCGCTCGTCCCCGTCGTCGACCAGAACGGCGTGCTCGTCCTCGATCATGACGAGCACCGCCGACCCGGCTCCACCGTCGAGAGCCTCGGCACTCTCAAGCCGTCGTTCGAAGGTCCCGGCAAGCTCGGCTTCGACGCCGTCGCGCTGCAGAAGTACCACTGGGTGGAGCGGATTGACCACGTCCACACCGGGGGCAACTCCTCCGGCATCGTCGACGGCGCCGCGCTGGTCCTGGTCGGCAACGAGCAGGCAGGCAAGGACCTGGGGCTGGAGCCCCGCGGCCGGATCGTCGCGACGGCGATCACCAGCTCAGAGCCGACCATCATGCTGACCGGGCCCCGCCCGGCGACGGAGAAGGTCCTGGCGACGGCCGGCTTGACCCTGGACGACATCGACCTCTTCGAGCTCAACGAGGCCTTCGCCTCGGTGGTGCTCAAGTGGATGAGTGACCTGCACATCCCGCACGAGAAGGTCAATGTCAACGGCGGCGCCATCGCGATGGGCCACCCGCTCGGGGCAACCGGCGCGATGCTCGTCTCCACCATCCTCGACGAGCTCGAGCGCCGCGGGTTGCGGCGCGGTCTCGTCACGCTGTGTGTCGGCGGCGGCATGGGCATCGCCACGATCGTCGAGCGCCTGTGAACCGTGTCCGAGTCGAACCACGCCCGCACTGAAGGAGCCCCAATGAACGAGACCACCATCATCGGCTGGCAGCGCGACGAGGACGGCATCGTGACCCTCACGATGGACGATCCCGCCGGCTCGGCCAACACCCTGTCCGAGGCGTTCGTCGCCGAGCTGGTCGACACCGTCGCGCGGCTGCAGCATGAGCGCGACGACATCACCGGCGTCATCCTCACCTCGGCGAAGCGAACGTTCTTCGCCGGAGGCAACCTCAACGAGATCGTCCGGCTCGAGCCCGAGGACGCCACCCGGTTCACGGCGCATCTGGACCTGATCAAGGCCCAGCTGCGCTCATTGGAGACACTCGGGCGGCCGGTCGTCGCCGCGATCAACGGCGCCGCTCTGGGCGGCGGCCTCGAGCTCGCCCTCGCCACCCACCACCGCGTCGCCGTGGGCGGCCGGAACGTGCGCATCGGACTGCCCGAGGTCGGCCTCGGTCTGCTTCCCGCCCTCGGTGGCGTCACCCGGACCGTTCGGCACCTCGGCGTCACCACTGCGCTGGACAAGATCCTTCTCTCGGGCAGGGCCTACACCGCCGAGCAGGCGGCTGACCTCGGCCTCGTCGACGAAGTCGTCCCGACCGCAGAGGAGCTCGTGCCTGCCGCGAAGCGGTGGATCGCACAGAATCCGGATGCCGCGCAGCCATGGGACCGCAAGGGCTTCGCCGTCCCGGGAGGTACGCCCTCCAGTGGCCCGCTCACCGGTCAGCTGGCGTTGCTCTCGGCCGGCCTGCGCGCCCGCACCCATGGCTCCCCGGCGCCGGCCGAGCGGGCCATCCTCGCCGCCGCGGTCGAGGGGTCGGGGCTCGATCTGGAGACAGCTACCAAGGTCGAGTCGCGCTACTTCGTCGAGATCGCGACCGCGCAGATCGCCAAGAACCGGATCAACCTCACCTTCTTCGACACGCAGGCGATCAGGGCCGGGGCGAGCCGGCCAGAGGGCGAGCCCCCGTTCACCTCCTCCCGGCTCGGCGTCGTCGGTGCCGGAATGATGGGCGCCGGCATCGCCTACGCCGCGGCGAAGGCGGGTATCGAGGTCGTCCTTGTCGACGTGTCCCGCGAGGGGGCAGAGAAGGGCAAGGCCTACTCGGCGAAGCTCGAGACCAAGGCCGTCGACTCTGGGCGCCGCACCCAGGCCGACGCCGATGCGCTCCTGGGCCGCATCCACCCCAGCGACTCGGTCGACGACCTCGCCGACGTCGACTTCGTCATCGAGGCGGTCTTCGAGAACGCCGAACTCAAGGCCGACGTCTTCGCTCGCGTCGAGAAGGTCGTCGGCCGCGACTGCGTCCTGGGGTCGAACACCTCCACTCTCCCGATCGGGTCGCTGGCCGCCGCGGTGAGCCGCCCCGAGGACTTCGTCGGTGTGCACTTCTTCTCGCCCGTGGACCGGATGGACCTCGTCGAGATCATCAAGGGGCAGAAGACCTCGCCGCGGACACTGGCCCGCGCCTTCGACCTCGTCCGGCAGCTCGGCAAGACTCCGATCGTGGTCAACGACAGTCGTGGCTTCTTCACCAGCCGGGTGATCATCGCCCGCCTGAACGAGGCTGTCGCCATGGTCGGGGAGGGCATCGCGCCGGCCAGCATCGAGCAGGCATCCCTCCAGGCCGGCTATCCGGCTGGTGCCCTGCAGCTGCTCGACGAGCTCACGCTCACCCTGCCGCGGGCCGTGCGTGAGGAGGCCAAGGCCGCGGCGGCCGAGGCGGGCCAGGTGTGGCAGTCACACCCCAGCCACGACGTCTTCGACCGCCTCATCGACGAGCACGGTCGCGCCAGCCGTGCTTCCGGGGCCGGGTTCTACGACTACGACGAGTCCGGCCGGCGCACCGGCCTGTGGCCCGGACTCGCGGAGGTGTATCCCGTGGCGGAGGACCAGCCGCCCCTTCGCGACCTCGTCGAGAGACTGCTCTTCGCCGAGGCACTGGAGGCGTGGCAGGCGTACGCCACCGGCGTCATCACCCAGCAGGCCGACGCCAACGTCGGCTCATTGCTCGGCATCGGGTTCCCAGCCTGGACCGGTGGCGTGCTGCGCTACCTGGAGCAGTACGACGGAGGGATCGCCGGTTTCGGTCGCCGGGCCGACGAGCTGGCCGAGTCGTACGGTGAGCGCTTCCGTCCTCCGGCCTCGCTCGTGGAGGCGGGCCATGCGGATTGACGCCAACATCGGCGGCAGCGTCGATGGGACCGTGGGTGCGTCGTACGCCGAGCTGGTCGACCAGGTCCGCGACGTGGAGGCGGTCGGCTACTCAGGTGTGTGGTCCACCGAGGTGGCCCGCGACCCGTTCTTCCCGCTCCTCCTCGCTGCCGAGCACAACGAGAGCCTGACCGTCGGCACCGGCATCGCCGTGGCCTTCGCACGCTCCCCGATGACGATGGCCGCAGCAGCCTACGACCTGCAGACCTTCAGCAGAGGGCGGTTCGTCCTGGGCCTGGGATCGCAGGTGCGGGCACACATCGAACGCCGGTTCAGCATGCCGTGGTCGGAGCCGGCGGCCCGGATGGCGGAGTTCATCGGGGCGCTTCGTGCGATCTGGGGAAGCTGGCTCGACGGGGAGCGACTCCAGTTCGAGGGGCGCTTCTACCGACACACGCTGATGACCCCCATGTTCACTCCGCCGCATCACTCCTGGGGCCCTCCGCCGATCATGCTCGCAGCCGTCGGGCAGGCGATGACCAAGGTGGCGGCCACCCGCGCTGACGGTCTGATCGTGCACGGGTTCACGACCGAGCGCTATCTGCGCGAGGTGACCGTGCCGCTGGTGGAGCAGGGCCTGCGGGAGTCCGGCCGGAAGCGGTCGGAGTTCACCGTCATCTATCCGGGCCTGGTGGCGACCGGGAGCGACGACGCCCAGCTCGAGAAGGCCACCGCGGCCGTACGCAAGCAGCTCGCCTTCTACGGCTCGACGCCTGCCTACAGCAGCGTCCTGGACCTGCATGGCTGGGGCGATCTTCACGCCGAGCTGCACGCCCTCTCCGTCCGCGGGGACTGGGACACCATGACCGGCCTCATCGATGACGACGTACTCACGACCCTCGCCGTCGTCGGCTCTCCGGAGGAGGCAGGCGCCGAGATCCACCGGCGCTACGGCGATCTGGCGGACCGGTTCACCCTCTCCTCGCCGTACCCGATCCCCGTCGAGACCCAGGGGCGGCTCGTGGCCGCCGCTCGCGCCACCCAGGAGGCCTGATGGACTTCACCATCACCGAGGAGCACCGCGCACTGCGAGAGGCGGTGAGCGCGATCAGCCGCGAGTTCGGCAACGGCTACTACACCCAGAAGGCCGAGGCCCGGGAGTTCACTCTCGAGCTGTGGGAGGCCCTGGGCAAGCACGGCTTCGTCGGCGTCAACATCCCCGAGGAGTACGGCGGCGGCGGAGGTGGACTCGTCGAGCTGGCCATCGTCTGCGAGGAGACGGCGGCCGCGGGATCCCCGCTGCTCCTCCTCCTGGTGGCGAGTGCGATCAGCGGCGAGGTGATCAGCACCTTCGGCACGCCCGAGCAGCGCCAGGAGTGGCTGCCCAGGCTCGCGTCCGGGGCGGGACGTGTGGTCTTCGCCATCACCGAGCCCGACGCCGGCTCCAACACCCACCGGATCTCGACCGCTGCGGTCAAGGACGGCGACGGCTACGTGCTGCGCGGCCAGAAGCACTTCATCTCCGGGATCGATGTCGCCGACGCCGTGCTGGTGGTGGCTCGCACGGGCACCGACGATCGCGGGGACGCCGAGCTCTCGCTCTTCGTCGTCGACACCGACGCCCCGGGCCTGACCGCCCAACCACTCCCGGTCGCCGTGGCACTTCCGGAGAGGCAGTACACCCTCTTCCTCGACGACGTGCACGTCTCTGCGGACCGGCTCATCGGCACCGAGGGCGCCGGCTTCAAGCAGGTCTTCCACGGCCTGAACCCCGAGCGGGTCACCGGCGCCGCCCTGCTCGTCGGCATCGGCCGCTACGCCCTCGCCCAGGCCGCCGACTACGCCAACCAGCGCCAGGTCTGGGACGTGCCCATCGGATCCCACCAAGGCGTCTCCCACGCGCTGGCGAAGGCCAAGATCGAGGTGGAGGCGGCTGCCCTCGTCACCGCGAAGGCAGCCTGGCTGCACGACCAGGGGCTGCCCGCCGGCGAGGCTTCCAACATGGCCAAGTACCTGGCCGCCGAGGCCGCGCTGTCCGCACTCGATGCCGCGATCCAGTGCCACGGCGGCAACGGCGTGGCCAGCGAGTACGGCCTGATCCCGCTGTGGGGCCTGGCCCGCCTGCTCCGGATCGCGCCGGTCAACCGGGAGATGATCCTCAACTTCGTGGCCCAGCACTCATTGGGTCTGCCCCGCAGCTACTGAAGTCTCCACCCGCACAGGAGGTACGACGATGGCGTCGTCAGCACAAGATCTCGGTCGCAACCTCATCCAGCGTGTCAACGTCGGTGACAGCCTGACCCGGGCGGCCGCCCGGTACCCCGACCGGCTGGCGCTGGTCGACGGCGAAAGGCGCCTCGACTATCGCGAGCTCAACGCCCTGGTCAACCGGTTCGCCCACGGTCTCGTCGCCGCCGGATATGCGCGCGGGGATGCCCTCGCCCTCGCCTCCGGGAACAGCATCGAGTTCCTGGTGACGTACTACGCCTGCGCGAAGCTCGGCGTCGTCTGTGTGCCGATCAACCTCGGCTGGCGCAGCGACGAGATCTCCTATGTCCTGGGCCACAGCCGCGCTCGCGGCATCGTCGTCGAGCGGCAGCTGATCCCGAGTGTCGCCGAGGCGGTTGCCGAGCACCCGGCGGTGAGCCACGTCGTGGTCGTGCCGGGAACGGGCCTCGAGGGCGGCCAGCCGGGCCACACCCTGGTCGGGGCCGTCGAGTTCGGGGACCTCGTGGCAGCGGGTGAGGAGTCGGAGCCGGAGGCGTACGTAGCGGACCGTGATCCGCTGAGCTACCTCTACACCAGCGGGACGACCTCGTTCCCCAAAGGCGTCGTCGGCAACCACACGGCGATCTATCTGGAGTCGATGTCGATGGCTCTGGAGGCACGGTTCGACGAGACCGACCGGTTCGTGGCGCTGATGCCGATGTTCCACACCGCCCAGCTGAACTGTCATTGCACCGCCGCCGTCATGGTGGGCGCAGCCCTGTTCATCGAGCGGGGATTCGACGCCGGCCGGCTCCTGGACCTCATCGAGACCGAGAAGATCACGCAGATCTTCGCCCTCCCGATGATGTATCGGGAGATGCTCGATCACCCCGACATCGACCGCCGAGACCTCTCCAGCCTGCGCCGAGCGCTCTACGCCATGGCGACCATGCCGGAGGCGCAGCTGCGGCGATGCTTGGATGCCTTCGACTGCGACTTCTATCTCCTCTTCGGTCAGACGGAGATGAGCCCCACCGCGACGCTGTTCCGTCCTGAGCACCAGCTCAGCCACGCCGGTGCGGTAGGTACGCCGGTCACCAATGTCCAGGTGGCCGTCATGGACGAGGACGGCACACTGCTGCCCGCCGGCCAGGACGGCGAGATCGTCTACCGCGGGCCGCACGCGCTCACCGGCTATCTCGACAACCAGGAGGCCACCGACGAGGCCTTCGCACACGGTTGGTTCCACTCCGGCGACGTCGGCCACTTCGACTCCGACGGCATCCTCTGGTTCACCGATCGTCGCAAGGACGTCATCAAGACCGGAGGCGAGAACGTCGCTTCCATCGAGGTGGAGAAGGCGCTCTACGCCGCCGACCCGAACATCGCCGAGGCTGTGGTGGTCGGGCTGCCGCACGAGCGCTGGACCGAGGCGATCACCGCCATGGTCGTGCCCGCGCCGGGTGCGCTCGTCGACCCTGAGGTGCTCCGTGAAAAGCTCCGCGGTCACCTCGATGCGTACAAGATCCCGAAGACGATCGTGGTCTCCGACGGGCTCCCGAAGACCTCGACAGGGAAGATCCAGAAGAACGTCCTGCGCAAGAGCCACTCGGGCCTGTACGCGCCGGACGGCGACACCGAGCCCAGCATCTGAGCACACGCTCCCGCGTGGCCCACACGAGACGCCGCCCCTGTCTGGGCATCTAGCCCAGGCAGGGGCGGCGTGTTGCGTGACGAGGTCTGCGCGGTCAGACGTTGCGTCGGTACTGCCCGCCGACCTCGAAGAACGCCTCGGTCACCTGCTGGAGGGTGCAGACTCGGGCGGCGTCCATGAGGACCGCGAAGACGTTGTCCCCGGCGACGGCCGCGTCCTTGAGGCGGGCGATGGCCTTGGCGGCCTCGTCGCGGTGCGTCTCCTGGAACTGGTGTACGCGCCGCAGCTGGGAGTCCTTCTCGGCCTCGGTGGCGCGTGCCAGCTCGATCTCGACGGGGGAGGCGTCGGAGTCGGGCTTGACGAAGGTGTTGACGCCGATGATGGGCAGCGTCCCGTCGTGCTTGCGGTGCTCGTAGAGCATCGACTCGTCCTGGATCTTGCCGCGCTGGTAGCCGGTCTCCATCGCGCCGAGCACGCCGCCGCGTTCGTTGATGCGGTCGAACTCGGTGAGCACGGCGCTCTCCACCAGGTCGGTGAGCTCGTCGATGATGAACGAGCCCTGGAGTGGGTTCTCGTTCATGGCGAGGCCCCACTCGCGGTTGATGATGAGCTGGATCGCGAGCGCTCGGCGTACGGACTCCTCGGTGGGTGTCGTGACGGCCTCGTCGTAGGCGTTGGTGTGCAGTGACTGGGCGTTGTCGTAGATCGCGATCAGGGCCTGCAGCGTGGTGCGGATGTCGTTGAAGTCCATCTCCTGTGCGTGCAGGGACCGGCCGGAGGTCTGGACGTGGTACTTCAGCTTCTGCGAGCGCTCGTTCGCGCCGTACTTCTCCTTCATCGTGATCGCCCAGATGCGGCGTGCGACGCGGCCGAGCACGGAGTATTCGGGGTCCATGCCGTTGGAGAAGAAGAAGGACAGGTTGGGTGCGAAGTCGTCGATGTCCATGCCGCGAGCCAGGTACGCCTCGACGTAGGTGAAGCCGTTGGCGAGCGTGAACGCGAGCTGGCTGATCGGGTTCGCCCCGGCCTCGGCGATGTGATAGCCGGAGATCGAGACCGAGTAGAAGTTGCGGACCTGCTGCTGGATGAACCATTCCTGGATGTCGGCCATCATCCGCAGCGAGAACTCGGTGGAGAACAGGCAGGTGTTCTGGCCCTGGTCCTCCTTGAGGATGTCGGCCTGCACGGTCCCGCGCACGTTCGCCATGGCGTACGCGACGAGCTCGTCGTGTTCCGCCTTGGACGGCTGCCGGCCCTCCTGATCGACGAACCTGGCGACCTGCTGGTCGATGGCGGTGTTGAGGAAGAACGCCAGCACGGTCGGCGCGGGTCCGTTGATGGTCATGGACACCGAGGTCGTGGGGGAGACGAGGTCGAAGCCGTCGTAGAGCACCTTCATGTCGTCGAGCGTCGCCACCGAGACGCCGGAGGTGCCGACCTTGCCGTAGATATCCGGGCGCAGATCCGGGTCGCGCCCATAGAGAGTGACCGAGTCGAACGCGGTGGAGAGGCGGGTCGCGTCGCCGTCCTGGCTCAGGATCTTGAAACGCCGGTTGGTACGCGCCGGGTCACCCTCGCCGGCGAACATCCGCGCCGGGTCCTCGCCGTCGCGCTTGAACGGGAACACCCCGGCGGTGTAGGGGAAGTAGCCGGGAAGGTTCTCGCGACGCCAGAAGCGGACGAGCTCACCGTGGTCGGTGAAGCGCGGGAGCGCGACGCGGGGGATCTGGTTGCCCGAGAGCGACTCACGGGTCAGGCGGGTATGGATCTCGCGGTCGCGCACCTTCACGACCTGCTCCTCACCCGAGTAGGAGTCCACGATCGCCGGCCATGCCTCGATCTGGTCGGTGACCTCGTGGGGCAGGTCACGGTGCGCGGACTCGAGGAGGTCGTCGACGCCCGAGGTCTCGCTGTCTGCGGCGACGAGCTCGCCCTGGACGATCTCCAGCCGCTGCACGCGTCCTGCCGCGGCGGCGAGCCGCTCGGTCTGGGCATGGAAGCCGCGGACGGCCTCGGTGATCTCGGCCAGGTAGCGCACCCGGTCGGTGGGTACGACCTGGCGGATGCCGGAGGAGTGGCGGACGTCGACCTCGGTGAGAGCTCCCTCGGTGACCGGCAGGCCACGGCTCGCCAGGTCGTCGCGGAGGTGCTGGTAGAGCGCGGTCACGCCGTCGTCGTTGAAGGTCGCGGCCGAGGTGCCGAAGACGGGCATCTGGTCCGGCTGCTGGTCGAAGGCCTCACGGTTGCGCACCAACTGACGCCCGACGTCCCGCATCGCGTCCATCGCGCCGCGGCGCTCGAACTTGTTGATGGCGACGGTGTCGGCGAAGTCGAGCATGTCGATCTTCTCGAGCTGCGAGGCAGCACCGAACTCGGGAGTCATGACGTAGAGGCTGGCGTCGACGTAGGGCACGATCGCCGCGTCGCCCTGGCCGATGCCGGGCGTCTCCACGATGACCAGGTCGAACCCGGCAGCCTTGATGACGTCGATGACATCGCTGAGGTGCTCGGGCACCTCGTGGGCGCCACGGGTTGCCAGCGAGCGGAAGAAGATGCGGTCTCCGTCGAGGGAGTTGGCTCGGATCCGGTCGCCGAGCAGCGCGCCGCCGCCCTTGCGTCGCGTCGGGTCGACGGCGATGACCGCGATGCGGAGCTTGTCCTGCTGGTCGACCCGGAAGCGGCGTACCAGCTCGTCGGTCAACGACGACTTGCCGGAACCGCCGGTTCCGGTGATGCCGAGAACGGGCGTACGTCGCGCGGCGGCTGCCGACTTGAGGGTGGAGAGGACGTCGTCGGGCAGCTGGCCGGCCTCGGCACCCGTGATGGCGCGAGCGATGGCGAACCTGTCGCCCGAGACGACGCTGTCGGCCGTGACCGCCTTGGCCGCCCAGACGCTGGTGGGGTGCACCTGGAGGAGCGACCCCAGGCGCGTCATCGGCATTGGTCCCGAGCGCGAGAACGACAGCAGCCGCAGGACCTCGTAGCGAGCGAAGGTCAGGTCCAGAGGCCGCAGCACGGTGTCGATGCGCTCCATGAGCAGCTGCTGCACGCGCGCGACCGACGTCACCATCGCCATCCCGTCGGCGGCGTCGGCCCAGTCGTGACTGACCCACTGCCTGTGTGCCTCACGGATGGGATCTTGGTCGGCGCGCATGCAGACAGGTTACGACAACGTAGTTGGACGTCCTGGGGCTCGGGAGCTACCTCCGGCCGGGCGGCCCTTCCGGGCGGGGTGGAACGAGCGGCGCCTGCGGTCCGCCTCGGCCTGGAGAAGCTCGTCGAAGGCAGCGACGCAGCGCGGGCATCGGTTGCCGAGGACAGTGGCGAAAGGAACCTCCCAGAACTTGAACCAGGTCAGCGCCGACTGGCCGCAGAGCGTCGTGATGGTCCCGGTCTTCTTGGCGTGGACCTCTGAGATGGGTACGTCGGTCGCCCGGCCGCCGACGTACCCAGGGTGCGAGAAGGCGGCAGTGGTGATGACGGTGGCGGTGCTCATGCGCTGAGTAGCTGGCGCGCCATCACGACGCGCTGGATCTGGTTGGTGCCTTCGTAGATCTGGGTGATCTTGGCGTCACGCATCATGCGTTCGAGCGGGAAGTCTTGGGTGTAGCCGGAGCCGCCGAGGAGCTGGACGGCATCGACGGTGATCTCCATCGCCGCGTCGCTGGCGAAGCACTTGGCGGCTGCGCCGAAGAAGCTCAGGTCGCTGGCGTCTCGCTCCGACTTGGCGGCGGCGACGTAGACGAGCTGGCGGGCGGCCTCGAGCTTCATGGCCATGTCGGCGAGCATGAACTGGATCCCCTGGAAGTCCGCGATGCGCTTGCCGAACTGCTGGCGTTCCTTGACGTAGTCGGTCGCGTGATCGAGGGCGCCTTGGGCGATACCGACGGCCTGGGCCGCGATGGTGATGCGGGTGTGGTCGAGGGTGCGGAGCGCGAGCTGGAGGCCGGTTCCGGGTTCGCCGATGATGCGGTCGCCGGGGAGGTAGACGGCGTCGAAGGTCAGCTCGCAGGTGGGGGAGCCCTTGATGCCGAGCTTCTTCTCGGGGGCGCCGATGGCGAATCCGTCGTCGCTCTTTTCCACGACGAAGGCGCTGATGTTGGAGCCGCGTCGTCCGTCGGGGTCGGTGACGGCGAGGACGGTGTAGTAGTCGGAGATGCCCGCGTTGCTGATCCATGACTTCTGGCCGCTGAGCACCCAGTGGTCGCCGTCCTGGACGGCACGGGTCTTCATGGACGCTGTGTCGGAGCCGGCCTCGCGCTCGGAGAGGGCGTAGGAGAACGTGGACTTTCCGGCCGCGAGCGGTGCCAGGTAGCGCTGCTTGATGTCCTCGGAGCCGGCGAGGATCAGCGGGAGGCTGCCGAGCTTGTTGACCGCCGGGATCAGTGACGAGGAGGCGCACGCACGCGCGATCTCCTCGATGACGATGCAGGTGGACAGGGCGTCAGCGCCGTCGCCGCCGTACGCCTCGGGCACGTGCGGTGCGTGGAGTCCGGAGGCGACAAGGGCGTCGTAGGCCTCGGTGGGGAACCTCGCGGCGGCGTCTACGTCGGCGGCGTAGGGGGCGATCTTGTTCGCAGCGAGCGAGCGTACGGCGTCGCGGAGGTCGTGGTGGTGGTCTGCGAGCTGAAGATAGGGAAAGTCGTCGGTCATGATGAGTCCTTGGGTGGGGTTCAGTAGTGGTAGAAGCCGCGGCCGGCCTTGCGGCCCAGCAGGCCGGCGTCGACCATGCGGGCCAGGAGCGGCGGCGGGGCGTAGAGCGGCTCCTTGAACTCCTCGTAGAGCGACTCGGCCACGGCCTTGGTCGTATCGAGGCCGATGAGGTCCGCGAGCGCCAGCGGCCCCTGGGGATGGGCGGCGCCGCGTACGAGGCCCTGGTCGATGTCCTCGGCGGTGGCGAACCCGGACTCGAGCATTCGGATCGCGGAGAGCACGAACGGGATCAGCAGTGCGTTGACCACGAATCCTGCGCGGTCCTGGGAGTCGATGGGGTGCTTGCCGAGGTCCTTCTCGACGAACTCCCGAGCCCGATCGGTGGTGGTCGGTGCGGTCAGCAGGCTGGGCACCAGCTCCACCAGCGAGAGGACCGGGACCGGGTTGAAGAAGTGGATCCCGAGCACCTGCGCCGGCCGCTGCGTGGCGACGGCGAGCTTCATGATCGGGATGGAGGAGGTGTTGGAGGCGAGCACGGCCTCGGGGTCGGTGACGATCGAGTCGAGCCGGGCGAACAGTGCCGTCTTGGCGGCTTCGTCCTCGATGATCGCCTCGATGACCAGGTCGCGGTCGGCGAGCGCCTCGAGGTCGCTGCCGACGGTGATGCGCTCCAGGATCTCGGCGACCCCGGTGATCTTCCCGCGCTCCTCCGCCCGCTCGAGGGAGGTCCGCAAGCGGTCGCGGCCGGCCTCGGCGGCAGCGGGGTTGGCGTCGATGAGGACGACGTTCTTGCCGGCGCGTGCGGCGACCTCGGCGATGCCTGCGCCCATCAGTCCTGCGCCGACGACGCCGATGTTGTTGAACCCGTTCATATGCACCCTTCCCTATATTGGTACGCCGTACCTTATCGACGGAACGGCGTACCATCAAGTAACTTCGAGTCATGACCGAGACGCCCCGACCCGCGACGACCAAGGAACGCCTGGTCGCTGCGGCGTACGAGCTGTTCGAAGAGCGAGGCTTCGACGCGACCAAGGCCGAGGACATCGCGCGGCGCGCCGGGGTGGGACGTACGACGTTCTTCCGGGCCTTCGGATCCAAGGACGACGTGATCTTCCCTGAGCACGACCTGCTGCTCGGCCGCATCGACGGACGTCTGGCCGCAGCGACCCCCGCCACGCGAACCGTCGCGCTGAGCGAGGCCGCCCGGGTCGTGCTGCGCCACTATGTGGCCGAAGGGGAGATGGCGCGCGCGCGGTATCGCCTCGTCGGTTCGGTGCCTGCTCTTCGCGCCAGGGAGACGGGCGGGATCCAGCAATATCAGCGAGTCTTCACGCGATGGCTCCGCGACTGGATGTCCGACCTACCCGACGGCCACCTTCGCGCCGAGCTCTTGGCCGCAGACCTCGTGACCGCACACAACTATGTGCTCCGGCGCTGGCTCCGCGACCAGACCTCCGACCCCGAAGGTGAGTTCGACCAGGCGATGCGGGTGGCTCTCGAGCGCTATCAGCCGGTTGGCCTCGAGTCCGCCTCGACGGTGGTTGTCCTGCGTACTACGGCCACCCCTGCTGCCATCCAGGCGCAGCTGCAGCCGCTGCTTGACGACGAAACGCCTTGACGGGCCGGGGCCAGGCGCGTCAGGAGGCAGGGCGTCGGCTCACCATGATCCCGATCGCGCCTTGCTGCAGGACAGTGCCGCCCTGGTTGAACATGGTCAGCTCTCGTTCGAGGATTCCGACGTTGCTCGATCTGGCGGCGCGAACATCGGTGATGCGAAGCGTGCAGTGGACGGTGTCACCGACGAAGATCGGGTGCTTGAAGGTCCAGCCGTTGATACCGAGGAGTGCGACCGAGCAACGCTCGAAGACGCCAAGGCGGGATACCAGCCCCATTGCGACCGACAGGCCCAGGACGCCGTGGGCGATGGGCTGACCGAACCGGCCGTGCTCGCTGTGCTGTGCGTCGGTGTGCACAGGATTGGTGTCCCAGCTCCACCCGGCGAAGGAGACGAGGTCGGTCTCTGTGATGGTCCTGCCCTGCGTACGGAACACCTGGCCGGCGGTGAAGTCCTCGAAGTACCAGTCGGCAGGCGAGGTTGTCTCGTGTGTCATCCGCCGAGCATGTCCGCCGACGGGCTGTCGGTGAAATCGAGCGTTCCGTCCGGCGGGATAACGCGTAAACACGACCCTGCTCGATCGCAACTCGATCCGAGCGCCTTCGACGGCAATTGACGGTGCTCGATGGTCTCGAGAAGTAGGCCTCAATGAGGGGGTGCATCCCTTCAAAACGGTCAGCACGCATGCTATGCATTTCCGAAGGAAAACCGATGATGACCTGCAGTTATGCGGTTGTCGATGGTTGGTGACGGAGGTGCGTCGGGCGTGCATGGTGGGGTGAAGTTCTACACCGGGCGTGCGGTCGATGCGCGGCGCTATGTGGAGGCGGACAGCTTCGGGGCTGACGACTACTACCTGGGCGAGGGCTCGGGGGTGGCCGACCGCTATGTCGTTTCTGGTCGCCTGGTCGGGCGGGCGCCGGCGATGGGTGCGGAGACGTACGAGAGGTGGGTCGGCGGCTTCGACGTCAAGACGGGAGAGGCGAAGGGACGGCCGCGTAAGGAGGGCGTGAAGTTCGTCGAGGTCACGGTGAACGGGCCGAAGTCGTGGTCGCTGGCCGCGGCGCTGCATCCCGATGTGTCATTGGAGTACGACACGGCTCAGCGACGCGCGGCGGAACAGATCCTGTCGTGGGTGGGGGAGCACGCGACGACGCGGGTGGGTCCGATGGGGCGACAGGTGCAGGTGCCGGTGGAGGAGCTGGAGGCGGCGGTGGTGACGCATCGTACGTCGCGGGCAGGGGACCCGCACTGGCATCTGCATCTCCAGGTCAATGCTCGCGTGTGGGCGGCGGGGAAGTGGCGGGGACTGCACACGGTCGGGTTCCGAGAGAGCATCGCGGCGATCAACGGGATCGGGCATGCGGCGGTGATGACCGATCCGGGGTTCAGAACGGCGCTGGCCGCGCACGGCTACCACCTGGATCCGGGGTCGGGCGAGATCGTCGAGCTCGAGGCGTACGGGGAGGCGTTCTCGGCGAGGTCGAAACAGATCGGGCACAACATCGATCGGTACGAGACCCAGTGGCGACGGGAGCATCCGGGAGAGGAACCGGGACCGAGACTTCGGCAGGCGTGGGACCGTCGGGCGTGGGCGGATGAGCGTCCGGACAAGGTGATGCCGACCTCAGGTAAGGCGTTGGAAGAGCACTGGTGCGACGAGCTCACCGAGCTGGGCTTCCGCGCACCTCGCCGTGCGGTCGAACTGCTGACACCGCGGTCCGGGATGCTCGATCGTGACGAGCTGGCGATCGAGGCACTGTGTCGGTTGGGCGCTCGTCGGTCGGCGTGGAGCCGGGCAGATTCTCGGGGCGAGGCTGAGCAGCTGATCGGAGAGAGCGGGCTTGTTGTGACCGCCGGCTTCCGAACCGAGCTCGCTGAGGACCTGACCGCTCGGATCGTCGCGGCCTCGGTGCCGCTACTCGGTCGGGAGGACGTGCCTGTCGACGTACGTGCGTTGACGTCGCCGCGGGTGGTGGCGGTCGAGCGGCATCTTGTTCGCCGCTTCACCGGCCGGGCTGAAGGGGCGGGGAAGCCTGTCGATCTGAGACGAGCACGACGCACGATCGCCGGGTTGGGACGCGACCAGACGGCGGCGGTGGCATGCCTCGCAGGCGGCGACCAGTTGGTGGTCGTCGAGGGCGCAGCAGGCGCGGGGAAGACGGCGGCGCTCGTGGCAGCGCGGAGGATTCAGGAGCTGCAGCGGCGGCGGATGCTGGTGGTCTCGCCGACGTTGAAGGGTGCCAAGGTTGCTGCTGGTCAGGTGGGCACGCCGGCGTATTCGGTGGCCTGGCTGCTGCGGCAACACGGCTTCCGATGGGACGACCAGGGGCATTGGCACCGTGTCGAGACGACACCGCACCGGGCGGCGTGGCTGCGCCGAGGTGATCTACTGGTGGTCGACGAGGCGGGCATGCTGGATCAGGACAGCGCGGTGGCGCTGGTGCAGATAGCCGACGTGACCGGAGCTCGCCTGGCGTTGGTCGGTGATCGGCATCAGCTGCCCGCGGTAGGTCGGGGTGGCGTACTCGATCTCGCCTGTCGCTACGCCAAAGACAGTCTTGTCGATCTGGACTCGGTGCGCCGGTTCGCGGACCCGGAGTATGCCGAGCTCAGCCTCCGGATGCGCGCCGGGCAGCGGCCGGACGCAGTCTTCGACCGGCTGCTCGCGCGTGGAGAGATCGTCGTACACGCCTCCGAGGTCGAACAGATCGCCGCGCTGGCCGACATCGCAGCGGACACCGAGGAAGGGGTCGCGGTGGTCGCCGATACCCGCGACCAGGTCGCCAGGATCAACGCCCTCGCCCACCGAGAACGGGCCGCTGCGTACGGCCCACTGGGCAGGTTCGGCACGAGGTCGGGGGAGCGGATCGAGGTCGGCGACCGAGTTGCGACCCGTCGCAACGACCCTGATGCGGACGTTGCGAACCGGGAGACCTGGACCGTATGCAAAGCCGACCGGAAGGGCGTCGTCCTCCGAGGCCAAGTCGATGGCCGGGCCGTCGGCCGCCGCGTGTCGTGGGACTATGCCCGAGAGCATCTCGAACTGGCCTACGCGACCACGACCTACGGCGTCCAGGGCGAGACCGTCTCGGTCGCCCACGTCGCGGTCGGCACCCACACGAGTGCCTCCTCCGCCTATGTCGGCATGACGCGGGGCCGCGACCGCAACGTCGCCCACATGGTCGCCGAATCAGTCGAGGAAGCCCGTAGCCAATGGGTCCAGGTCTTCAGTCGCGACCGCGCCGACCTCGGGCCTGCCCATGCAGCACAGCGGGCGGCCGAGGACATCGAACGCTACGGTCCGCGCGCGAGGCAGCGTGCGTCGGCCGGCCTCTACGGTTCGAGGGGCGCGGCGCGGCGACCGGTGGAGATGCCTGGACTCGATCAACCTGCCTCGACGTCAGGTTCGATGCGCGGTCCAACTGTCGGTATGTAGTCGAGGCTGGTGTTCGATCAATACCGAACACCGAACAGGCAGGCAATCATGCGCACAGCGCAGCCGGCGTTATCCCCACGGATGGCCGTTGAGGGGATCGACCCGACGCTTGCGGCGCCGCGTGGGCTTTTGAGGCTGTGGCGGCAACGCCTCGAATCTGCGGACCTCGGCATTCTCCGTACCGTCAGGGCCGAGAACGCGTGAGAAGGAGAAGTCGAAGATATCGACGGTCTTGGTGGGGGTCGCGTGAACGATCGCCGGGGTCCAGCAGGTCCGGATCTCCTCGGGCAGGTCGAGCTCGTCCCAGAGGTCGACGAGCAGAGCGCCATCGAGCCAGCGGAGCATCGCTTGGGGGAGTCCCCAGCGGATCAGGATCTCGTACGCCCGGGCACGATCGACCCGGTCGCTGAGGTCCCAGTCGATCTGGCTGGTGTGGTTGACCATGTCAGGAACGTGGAGAATGACGAAGCATGTGGGCGGACCCACGTTCCAGAGCATGCTCGGAACCCAAAACGGTTCGATGCCGGGCACTGAGCGTTCTTTGAAGTCGACGTGGGCCCGGACCGAGAGCTCGAGTCCGGTGGCGTGAAGGATCCGCTCGGCGACCTTGAGGGCCGGAGACTTCGCGCCGCGTTCGTACGCCGACAGGGTGGCCTGGGACGTGCCGGCCTGCTCGGCGAGCTCGGCCTGGGAGAGGCCGGCAACCCGTCGGGCCGCCTGAAGAAGTCTGGTTCCCTCGATCGGACCAGAATATCCGATCGGACCTGCACATTCGATCGGATCTAAATCAGGGGTCCGCTGGGGACCCCTGCACACCTACCTCCTGCACACGAGTGCCGCTGCCATCCGGGCAGCGGTCATCGATGACAGGAGATGAACATGACGACAAGTCAGATCCCGTTCTCGGAGCGGGACACCGAGGAGATCCTGACCTTCGCTGAGGCGGCGGAGATCCTGCGTACCTCGGAGAACACCCTGCGCTGGTGGCGCCAGTGCAAGACCGGGCCGAGGTTCTTCAAGATCGGCCGCCGGCTGGTGACCACCGTCGGCGACCTGCGCACCTTCATGCGCGATCAGCGCCGAGCCGCAACGCCGCTGATCCGGTGATCCCCAACAGGTAAGCGTCGTCTCGAACGACTGTTCGGGAGGGCGCCTACCCTGAGGGACATGGATAAGAACGCCAACCACGAGGAGAGTAGGTGAGTTATGGCCACGATCCGCAAGCACACCGCGAGATGGACGACCAAGGAAGGAGAGGTCAGGACCAAGGTCCGCTGGCGTGCGGTCTACGTCGACCGAGCCGGCGAGGAGCACGTCAAGCACTTCGACCGAAAGACAGAGGGTCAGGACTGGATCGACGAGCAGACCGCGGGCCTGGTCCGCGGCGACTGGGTCAACCCCGAGCTCGGTAAACAGACCTTCAAGGCGTACGCCGAAGCGTGGCGTGCACGCCAGGTCCATGCCGAGTCGACCAGAACGACCTTCGAGATCGCCCTCAACGCCCACATCTACCCGAAGATCGGTGACTGGCGGATCGACTCGATCCGGCAGGCCGACGTCCAGGAGCTGGTCGCCAAGTGGTCAGCCACCGCGGCGCCGACCACCGTGCACCTGCGCTACGGAGTGCTCGCCATCGTCATGAAGGCGGCCGCCAAGGAGCGAGTGCTCGCCGGCTCACCCTGTGAGGGCACCCGGCTGCCTCGCCTAGACCCGAAGTCGGCGCTGGTTCCTATCACCACTGACGTGGTCAAGGAGCTGAGCGAGATGATCTACCCGCGCTACAAGAACCTGATCACCGTCCTGGCCGGCACCGGGATGCGCCGCGGCGAGATCCTCGGGCTAACCGTGGACAGGGTGTCGACAGATTTCAACACCATCCGCGTCGACCGCCAGCTGCGCACGACCGAGCCGACCTGGAAGCCGCCGAAGACCCCGTCGAGCGTGCGAACCATGGCCGTGCCCGACATCGTGCTCGAGGCCATCGAGGACCAGAAGAAGACCTTCGGAATCCATGAGAGCGGTCTGATCTTCACCAACTCCTCGGGCAACCCGATCGGCAAGAGCACCCTGTGGATGGCCTGGAACACCGCCGCCAAGAAGGTCAAGACCGACGCGACACCGCACGACCTGCGACACTACTTCGCCTCGATGCACATCCGTGCCGGCACCTCGATCAAGGCGCTCCAGGCACTTCTTGGACACAAGAACGCAGCCGAGACCTGGGACACCTACGGACACCTGATCGGCGACGAGGATGAGACCGTCCGGGCGGTTCTCCAGGCAGCGCTCGGAGGTGGACCGGTGCTCAAGTCCGTTCCCGGCATCTCGGGTGATCCGTGGGCGGCAGGTTCTTAGCGCCTACCAGACGAAGGTGATGTGGTCCTCGCGCTGCAGCAGCTTGTCGGCGGTGACGATGTCGGCGCCGAGCTCGATCGCCGTCGCCAGAATGACACGGTCACCCGGGTCGTTCGGGCCCGTGTCGCGGGCAAGCGCGCCGGTTCCGAGGTGAGCGATGATCGCCGCGGACATATCGGCCACGGTGAAGACTGACTCGTCACTCGTGATCTCGGCGACGATCGCGTCGTGGAGCTCGGGGGAGATGTGGCCCTTGCGGGTCGCCGGCTTCTCGGCGGCATAGCGAAGCTCGAGAAGCGAGTACGCGCTGACATGCAACGGCTGTCCGGCATCGATGGCCTCGCGCATCCGGCTAGCTGCAACCTCGGAAAGCCGGGGGCTGTCGAGCACCCACCAGAGCACGGCATGCGTGTCGATGACCAGCGGCTTGAGATCGATCACCGGGTCCACTCGGACTCGGCTGTCATCTCCTCGCGAATCGCGCGGACGTCGTCAGTGCCGAAGTCGTCGGCGAGATGCGCAAGGTGCGCGAGCGCGCCGCGCTCGCCCGGGCGGCTGGAACCACGGCTCTGGTCGTGGATGGCTCGGCGTACGGAAAGGTGGACGACGTCCCCGGGCCGCGGTTCGTGCCCGAGCTGCGCGGCGATCTTGGCGGCTGATGCGTCGGTCAGCTGCAGGTGGCCGCGATCGGTGAACGTCGCGTCCACCTCAACCGGATCAAGCGCTGATTCGCTCATTGATCGCTCGCCCCTTTCGTCGCAGAAACCCAAGTCACTAGTGACCCTGATGAGTCTACGGGACCGAGGTCCGTCGAGGGTGTCACCGATCCTGTTTTACTTCTAGACCGGACAGTAACCGGACAGTAGAGCACCTTGAAAAGTAAAATACCAGGTCACGCCTATAAAAACGGACGGGCTGGCCTGTAAGCCGGGTTTTGTAATCGGCGACCATCCATCTCGGGCCATCGTTGCCGATGGCCTCTAGCAACCTACCCGCGCACTCGGGCG
Organism: Nocardioides panzhihuensis; assembly: GCF_013408335.1. Classification (NCBI taxonomy): domain Bacteria; kingdom Bacillati; phylum Actinomycetota; class Actinomycetes; order Propionibacteriales; family Nocardioidaceae; genus Nocardioides; species Nocardioides panzhihuensis. The sequence goes on along the minus strand of NZ_JACBZR010000001.1, from coordinate 2,993,461 downwards.
GACCGCCCTCTCAGTGAACTAACACCGTCGTACGCTGTCTGGTCTTGCTCCGGGTGGGGTTTACCTAGCTCCTCGTGTCACCACGAGGACTGGTGGGCTCTTACCCCACCGTTTCACCCTTACCGCTACCTGGTGGGTAGCGGCGGTCTGTTCTCTGTGGCACTGTCCCGCGGGTCACCCCGGGTGGCCGTTAGCCACCACCCTGTCCTGTGGAGCCCGGACTTTCCTCGATGTCTCCCCGCAACAGCAAGGAGACGACGCGATCGCCCGGCCAGCCCGTCCGCAATCAAAAGTCTAGTGGTCGGCGGGCTCGATGTGGGCATCTGGACCGGGGAAGACCAGCGACTCATGGTCGTTGTCGCTCCAGCGTACGAGGTAGGGAGGGCTGCCGTCGGAGTGGCTGACCTCGATGATCTCGGCCTCTCGTGTGTGGTCTCCGACGTGCTGGCCGAGGACCACAAGCTGGTCACCAACTGATGCGTGCATGCGTGTTCACCTCCTCACCGTCACAATGGTGCTCCCGTGGAGGTGTCGATGGAATACCGCGCGGGGGTATCATGTTCGGAGGGTGTGATGACGGAGAACGAAGAGTTCGAGTACGTAGCCCCTGCAGTTCGCCCCAGTATCGAACTCGGTCCGGGCCAGGCCGCGCACGAGGTGGCCTATCGGACGGCGCACGACCTGCTCTCGCGGCGCTTCCCCGTGGAGGCGCTGGAGGTCCTGGAGCCGGCGCTTGCCGACGACCCGGACAACATCGGGCTGCGGAGCATGCGGGCATGGGCGTACATGCTCCGGGCGCAGCTCGCCAAGGCCGAGGCCGAGCTTCGCTGGCTCGTCGAGCGCGACCCGAGCGACGCCTGGAGCCAGCATTCGCTGGGTCGGGTCCTGGAGCGCCAGGACCGTCTCGAGGACGCGCTCGGGCCGCTGCGCCTGGCTGCGGCGATGAGCGACGACTACGACCATCACGCAGCCGTCTACCGCGTAAGCAACCGGCTCGCGCAACGCCAGGAGTGAGGGTCGGCGGTGAGCCGCGTGACGCGTCGGCCACGGCGATGGCAGGGTGGGGGCATGGAACCTGACACCACGACCCTCACCGCCGAGCAGGTCGCCCAGGAGCAGCTCGAGGGCTGGACGTACGAGACGAGCGACGAGGCCGACAGCATCGTCGCCCGCGTGGAGACCGGCGACTTCGTCACCGGTCTCGCGCTCGTCAACGCGATCGGGGCGAAGGCCGAGGAGGCCAACCATCATCCCGACATCGACCTGCGCTACCCGTACGTCGAGATCCGGCTCACCAGCCACGATGCCGGCGGCGTCACCAGCCGCGACGTCGCGATGGCGAAGGTGATCAACGCGCTCTCGGCGGAGAGCACGCTCTGATCGCTCAGGTCCGTCACCTCGACGGAGTTGTCCACCCGAGCGTCTTCGAGAACGGTAAGTTGGCAGCATGAGCGACGAGCACGCAGGCGAGTACTACTACTGCCTCAAGCACAAGACCGTCGAGCCGTACGACGGCTGCAAGGCCAAGGACCGTCTCGGCCCCTACACCTCCCACGCCGAGGCCTCCATGGCGCTCGACAAGGTGCAGGAGAACAACGAGCGCTGGGACAAGGAAGACAAGGCCTGGGAGGGAGACGCCGGCACCGAGTCCGAGTGAGCCGACTGAGCTGACCCTCAGCGAGGGGTGACGCGGAGCAGGACGTCCGCGCCGCCGCCGTTGTCGGTGGTGACGAGGAGGTCGCCGTCGGCCGTCGACGAGACCGTACGCAGTCGCCCGTGGTCCCTCATGACCTCGGGCGACCGGTCGTCGGTGAGCTTCCCGGACTCGTCGAAGGCGAGGATCCGCAGCTCCTGGTCCTTGAGCACGGCGACCGCGAGCGCCCCGCCGAAGGCACCCCACCGGTCCTGGACCGGGATGAAGGTGCCGCCGCCGGTGGCGATGGTCGGGTTGCCGGACTCCCAGGCCGCCTCGATCTGCTCGCCGGGCAGGTCCTGGTCGGTCATCGGCACCGACTCGTCATAGCCGGCGCCGGGGTTCCAGCCGTAGTCACCGCCGAGGGTGATCTCGTTGACCTCGTCGTCGCGGTCCGGGCCGTGCTCCATCGACCAGACCGTGCCGTCTGCCCGCTCCGCCAGCCCTTGCACGTTGCGGTGGCCGAACGAGGTGATGTAGCGCCGCGGACCCTCGTCCCCGGCCCACGGGTTGCCCGGCCACGGCTCGCCGGTCTCCGGGTCGAGCCGGAGCGTCTTCCCGCCGAGTGAGTCGAGGCTGCGCGGGTTCTTCTCGTTCGCCGCGTCGCCGGTGCCGACCCACAGCGCCCCGTCGGCGCTGATCAGCAGTCGGCAGCCGCCATGTCGGCCGGACGATGTCGGGAGTCCGTCGATCAGGGTCCGCTCCGGGGTCGCCCGGGTCAGTCCGGCGTCGAGGGTCCAGGAGACGACGCGTACGTCCTCACCGTCGTTCCACCCCTGACAGGTGTAGATGCGCCGGCTCTGCTCGAAGGCCGGGTCGACCTCGAGGCCCATCAGGCCGGTCTCGCCGGAGACCCAGATGTCGCTGTCTTCGAGCGGGATCTCGCGCCGCTCTCCGTCCTCGACCAGAGAGAGGACCGCACGTTCGCGCTCGGTGACCAGGAACCGGCCGGCGCCGATGTCGGCGACGTCCCAGGGATGGTCGAGCTCGTCGTTGACGACCTGGACATCGAGCTCCGGGACGCGGTCGGAGGTCGGCAGCACCGCAGCCGGCGTCGACGAGGTCGCGCTGGCGGACGGGCTCGCCGAACCCGACGGATTCAGCGGCGGGGGAGTGGAGGCCGGATCGGAGTCTCCGGCGCAAGCGGCGGTCGAGAGCCCGAGAACGACGACGGAGGCGAGGGCCATGGCAGCGCGCATGGTGCTGACGCTACTGGCCACCGAAAGGTGCGACGGGACGTTTGCGCCGTACTACTGGTGGGTAACCGACCAGAATGTCCCGTCGTACCTCGCCGGGAGCGCGGGCTACGACGCCCGCGACCGGCTACGTTCTAAGGTGTGCGCTTGTGATGAAGGTCTTCTGGGCGATGCGCGACCATCCCTCCGCGGTGCTGCTGCTCGGCCAGGTCGTGGCGATCCTGGCCTATCCCTTCCTCGACGACTCCACCGCCGGCCGCGCTGTGCTGGGCGTGCTGCAGCTGTTGCTCCTGCTGGCGGCGGTCGCGGCCGTACGCCTCACCCCGGCCTTCTCCTGGGCCGCCTGCATCTTCGGCGGTCCGGCGATGATCTTCGCGGTGTGGGAGTCCGTCGCTCCCAACGAGGGCTGGGTGGTGCTGGCCTCGGCCTTCTTCCACGTCCCGTTCTACATGTTCGTCTCCTACGCGATGATCCGCTATCTCTTCCACGACGACGTGGTGACCCGTGACGAGCTCTTCGCGACCGGGGCCGCATTCACCGTGGTCGCCTGGGCCTTCGCCTACCTGTACGCCGCGGTCCAGGTGATCTGGCCGGGCTCGTTCGGTGATCACCGGCAGTGGTTCGACCTGCTCTATCTCTCGTTCACGACGCTGACCTCGGTGGGGCTCTCCGACATCGTCCCGGTGCTCCCGAACGCCCGCGCGGTCGTGATGATCGAGCAGATCGCGGGAGTCTTCTATGTCGCGATGGTGGTCGCTCGCCTGGTCGGCCTCGCGGCCGCCCGGGCCCGACGCTTCTAGGCGTCTGCGAACGAGCAGGTCATTTCGCGGCTCCCGATGGGAGCAGGATCCGAGAAGTGGTCAATCTGGGTCCGACGGTGAGCCGCCGGACGGCCCAGATTGACCACTCTGTCGGAGCAGATCCTCAGAAGGTGTGCTCGGGGCCGGGGAAGGTCGAGCCCTTGACGTCGGAGATGTAGGCCTCGGCGCCCTCGGAGAGGACCGACTTCACGTCGGCGTACTGCTTCACGAAGCGCGCCATCTTGCCGCTGCGCATCCCGAAGGCGTCCTGCCAGACCAGCACCTGGCCGTCGCAGTCAGGGCCGGCCCCGATCCCGATCGTGGGGATGTCGAGCTCCTTGGTGATCTGCGCGGCGACGTCGCCGGGGACCATCTCCATGACGACCGCGAACGCGCCGGCCTCCTGGACGGCCTTGGCGTCGTCGATGATCCGGTCGGAGGTGTCGCCGCGGCCCTGGACGCGGTAGCCGCCGAGCACGTGCTCGGACTGCGGGGTGAAGCCGATGTGGGCCATGACCGGGATGCCGCCCTCGGTCAGCTTCTTGATCACCGGCGCCATCTCGGCGCCGCCCTCGAGCTTCACGCAGTGCGCGCCGGCCTCCTTCATGAACCGCACCGCGGTCAGGTAGCCCTGCTCCGGCGAGGCCTGGTAGGAGCCGAACGGCAGGTCGCCGACGACCATCGCCCGCTTCACGCTGCGCGAGACGGCGCGGGTCAGGGGCAGCAGCTCGTCCACGGTCACCGGAAGCGACGTCTCGTTGCCGAGGACGTTGTTGGAGGCCGAATCACCGACGAGGAGCAGGTCGACCCCGGCCTCGTCGAAGATCTGGGCGGAGTACATGTCGTAGGAGGTCAGCATCGTGATCTTGTCGCCACGCTGCTTCATCTCGCGAAGATGATGCGTGCGCACCATGCGTACGGGCTTGGCCGGCGCGTTGCCGGCGGCTCCGGTCCCGTAAGGGGCGGTCTCCTCAGCAGAGGGGTTCGTGCTCATCATCGAGCCTTTCTGGTGTCATCTCGCAGCTCCCTGATGGAGTCCACGGACTATCTCCAGCGTAGGTCCAGATGATCTCGCCGCGCTGTGGCGGTGATCACGTTCATCGCCCGCACGCGGTCACAGCCGGTCGAAGGGCGCCGCGTAGGTGAACTTCCCGCGGACCGACGGGTCGTACGCCGCCAGCGGCCGTGCCTGGAAGTAGTCGCCCCACGCGGGGTCGGGCGCCTCGATCCCGAGCCCCGCGGCGGGTACGAAGCCGAAACGGCTGTAGTAGTCGGGGGAGCCGAGGAGCACGACGACCGGCTCGCCCAGCGCGTCGGCGGCGCCGAGGACCGCGTGCATCAGCGCCGAGCCGACACCGGCCCGCTGCTTGGTCGGCGAGACGCTCACCGGCCCGAGGCCGAGCGCGGTCCTGCCGGCGAGCTCACCACGCGTACACACCAAATGACCGACCACCTCGCCGTCCATCTCGGCGACCAGCGACAGCTCCGGGACCCAGCCGGCGTCCGCACGCAGCCACCCCACCAGCGTCGCCTCGCCGGGAGCCCCGTCGGCCTCGACCGATGGAGCGGAGTGCTCCACGTCGGTGAAGGCTGCGGCGGTGACCGCTCGGATATCGGCTACGTCCTCGGGACGTTCACGTCGGATCAGCACAGGTCCACGCTAAACGGAACGACAGCGGCGGCGCTCCTGGTTATCGTCGCGTCCATGCAGGTACGAGAGGCGACGGCAGGCGACCTGGCCGCGGTGATCCATGTCGGCGTGACGACCTGGCGGGCGACGTACCCGCCGATCACCGGCGAGGCGTACGTAGAGGACGGAATCGCGAGATGGTGGACCCCTGAGGCGGTGCTCCCGGGGATCGAGGCCAGACGGGTCCTCGTCGCCGAGGTCGACGACCAGGTGGTGGCGATGGCCGCCTACTCGCCCCTCGAGGACCATCTGATGCTCTGGAAGCTGTACGTCATCCCCGAAGCCCAGGGCTCCGGCGCGGGTCGCGCGCTGCTGACCGAGGTGATCGCCCGGGCCGGCGACCTCCCCGTGCGTCTCACTCACCTCGTGGGGAACGACCGGGCGCACGCCGTCTACGAGCGGTTCGGTTTCGTCGACACCGGCAAGATCTCCAGCCCTCTCGACGGGGGCCCGGAGGAGGTCGTGATGGAGCGTCCGGCCAACCGACCTCGAGGCGCGGCCGGGATCATGGCAGTGGATGATCAGTGCCGTGAGTGAGACAGATGCTGGTTGGTTCGCCGAGAAGCCCACGCTCGTCGGAAGCGCGGTCGTCCTGCGGCCGTTCGTCGACGGCGACGTCGACACGATGGCGCGGATCCTCGCCGACCCCGAGGTGCTGAGGCTGACCGGCTCGATCAACGGCGACGAAGAGGCCGAGGAGACCGACCCCGCGAGCGCGGTTCCGGACGATCAGCTGCGGGAGTGGTACGCGACCCGCAACGACCAGCCCGATCGACTCGACCTCGCAATCGTCGACCAGGGCACCGGAAAGCTCGTCGGCGAGGCGGTCGTCAACGAGGTCGACACCAGCAACCGCTCGGCGAACTTCCGCATCCTCATCGGACCCGACGGCCGCAACCGCGGCCTCGGCACCGAGGCCACGCAGCTGATCGTCGACCACTGCTTCCGCACCACGGTGCTGAACCGGATCGAGCTGTGCGTCTACGCGTTCAACCCCCGGGCGAAGCGCATCTACGAGAAGGCCGGGTTCAGCGTCGAGGGCGTCCAGCGCGAGGCGCTTCGCTACGACGACGGCTACGTCGACGCCATCGTCATGTCCCGTCTGCGTTCGGAGCATCTCGGCAGTTGAAGGCGCCGCCCGGGCTGCCAACCAAGCACCACTTTCGAAGATTGTCCGCGAAAGTCGTTCAGGAACGGTTGAAAGTCGGCGGCAGGCGGCACTAGCATCCGGCGTGACGCCCATCACAATCCATTCGGCGTCCCGACGTTCGGAGTCTCGATGTCTCACTCTCTCCCCTCACGCCGCACGCGGACCCGGCTCGCCGTCGGGTCGGCCGTCCTCGGGATCACCGCCCTGTGCCTGGGCGGCCCGATCGGAGCCGCCTCCGCGACTCCAGCCGGAGCGCCCTCGACGACCATGACCTGTGCGGCGCCCGACGCCCGCTCGAGCGTGGTCTTCCTCGATCTCGACAGCGGCGTGGCCAACAGCACCCTGAGCTCCGGCTGCACCATCAACGACGTCATCGACGACGAGCGGACGTGGCCGACTCACGGAGCCTTCGTGACGCACGTACGCAGCGTCACCGCCGAGCTGGTCGCCACCGGTGAGGTGACGCGGGCAGAGGCGAGCCGGCTGCAGTCCGCCGCCGCCCGCTCGCAGGTCGGGAAGGTCGAGGGGTACGACTGGCTCTTCGACGGCTCGGCCGACTCCTTCGACGACTGGGCGTACGCCGGCGACGGCGGGTTCGACCTGGTGTCGGACGGCACCATCCGCAGCCGTGCCGGAGCCGGCGGCGGGTTCGGGACCCTGTGGTATCCGGAGAAGGAGTACGGCGACTTCTCGCTGCGACTGCAGTTCCGCGACGACGCGCCCGGTGTGACCCGTGGGAACAGCGGCGTCCAGGTGCGCTTTCCCGAGCTGTGGGGCCCGGTCGAGGGCTGCCCGACCACGTTCAACGGTGGCGAGACCGGCAACCTCTCCTGGATCGCGGTCAACTGTGGCCACGAGATCCAGGTCAACGACTCGCCGGAGGGCGGCAGCAACGACCCCCGCAAGACCGGGTCGATCTACGGCTTCGCCGACCTCGACCTGGCTCAGGCGCGACCGACCCCGAAGGGCACCTGGAACGAGCTCGAGATCCGCGTCGTCGGGCAGCAGTACACCGTGATCCGCAACGGCGTCGTGATCAACGAGTTCGAGAACCTGCCCGGGCTGCCGTTCCCCGGTCGTCCGAACGACCCCGACTCCAGCAGCCGCGGGCTGACCGGTCACGTCGGGATCCAGGCGCACGGCAGCACCCCGGACGTGGTGTCCTACCGGAACGTCCGCATCCGCGAGCTGTCCTGAGGTCGTAAGCGGTTGGCGGCGGGCATCGGGTGGCCAGATGGCTGGTCGCGCCTAGACTCCGGGGTGTGGACTTCTACTCCGCCTACTCCCATGGATTCGCACGGGTCGCGGCGTGCACCATCCCGATCTCCGTCGCCGACCCGGTGGCCAACGCGCGCGAGGTGATCGCGCAGGCGCGCGAGTGCTCCGACGAGGGGGTCGCGGTCGCGGTCTTCCCGGAGCTGTGCCTCTCGGGCTACTCGATCGACGACCTCGTCCTGCAGCGGACCCTCCTCGATGCCGTACGCGCCGCGATCAGCGCGATCGTGGTGGCCTCCGAGGAGCTGCTGTCGGTGATCATCGTCGGCGCGCCGCTGCGCCACGGCGACCGGGTGCTCAACACCGCGGTCGTGATCCACGGCGGCGAGGTGCTGGGGGTGGTGCCCAAGACCCACCTCCCGAACTACCGCGAGTTCTACGAGAAGCGCTGGTACGGAACCGGCCACGGCACCGACGGCACCATCATGCTCGGCGGCGAGGAGGTGCCGCTCAGCAACGAGCTGCTCTTCCGGTGCACCGACGTCAAGGACCTCGTCTTCCACGTCGAGATCTGCGAGGACATGTGGGTCCCGGTGCCGCCGAGCGCCAAGGCCGCGCTGGCCGGGGCGACCGTGCTGCTCAACCTCTCCGCGAGCCCGGTCACCGTCGGGCGCTCCGACGCGCGCCGCCTGCTGGTGCAGTCGGCGAGTGCGCGGTGCGCTGCTGCGTACGTCTACACCGCCGCCGGACCGGGTGAGTCGACGACCGACCTGTCCTGGGACGGGCAGACGATGGTCTACGAGCTCGGCGAGCTGCTGGGGGAGACCGAGCGGTTCCCGGACGGGCCGCGGCGCACCGTGGTCGACGTCGACCTGGAGCGGATCCGCGCCGAGCGGATCCGGCAGAGCACCTTCGACGACAACCGCCGGTCCGAGGGCGCCTACCACTCCGAGATCGAGTTCGAGCTCAGCCCACCGCTCACCGGCGGCGGGCTGCAGCGCAAGGTCGACCGGTTCCCGTTCGTCCCCGACGACCCCGACAAGCTCGCGCTGGAGTGCTACGAGGCCTACAACATCCAGGTCTCGGGGCTCGAGAAGCGGCTCCAGTCGATCGGTCCGGACACCAAGATCGTCATCGGCGTCTCGGGCGGGCTCGACTCCACCCATGCGCTGATCGTCGCGGCCAAGGCGATGGAGCGGCTCGGTCGTCCGGCGAGCGACATCCTGGCGTTCACCATGCCCGGCTTCGCGACCTCCGACGACACCAAGTCGAACGCGATCAAGCTGATGGAGGCGCTCGGCACGACCTACGAGACGCTCGACATCCGGCCGACGGCGACCCAGATGCTCAAGGAGATCGGCCACCCGGCAGGCGACGGCGAGCCGGTCTACGACGTGACGTTCGAGAACGTCCAGGCGGGGCTGCGTACGGACTTCCTCTTCCGCATCGCCAACCAGCGCGGCGGCATCGTGCTCGGCACCGGCGACCTCTCCGAGCTCGCGCTCGGCTGGGCGACGTACGGGGTCGGCGACCAGATGTCGCACTACAACGTCAACGCCGGTGTGCCGAAGACCCTGATCCAGCACCTGATCCGCTGGGTGATCACGACCGAGCAGTTCGACGGCACGGCCGACCAGGTCCTCCAGGAGATCCTCGACCAGGAGATCTCGCCCGAGCTCGTGCCGGGGGAGGAGCTGCAGTCGACCGAGCAGAAGATCGGCCCGTACGCCCTGCAGGACTTCACCCTCTTCCACACCGTCCGCAACGGCTTCACGCCCTCGAAGATCGCCTACCTGGCCTGGAACGCCTGGCACGACGTCGAGGCCGGCGAGTGGCCGCCGGGGTTCCCGGAGGAGAAGCGGACGGCGTACGAGATGAAGGAGATCCGGACCTGGCTCGAGGTCTTCGTGAAGCGCTTCTTCGCCAACCAGTTCAAGCGCTCGGCGCTGCCCAACGGCCCCAAGGTCTCCAACGGCGGCACCATGTCGCCCCGCGGCGACTGGCGGATGCCCTCCGATGCCTCGCCGGCGGCCTGGCTCGCCGAGATCGAGGCGCGAGTCCCGGTGGAGTAGTCGACCCGAGCAGCGGTAGCGTCCGGGCCATGTCGTCCAAGAGTGTGGTCTGGCCCGTGGTGCACGCGGAACGCGAGGCGCTGATCCGGGATCTCGAGACCGTCGCCCCGGAGCAGTGGGCGACCCCGTCGCTGTGCGCGGGCTGGACCGTCCACGACGTGCTCGCCCACATGATCGACGTCGCCACGACCACCCGGCTCGGGTTCGTACGCCGCATGGTCGCCGCTCGCGGCGACTTCGACCGCGACAACCAGACCGGCGTCGACCGGGGGCGTGCGCAGGACCCGACCGACACGCTGGCGGCGTTCCGGCGGGTCGCCGGACTGACCGCGACCCCGCCTGCTCCGCTCGCCACCCGCCTCGTCGAGGAGTTCGCCCACGGCGAGGACATCCGGCGGCCGCTGGGTCTCCATCGCGACTATCCGGTCGAGCACGTCGTGACGGCGCTGGGCTACCTGGCCAAGACCTCGCAGAGCTGGGGCGGCGGCAAGGAGCGAGCCCAGGGCGTACGTCTCCTCGCCACCGACGCCGACACGGCGATCGGGGACGGCCCGGAGGTGCGGGGGACCGCGATCGCGCTCGTGCTGGCGCTGTCCGGTCGTCCGGTGGGGCGGGGCGAGCTCACGGGGCCGGGGGCGGCCGTGATGACCGCTTCTTGACGCTGGGTTTTGCTTCACTTCCGCAGAATGAAGCTCATGTCTTCATCCGGTGAGAATGAAGGTATGATCTTCAGATGACCGCTGTAGCGACCGTCATCGGTGACCTCGTGGGCTCACGCACGACGTCCGACCGTGGGCAGGTCCATGAGGCGTTCGCCGACCACATCGAGGTGATCAACCGGGAGTGGCGGCCGGTCACGCCGCTGCGGATCACCGTGGGTGACGAGTTCCAGGGGGCCTTCGAGACGGTGGGAGCCGCGATTCAGGCGGCGTTCAGGCTGCGGATCGCGCTCGCCCCGGTCGTGGACATCCGTCACGGCATCGGCTGGGGCGAGACGAGCGTGCTCCGCGACGATCCTCGGGTCGAGGACGGGGAGGGCTGGTGGGTGGCGCGGGCTGCGATCGAGACGGCGGAGGACGCCGAGAGCAAGGCAGCCTCGCGCAGCGTACGGACCTGGTATCAGCCTGCGGAGGGGGCGGGCGGGCCGGATCCGGCTGCCGTCAACGCCGCGCTGATCTCGCGCGACGAGCTCTTCTCCCGCCTGGATCCGTCCTCGGTGTCGGTGCTTTCTGGCATGCTCTCCGCCATGTCTCAGAAGGCCATCGCCGCCGAGCTCGACATCACCCCCTCCGCGGTCTCCCAGCGCATCCGTCGCGACGGGATCGCCGTGATCGTGCGTGCCGATGAGCTTCTTGGAGGTGTCCGATGAGCGAGCGCAGGCGAGCGAGCAATCAGGTCATCATGCCGTCGCGTCCGTATCCTGGCGCTTGCGCTACGGAGGCGGCGGCATGAGTTGGATCGCCCTGCTGCTGATCGGAGTCGGCACGGTCGACTTCGCCCACTCCCTCCTGGACCCGCTCAAGCGGATCCGCTGGGTGCCCGAGGCGATCGGGGCGGTGGCGGTGATCGCCTTCGGCCTGCTCGCGGCCCTCTTCGGGGGTGACCTGGCGGCGGTGATCGTGATCGCCGGGATCGCCGTGCTGTGGGGCTTCCTGGCCCACCCGCCGCAAGGCGTCGACAAGAACCCTCGCCCCGGGGTCCCGTTGGCGCTGCTGGGCGTGGCGGTGTTCCTCGGGATCCTGCTGGCCCCGGTGGCCGGCGAGGTCGCCGGCCCGGTCGCCGCCTGGGCGGAGCAGGCGCCCTGGGTCTGGGTCGAGGCGGCGCGTCCCGAGGCGGTGCTGCTCGCCTTCGGTGGACTGCTGGTCCAGATCTCGACGGGCAACGTCGTGGTGCAGCTGGTCCTCGACGTCACCAAGGTCGCCAACCCGCTCGATGGTGTCGCCGGCAACAATCTCAAGGGCGGCCGGATCCTGGGGCCGCTCGAGCGGTTGACGATCTTCGGGCTCGGTCTCACCGGCAGTCTCGCCGCGGCTGGTCTGGTGGTTGCGGCGAAGAGCCTGATCCGCTGGCCCGAGCTGCAGTCGTTCCGCGCCGAGAGCGAGGGGCCGAGCATCAACGACGTGACCGAGTACTTCCTGGTCGGCAGCTTCGTCTCCTGGATGACCGCGCTGGTGACCCTCGCCCTGGTCATCACCTAGATTTCGTGTCATGACTGTCGGTAAGGCCATCGGGCTCGTCCTCGCAGCGGTGCTTCTCTTGGCCGGAGGAGCACTGGCGCTGACCGGCATGGGCTACCTCGGGGAAGGCGGCACGAGCACCGCCTGGTCGGTCATCGGGGCGGCGCTGGCAGGCTTCGGCGTGGCCCTGGTGATCTCCGTCTTCCGGGGTGCCGGACGCTGAGCCCGGACTGAGTAGGCGTGGCGATTCCGGCTGTCAGGCCAGAGCGTTAGTGTTCACGCATGGGCAAGCAACAGGACTTCGTGCTCCGGGCACTCGAAGAGCGGGACGTACGTTTCGTGCGACTGTGGTTCACCGACGTGCTCGGCTATCTGAAGTCGGTCGCGGTGGCTCCGGCCGAGCTCGAGAGCGCCTTCGCCGAGGGCATCGGCTTCGACGGCAGCGCGATCGAGGGGTTCGCCCGGGTGACCGAAGCCGACATGCTGGCGCTGCCGGATCCGAGCACGTTCCAGATCCTGCCGTGGCGTACGGACGGCCCGTCCACCGGGCGGATGTTCTGCGACATCGTGATGCCCGACGGGTCGCCGTCCTATGCGGACCCGCGCTATGTGCTCAAGCGGACCCTGTCGAACGCCGCGGAGAAGGGCTTCACCTTCTACACGCACCCCGAGATCGAGTTCTACCTCTTCAAGGACAAGCCGGTCGGTGGCGCCGAGCCGGTCCCGGTCGACTCCAGCGGATACTTCGACCACACCGCCCAGTCGATGGGCGCCGACTTCCGGCGTGAGGCGATCACGATGCTGGAGGCGATGGGGATCTCGGTGGAGTACAGCCACCACGAGGGCGGCCCGGGCCAGAACGAGATCGACCTGCGCTACGCCGACGCGCTCAGCACCGCCGACAACATCATGACCTTCCGCACGGTCGTCCGCGAGGTCGCGCTGAGCCAGGGCATCTGGGCGAGCTTCATGCCCAAGCCGTTCACCGAGCACCCGGGCTCGGGCATGCACACCCACGTGAGCCTGTTCGAGGGCGATGCCAACGCCTTCTACGAGCCGGGGGCCGAATACCAGCTCTCCAAGACCGGCCGCAGCTTCATCGGCGGCGTGCTGCGGCACGCCCCGGAGATCACCGCGGTCACCAACCAGTGGGTCAACTCCTACAAGCGCCTGATCGGCGGGGGAGAGGCACCGGCTCACGTCGCCTGGGGCCACAACAACCGCTCCGCGCTGGTCCGGGTGCCGATGTACAAGCCGCTCAAGGGCCAGTCGACCCGGATCGAGGTCAGGACCCTGGACGCCGCCTGCAACCCCTACCTCGCCTTCGCCGTGATCCTGGCGGCGGGCATGAAGGGGATCGAGGAGGGCTACGAGCTGCCTCGCGAGGCGGAGGACGACGTGTGGGCGCTCACCGAGCGTGAGCGCAAGAGCCTCGGCATCGACCCGCTGCCGGAGAACCTCGACGAGGCGATCGGGATGGCTGAAGACTCCGAGCTTCTCGCCGAGACGCTCGGCGAGCACGTCTTCGACTTCTTCCTGCGCAACAAGCGCGCCGAGTGGGCCGCCTACCGCGAACAGGTGACCGACTTCGAGCGCGCCAGGATGCTGCCGGTCATCTGAGCCCAGATCCGCGGCTCCTCGCGGATTCGGGCGAAAGAAGTTGCGCCGACAACCTCTTTAGGGGGCGATTCCACACTTCCGATCCGGTGCTGCCACACTGGATCGAACGGGAGAGTGGGAGTGATGTCGTTGAGTCTTCCCAGGGTGCTTGTGGTCCAGCACGAGGAGACAGTTCCGCCGACTTTGTTCGGTCATTGGCTGGCCGAGGCGGGCATGTGCGTCGACGTCTGCAAGGCGTACGCCGAACCGATTCCGCAGCTCTCGTCGCTCGACGCCTCCTACTCGGGGCTGCTCGTCATGGGTGGCTCGATGGACGCCGACGCCGACGACGAGCACCCCTGGCTGCAGGTCACCCGCGAGCGGATCGCTCAGGCCGCCGAGGCCGGCATCCCGACGCTCGGGATCTGCCTGGGCCACCAGCTGGCCGCGATGGCTCTCGGTGGGTCGGTGGAGCGCAGCCCGTTCGGCCTCACCGTCGGCGTTCGCCAGGTGACCTGGGAGCCCGAGGTGCTCTTCGACCCGCTGATGCGGCTGCTGGCGGGCGACGACCGCGCCATGCACTGGCACCGCGACATCGTTGGCGAGCTTCCCGAGGGCGCCGTCAAGCTGGCCAGCTCGATCGACGGGCAGGTCCAGGCGGCCCGGCTAGCGCCGACCGTGTGGGGCGTGCAGTTCCACCCCGAGGTCGACGCCGCCGGGGTCGCCGTGTGGGCCGGTGAGTCCGCCGACGAGCTCGAGCAGATCGGCCGAAGCGTCGACGACGTGGTCGCGACGGCCACTTTCGCCGAGAACGAGCTCATCAAGACCTGGCAGCCGTTGGCCTACGGCTTCGCCCGCCTGGTCCGCGAGCGCGCCGCCGCAGTCGCTCCGGGCGGCACCCGTGGCGGCGTCATCCCGGCTCCTCGGCCCTGGAGTGCGTGAGACGCGCCGCTAGCTAGCACCGCGCCTGCTGCGTGAGAACGTCGAGTGACAGAATCGGGTCCATGACGTTGCCAGGCAAGGGCGAGCTGCTCCGGCTCGGCTTCAACGACCCGGATGCGGCCTTGGCGGATCTGGCCGGTCTCGGCCCCGGCGCCCAGGAGCTGTTGGCGATCCTGAGCCATGCCGCCGACCCTGACGAGGCGTTGGCCGGTCTGGTCGTGCTCGCCGAGTCCCAGGGAGACGGCTTCGTCGAGGAGCTCGCCGCTGACGAAGGGACCGCGATGCGGCTGGTCTCGGTGCTCGGCGCCTCGCCGGCGCTGGCCGACCACCTGGCTCGCCACCCCGGTCACTGGCGCGAGCTCGCGGATCCGACCCTCGGCACGACCAGGCCCGCGGCGTACGTCTTCCGGGCGTCGCTGCTCGAGACGGTCGGTGCGAAGTCGGAGGACGAGTGCCCGGTGGCCACGGTCCCGGACGCGGAGGCGGTCGACGCGCTGCGGGTCGAGTACCGCCGCTGGCTGCTCCGGCTCGCCGCCCGCGACCTGGCCCACCAGCTCCCGGTCGACGATGTCGCCGCCGAGCTCTCCGACCTGGCCTGCGCCACCCTCGATGCCGCATTGGCGGTCTCCCGGGCACGAGTGGGGGAAGAGGACGCCCGGGCTGTCCGACTGGCTGTCATCGCGATGGGCAAGTGCGGTGGCCACGAGCTCAACTACGTCTCCGACGTCGACGTGATCTTCGTCCACGAGGCGGCCGACGGAGTCGGCGAAGACGTCTCGCTGCGGGTCGCCACCCAGCTCGCCAGCAACCTGATCCACGTCTGCTCTGCCCACACCGGCGAGGGCACGATCTGGCCCGTGGACGCGGCGCTGCGCCCCGAGGGCAAGGCGGGGGTGCTCTCGCGCACGATCACCGGCCACGTCGGCTACTACGAGCGATGGGCGAGCACCTGGGAGTTCCAGGCGCTGCTCAAGGCCCGTCCGGCCGCCGGCGACCTCGAGCTGGGCCAGGCATATGTCGACGCGGTCAACCCGTTCGTCTGGAAGGCCGCCGATCGTGACGGCTTCGTCACCGACACCCAGGCGATGCGACGCCGGGTCATCGCTCACATCCCGTCCAAGGAGGCCGACCGTGAGCTCAAGCTCGGTGCCGGCGGGCTGCGGGATGTGGAGTTCGCCGTCCAGCTGCTGCAACTGGTCCACGGCCGCGCTGACACCGGGATCCGCGAGCCGACCACGCTCTCCGCGCTCGCTGCGCTGACCCGCGCCGGCTACGTCGGCCGTGAGGACGGCGAGGCCATGCACGAGGCGTACGCGTTCCTGCGACGGATGGAGCACCGGCTTCAGCTCCGCCGGCTCCGGCGCACCCACGTCGTCCCCGACGACGAGGCGTCGCTTCGCTGGCTCGCGCGCTCGCTGGGCTACCTTCGCGATCCGGTGGTGCGGTTGAAGAAGGAGTGGGGCCACCAACGGATCGAGGTACGCCGCCTCCACGAGAAGCTCTTCTACCGCCCGCTCCTCGACGCGGTCGCCCGGATCCCGTCGGGGCAGGTCCACCTGTCGACGAAGGCCGCCGAGGAGCGGCTGACCGCGCTGGGCTACGCCGATCCCAAGGCGGCGCTGCGACACCTGGAAGCACTCACGACGGGCGTGTCCCGCCGGGCTGCGCTGCAGCGCGCGCTGCTGCCGGTGATGCTGCAATGGCTCTCCGAGGGTTCCGATCCCGACGCCGGGCTCTTCGGGTTCCGCCGTATCTCCGACGCGCTCGGGGTCACGCCCTGGTATCTGCGCTCCCTGCGCGACGAGGGCTCGGTCGCGCAGCACTTCGCCACGATCCTGTCCACCTCTCGCTACACCACCGCGCTGCTCGAACGAGAGCCCGAGGCCCTGCGCCTGCTGGGACACGACCTGGCGCCGCTGTCGGCGGAGGCACTGACCGACGAGATGGTCGCCCGCGCTGCGCGTCGACGCACCACCACCTCGGCGGAGGAGGCCGTACGCCACATCCGGGCCATCCGTCGGCGCGAGCTGTTCCGGATCTCGGCCGCCGAGCTCCTGGGCGAAGCCGGGATCGACACGATCGGCGCCGCCCTGTCCAGGCTGACCGATGCCACCCTCGAGGCGTCGTTGCGCACGGTCGTGGCCGACGAGGTCGCCCGGCGCGGGATAGACGGGCCGCCGACGCGGATCGCCATCGTCGCGATGGGCCGCTACGGCGGGTTCGAGCTCTCCTACGCCTCGGACGCCGACGTGCTCTTGGTCCATCAGCCGGTCGAAGGCGTGGATCCTGGAGAGGCGACCCAGTTCGCGCTCAAGGTCATCGCCGACCTTCGCCGGCTGCTCGCTCTCCCCGGTGCCGACCCGCCTCTGGAGATCGACGCGGACCTGCGCCCCGAGGGACGGCAGGGGGCGCTGGTGCGGACCCTCCCTGCGTACGCCGCCTACTACGCCAAGTGGTCGGGCATCTGGGAGTCGCAGGCGCTGCTACGCGCGGACGCGGTCGTCGGCGATCCGAAGGTGCGCGAGGCGTTCATCGAGATGATCGACCCGCTGCGCTATCCCGAGGGCGGGCTCAGCGAGGACGACATCATCGAGGTGCGTCGCATCAAGGGCCGCGTCGACCATGAGCGGCTACCGCGCGGCGCCGACCCCAACACCCATCTCAAGCTCGGGCGTGGCGGCCTCGCCGACATCGAGTGGACCGCCCAGCTGCTGCAGATGCGGCACGCCTATGCCGTCCCGGGGCTGCGCACACCACGCACCGTCGAGGCACTGCAGGCTGCCCGCGACGCCTCGTTGATCGAGGCGGACGACGCCGAGACCCTCATCGATGCGTGGCGGATGGTGAGCCGGGTGCGCAACGCCGTCACCCTCGCTCGCGGGCGCCCGGCGGACTCCCTGCCCGCGGGGCCGGTCGAGCAGCAGGCCGTGGCGGCCATCCTCGGCTACCCGGCTGGCGCCACCGACGAGCTGGTCAACGACTACCTGCGGATGACCCGGCTCGCCCATGGCGTGGTCGAGCGCGTCTTCTGGGAGTGAGCCGGAAGACGACCTCGTCGGGGTAGGGCGTCCGCCCCTACCCCGACGCGCGTCTACAGGTTGTTGTTGCGCGGCGGCAGCCAGCCTGGAGGGCGCTGCGGCCGCGGCTGCGGCTCGTTGCCGGCCTCGCCGCCGGGCTGGCCGGTTTGGCGGCTGAACAGGTCCGGCTGTGGCTCCGAGAGGCTCTCGGAGGCCTGCTGGGCGTAGGGCCGAGGCGTCCAGCGTCCGTTCTGCGGTCGCAGCTGGGTGGGCCGCTGGGTGGGCCGCTGGGGGCGCTGGGCGAACATGTTGCCGATGCCTTCGCCGACGGGCTGACCCGCCTGCGGGCTGCCGGAGGCGGCCGGCTGGCGCGTGGGGAGCCGCTGCAGCGGCTGCCGGGGCTGCTGGAGCAGGTCGTGCGGCTGGCCGGGGACGGCCGGCTGCCCCATGGCTGGCCCCTGCGCCATCATCTGAGGTGAACCGGCCTCGGCGCGGGCCCGCTGCTCCGGGGTCCAGGGGTCTTCGAGGTCGTCGTTGATGCCCGCGAACATGGTGCCGAAGCCGATCACGATCAGCATGCCGGCGGAGATCGCGAAGATCGGCATCGCCAGATAGACCGGGTCGGCGCCGCTCACGTGCCCGAGCTTGTCGTCGGGCGAGCTGTGGATCTCGAGGGCGAGCATGCCGGTGTAGTGCATGACGCACACACCGATGCCCATGATGAGGGCAGCGCCCACGCGCATGAGCCGCGTGGTGACGTTGAAGGCGAAGAAGAGCGCGAGCGCCGAGGCAACCAGCGCGATGACGATGGAGATGACGACGATCGTCGGCTTCCAGACCATCTTGGCGCTCATGTCCATGGCGTACATGCCGGTGTAGTGCATCGCTCCCACGCCGGCCCCGGTGACCAGACCACCGACGATGTAGCCCGCGTTACCGCGGAGCGCCGTCGCGATCAGCATGCCGACCATCGCAGCGGCGATGGCGACCACCAGCGAGATCAGCGTGGTGCCGACGTCCAGGGCGTACGCCACGTGGCTGTCGAAGGCCAGCATGCCGATGAAGTGCATCGACCAGATCGCGCCGCCGCCGATGGAGGCCGCCGCACCGAAGAGCCAGAGCCAGGACCCGGTGCCACCGTCCACGCGGCGGGCGCGGCTCGCACAGGTCAGACCGACCCATGAGCCGAGAACGGAGATGATGAACGACATCCCGACCAGGGGTTGGCTGAACGCCCCGATCGTGACTTCTTCGATGGTTGTCACGCTGTCTGACTTCCTCTCGTTCCTCGCCGGCTCGGGTGTGGGGGATCGGCGGAAGTGGATCTGGAGACGTGGAAAATGCCCCGGGGGGTATCTCGTTGGGTGGTCGTAACGGGCTATCGTTCCGCTGTAGCGCAGGTCACAATAGAGGAACAAGTCCCCCATTTCCACGCCGGGGTAGGGTATCTCAGCTATGCCCAGTGATGTATATGTGCTCGAGCTCGACGACATGCAGCAGTCGGCCGTCGATCTGGGCGACCCCACCCGCCTCGTCTTCGACTACATGAGGCGTGTCGGCGATGTTATCGACCGTCTGCCGCCAGGGCCAGTGCGGGTGTTGCACGTCGGCGGAGCCGCGATGACGCTGCCGCGCTACGTCCACGCGACCCGTCCACGCTCTTCCCAGATCGTGCTCGAGCCGTCGGTCGAGATCATCGAACGCGTACGCCGCGAGGCGCCGCTACCGCCGCGCAGCGGGATCAAGGTGCGCCCCGTCGACGGCAAGAGCGGTATCGGTGGCGTCCGCGACGGCTTCGCCGACATGGTGGTCCTCGATGCCTTCGACGGTGGACACACTCCGGCCGAGCTCACCTCCGCCGCCTTCGTCGAGGACGTACGCCGCGTGCTCGCCCCCTCCGGAGTCTTCGTCGCCAACCTGGTCGACCGCGCGCCGTTCGCGCGGGTGCGGGACTTCGTCGCGGCTGCCCGAGACCTCGGTGACATGGTCATCGGCGTCGAGCCGGCGACGATGAAGGGTCGCCGCTCGGGGAACCTGATCATCGCGTGCGGCGCGGTGCCGAGCTCGCCGTTCGGATCGCCGTCCCCGATGGAGTACCGCATCTTCGCCGACCGAGCGGTCACCGACTCCTTCGGTGGTGGGACGCGCCACTAGGCTGGGAGCATGTCGATCGAGCTGGCCCGAGCCCACCTGGACCGATTCGGACGCGGTGGGGAGATCATCGAGTCGGAGGACTCCAAGGCGACCGTCGAGCTCGCCGCGGCTGCGCTCGGCGTCTCGCCTGCGGAGATCGCCAAGACCATCAGTCTCTACACCGAGGACCGCTCTGCCGCGATCCTCGTCGTCGCGGCCGGTGACGCCAAGATCGCCAACGCGAAGTTCAAGGCCCACTTCGGCACCAAGGCACGGATGCTCGCGGCCGAGGACGTGGAGCCCATGACCGGACACGCGATCGGGGGCGTCTGCCCCTTCGGCAACCCGCCGACCGCAGAGGTCTGGCTCGACGCCTCCCTGAAGCGCTTCGACATGGTCTATCCCGCCGCCGGCGGTGCCAACACGACGATCGCGCTCACCCTCGGCGACCTCGAGACGATCAGCGAGGCCCGGGGCTGGGTCGACGTCACCAGGCTTCCCGAGCCGTCATGACGCCGTTTACGAGGGCAACCCCGCCCCTGCCGGAGCAGGAACGGGGTTGTCGTTGCAGTCGCTTGGGTCTCGACCCGCTTCGCGGCTTCGCAAGCTCAGCCGCTGCGCTCGCTCGACCTTCTCGCGTTGCGCCGCAGCTCGTTCCTCGCTGCGGCGCAGGCTCGAAAGTCAGACCGGACGGACGTTTTCGGCCTGCGGGCCCTTCGGGCCCTGGGTGACGTCGAACTCGACGCGCTGGTTCTCGTCCAGGGACTTGTAGCCCTGGGTCTGGATCGCGGAGAAGTGCACGAAGACGTCGTCGCCCCCGTCGTCCTGGGCGATGAAGCCGAAGCCCTTGTCGCCGTTGAACCACTTCACGGTTCCCTGAGTCATGAATCTAATCCTTGTGTAAACAGGGCGACTCCGTGCCGCCCTTTGGGCGTTGAATCCACGAGTCCTGATTTCTGCTTCCGCGGAAGACCAAGTGCTGCGCGAACGGTCACCGAGCAACCGTGAAGCGCGTGGGGACGCCTCCTTCAACGCTCATAAGCGTACATGCCAAAGACCGACTTCGGGCAGCCCCCTCTTCTCGGCGTTTCAGGCGTCGGATCCGGCGCGGCCGGCAGGGCTCGGACCGTGCGGATTGACAATCCCGAGCATCGCATCGACAAGATCGGGGTATGGGTAGCCAACCGACGAGAGTGGGACACGTGGACCAGCCATGGTGGCGCGAGGCCGTCGCATATCAGATCTACCCGCGATCGTTCGCGGACTCCAACGGCGACGGGCTCGGCGATCTGCAGGGCATCACCGACCATCTGGGCTATCTCGCCGCGCTGGGTGTCGATGCGGTCTGGATCTGCCCGTTCTACACCTCGCCGCAGAACGACCACGGCTACGACGTCGCCGACTACTGTGACGTCGACCCGATCTTCGGCACCCTCGAGGACGCCGACAGCCTGTTCGCCAGGGCTCATGAGGTGGGGCTGAAGGTGATCGTCGACCTGGTGCCCAACCACACCTCGTCGGCTCACCCTTGGTTCGCCGAAGCGCTCGCCGCGGAGCCGGGATCCGCGGCGCGAGACCGCTACATCTTCCGCGACGGCCGAGGCGAGAACGGCGAGGAGCCGCCGACCAACTGGCGCTCGGTCTTCGGCGGCCCCGCCTGGACGCGGGTCGAGACGACCGGAGCGAGGTCGAGCGGCGAGCTTGCTCGTCCGCTCGCGCCGAGCGAGGGAGTGACCGCGCGAAGCGCGGAGGGCGGGCAGTGGTATCTCCACCTCTTCGACGACGACCAGCCCGATCTCAACTGGCACAACCCCGAGGTCGTCGCTGAGTTCACCAAGATCCTCACCTTCTGGCTCGAGCGGGGCGTGGACGGGTTCCGGGTCGACATCGCCCACGGGCTCTTCAAGGACCTTCGCGACCAGGTCGTCCCCGAGGGCCTCGCGCTCACCTCCGACGCCGCGGTGATGTACCAGCGGGGCGTCACCGATGCGCCGATGTGGGACAACCCGGGCGTCCACGAGATCTATCGCGACTGGCGCAGGCTGATCGACTCCTTCGACGGCGACCGGATGATGGTCGCCGAGGCCTGGACCCCCGGCCCGGCGGAGCTGCGACGCTACGTACGCGCCGACGAGTTCAACCAGGCGTTCAACTTCTCCTGGCTGCAGGCGCAGTGGTCTGCCGAGGCGTTCACCGAGGTCATCGGGTCGACGTTGAAGGCCCTCGGCCCGTCGCGGGCGGCGCCGACCTGGGTCCTGTCGAACCACGACGTCGTACGCCACCGCTCACGCTACGGTGACGGGCTCCAGGCGCTGCACCGGGCGCGCGCGGCGACGCTGACGATGCTGGCGCTGCCGGGGTCCGCGTACCTCTACCAGGGCGAGGAGCTCGGTCTGCCGCAGGTCTATCTGCCGCCTGAGTATCAGGAGGACCCGTGGTCGGAGACCGGCGAAGGTGGTCGTGACGGCTGCCGGGTGCCGCTGCCGTGGAGCGGCTTCGAGCCGCCCTTCGGGTTCAGCCAGGTGCCCGAGGAGGAGCTGCCGATGCAGCCGTGGCTGCCGCAGCCGGCCGAGTGGGTGGACCTGACCGTGGCGGCTCAGAACGGGGTCAAGGACTCCACGCTGGAGTTCTACCGGGCGGCGCTGTCGGCGCGACGTACGTATGCGCTCGGGGCCGACGAGGATGTCGAGATCCTGGACGCCCCCGAGGGCGTCGTCTCGTTCCGTCGCGGCGGGGTCGGTGGTTCCGAGGGCGCGAGGCGCGAGCTGGTCGTCGTCCTCAACTGCGGGATGGAGCCGACGCCGCTGCCCGAGGGCGAGATCGTGATGTACAGCGGCGATCCGGTCGTGGGCGACCTGCCGACCGACGCCGCGGTCTGGATCCTCGCTCCCGCCGAGTGACCCTCCTACCGCTGGGCTCCCGGTCGGCCGTGGACGTGCTGGCAGGCGGGTGTCATCGCGTGGTGGTGACGGTGGTGCTTCTCGTGGCTGTGCTTGTTGTGAAACAGGAGCGCCCCGCCGCCGATCGCGGCGAAGATCCACCACGGCACGCCCATCGCGATCAGCCCGAATGCCACGAGCAGGAAGCAGGCGACCAGCGGGAGGGCCCGCGGACGGTTCCGGCGTGGGCGGCGGGCGGCTTGGGGCGGCTGCGGCACGGTTCTGGGCAGGTCGGTGAAGAGCATCTCCAGGTCGGATCCCACCCGAGCTGACCAGACCGCATCCAGGCGCTCGTAGTAGTCGTCGCCGGAGAGGCGGCCGGTCGAGTAGTGCTCGGCGAGCCTCGCCGAAGCCTCCTCTCGGTCGGCCTCGCTCACCCGCAGGTTGTCGAGGTTGCTCATGTCGTCTCCCTATGTGCGGCCGATCGACTGTCGGCGTAGTGTCCCGATATATCGCGAGGGTACGCCGGAAGAAGTGCGCTCGCAAGGGACTTTCGTCGGGTGCGCTAGGTGAGCAGCAGGACGACCAGCAGGATCGCCGGCACCGTGGCCAGCGTGCTGACGAAGATGACGTCTCGGGCCAGCAGGGTGGCACGGTCATAGCGTTGCGCGACGACGAACACGTTCTGGGCGGTCGGCAGCGCGGACAGCACGGTCACGGCCAGCAGCGCCTCGGCGTCCAGCCCGAGCACGAACCGCCCGACGAGATACGCCGCGACGGGCTGCACCACTTGCTTGGTCGCGACCACGGCCGCCAGGTCGAGCGCCGGGACACCGCGTCCGGGCAGCGGGCCGAGCCGGAGCGCGACGCCGTAGGCGATCAGCATCGACGGGACGGCCATCCCGGCCACCAGCTCCAGGGGCGCCAAGACCACCTCGGGCAGGTCGACGTCGCTCACCGAGAGGGCCACGCCTATCGCGGAGGCGACGGTGATCGGATTGGTCAGTGGGCGGCGGACCACGGCCCAGAACGACAGCCTCGTGGTGCTTGCGTCGACGTCGAGCAACATCAGCGCCAGCGGCTGGAGCACCAGCATCTGAAGCAGCAGCGTCGGCGCGACCAGGACCGGGTCACCGAGGACGTACGCCGCGATCGGCAGCCCGAGGTTGCCGGCGTTGGCGTAGGAGCCGCACAGGACCGCGACGACCGTGTTGCCCAGTCCGCGGCGGCGCAGCGTCTCGACGGTGGCCACGAGCGTGGCGGCGACCAGCACGCCGCTCGCGACCGCGACCAGGTTGCCGGAGAGCACGAAACCGAGATCGCTGTCGTCCATGACCGTGATCAGCAGCGCCGGGCTGGCGACGTAGAACGCGACGGTCGACACTGTCCGTTGCCCGCGCTCGTCGAGGACCCGCAGCTGGGCGAGCAGGGCGCCCAGCGCGATGAGGACGCTGATCGTTGCGAAGCCGGTGAAGACCCCTGCCACTAGATCTCGCGCCGCAGGTCGAGGAGGCCGCGTGCGGCGTGCTCGGTGACGATGCGCTCGGCTTCGACGGCGTCCCGGTTGCGCAGGGCGACCACGAGGGCTCGGTGCTCGGTGTAGCGGTCGGCGCCGAACTCGTCGCCGGCGAGGAGGTGTGAGCGGGTGATCTCTCGTTGCTGTGACGGTGTGAGCGAGCGGGACTGCTCCAGGAGGCGTAGCAGCACCGGGTTGTGGGCAGCTGCGTTGACCTGGTCGTTGAAGCGGCCGAGGACGTCGAGGAAGCGATCGGCGTGCTTCTCCACCGGCTTGCCGTCGCGGTGTCGCGCCCGCATCAGAACCACCAGGTCGTCGGCCTCGTCGAGCAGCCGGTCGAGCTCGTCGAGCTCGGCGGGGGTCACGTGCCTCGCGGCGAACCGGGCGGCGAGGCCCCGCAGCGCGACCTCGACCTCGGCCAGGTCGTGGCTCGCGTCCTCCTCGATCCGGGCCACCAGGGTCGTACGCGGCCCCACTCGCTCCACCAGGCCGTCGAGCTCGAGTCGTCGGATCGCCTCGCGGACCGGGGTGGGGCTCACGCCCATGCGCTCGGCCATGCCTCGCTCGGTCACCTTGGATCCGGGCTCGAGCTCGCCGGAGCCGATCTGGCTGCGTAGGGCCTGATAGACGCGCTCGGCGACGGTCGTGGTCTCCGGAGTGCTCTCGGGGGAGGAGATCGACATGATCGAGATCCTAGGCCAGTTCTCCGGGTCTGCCACCTCTTGACTGTTTTGCTGTAGCAAAACTACTGTGAGCGCCGCCACAGCCCTCAGAAGCCATGCGAGTCGCGCAGAGTCCAGGCAGAGACCACGGAGGTCCGTTTCGTGAGCACCACCATCCCCATCGCACCGCCACGGCAGCTCGGGCCTCGCCGGATCACCCTTCTCGTCGCGCTTGCGGTCTTCGCGCAGGAGTCGATGTGGAACTTCTACGACAGCCAGGTGCCACCGCTGCTGCGCGAGCACCTGGCCAGCGCCGCACTGGTCGGGTTCATCATGGGCATGGACAACCTGCTCGGCATCTTCATCCAGCCTTGGATGGCCAACCGGTCGGACCGGACCCGGACACGGTGGGGCCGGCGGATGCCCTACCTCGCCGTCGGCATGCCCCTGGCGGCGGTGCTGTTCGTGATCCTGCCGCACACGGCGGACACGCTTCCGCTGCTCATCGCCGTCATCGTCGCGTTCGCGCTGGTGTCGAACTCGTTCAAGCCGATCGGCGAGGCGCTGGTGCCCGATTTCATCGCCCCCGAGCGCCGCAGCCGCGCCAACGCCGCGGTCAAGATCGCCTCCAGCCTCACCGTCATCGTCGCGGCCGTGGTCAGCATCCTGCTGGTCGACGACCACCCGCACCTCGCCTTTGCGGTGATCGCGCTGATCACCCTCGTCTCGGTGACCGTGCTGTGCCTCTCGATCCGCGACAGCTCCTCGTCCGGCTACCGGGCAGCCGTGGCCGAGGATGTCGCGGAGGAGTCGACTCCGGTCGGGCAGGCGCGCATCCGCGACACGATCTGGGAGATCGTGCGAGACACCGACCGCAGCCGGCTGCTGCTGATGGTGGCCATCTTGGTCTTCGGTAGCGCTTGGGCCGGCTCCCGTGCTCTGGTCACGCCCTACGGCATGGAGACCCTCGGGATGTCGCGCGGCGATGCGGGCGGGCTCACCCTGCCGAGCGGGGTCGCGTTCCTGCTCGCCGCCTACCCGTCGGCGCTGCTCGCCGAGCGCTTCGGCCGGCTGCGCACGATGATCGGCGGCATGACGGTCTTCGCGTCCGCCATGGTCCTCGGCACGGTGGTGCAGACTCCGACAGGCACCGTCGTGGCGCTCTGCATCGGCGCAGCCGGTGCCTCGGCCTTCCTGGTCAACGCCGTCGTCGTGCTGTGGAACCTGG
This sequence comes from Nocardioides panzhihuensis, assembly GCF_013408335.1. Classification (NCBI taxonomy): domain Bacteria; kingdom Bacillati; phylum Actinomycetota; class Actinomycetes; order Propionibacteriales; family Nocardioidaceae; genus Nocardioides; species Nocardioides panzhihuensis. The sequence goes on along the minus strand of NZ_JACBZR010000001.1, from coordinate 2,967,492 downwards.
CGCCGTCGGCGCGGGTCTTCGGGACGTACGCCGCGCTCTATGCGGTGGCGTGGCAGAGCGGTGCCTTCCTCGGTCCGGCCCTGATCGGCGGAGCGGTCGACATCCTGGGCTGGCCGACGATGCTGCTCGACATCGCGGTCGTCGCGGCGGTCGCGGTCGCGATCGTGGTGTGGATCGACCGCAGCCAGCGGCGCGGCGACGCCGAGAGGGTGGTGTGAGGGCGATGGCGCGGATCCTGATCACGACCGACCATGTGCGGTCCGGAGTCGCGCTCGACGCGCTCGCGGGCCTACCGGAACTTGCCGTCAACGCCCACCTGATCGAGGAGAGAAACAGCAGATGACCAGCGACAACGTTGAATCCGTCAGCATCATGGTGCCCAGCGGGATGCTGGGTGCCGGATTCCCGGAGGAGACGATCACCCGCGGGATCGCGTTGGGGGCAGACGTGATCGCCGTCGACGGTGGCTCCACCGACTCGGGCCCTCACTACCTGGGGGCCTCGAAGCCGAAGACGACGGCTGCGGCGGTCTCTCGTGACCTGCGGCTGCTGCTCCGGGCAGCGGCCGGGGCCGGGATCCCGCTCATCGTCGGCTCCTGCGGCACGAGCGGCACCGACGACGGTGTCGACTGGGTTGCCGGGATCGTCGCCGACCTGCTCGCCGAGGAGGGTCTGTCGATGAAGGTCGCGCGGATCTACAGCGAGCAGCGCGCGGCCGACCTGAAGAACCCGCTCGAGGCCGGCCGGATCCGTCCGCTGCCGCCGCTGGGCGACCTGGACGTCGCGACCCTCGAGGACTGCACCCATATCGTCGCCATGATGGGTCACGAGCCGATCGCCGAAGCGCTCTCGTCCGGGGCTCAGGTGGTCTTGGCCGGGCGGGCCACCGACACGGCCAACGCCGCAGCGTACGCGTTGCTGAAGGGGATGCCCGCCGGGCCGACCTGGCATGCGGCCAAGATCGTCGAGTGCGGCGGCCAGTGCACGACCAACCCGAGGACGGGCGGAGTCTTCGCGACCATCGATCGGACCGGATTCACGATCGAGCCGCTCGACGAGAGTGCCGCGTGCACGCCGATCTCGGTGGCCGCCCACATGCTGTACGAGACGGCGAACCCGTTTCAGATGCGGGAGCCGGACGGCACTCTGGATGTGCGTGACGCCGTCTACACGGCGCTCGACGAGCGCCGGGTGCGTGTCGAGGGGTCGTTGTTCCACCACGCGGAGCAGCACACCATCAAGCTCGAGGGCGCCCGGATCACCGGCTACGAGACGATGTCGTTCTCCGCGATCCGAGACCCGCTGATCCTCGCGGACATCGAGGGCTGGGCCTCGCTGATGCATGCCGTCCTCACCCACCGGGTCGAGCAGACCCTCGGCCTGACCGGCGAGGACTACGCCTACGACCTGCGCCTCTACGGCTACAACGCCGTCCTCGGCGACCTGGACCCATCCACCGAGCCGCCGCGCGAGGTCGGGGTGATGCTGCTCGTCCGCGCCGCCGACCAGGCCTTGGCCACCGCGGTCGCCAAGGTCGCCAACCCGTTGATGCTGCACCTGCCGGCCCAGGACATGGACTACCTGCCCAGCCTGGCGTTCCCAGGCTCGCCCGCGGAGGTCGAGCGAGGGGCCGCGTACGAGTTCGTCCTCAACCACGCCGTCGACAGCCTGACACCGACCGCGATGTTCCGCACCGAGATGGGAGAGAAGCACCATGGCTGAGACCACCCTGGGGGACCTCGCGATCGAGGTCCGCTCCAAGAACGCCGGGCCGTTCTGGATCACGATGGAGCTGTTCATGCGCGACGCCGACGGCTACCGGATCGCCGCCGACGAGACGTTCCTGGACGAGACCGTCGTCGCCGATCTCTACCGGGTCGACGCCGGGTCGGTCCAGATCTTCCGGATCCCGTCGCTCAACGTCGTGAAGATCTCCTACCCGCGCCCCTTCTCGCAGGGTTCGCTGCGCGACCGCGACGTCCATGCGGGCCAGCACCATGTGCCGCTCGCACAGCTCGTGGTGCCGTGACATCGGTGTCGGTCGGTCACAGGTCGAGGTGGTCGCAGATCGCCTGGGCCCAGCGCTCATAGCCCGCCGGCGAGGCGTGAAAGCCGTCGGCGGCGAAGAAGGACGGCTCCGCGGGACCGAGGTCGGCGGAGCTCACCCACTGCACCGACGTACGTCCGGCGCAGACCAGACGCGCTGCCACGTCGAGCACCTTCCCGCGCTCGGCGAGGTAGCGCCGCAGCGTGCGGGGGAGTGACGGGAACGCGTCGAACTCAGGGATCCCTGGGAGCACGGTGTGCGCGGCGTGCTCCTGGAGGGTCTCGACGATCGCGGTCAGATCGCGTGTCCAGGCCTCGACCGAGCGGCGCGCCAGGATGTCGTTGACGCCGACCAGGAGCACGGCGAGGTCCCACTCGCCGGTGACCTTCGTCAGGATTCCGTGCCGGATCCGCTCGCTGGTCGCGCCGTACTTCCCGAACGCCCGCCACTCGACCGGACCCTCGGTCCGCTGCGCGATCGCGCGCGCCATCGAACCAGCGAAGGCGAGGTCGTGCGTGGGCGCGCCACGCCCCGACGCGGACGAATCGCCGATCACCAGCAGCCGCAGCGGGCTGGATCCGTCCTCGGCCGCCGGCCACGGCACGAAACCCTTCGTCGGACCCTCCGGGCGAGGCTCTTTTCCGATGATCCGGTTGACGTACGCGGCCTGTGCGGCGACCAGTGGGAGAAGCAGTGGATTCATCGTCTCTCCCCGGGCTTTCTGTCGTGACGTACGTGCTCCTCCGTCGTTCTACAGCGCGTGCTCCGGTGGGTCTCCGACGTTGGCTGAACGGTGGGCGAATGTCCCCGGAAGGTTTGACACAGGCACTCCTCATCCCGGACTCCGTTGGGGTACAAGACAAGGGAATCAAAGACACGTGACCCGACTCACTGCGTGCCAGCCCTAGCATCACGCCCAGTTGTGAGCGCTCGACCAACAACCCTCCCCTCACTCGAAGGAATGCGAAGCCATGTCCGACTTCATCAGCGGCATCTTCAACCGTCACAAGAACGAGCAGCCGAAGGCCGGGGAGGGCGAGTCGACCGACGTCTCCGCCCCCGGCTACGGCGAGAGCCTGGCTGCCCCCGAGGCCAGCGTGTACGTCACCGAGCCCCCGGCTTCGCCGGTCGCCGAACCGGTCGTCGAGCCGGTTGCTGAGGCCACCGCCGAGCCCGTCATCGAGCCCATCTCCGAGGCCCCCGCGGTCGACCCGCTCTCCGACCCCCAGCACGTCGTCACCGACACCGAGGAGGCCCCGGCTGCCGAGGTGGCCGAGCTCGCCGTCGAGACGGTCGAGATCAGTGGCGAGGTGGACAGCGACGTCGTCGGTGAGGTCGCCGTGACCGAGCCCGTCGAGGCTGTAGACGAGGCGCCGCTCGAGGGCGTCGACGCCGAAGCCGCCGTCGCCAAGACCACCGAGGAGGTCGAGGAGCCCGTTGTCGAGGAGCCCACTGCCGAGGAGCCCGCTGTCGAGGAGACGGCGGTCGACGAGGCGCCGGAGACCGAGGCCGTTGTCGACGCGATCGACGCCGAGGTGACGGACGCCGAGGTGACGGACGCCGAGGTGACGGACGCCGAGGTGACGGACGCCGAGGTGACGGACGCCGCGGACGAGGTCGTTGCCGAGGACGTTGCCGTCGAAGGTGCGACCGAGGACGTCGCTGAGATCACCGAGCCTGACGGGGTCGAGGTCGACGCCGAGGACACCTTCGTGCCCGCCGACGCGATCGAGTCCGACGAGGTCGTGGAGACCGTCGTCGAGCCGGAGGGTGCGGCGCTCGACGAGGAGGTCGCTGCCGAGGAGCCGACCGAGGTTGAGGATGCCGCGGTGACCGCGGACGAGGGTGAGTCGTCCGAGGTCGAGGTCATCGATTCCTTCGCGTCGGCCGACGCGACCGGAACGGTCGAGGCCGACGCCGAGGTGACCGAGGAGACCGTCGGTGAGGCGGAGGACGAGCTGGCCGACGTCGAGCCCGAGGAGACGGTCGAGTCGGCCGACCTGGCCGAGTCGGAGGAGCTCGACGCCGAGCCGGCCGACGAGGTTGTCGACGAGGCTGCTGACGTGGCCGAGTCGGTCGAGGGCGACGCGGAGATCGTCGACGTCGTCGAGGACGAGGCGCCGGCCGAGGAGGCTGCTGTCGTCGAGGAGACGCTGATGGAGACCGAGGACGTCGTCCTGGCTCCCGAGGCCGATGAGGCGACCGAAGTGGAGGCCGAGGACGCCGACATGACCGTTGAGGCTGTTGACGAGCCTGCCGAGGAGGTCGAGGAGGCCGAGACGGCTGGCGAACCGACCGACGTGGTCGAGGAGGCGCCCATGGAGACCGAGACCGAGGTCGAGGTCGACGACACCGAGGTGATCGTCGACGAGGCGCCGACCGAGGACGCCACCGAGGCGCCGACCGAGGACGCCACCGAGGCGCCCGCCGATGAGGTCGCCGACGCCGTCGACACCGTGACCGAGGAGATCGTGTCCGAGACCCCCGCGCCCGGCTTCGCGCCGGAGCCGGTCGTCGAGCCGGAGCCGACCGCCGACTCGACTCTGACCGGTGTCCTGCGCGCCGCCCGTGCCGCCCGCGAGGAGCGCGGCAAGTCGACCGTGAGCGAGGGTCTCGTCGAGCGCCTGGTCCACCACATCGTGGCCAAGGTCGAGGGCGTACACGCCATCGACGACGAGGGCACCGTGGTCGACATCGCCGACGATGTCGCCAACATCACCGTGTCCTACGTGATCACCTACGGCACCCAGGTCAAGGCCAACGCTGTCACCATCCGCACCAAGGTGATCGAGGCGGTCGAGGACTACTTCGACATCGACGTGGTGGCTGTGGATGTCAACGTGAGCGACTTCCACATCGACTGACTTCGGGGGTCGAGCTTGTCGAGACCTCCCTTGAGGAAACCTCGCTAAGCGACCGTTTCTTCGTTGCGGGGTTCGCCGCCGACCCTTTCTTCGAGTGTTTCTCGATCAGTCGCCGCGTCAAGGACGGGCCTTCGGCCCGCCGGCTTCGCCGGCCGCTTCGCGGTCCTTGACTCGGCACCTGATCGAGAAAGATTTCGCCATTATCGGGGCGGCGGCGAGAGTGTGGCGCGGGGTCCAGGGTACTTGTTCACGGACTGCGCAAATCGGGTCTGACCAGCAAAAACAGGTAGCGCTACGGTACTGTTCCGCATATAATGAGGCGTATGAACGAGACCGTCGACCAGCTCCTCACCGGGCCGCCCCTGGGTGCGTCCGAGGGCGAGCTCGTCGACTGGATCGCTCGGCTCGAAGAGATCAAGTGCGTCGCTGAGGCCGTGCAAGCAGAAGCAGCCGTACGCCTCGAGGAAGCCACCCGGGCACGCCAGGCCGAGGCCGGGGTCCCTTCCCGCAAGCTGAGCGAAGGCGTCGCCTCCCAGATCGCGCTCGCCCGGCGGGTCTCACCGGCCAAGGGCGCCAAACTGCTCGGGCTGGCGAAGATCTTGGTCGCCGAGATGCCCCACACCTTCGCGTTGATGAAAGCGGGCCTGTTCTCGCAGTGGCAAGCCACCATCCTCGCCCGCGAGACCGCCTGCCTCTCACTAGACGACCGCCGAGTCATCGACTACCAGCTCTGCGCCCTCGACCCCGACGGCGAACCGCCTGCGGCGGTGACCATGGGGCTGCGACAGCTCGAGAACGCGGCCAAGACACTCGCGATCACCCTCGACCAGGAATCCGTCGTCAAGCGAGCCGCGAACGCGGAGAAGGACCGCCGGGTCAGCGTCCGGCCGGCACCGGACACGATGACCTGGCTCGGTGTCCTGTTACCGATCAAGGACGGCGTCGCCGTCTACGCTGCACTCGACCAGGCAGCCAAGGCTGCCCAGGCTGCTGGGGATGAACGAACGAGGGGTCAGGTCATGGCCGACACCCTCGTCGACCGCGTCACCGGCCGCACCACCACCGACGGCGCCAAGCCTCGGATCGAGGTCAAGATCGTGATGACCGCCGACGCCCTCACCAACGACAGTGACGAGCCGGCCGTGGTCGAAGGCTATGGCCCCGTCCCTGCAGCATGGGCCCGTGAAGCACTCAACGACGCCGAGGTCTTCGTCCGCCGCCTGTTCACCGACCCGGCCGGACAGCTAGTGGCGATGGAGTCTCGCTCCCGCAAAGCCCCCGACGGCCTGGCCGAGTTCATCACCACCCGCGACGGCGGGATCTGCCGCACCAACGGCTGCGACGCACCCATCCGCAACATCGACCACGCCCAGCGCCACGCAGACGGAGGCGAAACCAAGGCCGCGAATCTTCAAGGCTTGTGCGAAAGATGCAATCAAGCCAAGGAAGCCCTCGGCTGGCAAGCCAGACCTGCACCCGACGGCAGCATCATCACCATCACACCCACCGGCCACACCTATGTGAGTCCACCACCCGACACCTGGCAACCAGACGCGCCGCCACTGTCCCGGGCCGAGTTCGTGCTGCGCGACGTACTCCTCGACCACAGGCTCGCGGCCTGAACCACGTCGGCGTGAGCGGAGAAGAGAGCGGAGAAGAGAGCGCTCCGAGATCAGCTGAGGGGGAGCAGACCGCGTTCGGCGAAAACCTTCTTGGCTGTGAAGGTGGCGTTCAGGGCGCGGGGGAAGCCGCAGTAGACCGCGGAGTGGAGGAAGGCCTCGATGATCTGTTCGGGCGTCAGTCCTACGTTGAGGGCTGCGTTGATGTGCACCTCGAGCTGGGGTTCGCAGCCACCCAGGGCGGTGAGCATGCCGAGAGTGACGAGCTGACGGTCCCGCGGCTCCAGGCCGGGGCGGGCATAGATCTCGCCGAACCCCCAGGCGACGATCTGGTGCCCCAGCTCCGGGGCGATGTCGGCGAGGGCGTCGATGACTCGGGCACCGGCCTCACCGTCGATCGCGTCGAGGATCTCACGACCGTGGTCTTGGCGAACTGCGCGGGAGGTGGGGTCCTGGGAAGGGTTCTCGAAGGTCATGCTGCGCACGCTAGGAGTTGGAGCGCACTCGAAGTCAACGGATCGGCGCGGCCGCTAGGAGGCGATCCCGACACAGCCCTGGGAATGCGCCACGACTGGTTGAGGTTTCAACCGACATGACTGAGATCGAGTTCGGACTGGACACCTTCGGTGGGGTCACCCACGACGCCGAGGGCAAGCCGCAGCACCATGCGCAGGTGATCCGCAACATCGTCGACGAGGGTGTGCTCGCCGATCGGGTCGGGCTCGACTTCTTCGGCGTGGGGGAGCACCACCGCCGCGACTTCGCGGTCTCCAGCCCGGAGATGGTGCTCGCCGCGGTGGCGGCCCGGACCGAGCGGCTGCGGCTCGGCTCCGCCGTGACCGTGCTGAGCTCCGATGACCCGGTGCGGGTCTACGAGCGGTTCGCCACCCTCGACGCGGTCTCCAACGGTCGCGCGGAGATCGTGGCCGGGCGCGGGTCGTTCACCGAGTCGTTCCCGTTGTTCGGCTTCGACCTCGCCGACTACGAGGAGCTCTTCGAGGAGCGGCTCGAGCTGCTCACCGCCCTCATGAAGGAGGAGAAGGTCACCTGGGAGGGTCGCACCCGCGCGGCGCTCACCGACCAGGAGGTCTTCCCCCGCACCGAGAACGGTCTGACCGCGTGGGTCGGGGTCGGCGGGAGCCCGGAGTCGGTCGTGCGCACCGCCCGTCACGGCCTCGGCCTCTTCCTGGCCATCATCGGCGGGCCCGCCGACCGGTTCGCGCCCTACATCGACCTCTTCGAGCGCGCCCAGGACGAGTTCGGCGTCCCGCGCCGACGCGTCGCCGTCCACTCACCCGGGTTCGTCGCGGAGACCGACGAGCAGGCCCGTGAGACGGTCTACGAAGGCTGGCTGGCCATGCGTACCCAGATCGGTCGCGAGCGTGGCTGGCCGCCGCCGGCGGCCGGCGACTTCGAGCGCGAGATCGAGGGCGGGTCGCTCTATGTCGGTTCGCCCGAGACGGTCGCCCGGAAGCTGGCCGGCACCATCAAGGTGCTCGGCGTCGACCGGTTCGACCTGAAGTACGACCAGGGCCGTGTGCGCCACGAGGACCTGATGGGCTCGATCGAGCTCTACGGCACCCGGGTCGTACCGCTCGTCAAGGACATGCTGGGCTGAACGGTCCAGCATCTGCCCGCAACCGTCAGCCCAGCCAGCTCGAGATCGGGTGGATCGCGAAGTAGACGGCGAACAGCACCGCCACCAGCCACATCAGCGGGTGCAGCTTCTTCGCCTCGCCGCGGACGATCTTGATGAGCACGTAGGCGAGGAAGCCGGCACCGATGCCGACCGAGATCGAGTAGGTGAACGGCATCAGCACGATCGTCAGGAACGCCGGGATGGCGATGCCCGGATCGCTCCAGTTGATGTCCTTGACCTGCTGCATCATCAAGAAGCCGACCAGCACCAGGGCGGGCACCGCCGCCTCCGACGGGATGACGGTGACGAGGGGAGCCAGGAAGGTGGTGAGCAGGAAGAGCACACCGGTGACGACCGCGGCCAGGCCGGTGCGGGCGCCCTCACCGACGCCAGAGGCGGACTCGACATAGGAGGTGTTGGAGGAGACACCGCCGGCACCGCCGGCCGCGGCGGCCAGCGAGTCGACGACCAGGATCGAGCGCGTACGCGGCGGGGTGCCGTCCTTCTGCAGCAGCCCGGCCTCGGAGCCGATCGCGGTCATCGTGCCCATCGTGTCGAAGAAGTCGGCGAGCATGAGCGTGAAGATCAGCAGCACCGCGGTCACGATGCCGACGTTCTCGAAGGAGCCGAGCAGATTGAACTCGCCCAGCGTGGCGAAGGAGGGCCAGTCGACGATCTTGTCCGGCAGCGCCGGGACGTTGAGCGACCATCCCGTCGGGTTCTCGGCGCTGCTCGCGCCGAGCTTGGCGATCGCCTCGACGATGATGGCCAGGACCGTGGTCACGGCGATCGAGATCAGGATCGCGCCACGCACCTTGCGCACCCACAGGGTGATGACCAGGGCGAGACCGATGACGAAGACCAGCACCGGCCAGCCCGCGAGCTGCCCGGCCGGGCCCAGCTGCACCGGGACCGTGGTGTTCGCGGCGTCGGGGATGCGGCGTACGAACCCAGCGTCCACGAAGCCGATCACCGCGATGAACAGGCCGATCCCGACCGAGATCGCGGTCTTGAGTTCGCGCGGCACGGCGTGGAAGACGGCCTCCCGGAAGCCGGTCAGGACCAGCACGAGGATCACCAGCCCCTCGATCACCACCAGCCCCATGGCATCGGCCCAGGTCATCTGCCCCGCGATCGAGAACGCGACGAACGCGTTGAGCCCGAGTCCGGTGGCCAGCGCCATCGGGTAGTTGGCGACAAGACCCATCAGGATGGTCATCACGCCCGCCACCAGCGCCGTCCCGGCCGCGATCGCGGCGATGTTGTCGCCGCCGTTGCCGCCGAGCAGGTCACCGTTGACGTCTTCCGCGAAGCCCAGGATCAACGGGTTCAGCGCCACGATGTAGGCCATCGTGACGAACGTGACCACGCCGCCCCGGACCTCGCGGCCGACCGTGGATCCGCGGGCACTGATCTGGAAGAACCGATCAACGACATTGGTACGTGACGGGGTCGAGATGCTCACGGCCGAATCATCGCAGATGTGAGCCGCTGGGCCTTCACCTCCCGGCCACTGCCAGCTCCACGTCGTTCGAGGCCGAGGTTCCTTCTGCGGTCGGACGTGAGCAGCCGGTGCGCTACCTTCGACCGAGACGGAAGGACCCGACGATGCGAACCGGCCAGAGCATGACCGCCGAGGAGATCGACTCCAAGGAGCCCGACTCCTTCGGCAACGGTGTGCTGACTCGACGTCACCCCGAGTTGATCGCGAAGGTGCGATCGAGCCTCCCGTACCCGCCGGCGGTCCAGCGCAATCTCGACCAGCTCGGTGGGGCGATCCGGGACGTTGTGCCGCCCTTCACCGAGCCGTCCGCGGACCGAAGCGCATGGGAGGCCTGGGTGGCCCCGTACGTCGGTCGCCCTTGGCTCGAGGTCCCGTTCCTGTGGGCGGAGTCGTACTTCTACCGGCTTCTGTTGCAGGCCACCGGCTACTTCGGCGACGGTCCGTGGGCTGGTGTCGACCCGTTCAAGTCGCAGAAGGATGCTGAACTCATCTCGGGCGAGCTGGACCGGGACCTGGACCAGGTCGCGGGCATCGTCACAGCCCCAGAAGAGGAGGGGCTGCACAGTGCTCTGCTCGCGTCGTTGTGGGGCAATCGATCCGACCTCGGGTTCCGGCTCTCCAAGCCGCAATCGGCCGACGCCGCGCAGGTCGACGATCTCATCGTCGACGACGCCGACGAGGTCTGGTCCCATCTGAGTGGGCACGACGCGGGCAGGGTGGATCTGATCGCAGACAACGCCGGCCGTGAGCTCGTCGCCGATCTGCTGCTCATCGACCGGCTCTTGAGCACACGTCGGGCGGCGCGAGTGGTCCTGCACCTGAAGCCGCAGCCCTACTTCGTCTCTGACGCCACCGTCCATGATCTGCTCACGATCCTCGGCCACCTCGGCGGGCACACCGGCGCGGTGGCCGCCATGGCAGCACGACTTGCGGCTGCGATCACCGACGGGCGGATCGCGGTCCAAGCCCACGCGTTCTGGTGTAGCCCGCTGACCTTCCACGACATCCCCGCCGGCCTCGCCGGTGCGCTCGAGGAGTCCGAGCTCGTGATCATCAAGGGCGACCTCAACTATCGTCGACTTGTCGGCGACCGACGCTGGCCGCCCACCTCGAGCTTCTCCGACCTCGTCGAGCACTTCCCAGCGCCGCTGGTGGCGCTACGGACACTGAAGTCCGACCTGGCCGTTGGTATCCCTGAAGATCGCCTCGCACGCCTGGAAGCGCACGAACCTGGCTGGCGCACCGACGGGACCCACGCGGTGATCCAGACACGTCTCCAGTAACCGCCGAATGACCGGCCGCGAGATGCGGGGTTCGGGTGAGCCCGGAATGAACTCAGGCGCTCCACTCCGGGTAGTCGGTGTAACCGGCCTCGCCGCCGCCGTAGAAGGTCGCCGGGTTCTGCTCGTTGAGGGGCAGCTGCTCCTGCAGGCGCCGGGGCAGGTCCGGGTTGGCGATGAAGGTGCGCCCGAAGGCGGCCGCGTCGATCAGGTCGGCCCCGAGGAGCCTTTCGGCCTTCTCCGAGGTGTAGGCGCCCGCGGCCACGATCGGACCGGGGTGTGCGGTGCGCAGCTGCTTGCGGTAGTCGTCGCTCAGCTCCGGGCCGCCGGCCCAGTCGGGCTCGGACAGGTGCAGGAACGCGATGCCGCGCTTGCCGATCTCGGTGGCGAGGTAGAGGCCCATCTCGGCGCCTTCGGGGTCCTCGACACCGTTGAACGAGCCGATCGGGGAGATCCGGATGGCGACGTGCTCGGGGTCCCACTCCGCTACGACCGCGTCCAGCACCTCGAGGGTGAGGCGGGCACGGTTCTCCAGGGAGCCGCCGTAGGGGTCGGTGCGCTCGTTGCTGCTCGCGCTGGAGAACTGGTGCAGCAGGTAGCCGTGGGCGGCGTGGACCTCGACCATGTCGAAGCCAGCCTCGCGGGCGTTGCGGGTGGCGCGACGGTAGTCGTCGACCACGCCCGCGATCTCCTCGGTCTCCAGGGCGCGCGGAGTGGGGCAGCTGACCCGGGTCGGGGTGCCGTCCTCGCCGCGTACGGTCGTGCGGTTGCGATAGGGGAGCGCGGAGGCGCTCACCGGGAGGCCGCCGTCGTGGAAGGACTCGTGGGAGACCCGGCCGGTGTGCCACAGCTGCGCCGCGATCCGTCCGCCGGCCTCGTGCACGACGTCGGTGACCTGTCGCCACCCCTCGACCTGCTCGGTCGAGTAGATGCCCGGGGTGTCCATGTAGCCCTTGCCCTGCGGCGAGATCTGGGTGCCCTCGGAGACGATCAGGCCCGCCGAGGCGCGCTGCCGGTAGTAGTCGGCCATCAGCGTGTTGGGTACGTCACCGGGCTGGCTGGCGCGCATCCGGGTCAGCGGTGCCATCAGGACTCGGTTGGGGAGGGTCGTCGAACCCAGGCTCAACGGTGAGAAGAGTGAAGTCATGTGTCGCTCAACTGAGCGGTTGCTCATATTGTTCCCGCCCGTGCCGGAGCGGCCGAGTTCGCCATGACGAGCGCGCCCATGACGCCCGCGTTCTCGCCGAGCTCGCTCGGCACCACGTCGAGCGCCGCGGCGGTGTCGGGTTGGGTGAAACGGTCGATGGAGTCCTTGATCCCGAGGACGAAGGACTCCGAGTCCCGCATCGTGTCGCCCACGACGATCAGCGCCGGGTTGAGGTGGTTGCAGAGATCGGCCAGCACGCGGCCGACGGCACGGCCGGCGTCGTCGAGGATCCGGTTGACCCGGATGTCGCCCTCCTGGGCGAGCTCGAGGAGCCGCTCGACGCTCAGCGTCTCGGCGTAGGCGGGCTGCAGCAGCTCGACGAGCCTGGACCCGCCGAACGCCTTCTCCAGGCAGCCGCGGTTGCCGCACCGGCAGATCGGGCCGTTCTCATCGAAACGTACGTGGCCGATCTCGCCCGCGATCCCGGTGACGCCCCGGAAGAGCTCGCCCGCCAGGATCAGCCCGGCTCCGATGCCGCTGGAGGCCTTGACGTAGATGACGTCGTCGACGTCGCGCGCGGCGCCGTGCGCGACCTCGGCGAGCGCGCCGAGATTGGCGTCGTTCTCGACGTGCACAGGCATGCCGAGGCGGCGGGCCAGCTCGTCACCCGGAGTCAGGTCGATCCAGTTGGCCAGGATGGGGGAGACGACGATCCCGCTGTGCGGGTCGACCGGGCCTGGGATCCCCATGCCGACGCCGAGGACCCGGTCCGTCCTGGGGTCGATGCCGGCCGTCGCCAGGCACTCGCGCACGAGCGCCGCGGCCCGGTCGATGGTCTCGATGGGGGAGTTGTCGGCGTCGAGCCGGATCTCGTGCTCGGCCAGGGGCTTCGCTGCCAGGTCGGCGACCGCGACCCGGACGTGCCGGTGGCCGATGTCGACGCCGACGAGCGTGCCGGGAGCGCCGTTGACGGTGAGGAGCGACGGCGGCCGCCCGCCCCCGCGGGGCAGGGCGGCGCCGGTGGTCTCGACGATCTGCTCGGAGGCGAGCAGCTCTTGGACGATGCTCGACACCGTGCTGCGAGACAGTCCGGTGCGCTGGGCGAGCTCGGCGCGGCTGACCGGCGCCGACCGTCCCAGGAGATCTAGAACCTGGGAGCGATTGGCGACACGCAGCCGCGACTCCGGAGTGGTCATGCCGAGACTGTAGGTGATTATGTCGAATTGCGACAGATATCAGGTTGGAAACGTCCTGCGTTATGCGTTGACTAGGCAGAAAGGAGAGGCGTACGTTGTCCCGGCACGCGGCCGGGAGTAACCCAGATCACTCACCGACGTAGCGGTCGCGCAACCGGAGGATCAAAGATGAACGCAACGCGTAAGGCCCTGGCCGCCGGCCTGGCCGCCCTGAGCCTGCTGGCGGTCTCCGCCTGCGGGAGCGACAGCGAGAGCGGCAGCACCGACGAGGTGGAGGTCTTCACCTGGTGGGCCGAGGGTAGTGAGAAGGCCGGGCTCGACGCCCTGGTCAAGGTGTTCGACGACCAGAACCCCGATCTGAAGTTCGTCAACGGGGCCGTCGCCGGTGGCGCCGGCAGCGACGCGAAGAACGTGCTCCAGTCCCGCCTGCAGAACGGTGAGCCGCCGGCCACCTTCCAGGCGCACGCGGGTGCCGAGCTGACCGACTACATCAACGCCGGCCAGATCGAGGACCTCACCGACCTCTACGAGGAGAAGGGCTGGAACGAGCGCTTCCCCGAGGGTCTCCTCGAGCGACTGAAGCAGGACGGCGGCATCTACTCCGTCCCCTCGAACATCCACCGCGCCAACGTGCTCTGGGCCAACCCGGCCGTCCTGGAGAAGGCCGGCATCGATGCCGGCAAGACCTACGACTCGCTCGACGCCTGGATCGCCGACCTGAAGAAGATCAAGGCCGAGGGCATCATCCCGCTCTCGATCGCGACCGACTGGACGCAGGTCCACCTGCTCGAGAGCGTGCTCCTCGCCGACCTCGGCGCTGAGGCGTACAACGGTCTCTGGGACGGCACCACGGACTGGAGCGGCAGCGAGGTCGAGGCCGCGCTGGCGAAGTACAGCACGCTCCTCTCGCTGACCAACACCGACCGCCAGGGACTCGACTGGCCGGACGCGACCCAGCTGGTCATCGACGGCCAGGCCGCGTTCAACGTCATGGGTGACTGGGCCGAGGCGGCCTTCCAGGAGCAGAAGAAGACACTCGGCACCGACTACACCGCGACCCCGGTCCCGGGCACCGACGGCGTCTTCGACTTCCTGGCCGACTCGTTCACCAAGCCGGTCGACGGCCCCAACCCGGCCGGCACCGAGGCCTGGCTCGAGACCATCGCCAGCGACGAGGGCCAGGTGGCCTTCAACAAGGCGAAGGGCTCGATCCCGGCCAGCACCACGGCCGACACGGCCGACTTCAACGAGTACCAGCAGACCGCGATCAAGTCGTGGGGCGAGGACGAGATCGTCTCCTCGCTCGCTCACGGTGCAGCGACCTCGGTCAACTGGCTGACCGACATCACCGCCGCCGTCGCGAAGTTCGGCAGCAACAACGACGTCGCCGAGCTCCAGGAGGGCCTCGTCGAGGCCGCCGAGGACAACAAGCCCGAGTGACCCAGGGCTCCTTCGAGCCCGATGACCCACCCGGTCCGAGGGGCTGCGGCAGGCAGCATCCGCCGCAGCTCCTCGGCCGCCCTTTGTGAAAGGACGGACACATGTCCTCCACGGTGCCCAGCGCCGTCAAGCGACCCGGACGGTCCCAGCGGCCCAGACGCCCCAGGGGCCGCCGCCCCGGCGGTCGCGGGTGGGTCGCGCCCGTACTCCTGATCCTGCCGACCGTCATCGTCATCGGCGTCTTCGTCTACGGCCTCATCGGATCCAACATCCACACCTCCCTGCAGGACCGGCACAACATCGGGCCGTCGCAGGGCTTCGCGGGGCTGGACAACTACCGCGACCTGTTCACCGACGACGACTTCATCTACTCCCTGCGCAACCTGTTGCTCTACACCGCGACGTTCCTCGTCGGCACGCTGTCCCTCGGGTTTCTGTGGGCATGGCTGCTCGAGCGCAAGGCCCGAGGCGAGTCGCTCTTCCGGGCGATCTACCTGTTCCCGATGGCGGTCTCGTTCGTCGCCTCGGGTGTGGTTTGGCGCTGGCTGCTCAACAACGCCGAGGGCGACCGTGCCTCCGGCCTGAACCGGCTCTTCGAGACGCTTCACCTCGACTTCCTGCAGAACCCGTGGTGGACCAACGAGCGCTGGGGCATCCTCGCGATCGCCGTCCCGGCGATCTGGCAGCTCAGCGGCTACGTGATGGCGCTCTTCCTGGCCGGCTTCCGCGGGATCCCCGAGGAGCTTCGCGAAGCGGCTCGGATCGACGGCGCCTCGGAGTGGCAGCTCTACCGGCACGTCATCTTCCCGCAGCTGAGTCCGGTCGCCCTCTCGGCGATCATCATCATCGGGCACATGTCGTTGAAGGTCTTCGACCTGATCATGGCGATCGCGGGCCAGACCAACTACACGACCCAGGTGCCGGCCACCCAGATGTGGGTCGAGTTCACCCGCGGTGACTACGCCAGGTCGGCCGCCATCGGGACGGTCCTGCTCCTGATCGTGGCCATCCTGATCGTGCCCTACCTCGTCTCCACCTATCGTCAGGAGCGTCGCCAATGACGACGACCGAAGCCATCCCGGCCGCTGTCGCCTCCCGGGTCCCCGGACAGCGTTCCCGCGGAGTCGCCCGCACGATCAAGTACGTCCTGCTGATCGGTTTCGCGCTGGTCGTCCTGCTCCCGGCGTACGTCCTGTTCGTCACCAGCTTCAAGGGGATCGGCGACGCCACCCCCACCAACGCCTGGAAGCTTCCCGAGTCCTGGGAGACCGCCGGCTGGGTACGTGCCTGGGAGCAGCTCGGGCCGGCCCTGGGGCGTACGTTCGCGATGGTCATCCCGGCCTCGATCATCTCCTCGGTGCTCGGCTCGATGAACGGGTTCGTGCTCTCCAAGTGGCGCTTCCCGGGCGCTGACGTGGTGTTCACGCTGATCCTGTTCGGGATGTTCATCCCCTACCAGGCCGTGATGGTGCCGCTGGTCCAGCTGATGGGCAACCTGGGCGTCCCCTCGGGCGTCCCGAGCCTGATCGTGCTGCACGTCGTCTACGGCCTGCCGATCACCACGCTGATCTTCCGCAACTACTACGCCGGGGTCCCGGTCGAGCTCGTCGAGGCGGCTCGGGTCGACGGCGCCGGCATGCTGCGGACGTACGCCTCGATCATCCTGCCGATCTCGGCGCCGGCGTTCGTGGTGGTGCTGATGTGGCAGTTCACCTCGGCGTGGAACGACTACCTGTTCGCGCTCTTCTTCTCGACCTCGCAGAACGGGCCGGTCACGATCGCGCTCAACTTCCTGGCGAGCGGTCAGCTGCAGGACTACTCCGCCAGCATGGCGGGCGCGCTGATCGCGTCCGTCCCGACGCTGATCATCTACATCCTGCTCGGCCGCTACTTCGTGGGCGGGCTGATGGCAGGTTCGGTCAAGGGATGATCGACGCGGACGCCGAGTGCCGCCGGCTGGCCGGGTTCGCCCGGCCGTCGGCGGCCTCGCCCGCCGGTTTCTGGTGGCTGGACGAGTCCGGTCACCCGGACCCGGCCGAGCCGGTGCACACCTGGATCACCGCCCGGATGACCCACGTCTTCGCGCTCGCGCACCTGCGCGGGGATCTGCCGGGCTCCGAGGCCGCCGAGCTCGCGGCCCACGGCATCCGGGCGATGTCGGGCGCGCTGCGCGACGACGAGCTCGGCGGTTGGTACGCCTCGGTCTCGACGGACGGCGAGCCGATCGACACCCTCAAGGAGGCCTACGCGCACGCCTTCGTGATCCTGGCGGCGAGCAGCGGGGTCGCGGCCGGGGTGCCCGGGGCCGACGCGCTGCTCGACGAAGCGCTGGGAGTGATGCAGCAGCACTTCCTCGACGACTCCGGCCGCGTGGTCGACAGCCTCGAGCGCGATCTCGGATCGGGGGAGGCCTACCGCGGGGCCAACTCCAGCATGCACACGGTGGAGGCGTTCCTGGCCGCGGGTGATGTCACCGGCGACGGCGCTTGGCACCAGCGGGCGCTGGCGATCGCCGAGCACCTGATCCACGATGTCGCCCGCTCGCACGGCTATGACCTGCCCGAGCACTTCGACCTCTCCTGGTCGCCGCTGCTCGACTACAACGCCGACCGGCCGGGTG
The DNA here is from genome assembly GCF_013408335.1 of Nocardioides panzhihuensis. Classification (NCBI taxonomy): domain Bacteria; kingdom Bacillati; phylum Actinomycetota; class Actinomycetes; order Propionibacteriales; family Nocardioidaceae; genus Nocardioides; species Nocardioides panzhihuensis. The sequence continues at coordinate 2,950,136 of NZ_JACBZR010000001.1, read as the reverse complement.
ATCCGTTCCGGCCCTACGGCTGCACCCCGGGGCACCTGCTGGAGTGGTCGCGGCTGCTGCTCCACCTGGACGCCTCGCTGCCGCAGCCTCCGTCGTGGCTGGTCGAGGACGCCCGGGCGCTCTTCGCCCGTGCTGTCGAGGTCGGCTGGTCCGCCGACGGCGAGACCGGCTTCGTCTACACGACCTCCTGGGACGGCAAGCCGGTCACCCGGCTGCGGCTGCACTGGGTGGCCGCGGAGGCGCTGGCCGCCGCCGGCGCGCTGCACACCCGGACCGGTGAGACGACCTACGACGACTGGCGACAGCGCTTCGAGGCGTACATCGAGACCCACCTCGTCGACCGCGAGCACGGCAACTGGCATCACGAGCTGGACGAGCACAACCGCCCCTCGCACGTGGTCTGGCACGGCAAACCGGACGTCTACCACGCCTACCAGGCCCTGCTGCTGGCCCGCCTGCCGCTCGCGCCAGTCCTCTCCGTACAACTCCGCCAGCCCCAGGAGCCCCCGCGAGAGGTCGGTTCTTGACGCCGAGAGGTCGGTTCTTGACCGCGAGAGGTCGATTCCCGGAGGCGAGGGACTGACTCTTCGGCGTCAGAAATCGACTTCTCAGCTTCGCGAACTGACCTTTCGGCGTCAGAAACTGACGTCTCGGGGTCAGGCGGCTTGGAAGGAGCGGCGGGAGAGGCCTAGGCCGTAGCCGTCCAGCGTCGTGGTGACCGGAGCGGTCGGGTCGGTGGCCGCGCCCAGGGTGACGAAGAGCGGGGTGAAGTGCTCGACGGTCGGATGGGCGTACGGCATCCCGGGGGCGGCGGTGCGGAACCTGGCCAGCTCGGCGACGTCGCCGCGATCAAGGGCGTCGGCGGCCCAGGCGTCGAAGTCGGCGGACCAGCCGGCCGGCTTGTTCTCGGTCATCATCTCGCGGGTGATGAACGGCAGCCCGTGGGTCATGTGGCCCGAGCCGACCACGAGCACGCCCTCCTCCCGCAGCGGCCGCAGACGCTCGCCGAGCGCGAGCAGCCTGTCGGGGTCCTCGGTGGGCAGGGAGAGCTGGACGACCGGGATGTCGGCAGCCGGGTACATGATCTTCAGCGGCACCCAGGCTCCGTGGTCGAGGCCGCGGCGGGTGTGCTGGTGAGCGGTCTCGGTGTCGGGCATCAGCGCCGCGGTGGTGCGAGCGAGCTCGCCGGCGTCCGGAGTGTCGTAGCGCACCGAGTGGTAGATCGGGTCGAAGCCGCCGAAGTCGTAGACCAGCTCGTCAGGACGGGTCGCGCTGATCGAGAGGGGCGCCGACTCCCAGTGCGCGGAGATGACCAGGATGGCCTTGGGACGGGGCAACGAGCGGGCCCAGGTGTGCAGCGGGTCGAGCCACTCGGGGCTCTGCAGGGGCAGCGGGCCGCCGCCGTGGGACAGGTAGAGGCTCGGTAGCGGGCCGTCCGCCGACGTCCAGGCGCGATGTGGGTCGGTCGCCTCGCGTGCCTCGACGGCTCGCAAGTGCTGGGCGAACGGATGCGTCCGGGGGAGACGGGCGTCCGCGGCGGCGGTCGTGCTCTGAGGTGCGGTGCTCATGATCGGTCTCCTGCGACGGTGCTCAATGGTTGTTGCTTGAACTAACTCTAGGCGACGTTTGTTTGTTCCGGGCAACTTTCTGCGGCACACTCCGTGGCGTGGAGGGCAACTGGCTGTCGCCGGAGGAGCGTGCGGCGTGGGTCCGCCTGATCGCCGTCCTCGAGCTGCTCCCCGGCGCCCTCGACTCCCAGCTGCGCCGCGACGCCGGTCTGACCCACTTCGACTACGGCGTGCTGGCCATGCTCTCCGAGGCTCCCGACCGGACCCTGCGGATGACCGAGCTGGCGGGCTACACCAACGCGACGCTGCCCAGGCTCTCCAACGTGGTCAAGCGCTTGGCGGACCGTGGCCTCATCGAGCGGCTCACCTGTCCTGGCGACCGCCGGGCTACCAACGTACGACTCACCGAGACCGGCCACGAGAAGATGGCCGCCTCCGCTCCCGGTCACGTGGACGCCGTGCGCGAGTACGTCTTCGACTCGCTGAGCCCCGACCAGGTGAGCCAGCTGGCCGAGATCGCCGGGACCATGCTCGAACGGCTCGACCCGACCGGCGTGAAGAGGCCGCCCATCGACCCGAAGGTGTGCTGAGGCGTGCGGTTCGACGAGCGCTACGTCGCTCGGATCACGCTCGACCCCAGGCATGACACCGGTCGGTATCCGTTCACTCTGCCCGCGGTCCGGGAGCTGGCCGGCGGGGAAGGCATCGACTTCGACCAACGGGTGACGTTCCTCGTCGGCGACAACGGGACCGGAAAGTCCACGATCATCGAGGCGATAGCGGTCGCGTCCGGGTTCAACGCCGAGGGCGGTTCCATCTCGTTCCGCTTCGCCACCCGTGCGACCGAGTCGTCCCTTGCGGACCACATCGTGATCGAGCGCGGACTGAAGCGACCGCGCACCGGCTTCTTCCTGCGGGCGGAGTCGTTCTACAACGTCGCCACCGAGATGGAGAGCCTCGGCCTGGACACTTCGGACGCCTACGGCGGGGTCTCGCCCCACGAGCGCTCACACGGGGAGTCGTTCCTCGACCTGGTGATGAACCGGTTCTGGCCCGGCGGTCTCTACATCCTCGACGAGCCCGAGGCTGCGCTCTCGGTGAAGGGCTGTCTGGCGCTGGTCGCACGCATCGTCGAGCTCGCCGACGAGCGATCCCAGTTCATCATCGCCACGCACTCTCCGATCCTGCTCTCGGTGCCCGGCGCGAGGATCCTGCAGTTCGACGACGAGGGGCGCATCGAGCAGGTCGCCTACGACGACGCCGAACCGGTCGCCCTGACCAGACGGTTCCTGGCGGACCCGGCGAGATATCTGCGGTACGTCCTGGAAGACTGAGGCCTAGTGCCCGCTACCCCTCGTGTCCGGTGACGGCGGCGCGGGTGTGCTCGAGGGCGTGGTCGCGCAGGGCGGTGCCGCCGCCGGTGACGATGCCGATGCTGAAGCCGTCCCACATCGCCCGCAGGCGCTCGGAGACCGCCTCGCGCTCAGGCACCTGGGGGAGGGCGGCGGCGAAGAGCCGGACCAGGTCGGCGTGCCACTCGTCGTCCATCGCGCGCTGCGCGGCGGCGAGCTCGCCGTCGTACGGCGCACGGGCCCACAGCTCGAGCCACAGGAGCCAGCGGGGGTCACGCTCGTCGAGGGCGAGGTAGACGGCGGTGAAGGAGAGCAGCGCGTCGACGCCCCCGGATCCGTCCTGCTCGACCTTCTCCAGGATTGGTGCCCGCTGCGCGGCGTACTCGCTCTCGCTCCACCGCAGGGTCTCCAGAAGCAGGCCGTTGCGGGTGCCGAAGTAGTAGAGGAGGTGGCCGCCGCTGGTGCCGAGCCGAGCGGCGAGGGACGCCATCGTGACCTTGGCGAGCCCCTCCTCCGCAACCATCTCCAGGGTGGTCGCGAGCACCTGCTCTCGCGGTCGTTCCAGGCGGCGGTTGGAGCGTGTGCGCGTCACTTCACCAGTGTCCCCTCGTGCTCGCTTCGCAAAATCTTCGGTCTGCCCCCTTGACTCTAGCGGTGATCTGAGTCACTTTGAACACCGTTCAAAGTTTTGTACGGCGTTCAAAACTCGCTGTACCCTCATCCCCAAGGAGACCGCGATGATCGAATCCATGCAGGTGGGCCCGGACGAGGTGACGCCGGCGCCGGATCGGCGCAAGCTCGCGCGGGTGCTCGGGCCCGGCGCAGCGATCCTCCTCGTGCTGTCGTGCATCACGCCCGCATCGAGCCTGTTCATCATCGTCCCCGAGCTGTTCGCGATGCAGGGGAGCGGTGCGGTGCTGGCGGTCGTGGCCGGCTTCGCGGTCTCGGTCGCGATCGCCGCCTGCTACGCCGAGCTGGGCACCCGCACCGCCAGCTCCGGCGGGGAGTACGCGATGGTCACCCAGACCCTCGGCAAGTCGATGGGCTGGCTGACGTTCTCGCTCGCGGGGGTGCTGCTCTGGCTCATCCCGCCGATCTTCGCCCTCGGCACCGCCGACTACCTGGCCGATCTCGTGGAGCTCCCGCGGGCCGCGACCGGCGCGATCGTGATGCTCCTCTCGACCGCCACGGCCATCCTCAACATCAAGGCCAACGCGGTCGTCACCGGCACCTTCCTCGCGCTCGAGATGATCGCCGCCGTGGTCGTCACCGTCCTCGGTCTCGGCCACATCCAGCGCGGCCCCGGCGAGCTGGTCTCCCCGCACGTCATCGGTGAGAACGGCCTGGAGCCGTTCACCCTGGCGATCCTCATTTCTGGCCTCGCGGTGAGCACGTTCCTGGTCAGCGGATTCGGCACCACCGTCTACCTGTCCGAGGAGATCGTCGACCCGCGCCGCAACGTCGCCCGCGTGATCTTCTGGACCCTCGGACTGGGCGGCCTCGTCATCCTCGTCCCGACCGTCACCACGGTCCTCGCGGTCGACGACCTCAGCGACCTCGCCTCCGGTAATTTCTCCCAGTGGGTGGCCGCGTGGGGCGGCGATCGCGTCGCCGTCGCGGTGAACGTCGCCATCGCCATCGCCATCCTCAACGCCGTCATCGTGATGGTGCTGCAGAACGCCCGGGTCGTCTACGCCTCCGCGCGCGACCGCTCCTGGCCGACACCGATCAACGGCGTCCTCACCAGGCTGCACCCCCGCTACGCCACCCCGTGGCTGGCCACCCTCGTGATCGGCATCCCGGGAGCCATCCTCGCCGGCGCCGTCGAGATCGAGGCGCTGCTCGGGGTCACCTCGGTGGTCATCTCCACGATGTACGTCGTCGTCGCGATCGCCGCGCTCCGTGCCCGCCGCCGGGGGCCGGCAGCCCAGGGCTGGCGGATGCCGTTGTGGCCGCTGCCGCCGCTGATCGTCATCGGCGCGATCGGCTACGCGCTGGCCGGCTCCGCGCTTCTGGACATCCTGATCACGGCCGGCGTCGTGGTCGCCGCCCTCATCTACTACCACCTGTTCCTCGCCCGCCGGCCCGGCGAGCGGTTCCTCGTCGTCGAACCGACCGAGGATTGAGCCCTGAGGAATGGGCGCAGCTGTCCACCACGAGAATCGAACGAGAGAGAAGAACGACATGGCTCGCTACGGAACCCAGTTCGGCCCTGACATCACCTTCCTGGGTGTCGACCGGTGTGACTGGGCCGACCCCACGACGTACGAGGGTGCCGACGTGGTCATTCTCGGCGCCCCCTTCGACGGAGGCACGTCACACCGGTCGGGCACCCGGTTCGGCCCGCAGTTCATCCGGCAGACCTGTTACCTGCCCCACGACGGCTCGCGGCCCTCGCTCGCGATGCGCGTCGACGCGCTGCGGGACCTGAAAGTGCTCGACGCCGGCGACGTCGAGATGTACTCCGGCGACGCGGAGCGCTCGGTGCGTGACCTCCAGGAGGCGGTCCACGCCGTGACGAGCAACGGCGCCATCCCGCTGGTGCTGGGCGGCGACCACACGATCGCCTGGCCCGACGCCGCCGGCGTCGCCCAGCACCTCGGTCAGGGACGGGTGTCGATGATCCACTTCGATGCCCACGCCGACACCGGGGACATCGAGTTCGGCTCGCTCGTCGGGCACGGCCAGCCGATGCGGCGGCTCATCGAGTCGGGTGCGCTGCGCGGCGACCGGTTCCTGCAGATGGGGCTGCGCGGCTACTGGCCCGAGCCCGAGACGCTCGACTGGATGGCCGAGCAGGGCATGCGGTCCTACGAGATGACCGAGATCGTGCACCGCGGGCTGGAGGAGTGCCTCACCGAGGCCTTCACGATCGCCACCGACGAGTGCGACGGCGTCTTCCTCTCGGTCGACATCGACGTCTGCGACCCCGGGCACGCGCCCGGCACCGGCACTCCGGAGCCGGGCGGCCTCACCGCCCGTCAGCTCCTCGACGCGGTCCGCCGGATCGCCTACGAGCTGCCGGTGGTCGGGATCGACGTCGTCGAGGTCTCCCCGCCCTACGACCACGCCGACATCACCTCGTTCCTCGCCAACCGGGTCGTCCTCGAGGCGCTCTCCGGCATCGCCCGCCGCAGGCGCGACCAGGCCGACGGGACCCGCTGGGACCCGAGCCTGCCGTTGCTGGCCCAGCGCCCCGACCAGCGCCCCGACCGGCGACTCAATGAACCCGACATCCAGGAGAACTGACATGACCACCCACGACGTGATCGTGGTCGGCGCCGGGGTGACCGGCCTGACCGCGGCCTGGCGACTCGCCCAGGCAGGCAAGGACGTGCTCGTCCTGGAGGCGCGCGACCGCGTCGGCGGCCGGCTGCGCACCGAGGCGCACGGCGCACCCGGGGCGGAGGCCGACTTCGAGATCGGCGGCCAGTGGGTCTCGCCGGACCAGGACGCCCTGATCGGGATCCTCGACGAGCTCAGGCTGCCGACCTACCCGCGGTTCCGCGAGGGCGAGTCGCTCTATGTCGACAAGGCCGGTGCCGCACATCGCTTCGGGGAAGAGCTGCCGCTCGGGGAGTCCACGCTGGCGGCGATCGGGCAGCTGACCAAGACGCTCGACGAGCTCGCGGCGGCGATGGATCCGGCCCGGCCGTGGGACCTCGACGATGCCGCCCACCTCGACAGCGTCTCGTTCCGTGCCTGGCTCGAGCGGCAGTGCGACGACCCGGTGGCGGTCGACAACATCGCCCTCTACATCGGTCCGGCGATGCTGACGAAGCCCGCCCATGCCTTCTCCGCGCTCCAGGCGGTGCAGATGGCCGCCAGCGCGGGGTCGTTCAGCAACCTCGTCGACGCCGACGTGATCCTCGACCGCCGCGTCGTCGGCGGCTTGCAGCGGGTGCCGCTGACTCTGGCCGAGCGGCTGGGGGACCGGGTCCGGCTCGGCCAGGACGTCACCCTGGTCGAGTGGGACGAGGACGGTGCCGTCGTCCACGTCGGCGCAGAGATCCACGCTGCGCGTCGGCTGGTCCTCGCCGTGCCGCCGACCCTGGTCAGGCGGATCCGGTTCAGCCCCGAGCTTCCGGCGGAGCACCGGATGGCCCGCGAGCACCAGTCGTTCGGGCTGGTCATCAAGGTGCAGGCGCAGTACGAGACGCCGTTCTGGCGCGCCGAGGGCCTCAGCGGGACAGGCTTCGCGCCCTGGGAGCTGGTCCACGAGGTCTACGACAACACCCCCGAGGGCGAGCAGCGCGGGACGCTGGTCGGCTTCGTCTCCGACGAGCGCGCGGACGCGATCGGCCGGCTCCCCGACGAGGAGCGGCGCCGGCAGGTGCTCGGGTCGCTGGCGACGTACTTCGGGGACGCGGCGCTCGAGCCGATCACCTACGTCGAGAGCGACTGGCAGCACCAGGAGCTCACGGGCGGGGCGTACGGGACCAGCTTCGACCTCGGCGGCCTGACCAGGTGGGGCGCGGCGCTGCGCGAGCCGCTCGGCCCGATCGAGTTCGGCAGCAGCGATGTGGCCGGGCACGGCTTCCAGCACGTCGACGGCGGCGTCCGGGTGGGCGAGGAGATCGCCCGGGCGATCCTCGACGGCGGGCTGAGGCCGCTGGGCGCCACCAGGTCAGCGGGCGGCGACCTCCGCGCCGTAGCTCTCGACGCAGAACGCCGAGAGCCGGTCGGCCAGGGCTGAGAGGGCCTCGGCGGCGTGGTGGTGCGGGTCCCATGCCGCGTACAGCCTGATCCGCACCCGCCCGGCCGGCGCCTCGATGTGCAGCGGCACCAGGCCGAAGCGCGGGTCGTCGGAGACGATCGCGACGCCGCGGCCCGAGGCCGCGAGCGCCAGTGCGACCTGGGCGTTGGACACCTCGAGGACGTCGCCGTAGCCCACGGCGGCGTCCTCGACCGCTGCGTCCAGGAGCGGCCGGGGCCGTAGGTCCTCGGTGAGCAGGACGAGCGGCCGGGTCACCAGGTCGCGTACGTCCACGGACCCCCGACCCGCCCACGGGTCGTCGGGGCGGACATAGGCCCACACCGGCAGCACGGCAAGGGCGCGCGAGGTCAGCGAACGCCCCGGCGGCCGGGTGACGATCGCCAGGTCGGCGCCCGCGCGGACCGCGGCGACCGCACCGCGCGGATCGAGCTCGCGGACCATCGCGACCGGGTCGTCCGGCCCGAGCGTCGCCAGGAACGGCGCGAGCACGTCGGTGAGCGTCGTGGACGGCACGGCGAGGTGCAGCTCGTCGAGCCGGCCGGAGGCGAGCAGGCCGACGGCGCGCTCGAGGTCGTCGGCGTGGGCGAGCAGGTCGCGGGCGCGGGGGAGGAGGTCCATGGCCGTCCGGGTGAGCCGCAGCCGCCGCCCCTCGCGGGCGAACAGCGGCACGCCCAGGTTGGCCTCGAGCTGGCGCAGCTGCCGCGACAGCACCGGCTGGGTCACGTGCAGCAGCTCCGCGGCGCGGGTCGCGGAGCCCGCGTCGGCGGTGGCGACGAAGTAGCGCAGCAGCCGCAGATCCATGCTCATGAGGCATGATCTTAGTAGCCAAAAGGTCTTGGACGACATGTGTCGCCGAGGCCCATGCTGTTCCCATGACCGAGCTCTCGCCCCTCGAACAGTCCCGCCTCCTGCGTACGCCGCTCCCCGGCCCCCGCTCCCAGGAGCTCATGCGCCGCAAGGCCGCGGCCGTGAGCCAGGGCGTGGGCACGACGATGCCCGTCTTCGCCGCCCGCGCCGCGGGCGGGATCGTCGAGGACGTGGACGGCAACCGCTTCATCGACCTGGGCTCGGGCATCGCGGTGACCACGGTCGGCTCCAGTGCCGCCCGCGTCGTCGAAGCGGTCACCGAGCAGGTGGCGGCCTTCACCCACACCTGCTTCATGGTCACGCCCTACGAGGGCTACGTGGCCGTCGCCGAGCAGCTCGCCCGGCTCACCCCCGGCGACCACGAGAAGCGCACCGCGCTGTTCAACTCCGGCTCCGAGGCCGTCGAGAACGCGGTCAAGATCGCCCGCTCGTTCACCGGCAAGGACGCGGTCGTGGTCTTCGACCACGCCTACCACGGCCGCACCAACCTCACCATGGCGATGACGGCGAAGAACATGCCCTACAAGCATGGCTTCGGACCGTTCGCCGCAGAGGTCTACCGGGCGCCGATGTCCTACCCGTTCCGGGACGCGCCCGAGATCGACGGCAAGCTGGCGGCCGCCCGGGCGACGTCGCAGATCGAGACGCAGGTCGGTGCCGAGAACCTCGCAGCCGTCGTGATCGAGCCGGTTCAGGGTGAGGGCGGCTTCATCGTCCCGGCGCCCGGGTTCCTCGCCGCGCTGGCGGAGTGGTGCCGGGCCAACGACGTGCTCTTCGTGGCCGACGAGGTGCAGTCCGGCTTCGGCCGCACCGGCACCTGGTTCGCTGTCGAGCACGACGACGTCGTCCCGGACATGGTGGTCAGCGCGAAGGGCATCGCCGGCGGTCTGCCGCTCTCCGCGGTGACCGGCCGCGCCGACGTCATGGACGCTGTCCACCCCAGCGGCCTGGGCGGCACCTACGGCGGCAACCCGCTCGCCTGCGCCGCCGCGCTGGCCGTGATCGAGACCATCGAGGCCGAGGACCTGCTCACCCGGGCCCGGCAGATCGAGGAGCGCCTCCTCGGGCGGCTCCGCGACCTGCAGGCCGGGGACCCGCGCATCGGCGACGTACGCGGCCGGGGCGCGATGATCGCCGCCGAGTTCGTCGACCCGGCCACGGGCGACCCCGACGGTGCGACCGCCAAGGCCGTCGCCGCCTACGCTCACAGCCAGGGCGTCATCGCCCTGACCTGTGGCACCTGGGGCAACGTCATCCGCTTCCTGCCGCCGCTGAGCATCTCCGACGAGCTGCTCGACGAGGCCCTCGACGTACTCGCGACCGCACTGGAGGAGTCCAAGTGACCACGAGCACCCAGCCCATGAACACCCAGCCCAGCTACCTCGAGGCCCTCGAGCCTGGCAGTGGCGTCCTCGTCGGCGGCCGGTGGCGACCGGGTGCCGCCGGCGTCTTCACGGTGGAGAACCCCGCCACCCGCGAGCACGTCGCCGCTGTCGCCGACGGCACCACCGAGGACGCGACCGCAGCAGTCGACGCTGCCGCTGAGGCGCTGCCCGCGTGGTCGGCGCTGCCGCCGCGGACCCGCAGCGACCTGCTCAGCCGGGTGCGTGAGCTGATGCTGCGCGACGTCGACGACCTCGCCGCACTGATCGCGCTCGAGAACGGCAAGTCCCTCACCGACGCGCGCGGCGAGGTGGCCTACGCCGCCGAGTTCTTCCGCTGGTACGCCGAGGAGGCCGTGCGCCCGCACGGCGACTTCGGTCCCTCGCCGGCCGGCGGCACCCGCACCATCGTCACCCACAAGCCCGTCGGCGTGGCCGCTCTGGTGACGCCGTGGAACTTCCCCGCCGCGATGGCCACCCGCAAGATCGCCCCGGCGCTCGCCGCGGGCTGCACCGTCGTGCTCAAGCCCGCCGCCGAGACGCCGCTGACGGCGCTCGCGGTCGCCCGGCTGATCGCCGAGGCCGGTGTCCCCGACGGCGTCGTCAACGTGGTCCCCGGTCGCGACGCAGCCGGGATCGTCAGCACCTGGCTCACCGACCAGCGGGTCCGCAAGATCTCCTTCACCGGCTCGACCGGCGTCGGCCGCATCCTGCTGCGTCAGGCCGCCGACCGGGTCGTCAACACCTCGATGGAGCTCGGCGGCAACGCGCCGTTCGTGGTGACCTCGAGCGCCGACGTGACGGCGGCCGTCGAGGGCGCGATGGTCGCCAAGTTCCGCAACGGGGGACAGGCCTGCACCGCCGCCAACCGGTTCTACGTGCACGCCGACGTCGTCGAGGAGTTCACCGCCCGGCTCGGCGCCGCCGTGGAGAAGCTCCGGGTCGGGCCCGCCGAGCAGGGCAGCGACATCGGCCCGCTCATCTCCGAGAAGGCGTACGCCACGGTCACCGGCCTCGTCGACGACGCCGTGGCCGCGGGGGCCGTGATCGCCCACCGCGCCGAGGTCCCCACCACGGAGGGCTACTTCTACGCGCCGACGGTCCTGACCGGCGTACCGGCGGACTCGCCGCTGCTGCGCGAGGAGATCTTCGGGCCGGTGGCCCCGATCGTGGTCTGGAACGAGACCGAGGAACTGCTGGCCGCGGTCAACGACACCGAGTTCGGCCTGGCGGCGTACGTCTACGGCGAGATGGGCGAGGCGCTGCACGTGGCCGAGCGGATCGACGCCGGGATGGTGGGGGTCAACCGCGGTCTGGTCTCCGACCCGTCGGCGCCGTTCGGAGGGGTGAAGCAGAGCGGTATCGGGCGCGAGGGCGCGCGGGCCGGGCTGGAGGAGTACCTGGAGACGCAGTACCTCAGCGTCGCCTGGTGAGTCGGGGGAGTCGTCTCGTGATTGGCATCACGCCGACTCCATCCCCGATGATGTGACTCAGACCACCCGCACACCATGCAGTGTGGTCACTCGGGACTGCCTCACCCGGCGGTCCCGCAAACACTCCAGACGGACCACCAGTGCCGCCCGGCAGATTGAGGAGTCACCCTTATGACCGCAGTGTTCGAGCCCGGGACCTCGTTCGAGGCGTACGACCTGGCCGACCGATACCGCGTCGGAGCCGGCCCCGTGCTGCTGACCGGAATCCAGGCGATCGCGCGGATGCTCGTCGAGCAGCGCGCCCTGGACCAGCGCCGTGGCATGCGGACCGGCACCTTCATCTCCGGCTACCCGGGCAGCCCGCTCGGCGGCCTCGACCAGCTGCTCCTGGGGCTGCCGAAGGAGATGGCCGACGCCGACATCACAGTCGTGCCCGGTCTCAACGAGGAGCTCGCCGCCACCGCCGTATGGGGCTCGCAGTCGGCCGTCACGCTCGACACCGAGCGCTACGACGGCGTGACCGGGGTCTGGTACGGCAAGGGTCCCGGAGTCGACCGCGCGCTGGACGCGATGCGACACGCCAACATGTACGGCGCCCACCCCGCCGGCGGCATGCTGATGCTGGTCGGCGACGACCCGGCCGCGAAGTCGTCCACGGTGCCTGCGGTCAGCGAGCGCACCCTGGCCTCGCTCGGCATCCCCGTGCTCTTTCCGCGCAACGCCTCCGAGATCGTGGAGTACGGGATGGAGGGCATCGCCCTCTCCCGCGCCTCCGGCTGTGTGGTCGCGCTCAAGATCGTCGCCGACGTCGCCGACGGCGCCTGGGTGGTCAACCCGGAGATCGGCGTCATCGACCCGGTCATGCCGAAGACCGAGTGGCAGGGCGTCCCCTACACCTACGAGCCGACCAAGATCGAGCTCTTCCCCGACCGGATCGTCGGCGCCGAGGCGAAGCTCTACGGCCCCCGGATGAACGTCGTGAAGGCGTACGCCGCCGAGAACCGGCTCAACCGGATCGAGGTCAAGGCGCCGAACGCCAAGGTCGGCATCGTCGCCGCCGGCTCGTGCTACGACTCGATGCGACAGGGCCTGCTGGACCTCGGCCTCGACCACGACGCCCTGATGGCCGCCGGCATCCGGGTGCTGCGCCTGGGCATGATGTGGCCGGTCGAGCCGACCATCGTGTCGACGTTCGCCGACGGGCTCGAGGAGATCATCGTCGTCGAGGACAAGACCTCCTTCATCGAGCAGGGCATCCGCGAGATCCTCTACGGCGAGCCGTCCGCGCCCGTCATCGTCGGCAAGAAGGACCGTGCCGGGGTCCCGCTGGTGCCGCTGGACGGTGAGCTGACCGCCGGCCGCCTGCTCGCGCCGCTGCGTCGTGCGCTGAAGGGCCGCGCCGAGCTGAAGTCCGCCGGGCCGACCCGGATCGACCTGCCGCTGCTCTCGACCTCGCGCACCCCGTACTTCTGCTCGGGCTGCCCGCACAACCGCTCCACCGCGCTGCCCGAGGGCTCGATCGGTGGCGGCGGCATCGGCTGCCACACGCTGGTGACCGCCTCGCAGCGTGAGGACAGCGCGGTCGTCGGCATCACCCAGATGGGTGGCGAGGGCTCGCAGTGGATCGGGCAGGCGCCCTACAGCCACGCCGGCCACACCTTCCAGAACGTCGGTGACGGCACCTTCTTCCACTCCGCGCAGCTGGCCATCCAGGCGTGCGTCGCGGCGGACGTCAACATCACCTACAAGCTGCTGCACAACGACGTCGTCGCGATGACCGGTGCCCAGAAGCGACAGGGTGAGGTCACGATGGCGCAGCTGACCCACAAGCTGATGAACGAGGGCGTCAAGGCGATCATCGTGGTCGCCGACGAGCCGAAGCGCTACCGCCGCAGCAGCTTCCCCGCAGGCGTACGCCTGTGGCACCGCGACCGCCTCGACGACGCCCAGCACGAGCTGCGCGAGATCGAGGGCGTGACCGTGCTGATCTACGACCAGCACTGCGCCGCCGACGCGCGCCGCCAGCGCAAGCGCGGCACCATCGAGGCCCGCAACACCAAGATCGTGATCAACGAGGCCGTGTGCGAGGGCTGCGGCGACTGCGGCGTGAAGTCCAACTGCCTCTCCGTGCAGCCGGTCGAGACCGAGCTGGGCCGCAAGACCCGCATCGACCAGACCTCGTGCAACACCGACTACACCTGTGTCGAAGGGGAGTGCCCCTCGTTCATGGCGGTCGAGACCGACCCGACGGTCAAGAAGGCGAAGAAGTCGACGCCGGCGCCGCCCGAGGTGGCGGACCCCGGCTACGCCGACCTGGAGCGGACCTACGGCGTCTTCATGGCCGGCATCGGCGGCACCGGCATCGTCACCGTCAACCAGGTGCTCGCAACCGCGGCGCTGCGTGCCGGCTTCGGCGTGGAGTCGCTCGACCAGGTCGGGATGAGCCAGAAGGCCGGTCCGGTGACCGCTCACCTGCGGTTCGGTCCGGGTGCGATCGACCCCTCCAACCGGGTCACCCCGGGTTCGGCGGACGCGCTGCTCGGCTTCGACCTCCTCACCCTGGCCGAGGGCAAGAACCTCGCCTACGGCGACCCGGAGCGCACCCGAGCGGTCGTGTCGACCAGCAAGACGCCGACCGGGCCGATGGTCTACGACAAGGACATCTCCTACCCGGCCGACGACGAGCTGCTCACCCGCGTGAACGGCGCGACCTCCTCGCTGCGCGCCTTCGACGCGCTCACCGCCGCGGAGACGCTCTTCGGCAACACCGCCGCGGCCAACTTCCTGCTGGTCGGCGCCGCCTACCAGGCCGGTGCGCTCCCGATCCCGGCCGAGGCGATCGAGGAGGCCATCGGCATCAACGGTGTCGCGGTCAGCGCCAACGTGGCCGCCTTCCGCTGGGGCCGTGCCTCCGTGGCTGCGCCTGACGAGTTCGCCAAGGTCACCGGCACGTCCACCGCGCCGGTCGAGGAGATCGTCGTGCCGGCTCTTGACGACGCGAAGCTCGACGGTGAGGTGCGCCGGCTCGTCGAGTTCCGTGCCCCGAAGCTCGTCGCCTTCCAGAACCAGGAGACCGCTCGCCGCTACGTCGAGCTCGTCGACCGGATCTGGAACGCCGAGCGTGCGGTGACCGCCGAGACCCGCTTCTCCGAGGCGGTCGCCCGCTACCTGTTCAAGCTCACCGCCTACAAGGACGAGTACGAGGTCGCCCGGCTGCTCACTGCGCCGGCCGCCTTGGACGGTGTCCGTGCCGAGGTCCAGGGCAAGATCAGCTTCAAGCTCTCCCCGCCGGTCTTCGGGGCGCTCCTGAAGGGCCGCAAGATGACCTTCGGTCCGCGCTCGCACTTCATGCTCCGCCTCCTGGCGACCATGAAGTTCCTTCGCGGCACAATCCTCGACCCGTTCGGTCAGGCCCACGTACGCCGCACCGAGCGCGCCCTGCTCGCGCACTACTCGGCGCTGGTCACCGACCTCGCCGCGGACCTGACCGACGAGAACTACGCCCGGACCGTCCGCCTGGCGGAGCTCCCGGACATGGTGCGGGGCTACGAGAACGTGAAGATGCGCAACGTCGAGGCCTACCGCGAGGCGCTCGCCGCCGAGGGGATCGACCTGAACGTCTAGAGCACGTTGTAGGTGCTCGCCGGACCTTCACCCACACCGAACGCCTCCGCCAGCCTCGACCGCGCACCCGCGCTGTCGAGGCTGGCCTCCACCCGGCGGATGTTGCGGGTCGAGGGGTAGGCGAAGAAGGCCATCAGGGCCAGCGAGATGAGCCCGCCGATGACGTACGTCATCAGCTGGCCCTCGGTCAGGACGAAGGCCAGGGCGAGCGAGACCAGCGCGACGATCTCGCTGAGGACGAGCCGCAGGAACATCGAGGTCTGCTGTCGCTGCAGGCCCTCGCGCGTCGCCTTGTCGGAGTCCGTCCCCGGCGTGATCGGCACCGCCCGGAACCCGATCGTCGAGCAGAGCACGAAGATCACGACCCCGGCCGCGACCTGCCCGCCGATGACGTACGCCGATGGCAGCGTCAGGTCGGCCTCGGGAACGCTGAGGGCGACGACGACCCCCAGAACCACCAACATGGACATGAACGTGAGCACCAGCATCCTGGCCGTACGCATCGCGGGTGTGGGCATCGGAGCTCCTCATCGGCCAATAGGTGAGGGAAAACCTAGCGGACGCCGGCTGCCCGTCGCCGGACGGACACCGCGGCCCGAGGGGCTTTCGCCTCTCGGGCCGCGGTGACCAGGTCAGGCGCGCCAGGTGATGAGCGCGTCCAGCGCCTCGATCCGCTCGCCGGAGACCAGCAGCGGGTTGACCTCGAGCGACTCGAGATCGTCGCCGAGCGCGACCGCGATCGCGCCGAGCCTCGCCACCACACCGGCGAGCGCCTCCAGATCGACCGGAGCCTGGCCGCGTGCGCCCCGGAGCACGGCGGCGCTGCGTAGCGACTCGAGCGCCTGCCGGGCATCGGTCTCCGAGATCGGCAGCAGCCGGAGCTGGGAGTCACCGAGGATCTCGACCCAGATTCCGCCCATGGCCACCGCCAGCGTGAGCCCCCAGGACGGGTCGCGGACGACACCGACGAGCAGCTCCGTGCCACCCGAGCGCATCGGCTGGACGATCGTCGTGGTGCCGTCGTGGCCCGCCTTAGCCAGGGAGTCGGCGATCCGCGCTGCTGCGGCACGGACCGACTCCGCGTCCTGCAGGCCGAGCTCCACGCCGCCGAGGTCGCTCTTGTGCTCCAGGTCGTCGGCCGCCGCCTTGAGTACCACAGGGAAGCCGACCTCCTCGGCGAGACGGGCGGCCTCGTCGGGGGAGGTGGCGACCCGGGACAGCACCATCGGGATGCCGTTCGCGGCCAGGAATCCGGCGGCATGACGCTCGGTCCAGGTCCCGGCACGGGCCGGCAGCCCGTCCGGCACCTTCACCTCGACCGAGACCGGTCCGTCCGTGCCCGCCTGGTGGCGCCGGTAGGTCTGCGACCAGCGAACTGCGTGGCCCAGTGCGGTCATGCCGTGCTCGATGCCGCCCGCGATCTGCGGATAGCTCGCCGCCTCACGCAGGGCCCGCCCGGTCTCGCTCACGTCGACCAGGACGTTGCCGACGATCACCACCGGCTTCGGTGAGGACCT
This sequence comes from Nocardioides panzhihuensis, assembly GCF_013408335.1. Classification (NCBI taxonomy): domain Bacteria; kingdom Bacillati; phylum Actinomycetota; class Actinomycetes; order Propionibacteriales; family Nocardioidaceae; genus Nocardioides; species Nocardioides panzhihuensis. The sequence goes on along the minus strand of NZ_JACBZR010000001.1, from coordinate 2,933,676 downwards.
GATCACCCCCGCTGTGTGGCGATACGTCTCGACCGCCAGGTCGAAGTCCGGCGTCGCCCGGGGCATGTCCTGCAGCAGCATGATGACGTCGACACCAGGATCGGCAGCCACCACGTCGAGTGACTTCGCCATGAGCTGGCGGTCGAGCAGCACGTAGCCGGTGACGTCGAGCGGGTTGTTCGGTGTGGCGAACGGCGGCAGTACGCTCCGCAGCGCTGTCGTGGTCGCCTCGGCGAACTCCGGCAGCTCGAGCCCCTCGTCCTCGGCACGGTCGGAGATGATCTCGGAGGCGCCGCCCGAGGGGGTGACGACGCCGATCCGGTTGCCGGGGAGGGGACCGGTCTCGGCGAGCATGCCGGCGGTGACCATCAGGTCCTCCAACGAGCCCACGCGGATCACCCCGAGCTGGCGGAAGGCGGCGTCGACGGTCTTGTCGTCGCCCACCAGCGCGCCGGTGTGGGCCTGAGCCGTCCGAGACGCCTTGACGCTTCGACCGATCTTGAGAGCCACGATCGGTTTGCCCGCCGCCAGGGCCCGCCGGGCGATGTCGGCGAACTCCTCCGGGTGCCGGATGCTCTCCAGGAAGAGCGCGATCACCTTCGTCTTGGGGGATTCGACCAGCGCGTTCATCACATCGGTCACCGACATCGCGGTCTCGTTGCCCATCGAGACCAGCAGCGAGATCCCGATGTTGCGTGCCTGGGCGAAGGCCAGCACGTTGCTGGCCAACGCACCGCTCTGCAGCACGACGCCGACCGAACCGCCCAGGAGTGGCGGGGGGATCGGCAACCCGTAGGGGGTGATCGAGTCGGCCGCATTGATGAACCCGTTCCCGTTGGGACCGAGAACGATGAGGTCGTGCCGCCGGGCGATGTCGGCGACCTCCTGCTCGCGGACCGCGCCCTCACCACCGATCTCGCCGTAGCCGGCGGTGAGGATGACGTAGTTCCGGATGCCGCGGACCGCGCCCTCCTCCAGGACGCGCGGCACGACCTCGATCGGCGTCATGACGTAGGCCAGGTCGACCGGCCCGGGGATGTCGGAGAGGCTGCGGTGGGTCTCGACGCCGTGGACGACTGGCGTCTTGGGGTTCACCAGGTGCACGTCACCGGCGAAGCCGTGCTGGAGAAGGTTGTTGTAGGTGCTCGCGGACCAGCCCGACTTGTCGGTCGCCCCGACGAGGGCGACCGACTTCGGGCGGAAGAACTCCTGCAGTCGATCGGCGTCGAGGATGCTCATGGCGCCACCTCCGTAGCGCAGGCGCCAGAATACGGACGTGGCGCCCTGAAGTATCCGATGGTCGCTCGCTTGCGCTCGCTCATGCCAACGACGCTCCCACCTTGATGTGGCCCTTGAGCAGGTTTCGGGCGATCGTACGGCGCTGGATCTCGTCGGTGCCCTCGAAGATGCGGAGCAGACGCAGCTCCCGGTACCAGCGCTCCAGGGGAAGCTCCTTGGTGTAGCCCATGCCGCCGTGGATCTGGAGGACGCGGTCGACGACCCGGTTGGCCATGTTGGTGCCGTAGAGCTTCGCGATGGACGAGGTGTGCCGGGCGTCCATCTTGTTCTCGACCTGCCAGGCGGCGTGCAGGGTCAGCCAGCGGGCGGCCTCCAGCTCGACGGCGCTGTCGGCGATGTGGCCCTGGATGAACTGGTAGTTGGCGATCGGCTGACCCATCGACTGCCGGTTGTTGGCGTGCTCGATGGCCATCTCGAGCATGCGCTCGGCGGCACCGATGGCGCCGGCCGGGATCATGAAGCGGCCGTTGCCGATCCACTGCATCGCCAGCTCGAAGCCCTTGCCCTCCTCGCCGAGGATGTGGTCGTTCGGGACCCGGACGTCCTGGAAGCTCAGCGCACCCGGGCCCCACTCGCCCATGGTCGGGATGGGCGTGGACTCCCAGCCCATGGCCCGGTCGACCAGGAAGCAGGTGACGCCACCGTCGGCGCCCATCGAAGGGTCGGTGACGGCGAAGACCATGACGAAGTCGGCCTCGTTGCCGTTGGTGATGAAGGTCTTCTCGCCGTTGATCACCCAGTCGTCGCCGTCCCGGACCGCCTTGGTCCGGATGTTGCGGGCGTCGGAGCCGGCGCCGGGCTCGGTGATGGCGAAGCAGCTGCGGCGCTCACCCTCGATCGTCGGGATGAGGTACTCCTGCTTCTGCGCCTCGGTGCCGGCGTAGAGGATGTTGTCCGCGCTGCCGCCGAAGCGGAACGGCACGAAGGTGCGGCCGGCCTCACCCGCGATGATCGCCGACATGACGGCTCCCGCGGCCATCCCGCCGTACTCCTCCGGGGTGTTGATGCCCCAGTAGCCGTACTTGCGGGCCTTTGCCTGAAGGTCCTTGAGCTGGCCCGGCTCGAGGGCCGGCCGGCCGTTCCGCTCGTTGAGGAGAACCTGGTCCTCCAGTGGCATCACCTCTTTGGTGATGAACTGGCGAACCGCCTCCTTGACCGCTCGATGCTCTTCTCCCAGCGCGAAGTCGATCATGCCCGCTCCTTCAGTTAGAGTGAGTTTCTAGAATCATTTTCTAGAATGAACTATGAGAAGCGTCACGCAGTCGCGGTTCGTCGTCAAGAGGAATTGCGCATATTCTGAGAAGATCCCGCAGGATGACGAGGAGTGAACGATGTCGCTAGAGGTCGAACCACAGAGCCCCGGAGGGCGTCGTTGGGCCAAGACCGAGGAGACGCGCCGTCAGCTCTTGGACGCTTCTCGCGAGGTCTTCGCCGAAAAGGGCTACACCGTGGCCAGCGTCTCCGACGTCGTCGCCCGCGCGGACTCCAGCGTCGGCAGCGTCTACCACCACTTCGGCGGCAAGGAACAGCTCTACCTCGCGCTGTGGGACGAGTACGTCGGCCGGCTCGCCGCCGCAGCGGCTGCGAGCGTGGCGAAGCTCCGCAAGAGCGGGGTCGAGTCGCCGCTGGACCAGTTCGAGGCCGGGGCGCTGGCCTACCTCGATGCGGTCTGGGAGGACCGTGAGCTGCTGCCGGTGTTCTACGCCGGTGACGGCCCTCCAGGGTTCGAGGTGATGCGCCGACGCCGCAACACCGAGTGGATCCGCCGCAACCTGCAGGTCCTCGGTCTCGGTGGCAGCGACGAGGACAAGCTGCTCGGCGCGATCCTGACCGCTCTCATCGGTGAGGCGGCTCGGATGACGGCCGGGTGCGAGACGAAGCGCCAGGCGAGGCGGGTCGCCCGGCACGCGATCGCGCTGGCCCAGCGCCTCTTCGCCGGAGAGATCGCCGAGGGCGCGCCGCAGCCCTCCGAGTAGGGCCGCGGGTCTCGACGAGCTCGACCACCGGCGCCGACGATCAGCGCCAGGTGGCCAGGCCACGGTCGATGACCACGGTGCCGTCCTCCTTTCGGGTCTGGAAGGCGGTCGTGGTGTCGTCGACGCGCCACATCGCGACCTGAAGGGTCTCCCCGGGAAGGACCGGTGCGGAGAAGCGTCCGCTCATCGTCGCCAGCCGGTCCCCGTCGCCTTCGGTGATCGTGCGGACCAGCGCTCGGCCGGTGACTCCGTAGGTGCAGAGCCCGTGCAGGATGGGGCGCTCGAAGCCTCCCCGCGCGGAGAAGCGTGGGTCCGAGTGGAGCGGGTTGCGGTCGCCGCTGAGACGGTAGAGCAGAGCCTGGCCGGGCCAGGTCGGCATCGTCGCCAGGTCGTCGGGATCACGACCCGGGATCGGGGAGGCCACCTTCGGGCCAGGATCGCCGCCGAACCCGCCCTCACCCCGGATGAAGACCGAGCTGCGGGTGGTCACGACGGGCTCGCCCGTTGCCGGGTCGACCGCCTCGGCCTGGCTCGTGACCAGGGCTCCTGATCCCTTGTCGTACATGCCGGTCACCTGGGAGGTGAGCGAGACGGTCCCTTCCGCGGTCAGGGGGCGGTGCAGGACGACCTCCTGCTCGGCGTGGACCAGCATGGCGGGGTTGAAGTCGCCCATCCTCCTGCCGCCACGTCTGGCACCCCACGTGACCATCACCCCGAAGGTCGGCAGCACCTTCTGCTCCGGGCACGCGTCGTCGCCGTGCTCCGTGGTGTAGGCCAGGTCGGTCAGCGGGTCGTCGTGCCCGGCGCCGGCACCGAGGGCGTAGAGCAGCGTGTCGGCGCTGGTCCAGGATCGCTCCTCGGGCTCGGAGCGCACGCCGACGACGGACTGGTCGAGACTCATGCCTCGGGCGTCCTTCCGCTGGTGAGCGAGTTCGCCCGGGCCTCCGCGATCATGCTGGGGAGCACCACGTCGAGCTCCTCGACGGTCCACGGCCCGTCCTTCTCCTCCGTCGGGCCGGCGACCCAGCCCTCGGCCACGCTCACGTGCCCGCCACGGACGTTGAAGACGCGACCGGTCACCTCGCGCGCCGACGGCGAGGCCAGCCAGGCCACGACAGGGGAGACGTTCTCGGGCGCGCCCGGGTTCCACTCGCCGTCGGCCACCTGCGGCCGGTTGGGGTTGAGATTCTCCGTCATCCGGGTCAGTGCGGCCGGGGCGATCGCGTTGACCGTGATGCCGTAGCGGCGCAGCTCCTGGGCGGCGATCACGGTCATCGCCGCGATACCCGCCTTGGCGGCGCCGTAGTTGATCTGCCCGGGGTTGCCGTAGATACCGGAGGAGGACGTGGTGTTGATGATCCGGGCATCGACGTCCTCGCCCTGCTTGGAGAGCTCGCGCCAGTGCTGGGCGGCCACGCTCATCGGGGCGAAGGTGCCGCGGAGGTGGACCTTGACCACGGCGTCCCACTCGTCGATGGACATGTTGACCAGCATCCGGTCGCGCAGGATCCCGGCGTTGTTGACCAGGACGTCGACCTTGCCCCACTCGTTGAGGGCGTCCTGGAACAGCTTCTGCGCGCCCTCCGGGTCGCTGATGTCGCTGCCGTTGGCGATCGCCTCACCGCCGAGCGCGCGTACCTCCTCGACCACCTGCTGGGCGGGGTCGTCGGCCTTGCCGGTGCCGTCGAGGCCGGCACCGAGGTCGTTGACCACGACTGCGGCTCCGCGCCGCGCGAACTCGAGGGCGTGGGCTCGGCCGAGTCCACGCCCGGCGCCGGTGATGATGACGACCTGTCGGTCGGTGTCTGCCATGGGTCTGCTCCTTCGGGTGGTGGGGTCAGTGCTGGTCAGGGCTGGTCAGGGCTGGTCAGGGCTGGTTGGCGAGGATCAGGGTCGCCGCGCTCATGAACATGCCGCCGTTGCCGAGCACCAGGCTGGTGCTGACGTCGTCGACCTGCGCGGCGGCCTCGCCGCGCAGCTGGCGTACGGACTCCTGGATCGCGAACATCCCGTACATGCCGGTGTGGGTGTAGGACATGCCGCCGCCGTTGGTGTTCATGGGCAGCCGTCCGCCGGGTGAGGTGTGGCCATCGGCGACGAACGCCCCCGACTCACCCCGGCCGACGAAGCCCATGTCCTCGAGGCCGTAGAGAGGGACGTGCGCGAAAGCGTCGTAGATCATCAGGTGGTCGATGTCCGCGGGCGAGGTGCCCGACTCCTTGAACGCCGCCTGGCTGGACAGCGTGAACTGCTTGCAGCGGGTCATGTCCTCCATCTGCGAGATCAGCGGAGTGGTGGCCGCCTCGCCGGTGCCGAGGATGTGGACCAGCGGCTTGTCGCTGCCGTGCGCCTCGGCGAACTCGCGGGAGGCGACGACCAGTGCTCCACCGCCGTCGGTCACCAGGCAGCACATCAGCAGGGTGAACGGGTCGGCGATCATCTTGGCGCCTAGGACGTCGTCGACGGTGACCTCGTCCCGGAACATCGCCCGCGGGTTGCGGGAGGCCCAGCGCCGCTGCGCGACCGCGACCTCGGCGAGCTGCTCGAGGGTGTTGTCGGTCTCGTGCAGGAACCGGCGGGCGGGCACGGTGAAGCTGGTCGGCGGACCGACGATGCCGTACGGCATCTCGAACTGCGCCATCACGGAGTCGTTGGCGCGCGGATACGGCGGGGCGCCCACCCGGGACCGGCCGGACTCACCGTGGGTGATCAGCACGACGTCGGCGTAGCCGGCCTTGATCGCCGCTGTCGCGTGACGTACGTGGAAGAGGAAGGAGGAGCCGCCGACCCCGGTGCCGTCGACGTAGGTCGGGGTGATCCCGAGGGCGTGCGAGACCTGGATCGGGCCGGGGACCGAGACCGACGCGATGCCGTCGACCTGGTCCTTGGACAGGTTCGCGTCGGCGAGCGCCCGCCGCGCGCCCTCGACGTGCAGCTCGAGGGTCGAGGTGGTGGGCAGCTTGCCGATGTCGGTCTCGGCCGCGCCCATGATGACGACTTCGCGACTCATCGGGCCACCTCCTTCCCGGCGTTCTCGGGTACAGGGGCGAAGACGGGCACGGCAGCGCCCGTACGTTGCTCGAAGCGGACCTCGACCGGCATGTCGAGCTCGAGCGTCTCCGGGTCCGCATCGACGAGGTTGGTCATCATCCGAGGGCCCTCCTCGAGCTCGACCACGGCGATCACCGTCGGGACCGGGAAGCCGGGCGCGGGGCGGTGGGAGACGACGTAGGTGTGCAGCAGCCCCTTGCCCGAGCAGGTGACCCACTCGAGATCGATGGAGCCGCACTGCGGGCAGGACGAGCGCGGATAGAAGAAGACCTGGTCGCACGGTCTGCACCTCGGCAGGTCGAGCCGGCCGGCGGCGGTGGCGTCCCAGTAGGGCTGGGTCTCCGGTGTCGCCCGGGGCGCGAACCGCGCCTCCGGAGACACCTCTGGGGTCTTCGTGGTCATACGGTGCTGCCTTTCTCCCGCATCCGGACGGCGCGAGTGTCGAGGTAGTGGAGGATGGCCTCGACCGAGGCCCGGGCGGCCGGACGACGTTGGTCGTCGACCTTGGCGTAGACGTGGTCGGTGATCTGCTCGCGGGCCACCCCGTCGGCGAGCAGCCCGGCGATCTGGTCGATCCGGCGCTGCCTGTCGGCGATCCGCGCGTGCAGGTAGGTGGTCGGCTCGCGCACCGCCGGCCCGTGGCCCGGCAGCAGGATCCAGTCGTCGTCGACCAGGTCGGCGATCCTGGCCATCGAGCCGAGGATGTCAGCCACCGTGCCGTCAGGATGCGAGATGTAGGGGTTGAACCGGGCCAGGACGGTGTCGCCGGTGAGCATCACGCGACGGTCGCCGAGCGAGAAGCTCACGCCGTCGGAGGTGTGCCCAGGGGTGGAGAGGGTGCGGATCTCCGTACGCCGGCCCAGGTCGAGCCGGGTCCCGTCGGGGATGACCCCCTGCTGGACCCGTGGTCTGATCGCGGCCTGCCAACGCTCGGCGACCGCACTGGCAGCCTGGGAGTGGTCGCCGTGATGGTGGCTGAGGAGGACCGTCTCCACGCGGGCGCCCGCTCCTCGGACCACCTCGTCGATCCGGTCCAGGTGCCCGGGGTCGGTCGGACCGGGGTCGATGACCACGGCCCGACCGTCCCCGACGACGATCCAGGTGTTGGTGCCCTCGTACGTCCAGTGGTTGGCGTTCGGCGCGAGCAGGAGGTGGACGCCGGCGGCGACCTCCACCGGCTCCCCGGGTCGCGGCGGTGCCTCGCCGACGTCCCACATCGCCTCGATGCGGCACGAGTCGTCCCGACGGTACTCCTTCTGGACGGGAGGGCCGCTGCTCACTCCTGCTCCATCCAGACGTTCTGGAGCTCGCGGGAGGAGTAGTCCGGGTGCGGGTGGTAGCCGTGGACCTTGCCCGAGTACAGCGTCTGGGTGTCGTAGGCGTAGAGCGGCAGCGGGGTGGAGACGTTCTCCATGATGTAGCGCTCGATGTCCTGGAGTGCCTTCTCCCGCTCGGCCTCGTCGGTGATGATGCGCTGGGCGGCGACCATCTTGTCGAGCTCGGGGTCGTTGACCCGCGACCAGTTGCGCGTCCCGGTGCTGGTGAACTCCGAGGTGAGGTACTCGTCGGCCGTCAGCATGGGGGTCTGCAGGCCGTACATGATGTCGTACTTCGTCTCCGGCCAGGTCGAGCTGACGTAGGTGGCGTAGTCCTGCTGGTCGATGGTGAGCTTGATGCCGATCTTGCCCAGGTCCTCTTGGATCCACTGGGCCTCGCGCAGGATCGTCTCGCCGTAGCCGTCGGTGGCGACCAGGTCGGCCTCGAAACCGTTCGGGTACCCGGCCTCGGCCAGCAGCTCCTTGGCCTTCTCAGGGTCGTACTCCAACAGCTCGTCGACCTCGTCCTGGGGCAGCGAGCCGAACAGCGTCGGGGTGATCGGACCGGTGAGGCTCCCACCGGAGCGCAGAGCCTTGATCATCCCCTCCTTGTCGATCGCGTGCGCGACCGCGCGACGGACCTCGAGCTTGCTGAACGGCCCCTCGGCCGCGTTCATGAAGACCCGGGTCTGGGTGATGCCCTTCTCCGTACGCAGCTGGAGCCCGTCGATCTGGCTGAGGAGCTGCTCGACCTGGCGCTTCTCGGTGGAGAGCGAGGAGATCATCTCGAGCTTGCCGCTGCGCAGCGCCGCGATCTGTGCCTGGGCGTCGGGGAGCACGGTGGTCTGGATGCCGTCCAGGTGGGGGAGACCCTCGACGAAGTAGTCGGGGTTCTTCTCCATGACCCGCTCCTGGTCGCGCTTCCAGCTCTTCAGCATGAAGGGGCCGGTGCCGATGGCCTCCTCGGCGAAGCTGAACTCACCCGAGGTGCCCTCGCAGGGGAGGATCGACATGAACGGGTTGGCCATGGTCTGGTCGAAGGCGGTGTTCGCCGATGCGAGCGTGAAGACCACGGTGTACGGGTCGGGGGTCTCCAGCTTGGAGACGTTGGCGACCAGGCCGAGCTGGTGCCCGGGCAGGCTCTTGATCCGGTCCACCGTGCACTTCACGTCTGCCGAGGTGAGCTCGCGACCGTTGACCGGCGGCTTGTTGTGGAACTTGACGCCCTGACGGAGGTTGAAGGTCCAGGTCTTCAGGTCGTCCGACTTCGACCACTTTTCGGCCAGGTCGCCCTCGAGCTCGCTCGAGCCGTACTCGACGTCCTTGCCGGTCTTCGGCGCGACCAGTCGGCTGTAGACCGTGCCGACCGCGACGTGAGTCATGTAGGACGCCTCTTTGTGGATGTCCAGCGAAGGCGCGTCGGTGGTTGCCGCCGTGTGCAGGATGCCGCCGTCCTGGGGCGGCCCGGCATCCTCGACGATCTTGCCTTTCCCGGAGGTGTCTGTGCCCGCGCCGCAGGCGGCGGTGAGGGCGAGGCAGGCGGCGGCCACGGCCGCGCCGGCGGTCCGGACCGGTGATCTCTTGAGGCGAAGCATGGGGTGGGACATCACGGACTCCTTGGATGGGATGGGCTATCGGCGCTGTTTGGGGTCGAGGAAGTCACGCATGGCGTCACCGAGCAGGTTGAACGCCAGGACGGACACGGAGAGGATCAGGCCGGGAACGACGGTCATCCACGGAGCGATCTCGAGCTGGCTGCGGCCTTCGCTGAGCATCCGTCCCCACGACGGTGTGGGGGGAGGGGTGCCGATGCCCAGGAAGCTGAGCGCGGACTCGGCGATGAGGATGACGGCGAAGAGCAGCGAGCCCATGACGAAGAGCGGGGCCATCAGGTTGGGAAGGCCGTACCGGAGCAGGATCCGCGGGGTGCTGCAGCCGACCGAGCGGGCGGCCTCGACGTACGGCTCCTCGCGGATGCGGAGCATCTCGCCGCGTGCGACTCGGTTGATCGACGGGATCACCAGCAGGCTCAGGGCGATCACGGTGTTGCGTACGCTCGGCCCGAGGAGGGCGGCGACGAACAGCAGCAGCACGATCGAGGGGATCGCCATCAGCGCGTCCATGATGCGCTGCAGGACGGAGTCGATCCAGGTGCCACCGAAGTAGCCCGAGACGACGCCGATGAGCAGCCCGATCACGCCGCCGAGAGCGAGCGTGGCGACCGCGATCAGCAGCGAGGTCCGGGCGCCGTAGAGCGACCGGCTCAGGACGTCGCGGCCGAGCTCGTCGGTGCCGGCGGGATGACCGCCGACCCCGGGAGCGGTCAGGAGGTTGACCCGGTCCTGGGCGAGCGGGTCGTACGGAGCGATCCAGGGTGCCAGGACGGCGACGACCACGAAGAGGGTGATCAGGAAGAGGGCGACGGCGCCGAGGGGCTGCTCCGTGGCGAACCGGATCAGGCCGCCGCGGGCCTTGGGCCGGCGGGTAGCACGCGCGGTCCCGGAGATTGCGATGCTCATGCGGAGGCTCCTTCGTACCGGATCCGGGGGTCGATGACCGCGTAGAGCAGGTCGACCACGACGTTGACGAAGATGAAGATCGCGCCATAGAAGATGACGCAGCCGAGGATGACCGGGTAGTCGCGCTGCCCGACCGCCTCGAAGATCAGGGATCCCATTCCCGGGATGGCGAAGATCCGCTCGAGGATGACGGTGCCGCCGAGGATGCTGCCGACCTGCAGGCCGAGCACGGTGAAGACCGGGATCATCGAGCTGCGGCCGGCGTGCTTGAGCACGACCACGCGCTCGGAGGCTCCGCGGGAGCGGATGGTCCGGATGAAGTTGGAGCCGAGCACCTCCAGCAGCGAGGACCGCAGCATCCGGGCGATGCTCGCCATCGTCGCGGCGCCCAGGGCTATCGCCGGGAGCAGCATGTGGATGAGGTTCTGGCTGAGGTCCTCGGTCGGAGAGGCATAGACCAGGGGCGGGGACCAGCCGAACCACAGAGCCAGGAAGGTGATCAGCAGGAGCGCCAGCCAGAAGTTCGGCAGCGACATCCCGATGACCGCCAGGAAGCGCATGACGTTGTCGATGAAGCTGTGGTGGCGGATCGCCGAGATCAGGCCGAACGGCACTCCGAACAGGACGCCGAAGAGGATGGCCAGCAGGCCGAGCTCGAGGGTGGCGGGCAGGCGTTCGAGGATCTTGGTCGTCACGGGACGCCCGTCGTCGAACGAGGTGCCCAGATCGCCTTGGAGCAGCCCGCCCACGAAGTGGCCGAACTGGATCAGGACCGGCTCGTCCAGGCCGAGCTCGGCAGTGCGTTGGTCGATCTGGGCCTGGGTGACGCCGGGTGCGTCGGCCAGCTGGAGCCGGACGACGTCGCCGGGGATCAGTCGGATGATGAGGAAGACCAGGGTGGCGACCAGGGCGAGCACGAGCAGGCCGTAGGTCAGGCGTCGTCCGGCGTAGAGAAGCATATGATCACCTCGCGGGAGTGGGGTCGAAGAGGTGGCAGGCGACGCTGCTGGCCTCGCCCGGAGCGCCGATTGTCAGCAGCTCCGGCTCGTCGCGGTCACAGCCGTCGATGCTCTGGCTGCAGCGTGGGTGGAACCGGCAGCCAGAGGGCGGCCGTCGCGGGCTGGGGATCTCACCGGCGAGCGGCGTCCGCAGCTGATGATGGGCGTCGGGGGAGGGGATAGACGCCATCAGCGCCTGCGAGTAGGGATGTCTCGGTCGCTCGCTGATGTCGTCGGCGTGGGCGACCTCGGCGAGCTTGCCGAGGTACATCACGCAGACGCGGTCGGAGATGTAGCGCACCACGTTGAGGTCGTGGGCGATGAAGAGGTACGAGAGGCCGAGCTCGCGCTGGACCTCCTTGAGCAGGTTGAGCACCTGCGCCTGGACGGAGACGTCGAGGGCGCTGACCGCCTCGTCGCAGACGATCAGGTCCGGGTCGGTCGAGAGGGCGCGGGCGATCCCGATGCGCTGAGCCTGCCCACCGGAGAACTGATGAGGGTAGCGCTCCAGTGCGTAGGAGGGCAGCCCGACCAGATCCAGCAGCTCCTTCGCGCGGCGGATGCGGCTGGCCCTGTCGCCCATGCCGTGGACGACCATGGGCTCGGTCAGCACCTGCGCGATGGTCATCCGCGGGTTGAAGGAGCTGACCGGATCCTGGAAGACGAGCTGCATGCGCTTGCGAAGCTGGGTCAGCCTGCTCTTGGACAGTGCGGCGATGTCTTGGCCGTCGAAGGTGACAGAGCCGCTGGTCGGCTCGATCAGCCGAAGGATCAGGCGGCCGAGCGTCGACTTGCCCGAGCCCGACTCGCCGACCAGACCGAGCGTCTCGCCGCGCTTGATGGTCAGGGAGACCCCGTCGACGGCCCGTACGGGTGGCCGTTGGGGAGTGAAGAGGCCCTTGCCGTCGCCGAAGTGCTTGACGAGTCCGTGGGCCTCGACGAGAGGAGCCGCGTCGGGAACGATCATCGGGCCACCTCCGCCATCGGCTCGAGGAGACCGTGGTCCTCGTCGGGACGCCAGCAGCGGACCTGTCGCCCGTAGAGGGCGCGCAGCGGCTGGGGCTCTGCGCACTCGGGGCCGGCCTCGGAGCAGCGGGTGGCGAAGCGGCAGCCGCTGGGCATGTCGTTGAGCGCGGGGACCGCGCCCGGGATCGCCGGCATCTCCTGGTCGCGCGGGGTGTCGCGGCGCGGGATGGCATCGAGCAACGCCCGGGTGTAGGGGTGCTGGGGCCGGTCGAGGATCTCGTCGGCGGTGCCCGCCTCGACGACCTGCCCGGCGTAGAAGACGACCACCCGGTCGGCCATCTCGGCGACCACGCCCATGTCGTGGGTGATGAGCATCAGCCCGACCCCGGTCCGATCCTGGAGGTCGCGGATCAGCGCGAGCACCTGGGCCTCGACGGTCACGTCGAGGGCGGTGGTGGGTTCGTCGGCGATGAGCAGGCGCGGGTCGCAGGCGAGCGCGCCGGCGATCATGACCCGCTGCCGCTGCCCACCGGAGAGCTGGTGGGGATATGCCTTGACCTTGGTCTCGGGCTCCGGGATACCGACGAGATCGAGCAGCTCGACGGCGCGCCGGCGTGCTTGCCGCTTCGAGACGTCGTGGTGGATCCGATAGGCCTCGACGAGCTGATGGCCGATCGTGAAGAGCGGGTCGAGCGAGGTCATCGGGTCCTGGAAGATCACCGAGATCTCCTTGCCCCGGACGGTGCGCATGTCACTGTTGGAGGCCCCGGTGATGTCCTTGCCGTTCCAGGTGATTCGACCGCCGCTGACTCGGCCGTTGCCCAGCAGCCCGAGGACGGCGAGCGCCGTGACGCTCTTTCCTGACCCGGACTCACCGACGACGGCAACGGTCTCTCCGGCGTCGATCCAGAGGTCGACGGCGTTCAGCGCCTCGACCGTGCCACCCCCGGTCCGAAACTCCACGTGGAGGTCCTCGATGCGCAGAAGCGGCTCATTCGCGGACCCAGTCGGTGCTCTCATATCGGACCCTCCCGTTCGTTCCGCGATCGGTGCCGGCCGCGGATGCTGGTGGCTCAATCTAGAATCACGCTCTAGGATGGGATTCATCATTGGGTCGCCGAACGGGTGTGTCAAGGGTCACAATCCGGATATCGGACTTTCTTTCCAGGACGCCCTCGTGCGGCACCGGTCGTGCCGGGGCGTACGACGCACGTGGCGCCGTGCTGCACGGCGCAGGAGGTTGCATGAGCGAGTCCCAACCCGCCGAGGTGACGGCCGCAGCGCGGTCCACCTTGATCGTGGTCTGCCTGGTCAGCGCGGTGATGGCGCTCAACGCCAGCTCGCTGAACGTCGCGCTGCCGACACTGAGCAGGGAGTTCGACGCGAGCTCCACGGAAGGGAGCTGGCTGCTGCTCTCCTACATGGTCGCCAACACCGCCTGCCTGCTCCTCTTCGGTCGCCTCAGCGACGTCTGGGGGCAGCGCGGGCTCTATCTCGGTGGCTTGGTCATCTTCTCGGTGACCAGTCTCCTGGCCGGTTTCGCTCCGAACGTCGAGGTGCTCATCGGTCTCCGTGTGGTCTCCGCCATCGGTGGTGCGGTGCTCATCGGCAACGGCGCCACCCTCATCCATCAGGCCTTCCCACGCGCCTCCCTGGGGGGCGCCATGGGCCTGTACGCCGCCTCGTTCCCGACAGCCAACCTGATCGGGCCGACGCTCGGTGGCCTGATCGTCGACCACGTCGGGTGGCAGTGGGTGTTCTGGCTCAACGTGCCGGTCTGCCTGATCGCTCTGGCGGCTGGGCACCTGCTGCTGCCGCGGCCGGTTGTGGACAAGCGAGCCGTCGGTCTCGATCTTCCCGGCAACCTGGTGATCATGATCGCCGTCGTCATGCTGACGATCGGGATCACCTCGCTGACGGATCTCGGCTGGCGCCATCCCCTGGTGATCGGCGGCATCGTGGGATCGTTTCTCCTGGTCCCGGTCCTGCTGCTCATCGAACGGCGGGCCGCTGCGCCAGTGGTCGACGTCGTGGTCATCCGCCGGGTGGGGAGGCTCTTCCTCGCCGGCTTCTTCACCGGCGCCGGACGGTTCCCGCTGATCGTGCTCGCCAGTCTCTACTTCCAGAGCGTGGTCGGTGCTGCCCCTGGCACGGCCGGACTGATGCTGCTGCCGATGCCGGTCGGGATGATCCTCGCCTCGCTGACCCTCGGTCGGCTGTCCCGCCGCTGGACGGCGCACCAGATCATGTCCGGCGGGTCGGTGGTGGGCACGTGCGGCGTCGCCCTGGTGGCGCTCGCGATCCACCTCGAGCAGACCTGGTTGGTGATGGCGACCCTCGCGATCGTCGGGTTGGCGACGGGTCTGTTCATCGGGACCAACGCGACCGTCCTGCTGGAGCGGGCCCCGGAGGATGCGCTCGGCGTCGTCAACGCCACGCGTCTGATGCTGCAGAACACCGGCAACGTGCTCAGCCTTGCCATCGCCCTCACGCTGCTCACCGCTCTGCTGCCGCCAGGGCTGGGGGAGGCGGTGCTCGCCGCGAACGTGCCGGCCGACAGTGTCGCTGCCGTCACCGCTGCCTTCACGCTGGTCTGCCTCTTCCTCCTCGTGCTCGGCGCGGTCGGAGCCTGGTACTCCTTCCCGCGCCGGGCTTCATCGCCGGGTGGTCGCGTCGTACGTCGCGGCGGGCTGCGCGATGCGCGAGCGGGTGATGAGGAAGCCGAAGGCCGTGGCGAGGACGTACATCACGATGCTGTAGACCGCGGCCGGGATGGCGACGGTCGTGTTGTCGAGGACGCTCAGGGCGATGGTGAGGGCCACGGTGGTGTTGTGGATCCCGACCTCCATCGAGGTCGCGATCGCCTGCGCCTGGCCGAGCTTGAAGACCCGAGCCCCGAGGTAGCCCAGGAAGAGGCTCGCGCAGCAGAACAGCGTCACGACGACGCCGACCTCCTGAAGGTAGCCGGCGATGTTGTCCCGCTCGCCGAGGATCGCGCCGACCGAGACCATGACCAGCACGACGATCGAGAAGATCCGGACCGGTTTGTCCGCCCGGGCGGCGAACGTCTCGGACCGGCTCCGTACGAGCATCCCGATGCCGACGGGGACGAGCACGATCGCGATGACCTGGACGACCTTGCCGAACTGCAGGCCAAGGGTGTCGCCGGCATCGAAGTAGACGATCGCGGCGTTGGTGATCAGCGGGATGGAGACCGCCGCGAGCACCGAGTTCACCGCAGTCAAAGTGACGTTGAGCGCGACATCGCCGCGGAAGAGGTGGCTGAAGAGGTTGGCCGTGGTCCCGCCCGGCGAGGCGGCCAGCAGCATGATCCCGACGGCGATCAGCGGGTCCACGTCCGCGACCAGGATCAGCCCGAACGCGATCAGCGGCAGCACCAGGATCTGGAGGGTGAGCGCCACGATGACGGCTCGCGGGGTGCGTACGACTCGGCGGAAGTCTTTCGGAGTCAGGCTCAGGCCCAGCCCGAACATGATGATCGCCAACGCGATGGGGAGGCCGACCGAGAGCAGGGCCGAGTCGTTCACTTGTGTTCCTCCAGCATGCGGGGCTGCCGCTAGGGCAGCCAGAAGAGACGTGCGTCACAGTGGACCACGCGGAGGTGGCGAACCATAGCCTTATCCAGACATTTGTTCTGGAGCCGATAGAGGATCCGCCACGCTCCCGCTCACCGCGCTCAAGAGAGCTTCAAGGCGACGTCGTTGAGGTGGGCACGCAGGTTGATGTGGTAGGCACCTTCCTTGGGCAGCCGCGCGTCGCAGAAGGCGGCCAGGTCGGTCCCGGTGACCTCGATGACCTTACGACCGGCCGCGGCCTCGGTCTCGAACAGATCGAGAATCTCACGCAGGATGGCGACGACGTCCATCCCGTCACCGGCGGTGAAGGGCCACATGTAGCTCTTCATCTTGCTGTAGACGGTGCGGTAGTCGGAGGGCAGCTCGGCGGCGCGGGCCTCCATGCGCTTCCAGTCCTTCTTGCCGGCGGTCATGCGGGTGAGGACGTTGTTCATGTCGTGCTCCTTGGTTCGGTGTTTGTGTTCCTGGTCCCGTTTGGGGCCGTGAAAGAAGCGTGCAGCCCTGACGCAGGGTCAAGGTCAAGCACCGATCCGAAGAAGGTTTCGACAGCGCGACTCTCAGGCCGCGAGCGTGTGGTCGACGAGCAGATCGCGCAGCACGAACTCTCCCCGCGAGAGGGGTGGTGGGCCCGGAAGCCAGGTGTCGGGTGGTGGGCTCACGTAGATATGGCCCGTCGGTGTGATGGTGATGATGCTGCCGTCGGGTCTGGGTCTGGCTTGCCAGCCGAGGGCTTCTTTCGCTTGATTGCATCTTTCGCAGAGCCCTTGGAGGTTCGCGGCGCTGGTCTTGCCGCCGTCAGCGTGGCGCTGGGCGTGGTCGACGTTGCGGATGGGGGCGTCGCAGCCGTTGGTGCGGCAGATTCCGCCGTCGCGGGTGGTGATGAACTCGGCGAGTCCGTCGGGGGCTTTGCGGGAGCGGGATTCCATGGCGACCAGCTGCCCGGCCGGGTCGGTGAACAGCCTGCGGATGAAGACCTCGGCGTCGGCGAGTGCTTCGCGGGTCCATGCGGCGGGGACGGGGCCGTAGCCCTCGACCATCGCGGGCTGGTCGCTGTCGTTGGTGAGGGCGTCGGCGGTCATGACGATCTTGACCTCGATCCGAGGCTTGGCGCCGTCGGTGGTGGTGCGGCCGGTGACGCGGTCGGCCAGTGTGTCGGCCATGACCTGACCCCTCGTCCGTTCATCCCCAGCAGCCTGCGCGGCCTTGGCTGCCTGGTCCAGTGCGGCGTAGACGGCGACGCCGTCCTTGACCGGCAGCAGCGCACCCAGCCAGGTCATCGTGTCCGGTGCCGGTCGCACGCTGACTCGACGGTCTTTCTCCGCGTTCGATGCACGGGCCACGACGGACTCCTGGTCCAGGGTGATCGCGAGTTTCTTGGCCGCGTTCTCCATTTGCCGCAGCCCCATCGTGACCACAGCAGGCGGTTCACCATCGGATCCGATAGCGCAGAGTTCGTAGTCGATGACCCGGCGGTCCTTCATCGAGAGGCAGGCGGTTTCGCGGGCGAGGATGGTGGCCTGCCACTGCGAGAACAGGCCCGCTTTCATCAACGCGAAGGTGTGCGGCATCTCGGTGATCAAGATCTTCGCCAGGCCCAGCAGTTTGGCGCCCTTGGCAGGTGAGACCCGCCTCGCCAGCGCGATCTGCGAGGCCACGCCTTCGCCGAGCTTGCGGGCAGGGATCCCGGCCTCGGCCTGCCGGGCGCGGGTGGCTTCGTCGAGGCGTACGGCCGCTTCTGCCTGAACAGCCTCGGCGATGCACTTCACTTCTTCGAGCCGGCTGATCCAGTCGACCAGCTCACCTTCGGACGCACCCAGGGGCGGCCCGGTGAGGAGCTGGTCGACGGTCTCGTTCATACGCCTCATTATATGCGGAACAGTACCGTAGCGCTACCTGTTTTTGCTGGTCAGAACCGATTTACGCAGTCAGCGAACAAGCAACCTGAACCCCGCGCCACACCCTCGCCGCCGCCCCGATAATGGCGAAATCTTTCTTGATCAGGTGCCGAGTCAAGGATGGCCGAAGGCCACCGCGAAGCGGCGGGCGAAGCCCGTCCTTGACGCGGCGGCTGATCGAGAAACACTCGAAGAAGGGTCGGCGGCGAACACTGAAACGAAGTAACAGTCGCTCAGCGAGGTTTCCCCGACCAGAACCGTGTTGGTCTCGACACGCCTCCGCCTAGCGGCTCCGGCGGCTCGACCAGCGGGAGGCAGGTCTCGACAAGCTCGATCACTGAGGGACTGTGTTGGTCTCGACACGCCTCCGCCTAGCGGCTCCGGCGGCTCGACCGGCGGAGGCGACGGGTCTCGACGGGCTCGACCGGCGGAGGCGACGGGTCTCGACAAGCTCGACCACCGATGCGCCCGCCCACCGAGACGATTAGAGAACCCCAGAAAGACTATCTATAGTAATTAGAGTTACATTACCATCCCACCCCCCCCTCGCCCCAGGAGTCCCGCATGGAGCGGCTGATCATCTTTGCTCTCGTAGGCCTAGCGGCCCAAGCCGTAGACGGCTCGTTGGGCATGGCCTACGGCGTCACCTCCAGCACCCTGCTCGTTGCCACCGGCGTCGCCCCTGCGGTCGCGTCAGCATCGGTCCACCTGGCCGAGGTCGGCACGACGTTCGTCTCGGGCGTCTCCCACTGGCGGCTCGGGAACGTCGACTGGAAGGTCGTGGGCAAGATCGCGATCCCCGGTGGTATCGGCGCCTTCGTCGGCGCGACGGTCCTCTCCGGTCTCTCCACCGAGAGCGCCACGCCGTGGGTGGCCGGTCTCCTGCTCCTGCTGGGTCTCTACATCGTCGCGCGCTTCGTCTTCGGGAAGCCGCCGGTCTTCATCCCGGGCCGCCGGCCGGGGCTCGGCCTGCTCGCTCCGCTGGGCCTGTTCGGCGGCTTCATCGACGCGACCGGCGGCGGTGGCTGGGGCCCGGTCACGACGCCCACGCTGATCTCCAGCGGCACCCTGCACCCGCGCAAGGTGATCGGCTCGGTCTCCACCGCCGAGTTCGTCACCACCGTCTCTGCGAGCGTCGGCTTCCTCGTCGGTCTGGCAGGGGAGGCGCTCGACTGGCGGATCATCGGCGGGCTTCTCATCGGTGGCGTGATCGCCGCCCCGTTCGCCGCCTACCTCGTCAAGCACCTCTCGCTGCCCATCCTCGGCGGCCTGGTCGGCAGCATCATCCTGGTCACCAACGGACGTACGCTGCTGCGCAGCTTCGAGGCCGAGTCGGTGGCTGCGTACGGCCTGCTCTTCGCCGTCGCCGCTGTCATCGTCGCCTTCGCGGTGCTCAAGGTCAGGCGCGCGCCCGTCGAAGCTCCGGAGCCCGAGCCCACCAGCGTCTGATGACGTGGCGGGCTCGGGTCCGCGTTATCGGCGAGCTCCGATGGCGGTCCGCGAGGCGGCCTCCTGGAGGGCCTCCTTCTCCGCCTCGGTGATCACGCCGGCCTTCAGCAGGGCAGCGGTCCGCTCCGCGACGTACGCACGGAACTGGCCGGGGGAGGACCAGGCGTGCTCCTCGGCGAACTGCTCCGACAGGCACCACTGGCCGTCCGCCACCCGGTCCTCGACGCCGGAGCTGACCAGCTTCTCGGGGATCCCGAGCCACACCGTGCCCTGGCAGACCACCGCGTCGGCGGGCTGGGCGTTGATGGTGGTGTTGACCAGCCGCAGGCCTTGGACGTGCTCGGCCAGCATCGGTGTGCGGACACCGGAGAAGGAGGAGTTCAGGATGTTGATGTTGGTGATCGGAGAGCGGGCGTAGCCTCGCAGGAAGATCGCGTGGGTGCCCCCGACGCTGTGCAGGTCCTCGATGTAGACGTCCCGCACGGTCGGGGTGAAGTCGCCCGCGTCGCCCTCCTCGTAGCGGAAGTCGACCCAGACCGCCTGGCCACCCTGCTGCGGCACCGCGTTGTCACGGACGTAGATGTCCTCGACCACCCCGCCGCGTACCGAGTTGGTCTTGATCCGGACCACGCGGTCGAGGTCGGGGCTGTCCATGACGTTGTCCTGCGCGAAGACGTTGCGTACGCCGCCGGACATCTCGCTTCCGGCGACCACCGCCCCGTGGCCGGCCTGCATGTAGTTGCCCTCGATGAGGATGTTCTCGGCGGGAACGCCGATGCGGCGGCCCTCGGCGTTGCGCCCCGACTTGATCGCGATGTTGTCGTCGCCGGTGTTGAAGAAGGTGTTCTTGATGACCACGTCGCGGCTGGACTCCGGGTTCACCCCGTCGTTGTTGGGGCCGAGGCTCTCCAGGTGTACGCCGTCGATGGTCACGTTCTGCGACAGCGTCGGGTGCAGCAGCCACATCGGCGACCTGTTGAGCGTGACGCCCTGGACCAGGATGTTGCGGCTCTCGTAGAACTCGACGAAGCTCGGGCGGATGTAGTGGCCGGCGCCGAAGACCCGCTCCTCGACCGGCACGCCCTCCTCGCCCATCCGGAAGAGCTCGTTGCGGTCCGGCGTCTCCGGGCGGGGGCTCTTCGCCTTCCAGTCCCACCAGTTGTCGGCGTCGGCGTTGCCGTCCAGGGTCCCGTTACCGGTCACCGCGACGTTCTCGACCTGGTAGGCGTAGATGAAGGGGGAGTAGTTGTAGAGCTCGACACCCTCGTAGCGCGTCTTCACCACCGGCAGGAAGTCCGCCTTGTCCCGGCTGAAGCGGATCGTCGCGTCGTCGGCGAGGTGCAGGTTCACGTTGCTCTTCAGGTGGATCGCGCCGGTGAGGAAGACCCCGGTCGGCACCTCCACCCGGCCGCCGCCGGCCGCGTTCACCGCCTCGATCGCCTTACGGAAGGCGTCGGTGCTCTTCGCCTGGCCCGACGGATCGGCGCCGAAGTCGAGGATGCTGACCGCATGGTCGGGGAACGTCGGCGGCTTGACGCGTGCCCGGATCTCGTCGGCCTGTGCCCAGGCCGCTGAGGTGTCAGTCGGGTCGCCCGCCGGCGGAGGCGCCTGCCCTGCCACCGCGGCCGGGGTGGTGAGGCTCAGGGTGCAGAGGAGGGCGATCGCCAGGCCCAGCGCGCGAGCCGGCCATCGGGTCACGAAGGAGTGATGTGTGACGTACGTCTCGTTCCGAGTCATGGGTGAATGCTCGCGCCGGGCGTCCGAGTGCGTCCAATGCCGATCCGGTCTGGTGCCATACCCTCGCGACCCGAGAGGCTACGACGCCTGTTCGTGCGGGCGAGGTACGGCGGCGACGAGCTGCTGGGTGTAGGGATGCTGCGGCGAGCGGAAGACGGTGTCGGGATCGCCGTGCTCGACGATCTTGCCGGCCTTCATGACGTAGACGTGGTGGGCGACGAGGTGGACGACGGCGAGGTCGTGGCTGATGAAGAGGTAGGAGAGACCCCGGTCGCGCTGGAGATCGACCATCAGCTCCAGGATCTGCTCCTGGACGAGGACGTCGAGAGCGCTGACCGCCTCGTCCATGACGACGAGCTCGGGATCGAGGGCGAGGGCGCGGGCGATCGCGACTCGCTGGCGTTGGCCACCGGAGAGCTCGTGCGGCCGCCGGTGGGCGTACGCCGCGGGCAGGTCGACCCGGTCGAGCAGGTCGGCCACGGCCTTGCGGCGAGAGGCGGCGTCGCCGATGCGGTGGACACGCAGGGGCTCGTCGATGACCTGCCCGATCGTGTAGCGCGGGTCGAGGGAGGCGTACGGGTTCTGGAAGACCGGCTGGATGGCGCGCCGGTAGGCGAGCAGGTCCTTGCCGCGCAGGCTCGCCAGATCGGTGCCGCGGTAGCGGATGGTGCCGGCATCGGCCCGTTCGAGGCGAAGCGCGAGCCGGGCGGCGGTGGACTTGCCGGAGCCGGACTCGCCGACGATGGCGACCGTGCGTCCCTTGGGGATGGAGAGGTCGATCCCGTCGACGGCGTGGAGGTGCTCGCGCTGCCCGCGGATCCGGTAGCGGCGTACGGCGCCGCTCACCTCGAGGAGGGTCTCGGGGCGCTCGGCGGACTCGTCGTCGGCTGTCGGGATGACCTTGACGTCGGACATGGCGGGGGCGGCGGCCAGCAGCCGCTCGGTGTAGTCATGCTGTGGGGACGCGATGATCGTGGCCGCGTCACCGCTCTCGACGACCCAGCCGCGATGCATGACGATGACCCGGTCGGCGCGTTCGGCGGCCAGGGCGAGATCGTGGGTGATGAGGAGCACGCCGGTGCCGAGCTCGGCGGTGAGCTCGGCCATCTGGTCGAGGACGAGGCGCTGCACGGTGACGTCGAGCGCGGAGGTCGGCTCGTCGGCGAGGAGCACCTCGGGGCGGCACGCGAGCGCAATCGCGATGAGCACGCGTTGCCGCATCCCGCCAGAGAACTCGTGGGGATACTGGCGGAAGCGGGCGGCGGGCCGGTCGATGCCGGCCTGGCCGAGCAGGTCGATGGCGCGTTCGCGCGCGTCCTGCCCGGACGCGAGACCGTGGACCTCCAGCGCCTCGGTGATCTGCGCACCGACGGTCATCACCGGGTTGAGGTTGGTCATCGGGTCCTGCGGCACCAGACCGATGCGTCGGCCACGGATCGCGGTCATGGTCGACTCGGGGGCGCGGGTGATGTCCTGCTCGCCGAGGGTGATCGCGCCGGCGGTGATCCGGCCGTTGTCCGCCAGGAGCCGGTTGACGCAGGAGGCGAGCGTCGACTTGCCGGAGCCGGACTGGCCGACGACGGCGACGGTCTCGCCGGCGGCGAGGTCGAGGGAGATGTCGTGCAGTGCCTGGACCGGGCCCTCGCCGGTGTCGAAGGTGACCGAGAGGTCGCGTACGGACAGGACGGGGGTCATCGGTCCTCCTCGAGGCCGGCCGCGTCGAGCAGCACCGAGATGATCTCGGTGCCGGGTACGACGTCTGGGAGCCGGGTGGGATTGTGGTCGATCGGGCCGAGCGGGCCGTGCAGCCGGGTCGCGCCGCCGGCGACGACGAGGCCGGTGTCAGGGGCGACGGCGAAGAAGGTGCCGGTGAAGCCGGGATGCTGCAGGAAGCTGGTCTCGCCGGCCCGGCCGAGGAAGGCGCCGAGCGCCTGCTCGGGATGCTCGGGGTGCGGTGTCGCGAAGCGGTCGAGCACCTCGCGTGGCACGAAGGTGCCCTCGCACAGTGCCGTCCCGTAGGTCAGCAGGTCCTCGACGCTCGAGAAGAGGCCGGCGTGCCCGGCGACGCCGTCGAGGGAGTGGGCGGTGTTGCCGTCGTTGACCTCTCCCCGGAGGGGATGGTCACGCCATCGCGAGAATCGAGCCGGCGGGATGCCGACGGGGTGCGGCTCGTCGGTGGCAAGCATGGCGAACTCATAGGCGTCGCTGTCCGCGCTCGAGGCGGCGCGGTCCGGGACGACCGGTCCGAACCGGGCCGAGAGCCCCAGCGGTGCGGCCACGAGCTGCTCGTACGCCTCGTCCAGCCGGAGCGTGGTGGCCCGCTCGATCACCGCGCCGAGCAGGATCATGCCGAGGTCGGAGTACGTCCAGCCGGTGCCGGGCGGGTACGCCAGCGGGAGCTGCTGGACGTGCTGGATCGTCTCGCTGCGCCGGCCACTGGGCACGGCGGCGTAGAGCGGCCACCACGGACGCAGCCCGGCCGTGTGGGTCAGCAGCTGCTCGACGGTCGCCTCGTCCTTCCCTTCACCTCGGAAGGCGGGCAGGTGTCGGCGCACCGGGTCGTCGAGACGCAGATCGCCGGCGGCCACGAGCCGCATCGTGATCGCCGTGGTCGCGACGAGCTTGGTGACCGAGGCGAGGTCGAGCATGTGGTCGGGCTGCATGGGCACGCCGGGCCGGTCGGCAGCGGGCAGCCGGGCCCAGCCGGAGGCCGCGACCTCGGAGCCGTCCGGGGTGCGCAGCCCGACGACGGCGCCTGCCGGATGGGTGCCTTCCCTGCCGAGGGTGAGCAGGCGGTCGGCGTACGTCTGAACGGGTTGCCGGCCGGTCATCGCTCGAACACCAGGGTGCCGGGCCAGGCGTCGATCGCAGGCGGAGGCGTGTCCCTCGGGCTGATCCGGCCGAGCACGCGGGGTCCGTCGGCACCGGTGCAGCTGGGGACGTTGCCGGGGAGTCCGTGGACGCTGGCCCAGCCGATGAGGGCGAAGGCGATGGCCTCCTTGTGGTCGGACGGGACGCCGAGGGCGTCGCTGGTGGTGACGCGCACGCCGGGGAGGAGCTCGCCGAGCCGTCGCATCAGAACCGGGTTGCGTACGCCGCCACCGGAGGCCACCAGCACCTCGACGCCAGCCTGGGAGACCGCCTGGGAGACGGTGACCGCGGAGAGCTCGGTGAGTGTCGCGACCAGGTCGGGAAGCGCGGGCGTCACACCCGCGCGCTCGAGGGCGTCACGGACGTAGCCGAGGTTGAACAGCTCCTTGCCGGTGCTCTTCGGAGCCGGCTGCGCGAAATAGGGAGAGTCGAGCAGCTCGGCCAGCAGCGCCGGGTCCACGGCACCGGTTGCGGCGAGCTCGCCGTCGCGGTCGTAGGTCGCCGCTCCGGGCGCGTCGGTGACCACCGCGTCGATGAGAGCGTTGGCGGGCCCGATGTCCCATGCGACCGGGTCCGCGGCGCTTCGGCACACGGTGAGGTTGGCGATGCCGCCGAGGTTGAGCGCGGCGGCGACGGCTCCGTCCTCGACCAGCGGCGCCAGCATCCGGACGTCCAGCAGCGGCACCAACGGCGCGCCGTGACCGCCGGCAGCGATGTCGTCGGAGCGTACGTCCGAGACGACGCTCGCGCCGGTCGCCTCGGCGATCCAGGCGGGCTGCCCGATCTGGAGCGTGCCGAGTGCACGGCCACCCTCGACCCAATGGAAGACCGTCTGGCCGTGGGTGCAGACGACGTCGACGGCGCCGGCCTCCTCGACAGCCCGGCTCGCGGCCGCGGCGAACGCCTGCCCGATCCGGGTGTCGAGCTCGCAGACGACGTCGAAGCCGACCGGCGCCGGCGGCATGGCGTCGATGAGCCGCTGGCGCAGATCGACCGCGTAGGGCACCGAGGTGTGGTGGACGATCCGCGCCCGCAGCACGTCACCGTCCCTGTCATGGGCGACGTCGAAGTCGACGACCGCGATGTCGATCCCGTCGTGGGAGGTTCCGGAGATCATTCCGAGCACGCGCATCAGCCACGCTCCTCGATGACGGTCCGCAGCCGGCCGCCGGCCAGCTCCAGCGCCTGCGACGCCTCGGCAGGGGAGAGGCCGGTGAGGATCGTCGCGATCGCCAGCTTGGTGTGCCAGTCCGCCTCGTCGAGTGCACGGAGCACGGTCGCCTCGTCGGCTCCGGTGGCCTCGGTGACCATCCGGATCGCGCGGTGCCGAAGCTTGGCGTTGTTGGCCCGCATGTCCACCATCAGCGACCCGTAGGTCCTTCCGAGCTGCACCATGGTCGCGGTCGAGATCATGTTGAGCACCATCTTCGTGGCGGTGCCGGCGCCGAGCCGGGTCGATCCGGCGAGGATCTCGGGGCCGACCGGCACCTCGATCCCGTGGTCGGCGACGCGCGCCAGGGGGGTGCCCAGGTTGCAGGCGACACCGACGGTGAGGGCGCCGTGCTCCGCTGCGTACGCGAGGGCACCGAGGGCATAGGGCGTACGCCCGCTGGAGGCGATCCCCACGACGGTGTCGAGCGGCCCGACGTCGAGAGCTGCCAGGTCGGCCGCACCCGCCCCCTCGTCGTCCTCGACTCCCTCGGCTGCGCTGAAGAGTGCCGCCGGGCCGCCGGCGATGACGCCGACGACGACGCCGTCGAGGCCGAAGGTGGGCGGCACCTCGGAGGCGTCGAGCACCCCGAGCCGTCCCGACGTGCCCGCGCCGACGTAGATCAACCGGCCGCCTTCCCGCATCCGAGCGGCCGCCGCGGTGGCGGCGGCCGCGATCGACGGCAGGGCGGAACGTACCGACGTCGCGACCGTCGCGTCGCGCTCGCTCATCGTCGCGACCAGGCCGGCGACCGAGAGCTGGTCGATCTCCGGTCCGTCCGTGGTGCTCGATGCCTCGGTGGTGAGCGCGTCGAGCATGGCCTCGTCCTCTGCCTTCACTGGCTCTACCTTCACTGGCTCTACCTTCGCTGGCTCCACCTTCGCTGGCTCTGCCTTCACTGGTTGGCTCCTCGTGGATCGAGCGCGGCTCGGAGTCCGTCGCCGAGCAGGTTCAACCCGACCACGGCCAGGATCAGCGCGACGCCGGGGGCGAAGAGCATCCACGGAGCGACGCTGCTGAGCGTCTGCGCTGCATAGACCATGCCGCCGAGCGACGCCGCCGGTGGCGGGGTGCCGAAACCGAGGAAGCTCAGCGCCGCCTCGGTGAGGATCGCCCAGGACAGCGACAGGGTGACCTGCACGACCAGGATGCCGAGGATGTTCGGGAGCACGTGCTCGAAGAGGGTGGAGAGCCGGCTGCGACCGACCGCGGTCGCGGCCAGCACGTACTCGGCGTGGCGCAGCGTCAGGACCGGCCCGCGGGCGACCCGCGCGAAGATCGGCAGGTAGACCACCGCGATCGCGATCGCCACCGTCAGCCAGCTGCGGCGCAGGGTGGCGGCCAGAGCGAGGGCGAGCAGCAGTGACGGGAAGGCGAACAGCACGTTGGTGATGACGCCGACCACCCGGTCGAGGACGCCTTGGTAGTAGCCGGCCAGGATGCCGAGCAGCACCCCGCCGATCGCCGCCACGGTGACCGAGACGAGGGCGACCCGCAGCGAGTTGGCCAGGCCGGCGCAGACCCGGGCGAAGATGTCGCGGCCGAACTGGTCGGTGCCGAACCAGTGGCTCGCGCTGGGTCCCTGGAGCGCAGCCTGCACGTCCTGGGCGGCCGGGTCGGGTCCGACCCCGGCCGCGGCGAGGACCGCGAGCACTGCCACCAGGGCCATCAGGATCAGGCCGACGATCCCGCTCGGCGTACGGAACGCCTTGACCCACCGGCCGGAGGCCCGCGTCGTGGGGACCTCGGGCACCTCGTGCATGTCAGCCGCAGCACTCATGACACACGCACCCTCGGGTCGACGAGACGGTAGAGGACGTCGGTGAGCAGGTTGACCAGGACGAACATCACCGCGATCACCAGCACGGTCGACTGCACCACGGCGTACTCCTTCTGCTCCAGCCCCAGCAGCACCTGGCGCCCGATCCCGGGGATCGCGAAGATCTGCTCGACCACCAGGGCCCCGCCGAGCAGGAACCCGAACTGGAGGCCGCTCATCGTCACCACCGGGATCAGGGCGTTACGGAGGATGTGCCGCACCTGCAGCCGCCGGCCGGACACCCCCTTGGCGCGGGCGGTCCGGATGTAGTCCTCGGAACGGACGGTGAGGATCGCGGCGCGAGTGGTCTGCAGGATCGGCGGGGCGATGCTGATCCCGAGGACGAGCGCCGGCAGCAGCATCTGCTGCAGATTGAGGCCGGGGTCCTCGCCCAGCGTGCGGTAGCCCTCGCCGTTGGGATACCAGCCGACCGTGTTGACCAGCCAGTTCGACACCACGGCGGCGAGCAGGAAGGAGGGCACCGACAGCGCGACCAGGCTGGTCACCTGGCTGATCTGGTCGCGGGCGCGCCCGGGGCGGCTGGCCGCCAGCATCCCGCCCGGTACGCCGAGGGCGAGGCCGATCACGATCGCGAGCACAGCCAGCTCGACGGTGTTGGGCAACGACTGCGCGGTCATCGACAGCACGCTCAGGTGGGAGGTCGCCGAGACTCCGAGGTTGCCGGTGAGCACGCCACCGAGCCAGCCCAGGTACTGGGACAGGAGCGGCTCGTTGACCCCGTAGTAGGCCTCCAGCGCCTGCAGCTGCTCGGGGGAGAGGTCACCCGCAGCCGTCCCGTACGCCGCGGTGATCTGGTCGCCCGGGACCACCCGCAGCAGCACGAACGTGAGGATCGATACCCCGACGAGCGTCACCGCCGCTTCTCCGAAGCGCCGTGCCACCGGGTGGCGCCCGAAGGCGCCCGCCCGGTGAGCGAGGCTCGACGCGGCGCTCAGGAGACCGACGCCTTCCACAGCGTCGCGATCGAGGCGTCGGTGCGCTCCTCCAGGCCCTCCACTGCCTTGTTGGAGACGACGTACATCTCCGGGGTGAACAGCCACACCCATGCCGCCTGGTCGACCAGGTGCTGGGAGATCTCCTCGTAGATCGGCTTGCGGGCGGCGGCGTCGGTGGTGGCGATGCCGTCGGCGAAGAGCTTGTCGAGCTCCGGCGAGCTGTAGCCGGCGACCTTGTTGAAGCTGCCCGCCTTGGTGAAGTAGCGGCTGTACATCGTGTTCGGGTCCGAGCTGCCGCCGTTCATCGCGATCGCCGCGTCGAAGTCGGCCGCGAGCCACCGCTCGACGTAGGCGTTGGAGTCGAGCGCCTCGACGTTGACCTTGATCCCCACCTTGCCGAGCTGTGCCTGGATGTTCTGCGCCTCGTCCACCGCGGTGGAGTAGAGACCCTGGGAGGTCATCAGGTTCAGCGTGAACCCGTTCGGCTTGCCCGCCTTGGCCAGGTAGTCCTTCGCCTTGTCCAGGTCCTGCTCGGGGCACGGCTGGGCCTCAGGGTCCGAGCGGAACTCAGGCGAGGTGATCGGCCCGGTCGGCTTCCCCGACCCCAGCGCGGCGGAGTCGATCACGTCCTGGCGCGAGATCGCGCACTGGATCGCGAGCCGGGCGTTGGGGTCCGACAGCGTCGGCGAGGTCGCCCGCAGCTGCAGCACGTGGTAGGACAGCGAGTCGACCGTCATCGACTTGGTCTGTCCCGAGGTCGCGGTCTTCGCCGTCACCGGGTTGTCGAAGATCGCCACGTCCACCGAGCCGGTCTTCAGCGAGGACACCATCGACTGCTCGTCGGGGATGACGCGGAACTCGACGGTCGCCGCGCCGGGCTTCCCGGCGTAGTAGTCGGCGTTGCGCGTGAGCGTGATCGACTCGTTCGGGGTGCGGCTCTTGAACTGGTAGGGCCCGGAGCCCACGGGCTTGGTCTCCAGGCTCTTCGCGTCGACGTCCGAGGGCACGATCGCGGTGTTCACCCCGGTCAGCCCGGACACGAAGGAGGCGTCGGGCTGCTTCAGGGTCACCACGACCGTCTGCGGGTCGGGCGCCTCGATGCCGGCCACGTTGGCGAAGTACGACGCCGAGCTCGCGCTCGAGGCGGGGTCGATGATCTTCTCGTAGGTGTGCTTCACATCGGCGGAGTCGAGATCGGAGCCGTCCCCGAAGGTGACGTCGTCTCGCAGGGTGAAGGTGTAGGTCTTCCCGTCCTCCGAGATCTCCGGCAGCTCCGCGAGCCCTGCCTCCGGGACGCCTTCGGCGTCGGTGTTGAGGAGAGGGCTGTAGATCTGCGAGAGGACCTGGATCGACTGGGTCGAGGTCGCGGTCCAGGGGACCATCTGTGCTGGGTCGGCGGAGATCCCGAAGACCAGGGTGCCGTTGGTGCCACCGGTCTTCGCGTCGCTGCCGCAGCCGGCGAGGCCTGCTGCGAGCAGGCCGCCGGCGAGGGCGATGGCGAGCGTTGCGCGGGTGCGATGTCCGTGTCGTCGCTGCGTACTCACGGATCCTCCTAGGGATGGGCAAAGATGTCGGGCCAAGAGGTCGGGTTCGTGCCTGCAGTGGCACCGCCCGCGGATCCGTCGACTCTATGACAAAATGTTTCCGATGTGACCCGCTGCGGGTTAATTATTAACAGCTTGTTGTGGTCGAGCCGAGCGAGGAAACGATGAGCGAAGACATCCTGGTACGCCTGCGGCAGGCCCTGCCCGCGCTCAGACCGAGCGAGCGACGGCTGGCCGAGGCAGCCCTGGCCGATCCGGGCGCCGCCGCGGGACTGACCATCACCGAGCTCGCCACCCGCCACGAGACCTCGACCGCGACCGTCACCAGGCTGTGCCGCAGCCTGGGGTTCGCCGGTTACTCGGCATTCCGGCTCGCGCTGGCGCGGGCTGGCGCGAACGAGACCGGCCGCCGGATCGAGTTCGGGGTCTCCGAGGGGGACATCGACCCGGCGGACACGACGCGGGAGGTCGTGCGCAAGCTCGCCTTCCAGGAGGCCCGAGCGGTCGAGGAGACCGCGGACAGGCTCGACATCGACGAGCTCGACCGGGTCGTCGCCGCGATCACGACCGCCTCGGTCGTGGACGCGTACGGGTCGGCCTCCAGCGGCCTGGCCGCGCAGGACCTCCAGCAGAAGCTGCGGCGGATCGGCTACCAGGTCAACGCCTGGGCCGATGCCCACCTCGCCCTCACCAGCGCCGCCGTGCTCCCGACCGACGCAGTCGCCATCGCGTTCTCACACTCCGGCGAGACCGAGGAGGCGATCTCGGCGCTGCGCACCGCCGCCGGCCGGGGCGCCTTCACCGTCGCGGTCACCAACTTCCCGAACTCTCCGCTGGCCGAGCTCGCCGACGCCACCCTCACCACGGTCTCTCGTGAGACCCGGTTCCGGTACGGCGCGATGTCGAGCCGGATGGCCCAGCTCGTGGTGGTCGACGCGATCTTCCTCGGCGTCGCCCACGAGAACCCCGACGACGTCACCGCCGCGCTCGGCGCGACGTTGGACGCCGTCGCGACCCGGCGCATCCAGCCGCCCCGAGCCTGAGGGCCTGACGAGCGGCTCGTCAGGCTCCGCCGAGGTGCAGGGAGGCGTAGGTCTCCTTGACGAATCTGAGGTGGCTCCAGGTCTCGGCCTCGCGGACGCCGTCGAGGTCGCGGATGTGATCGAGGACCTCGACGAGATCACCGGAGGTGGCGGTGGTGACCGTGAGCAGGGCGTCGAAGCGTCCCAGTGTCCGGGCGACGAAGGTCACCGACGGAAGGTCGGCGACCTGCTGGGCGACCGGACGGTGGGCGGCGCCGTCGATCCGAAGGCCGATCCCGGTGGCCGTACGCCGCTCGTGTCCCGAGTGGCGCACCACGGCACCGACCCGGACGACGTTGCCGGCGAGCAGCTGGACCACACGGCGCCGTGTGCCGGCGGGGGAGAGGCCCACGCTCGCGGCCAGGTCGACGTAGGAAGCGCGGCCGTTCGACTGCAGCGCGCGTAGCAGGGCGTAGTCGGTCTCGTCGAGCGAGCCCGCGGCGGGCGCGGGGCCGACAGGAGCGGCGACGTCGCGGATGACCTCGGTGTAGAGCAGGGTCTCCGCGGCGACGATGCCGTCGATCGCGCGCACCTCGGCCAGCGCGTCATCGATCTGCACGATGGTTCCGGCGCGGAGCTCCAGGACCAGGGCATGGTGGCCGCTGGTCATCGACACCAGGGTGGTGTCATCGCGCGCCGCGGCGGCGCGCGCGATCCTGGTCGCGGAGCCGTTCACGCTGACGGAGACATGGGCGAGGACCTCATGACCGAGGACGGCCGCGTGGACGACGCCGCGGACGTCGATGTGGCCTTCGGTCAGGAGCCGTTGGACCCGCGTCGCCGCTGCCGATCGGGAGAGGCCGACCTGCGCAGCGATCCCGCGGTGCGTGAGGCGCCCGTCCTCCTCGAGCAGGCCGATGATCGCCTCGTCGGTGGCGTCGAGCGCGCCGGGCGCGATTTGATCCGACATTTTTTGAGTACCCCTCCGATGTCATATCGAGTCCCTGAGCCAGTCTTTCATTGCGATTATGACGGATCAACCGGGATCTGACGTCATATCAACAGTTGTGACAGGCAGGTTAAGAACGAAACGATTGCGCAAGAACTCCGGGTGCTCTTAGAGTGACGCGGATCTCATTCGACCCCTAGACCCGCATCCCAGGAGGTGACGAGCGATGAGCACCCGCACGCAGCACCAGCCGCCGCCCAAGGCGACCGTGGTCGAGCAGCACGGCGTCGAGCCGATCCCGGACCCCGAACGCAGCGCCCGGCCGCTCGATCTGTTCCGGCTCACCTTCGGCGGCGCCAACACCATCGCCACCGTGGTGCTGGGCAGCTTCCCGATCCTGTTCGGCCTGTCCTTCGCGCACGGGCTGATGGCCACGCTGCTCGGGCTGTTCCTGGGCGCAGTCGTCCTCGCCCCGATGGCCCTGTTCGGCCCGCGCAACGGCACCAGCAACTCGGTCAGCTCCTCAGCTCATCTCGGCGTGCACGGCCGGGTGGTCGGCTCGTTCCTCTCCCTGCTGACCGCGCTCGCGTTCTTCTCGATCTCGGTGTGGAGCTCCGGTGACGTGCTCGTCGGCGGCGCCAACCGAGCGGTCGGGCTGCCGCAGAACGACGCGACGCTGGCACTGGCGTACGGCCTCTTCGCGGTGCTCGTCCTGATCGTGTGCATCTACGGCTTCCGGTTCATGCTGCTGGTCAACAAGATCGCGGTCATCGCGGCGACCTTGCTCTTCCTGGTCGGCATCGCGGCCTTCGCCGGTGACTTCGACGCCGGGTACGCCGGTGCGTTCGGCTCGGGCGCGGAGGCGTTCGGCGAACCCGGCTTCTGGGCGGCGTTCGTCGGTTCGGCCCTGATCGTGATGTCCAACCCGATCAGCTTCGGCGCGTTCCTGGGCGACTGGGCACGCTACATCCCGCGAGGGACGCCCGGCCGCTCCTCGATGGCCGCTGTCTTCCTCGCCCAGATCGCCACCCTCGTACCGTTCGCTTTCGGTCTGGTCACGATGACGATCATCGCCACCCGGGAACCGGAGATCTTCGCGGCAGGTGCGTACGCGTCCGGGTTGCTGGCCATCGCACCGGGCTGGTACTTCGGCCCAGTCGCCCTGATCGCCCTCATCGGTGGCATGTCGACCGGCACCACCGCGCTCTACGGGACCGGACTGGACTTCTCCAGCGTCTTCCCCCGATTCAGCCGGGTGCAGTCCACCGTGCTGATCGGGATCTTCGCGATCGGCGTCATCTTCGTCGGCCGGTTCGTCTTCGACGTCGTCTCCAGCATCTCCGTCTTCGCCGTCCTCATCGTCAGCTGCACCGTCCCCTGGATGATGGTGATGATGATCGGCTGGTACGTCCGGCGCGGCTGGTACGACTCCGACTCGCTGCAGGTCTTCAACCGGCGCCAGCGCGGTGGCCGCTACTGGTTCGCCCACGGCTGGAACTGGCGCGGCCTCGCCGCGTGGCTGGTCTCTGCAACGATCGGTCTCACCTTCGTGAACCTCCCCGGCCAGTTCGTCGGCCCGCTCGCGTCGCTGGTCCCCGGCGGGGTCGACATCTCCATCCCGCTCGGGATGGGCCTCGGCGCGCTGCTCTACCTGGGTCTGCTCTTCGCCTTCCCCGAGCCACGGGACGCCTACGGTCCCGAGGGGCCGCGTCTGGTGCCGACCGGACCGCCCTCGAACATCCCGGTGATCTCGGTCGAGGACCGGCCCGAGCCCGCGGCTGCTCCCGTCGGCTGACATCCCCTGACATACCGCACCACCGAAGGAGAACCTCATGCCCGTCGGCCCAGTCGACGCCTCCAAGAACCCTCGCTACGCCGGCTTCGCGACCTTCGCGCGGCTGCCCCGCCTCGACCAGGTGGAGCACGCCGACATCGCGGTCGTCGGGGTCCCGTTCGACACCGGCGTCTCCTACCGGCCAGGCGCCCGGTTCGGCCCGTCGCACGTACGGGAATCCTCCCGGCTGCTGCGCCCCTACAACCCGGCGCTGGACGTCTCGCCGTTCGCGACCGCCCAGGTGGTCGACGCAGGGGACATCGCAGCCAACCCGTTCCACATCAACGAGGCGCTCGACACCGTGCAGGCCAGCGCACTCGAGCTCACCGCCGGAGGAACCCGGCTGGTGACGATCGGCGGCGACCACACCATCGCCCTGCCGCTGCTGCGTGCCGCCGCTGAGCGACACGGCCCGGTGGCGCTGGTGCACTTCGACGCCCATCTGGACACCTGGGACACCTACTTCGGTGCCGAGTACACCCACGGCACCCCGTTCCGACGGGCGGTCGAGGAGGGCATCCTCGACACCGAGGCGCTGTGCCACGTCGGCACCCGCGGGCCTCTGTACGGCAAGAAGGACCTCGAGGACGACCGGCGCTTCGGCTTCGGGATCATCACCTCCTCCGACGTCTTCCGCCAGGGCGTCGACGAGGTGGTCGAGAAGATCAAGCAGCGTGTCGGCAACCGCCCGGTCTACGTCTCGATCGACATCGACGTGCTCGACCCGGCGCACGCGCCCGGCACCGGCACCCCGGAGGCCGGCGGGCTCACCTCCCGTGAGCTGCTGGAGATCCTGCGCGGATTCGTCGGCCTGAACCTGATCGGCGCCGACGTCGTGGAGGTCGCCCCGGCGTACGACCATGCCGAGCTGACCGGTGTCGCCGCCTCGCACGTGGCCTACGACCTGGTCTCGCTCCTCGCGATGCGGCACGGGGGTCAGGCGTGATGAAGCGCAACGGCGGCGACGTCACCGTCGAGAGCCTGACCGCTCTCGGCGTGACCCACGTGTTCGGCATCCCGGGGCAGCACGCGCTCGGTCTCTTCGACGCCATCCGGCGCAGCGACCTGAGCTTCGTCTCCTCCCGGGTGGAGAACAACTCCGTCTTCGCCGCGGACGGCTATGCCCGTACGACCGGCCAGGTCGGAGTCGTGTTCTGCTCCACCGGACCGGGCGCGCTCACGGCGCTGGGGGCGCTTCAGGAGGCGTACGCCGCCTGCGTCCCTGTCCTGATGATCACCAGCCAGATCCCCCGCGACGGGCTCGGCGGTGCCCGCAAGGGCTATCTGCACCAGCTCGACGACCAGCAGGCGAGCGCCCGCAACGTCACCAAGTCCACCGCCACCGTCCGCGACGCGGCAGCCATCCCCGGAGTGCTCGCCGACGCGTGGGCCACCGCCCAGGAGGCCCCGGCCGGACCGGTATGGGTCGAGATCCCGCAGGACGTGCTCCTCGAGGAGGTCACGGTGCCGCCGGTGACCGGGCTGGTTGCGTCGGTGCCCCCGCCACGGCGCCCCCGGCCCGAGGTCGTCGTCGAGGCCGCCCGCCTGCTCGCGGCCGCGGAGCGCCCGGTGATCCTCGCCGGGGGAGGCGTACGCCGCTCCGCCGGTGCCCCGGAGGCGCTGATCGCCCTCGCCGAGACCCTCGACGCGCCGGTGGTCTCCACCGCCGGCGGCAACGGCGCGATCCCGCTCGCGCACCCGCTGAGCGCGGGCGCGTGGATCGAGGATCGGCACACCACCGATCTGCTCGGGGACGCCGACGTCCTGCTCGCGATCGGCAGCTCCTTCGGCGAGGTGACCAGCAACTACGGCACCTTCGCTCCGCGCGGCCGGGTGATCCAGGTCGACGCCGAGGCTCGGGTGCTGGGCTCCAACCACGACGTCCTGGGCGTGCATGCCGACGCCGCAACCGCCCTGGCCGACATCGCGGCCGCCCTGCCCGAGATCGGCCAGACGCGGTCCGGCGCGAGCGCGGCGAGCGACCTGCGTACGCGGGTCCGGGCCAGGCTCGACACCCAGGACCTCGCGGCCGAGCAGCGGCTGCTCGCCGATCTGCGCGCGGCGGTGCCCGACGACGCCGAGACGTTCTGGGACATGACGATCGCGGCGTACTGGGCCTGGTCGGCCTGGGACCCACGCACCGGCGGCTTCCACACCGCGCAGGCCTCCGGCGGTCTCGGGCTGGCCTTCCCCGCGGCGATCGGCGCCGCGGTCGGCACCGGACGGCGTACGTTCGCGGTCTCCGGAGACGGCGGCGCGATGTACTCCATCGCGGAGCTCGCCACCGCCCGCCAGCACGACGCCGAGATCACCTGGCTGGTGATCGACGACGGCGGTTACGGGATCCTGCGCGAGTACATGACCGGGGCCTTCGGCGCCGCCACCGCAACCGAGCTCGCCCGGCCGGACTTCGTCCTCCTGGCCGAGGCGTTCGGCATCCCCGTGCACGCCGCGAACCCTGAGACCGTCGGCGAGATCGTCGCCGACACCTTCGCCACCAGCGGCCCTGCCGTGGTGGTTCTTCCGACCGTCCTCCGCATGTTCGCCCCCAGCTGATCGGAACGCTCATGGATCTCGCCATCATCGTCATCTATCTCGCCGCCATGGTCGCCTTCGGCTGGTGGGGCAAGAGCCGCACCAAGGACAGCTCTGACTTCCTCGTCGCCGGCCGCCGGCTCGGTCCGATGCTCTACACCGGCACCATGGCCGCGGTCGTCCTCGGAGGTGCCTCGACCGTCGGCGGGGTCGCGCTCGGCTACGAGTACGGCATCTCCGGCGCGTGGTTGGTCACGGCGATCGCGCTCGGCGTCCTGGCGCTGAGCCTGCTCTTCGCGGGCAGGATCCAGCGGCTGCGGATCTACACCGTCGCTCAGATGCTGGCGTTGCGCTATGGCGTCGGTGCGACCGCCGCCTCGGGCGTGGTCATGATGGCCTACACGCTGATGCTCACGGTCACCTCCACGATGGCGTACGCGACCGTCTTCAACGTCCTCTTCGGCACCGACCGGGTCGTCTCCATCCTGATCGGCGGGATCATCGTGGTGATCTACTCCAGCATCGGCGGGATGTGGTCGATCACCCTGACCGACATGGTGCAGTTCGTCCTGAAGACCATCGGTGTCTTCTTCCTGCTTCTGCCCTTCACGTGGAACCACGCGGGCGGACTGGACGGGATCAAGTCCCGCGCCGCGGACTCGGTCTTCGACCTCGGTGCGATCGGCACCGGCACGATCATCACCTATTTCGTCGTCTACACGCTCGGCATGCTGATCGGGCAGGACATCTGGCAGCGGGTCTTCACCGCCCGCTCGCCGCAGGTCGCTCGCTGGGGCGGCACCGCGGCCGGCGTCTACTGCCTGCTCTACGGTGTGGCCGGCGCGCTGATCGGAGCCGCGGCCTCCACCTTCATGACCGTCGACAACCGCGACGACGCCTACGCCACCATCGCCGAGTCGATCCTTCCGGTCGGCGTCAGTGGGCTGGTGCTCGCAGCGGCGGTGGCCGCGATGATGTCGACCGCTTCCGGCGCGCTGATCGCGACCGCGACGGTGGCTCGCACGGACGTGCAGCCCCTGCTCGCCCGACTGGTCGGGCGCACCCCGGAGCGGGTCGGGGACGACGCAGAGAACCCCGAGCACGACGTGCTCGCCAATCGGATCTACGTCGTCGTGATCGGCCTCGTCGTGGTCGTCCTCGCGTCACTCCTCAACGATGTCGTCTCCGGGCTGACGATCGCCTACGACATCCTCGTCGGGGGTCTGCTGGTGCCGATCCTGGGCGGCTTCCTATGGCGCCGCGGGACCGGCGCGGGCGCGGTGGTGGCGATGGTCACCGGCACCATCGCCACGCTGACGACGATGGCGATCGTCGGCGACGTCCTCGCCAACGAACCGATCTACGTGGGCCTCCTCGTCAGCGCCGCGGCGTACGTCGTCGTCAGCCTGCTCACCCGTCCGACCGACCCTGCCGTGATGCGGGAGTGGACCAGCCGCCTCTCCGGTGAGAAGAC
Source organism: Nocardioides panzhihuensis (assembly GCF_013408335.1). NCBI lineage: Bacteria > Bacillati > Actinomycetota > Actinomycetes > Propionibacteriales > Nocardioidaceae > Nocardioides > Nocardioides panzhihuensis. The sequence goes on along the minus strand of NZ_JACBZR010000001.1, from coordinate 2,896,660 downwards.
CCTCGACGCGTCCGACGACACCCCCTCGATGGCCACGGAGGAGTCCCGATGACCAGCAACCCCGACACCACGGTCGACAACACCGTCACCACCGGCGAGGCGACCTATGCGGTGACCGACCCGGCCACCGGCGACGTCCTCGCCACCTACCCGACCGCCACGGACGCCGAGGTCGACGCCGCCGTCGAGGTCGCCCACGCTGCGGCGTCCGGTTGGGGACGTACGACCTCGGTGGCGGAGCGGGCCACCCTGCTGAGGCGGGTGGCCGAGCTGCACGCCGAACGTCGCGACCAGCTCGCCGCGATCATCGAGCAGGAGATGGGCAAGCCGCTGGCTGAGGCCGAGGGCGAGATCGACTTCTGCGTCGACATCTACACCTACTACGCCGAGCACGCCGGGCAGTTCCTGGCCGACGAGGTCCTCGAGGTGACCTCCGGTGCGGGCACCGGGATCGTACGCAGATCGCCGGTCGGCGTCCTGCTGGGCATCATGCCGTGGAACTTCCCCTTCTACCAGGTCGCCCGGTTCGCGGCGCCGAACCTCGCCACCGGCAACACCATCGTCCTCAAGCACGCGCCGCAGTGCCCCTCCTCGGCCGTGGCGCTGGCGCAGATCTTCGCCGACGCCGGGTTCCCCGAGGGCGCCTACGTCAACGTGCTCGCCACCAACGAGCAGGTCGCTCAGGTCATCGCGGATCCGCGGGTCGCGGGCGTCTCGTTGACCGGGTCGGAGCGGGCCGGTGCCGCCGTGGCCGAGATCGCCGGGCGCCATCTCAAGAAGGTCGTCCTCGAGCTCGGTGGCTCGGACCCGTTCATCGTGCTCTCCACCGACGACCTGGACGCCACCGTGACCGCGGCGGTGGCCGCGCGGCTGGACAACACCGGCCAGGCCTGCAACGCCGCGAAGCGGTTCGTGGTCGCCGAGGACCTCTACGACGACTTCGTCGTGAGGTTCACCGAGCGGCTGCTGGCCGAGGCCACTGGTGCGCCGCTGTCCTCGGTCGCCGCCGCGGAGAACCTCGCCCGGCAGGTCGACGACGCCGTCGCCCAGGGAGCCGAGCTCGCCAGCACCGGCGACCGGTCCGGTGCGTACTTCCCCGCCGGTGTCCTGACGGGTCTCACCGCCGAGAACGACATGGCCCGCCAAGAGCTGTTCGGCCCGGTCGCGATGGTCTTCTGCGCCGCTGACGAGGACGACGCCGTCCGGATCGCCAACGACACCCCGTACGGCCTCGGCTCCTACGTCTTCACCACCGACCGCGACCAGGCTGCCCGGGTCGCGGAGCGGATCGAGGCGGGGATGGTCTTCGTCAACGGCGTCGGCGCTGAGGGTGCGGAGCTGCCCTTCGGCGGGATCAAGCGCTCCGGCTTCGGGCGCGAGCTCGGCCGGCTCGGGATGGACGAGTTCGTCAACAAGAAGCTCATCCGGACAGTCACCGCCTGATCCGTGACCCTTCCACAGGCCATCTGAAAATGACTGTTGTCAGATGGGCTGCCTCGTCCTAGGTTCGGATGTGTCCGGTTCGCCTGGAGAGAGCGGTCTGTCATGGTCAAGCGTTCTGCCGTCATTCGCGCCGTCGTGCTGCTGCTCGCGGCCTCGACCCTGCTGATCGCCCCACCGGCGCAGGCGGCGGGAGGCATCAACGACGCCGCGTGCCGGCCGTCGGCCGCTCACCCCAACCCGGTCGTCTTCCTGCACGGCCTGGGAGCCAACAAGGACGAGGACCTCAACTTCCTCCAGGCCGACGTGGCGGCGCAGGGCTACTGCACCTACAGCCTGACCTACGGCACCGGTGTCTACGGCCCGTTCGTGGGCGGGGTCGCGGACATCGGCAGGTCGGCGGCGCAGATCAAGGCGTTCATCCAGGGTGTGCTGGCACAGACCGGCGCGGCGAAGGTCGACCTGGTCGGCCACTCGGAAGGAGGGTTCCAGTCGCTCTACGTCACCAAGACGCAGGGCATCTCCGAGCGGATCGACAAGGTCGTCGCCATCGCGCCGCCGACCCACGGCACCACGTTCGCCGGCCTCTACCGTCTCGGGATGGCCCTGGGGGCCGACGAGCTGGCCGGGCGGGTCCTGACCGCCTTCGGCTGCGTGGCCTGCACCCAGCTGGTCACCGATGGCAGCGCCGTACGCACGCTGACGAACGGCCCGATCGCGCAGGCCGGCGTGACGTACACGATCATCCAGTCGAGGTACGACGAGCTCGTCACGCCGCCCGAGACCGCATTCGTGCGCGAGCCGGGTGTCACCAACACCTACGTGCAGGATCTCTGCCCGCTCGACCCGGTCGGTCACATCGGCGAGGCGTACGACACCAACGTCTGGCACATGGTCAAGAACGCGCTCGACCCGGCCCATGCCGCACCGTTCGTCTGCTCGGTCGGGTCGCCCGGCTGATGGCGCAGGAGGGCCGCTCGTACGGCGGGCTGACTCGCGAGGAGCGTGACGCCCAGCGCCGCCAGCGGCTCCTCGCGGCCGCCAAGGAGATCATCGGCACGAAGGGCTACGCGGCGAGCACGATCCCGGGTCTGTGCGCCGCCTCGAAGGTGTCGACGCGGCACTTCTACGAGCTCTATCCCGGCAAGGAGGACCTCTTCGTCGACCTCTACGACCGGATCACCGCCGACTCCTACGCACGGGTGGCGGCATCCTTGCGGGCCACCGCAGGTGAGCCGATCTTCGAGCGGGTGCCGGCGGCGATGCTGGCCTATCTCGACCCGATGCTCAAGGACACCCGTGTCGCCCGGATCGCGTTCGTGGAGATCGTGGGCGCGAGCCCACGTATCGAGAAGCTCCGGCTCGGCTATCGCGAGACCCTCGTCGAGATCGTGAGCACCGAGTGCGCCGCAGCCGTACGCCGGGGCGAGATCCGCGACCGCGACTGGCGCTTCGCGGCGCTGGCGCTCGTGGGCGCCGTGACCGCCATCGTCTACGACTGGGCGCTGCACCAGCCGCGCTCGAGCCGCGAGACGCTCGAGAACCAGCTCGCCGAGCTCGCGCTCGTCCTCTTCATCTCCGACCAAGTGTATCTCCCCGGGTCATCTGGGTACCGGCCGGACGTACAACGATGAGGAGGAACGACATGTTCAAGAAACCAGCGTTGTTGACTGCATTCGGCATCGGCTACCTGCTCGGCGCCCGCGCTGGCCGCGAGCGGTACGACGCCATCGTCGCCAAGGCCCAGGGTCTGTGGCAGGACCCGCGGGTCCAGGAGAAGGCTCAGCACGCCCGGGTCGTCGCCGAGGAGACGGCGGAGACCGCCAAGCACAGCGTCCAGGACAAGATGCCTGGCCACGGCTCTTCCACGACCTCTACGACGTCGACGTCCTCTCACCAGACGACGCCGAGCGCCCCGACTCCCGCCGCGTCCGCTGACCCGGTGACCGGCACGCCGCGGGGGTGGGAGTCGTGACTACGCATCAGACGAACGCCCATCAGACCGGCACCACGCCTCAGACCGGCACCGCCCACACCGGCGGCGCCCACACCGGCACCACCCATCAGAACGACGCATCGATGGGTGAGCTCGTATCGCGGCTCTCGGAAGAGATGTCTCACCTCGTACGAGGTGAGTTCGAGCTCGCCCGCCTCGAGCTGACCGAGAAGGCCAAGCACACCGGCAGGGGTGCCGGGGCCTTCGGCGCCGCCGGCCTGGTGGCGCTGTACGGAGTGGGTGTCCTGATCGCCACGGCGATCCTGGCCCTGGCTCTGGTCCTCGACGCCTGGCTGGCCGCGCTGCTGGTCGGGGTCGTGCTCCTGGCCATCGCCGGCATCATGGCCATGGTCGGGAAGAAGGAGGTCTCCGAGGGAGCTCCGATGAAGCCCGAACGCGCCACCGAGAACATCAAGCGGGACGTCGAGGCCGTCAAGCAGCATGGTCGACCCGACGACCACACCGCGAGGAGGACGCCATGACGCACGACTCCACCAGGCCCGTGGACGCCCATGACGACACCGGCATCGCCGCTGTCGAGGCCGACCTGGACTCCACCCGGCACGAGCTCGCCGACACCCTCGACGAGCTCGCCACCCGGCTGGACGTCAAGACACGGAGCAAGGACAAGGTCCACGAGGTGAAGCAGCAGGCGCAGGTGGCCGCTGGATCCCGAGACGTACAGATCCGGGGCGGCATCGCTGTCGCGGCCGTGATCACCGTGATCCTGCTGCTGGCCAAGAGGAAGCGCCGCGTCAACGCCGCCTAGGCCGGGTCAACCGGTCCAGGAAGGCTACGAGAAGCGCCTCGCGCATCGCAGGGGTGGCCAGGTCGAGCATCGCATTGACCTCGGCCATCCTCTGCGGCAGCGCGAGGCGGTGTCCTGAGCTTGTCGAAGGGTCGCCTGAGTCGGCGCCGATCAGGCCCGCCGCGACCAGCAGGCCGTCGAAGTCGTCGTCGGAGAGGGTGAGCGGGTCGAGGCTCGCGATGAACTCAGCGACGCCGGGGTCGACCGTGACCGGACCGCCCGCCACGGCGGCCGCGACCGCCTCGCCCAGAGCCTCGAGGAACTCAGGTACGTGGGGCAGCGTCGCGGCGCTCACCGACAGGTGGATGGTGGCGGGCGCACCGGCGTAGGACATCTGCGGCTGGACGTACCAGCCGCGGGTCGCCATCTCGTCGCAGACCGTGAACGGGTCACAGCTCGCGTCGGTCCTGACGGCGATCAGCGTGGAGTCCGGAACGCTGACCTCGGTGAGCTCGGGCATCTCGCCGATCCCGGCGCGGATGCGGTCCACGGCCTCGAAGACGTCGCGGGTGAGCCGCTCGTAGCCGTCATCGCCCACGGAGCGCATCACCGCCCAGGCACCGGCCACGGGACCACCCGACTTCGTCGACTGCATCGTGGAGTTGAGCATGGTGTAGCCCGGCCACGCGGCGGAGGCGAAGAACTGCGGCCGGCGCAGCTGCGGGGTGCGGTGCAGCAGCACCGAGGTGCCCTTGGGGGCGTAGGCGTACTTGTGCAGGTCGACGGAGATCGAGGTGACGCCCTCGACCGCGAACGTCCATGCCGGTACGTCGCGACCAAGCCGGGCAGCGTAGGGCAGCACCCAGCCGCCGATGCAGGCGTCGACATGGCACCGGATCCCGCGCTCGGCCGCGGCCGCCGCGATCGCGGAGACCGGGTCGACGACGCCTTGCGCGTAGGACGGCGCCGAGGCGACGACCAGCACGGTGCGGTCGTCCATCGCCGCGGTCATCGCGGCCGCATCCGCTCGGAAGTCGGGCCCGACCGGGACGAGCACCGGCTCGACCCCGAAGTAGTGGGCGGCCTTGTGGAAGGCCGCGTGCGCGGTCGCCGGCAGCACCATCCGCGGCCGCTCGATCCCGGGATGGGCGTCGCGTGCGGTCTGCACCGCGAGCAGCACCGACTCGGTGCCACCGGAGGTGACCGTGCCGACCACGGTCTCGGGGGCCTCGAGGAGATCGGCGGTCATGCCGACCACCTCGGTCTCCATCCGGAGCAGGCTGGGGAACGCGGTCGGGTCCAGGCCGTTGGAGCCCGCGTAGGCCGCCACCGCCTCGCGACCGATCCGGTCGATGTCGGGCAGGCCGGAGTCGTAGACGTAGGCGAGGGTCCGGCCACCGTGCACAGGCAGGTCGGCGGACTGCATCGAGCGGAGCTGGGTCAGGGCGTCGGTCATGCGGTCAGGGTTCCATCCACGTCGTCGGCAGTGAGTGAGTAGCGCCTCAGCCACAGCAGGCTGAGGAGCGCCAGGAGCGCCGGCAGCACCGAGAAGCCGAGCGTGATCGCAATCAGCGCCGAGTCGGGCTGGGCGATGTCGCTCCCGGCCGAGGAACGGTAGCCGCCGAGGGCGAGCACCGCGGCGTAGACCCCGGGCCCGAGCGCCAGCCCGAGTGTCTCGCCGGCGGTCCAGACGCCGGTGTAGACGCCGATCCGGCTCGTGCCGCTGCGGCGGGCGTCGACGGCGGCCGCGTCGGGGAGCATCGCCATCGGGAAGACCTGGCACCCGGCGTACCCGACGCCGACCAGGACCACCGCGGCGTAGACCAGGGCAGCCGGGGCCACCTGGGCGGTCGAGGCGCCCAACGCGCCGACGGCGAGGACGACCGAGGCGGCGACGTACCCGCTCTTCTTGCCGACCTTGGCTCCGAGCGCCGCCCAGGCGGGGGTGAGCAGCAGCGCGGGGCCTACGAAGCAGACGAACAGCACGGTCGCCGCGCCCGCATGGCCGAGCACGTTGGTGGCCAGGTAGTCGACGCCCGCCAGCATCGCGCCGAAAGCGACGGCCTGGATCACGAACGTGATCAGCAGGCGCCGGAAGTCGGGCGCCGCCGCCACGATCTTCAGCTGATCGCGCAGGCTGCCCGCACCGGGCTCGACGGTGCGGACCGGCGCGCGGCGGGTGCCTACGTACGCACTGAACACCCCGATCAGGATGAGCACCGCCATCGCCACGCCCATGAGCCGATAGCCCTCACGGCCGCCGACGGCGTCGCGGATCATCGGCGCGCTCGCGCCGGCGAGCAGGATGGTCAACGCCAGGATCGCGACCCGCCAGGTCATCAGCCGGGTCCGCTCGTCGTACGAGTCGGTCAGCTCGGCGGGCATGGCGACATAGGGCACCTGGAAGAACGCGTACGCCGTCGCGCATGCCAGGAACAGGACCAGCACCCACAGCGCCTCGAGCCCGGTGGCCATCGACGGCGCCGCGAACAGCAGCGCGAACGCCACCGCCAGCGCGACCCCCGCCCGGCGCAACCAGGGCCGCCGCGGCCCCCGCGGGTCCACCGTCCGGTCGCTGATCCGGCCCGCGATCGGGTTCAGCACCACATCCCACGCCTTCGGCGCGAACACGATGAACCCGGCCGCCAGGGCTGCGATCCCGAGGGTGTCGGTCAGGTAGGGGAGCAGCATCAGGCCCGGGATGGTGCCGAACGTGCCGGTGGCCACCGAGCCGGAGCCGTAGCCGAGGCGTACGCCGAGCGGCAGGGTCGGGCGGGCTTGCATGGCGCAATAGTGCCGTGGCCGAGCCGTAGGTGTCCGGGAACAGCAGAATTCGCGAACCGTCACCACAGGTAGCGGCGTACGAAGGCCTCCTTGAGAGGTCCACCATGGGCGAACGCGGCGTCCACGGTCTCCTCCAGCGTGAGCGCCGTGGAACCCGCCCAGCTCGCGCAACTACCGGCTGTACTACGCCGGCGACGCGTACACCGTCTCCTCGCTGAGGTCGGGGATCGGCGGAGTAGGTTGGCGCCATGCCGCTCGAGACCGGTGCCGTTGCGCCCGACTTCACGCTCCCCGCCCAGGACGGTACGTCCGTCGCCCTCTCGTCGTTCCTCGAGAAGGGGCCCGTGGTGCTCTTCTTCTACCCGGCCGCCGAGACCGCGGTGTGTACGAAGGAGGCCTGCCACTTCCGGGACCTCGCCGGCGAGTTCGAGGCGATCGGCGCCCAGCGGCTCGGGATCAGCAAGGACAGCGTGGAGAAGCAGGCCGGATTCGCCGCCAACCACGACCTCGACTATCCCGTCCTCTCCGACCCCTCCGGGTCGGTCGCCAGGCTCTACGGCGTGAAGCCGAGCATCCTCGGCAAGCTCGGGCCGCTGCAGCGTACGACCTTCGCGATCGGCGCCGACGGCCGGATCAAGGCCGTCGTCGAGGGGATGCTCAAGGCCGAGATCCACGCCGACGAGGCCCTCGCCGCGCTCAGGGAAGAGGCGCGGTGACGGTCCGGCCCACCATCGCCGTCACCGGCGCGACCGGTTTCGTCGGTGGCCTCGTCGCTCGCGCGCTCGGAGGCTCCGACGCTGCTCTCCGACTGCTCGTGCGTGACCCCGCCAGAGCCCCCGAGGTCCCCGGTGCCGACACGTTCGCAGTCAGCTACGACGACAGAGAGGCGGCGGTGGCCGCTCTCGACGGCGTCCAGACCGTGCTCATGGTCTCGGCCGCCGAGTCGGCGGACCGCCTGGAGCAGCACCTCACCTTCGTCGACGCCGCCGCGGCGGCCGGGGTCGAGCACATCGTCTACACGTCCTTCTTCGGCGCCGCGCCGGATGCCGTCTTCACACTCGCGCGCGACCACTTCGCGACCGAGGAGCGGATCAAGGCGAGCGGGATGGGCTACACGCTGCTCCGTGACAACTTCTACCTCGACTTCCTTCCCGCCCTGGTCGGTGAGGATGGTGTCATCCGGGGTCCGGCAGCCGCCGGGCGCTTCGCGGCGGTCGCACGTGCCGACGTCGCGCGCTCCGCCGTGGCGACGCTCACCGCGCCACAGCATCACCGAGGGCTCACCTACGACCTCACCGGACCCGAGGCGCTCACGATGAGCGAGGCTGCCGACATCCTCACCGAACATCTCGGGCGCGAGGTGCGCTATCACGACGAGACGATCGATGAGGCCTACGCGTCGCGTCGTCGGTGGGAGGCGCCCGACTGGCAGTACGACGCCTGGGTCTCCACCTACACCGCGATCGCGGCAGGGGAGCTCGACGGGGTCAGCAGCGCCGTAGCCACCCTCACCGGGCGGGAGCCTCTGCGGCTTCGCGACCACCTCGCCGCCGGCGAGTAGTCGACGGAGGGGTCGCTCGCCGCCACGTCGGGTACCGCCTTCGGCATGGTTGCTTTCGGATACACACTGATGACCGAACAGGCGGGCCCGAGAGACCTGGTGCGCCACGCCGTCGCTGCCGAGGAGGCGGGCTTCGACTTCCTCGTGATGAGCGACCACTACTCGCCATGGCTGGTCGAGCAGGGGCACGCGCCGTACGCATGGACTGTGCTGGGCGCAGTCGCGCAGGCCACGCAGCGAATCCCGCTGATGACCTACGTGACCTGCCCGACGATGCGCTACCACCCCGCCGTGGTCGCCCAGAAGGCCGCCACCATGCAGGTGCTCTCCGAGGGCCGGTTCACCCTTGGACTCGGCAGCGGAGAGAATCTCAACGAGCACGTCGTGGGCGCCGGCTGGCCGGCCGTGCACACCAGGCACGAGATGCTCGCCGAGGCGATGGAGATCATCTCCGCGCTCTTCGACGGCGATCTCGTCGACTACCGGGGTGAGCACTTCCAGGTCGATGCTGCCCGGCTCTGGGACCTTCCCAGCACCCGGGTTCCTGTCGGGTTGGCGGTCGGCGGGCCCGAGGTCTCCCAGCGTTGCGCTGCCTTGGCCGACCACCTGATCGCCGTGCAGCCCGATGCGGATCTGGTGGCGGGGTGGAACAACGTGGCGGAGGCGCCGAGAGTCGGAGCCGGCGGCAACCGAGCCATCGGCCAGATCCCGATCAGCTGGGACCCTGACGACGCGGAAGCAGCGACACAGAGGGCTCACCAGCAGTTTCGCTGGTTCGGCGGTGGCTGGGCGGTCAACAGCGAGCTTCCGACCACGGCGAGCTTCGCCGCGGCCTCGCAGTTCGTGCGCCACGAGGACGTCGCCTCGTCGATCCCGTGCGGTCCCGACATCGGCGCGATCACGGACGGGATCCGGCCCTTCTGGGAGGCCGGATTCACCGATGTGGCTCTCGTTCAGGTGGATGGGTCGACCAACGACCAGTTCTTGGCCGAGGCCGGGCCTCTCCTCGACGCGCTGCGCTCGGCGTCGGACTGAGGCTCGGCCACCCGCGACTCAGGGCTTGAAGACGACCTTCACCATCCCGTCGGACTTGGTCTGGAAGGCCTTGTACGCCCACGGTGCCTCGGTGAGGGGGAGGTGGTGGGTGGCGAAGGAGTCCACGCCCAGCGGGTCGTCGTCGCCCTCGAGGAACGGCATCAGGTCGTCCGTCCAGGCGCGTACGTTGGCCTGGCCCATGCGGATGCCGACCTGCTTGTCGAAGAGCTGCATCATCGGGAACGGGTCCATCGCGCCGCCGTAGACGCCGGCGATCGAGACGGTGCCGCCGCGGCGTACGGCCTCGAAGGCGGTCTGCAGCGCGGCCAGCCGGTCGACGCCGGCGTTCTTCATCACCGGGCGGCTGACGGCGCCAGGCATCCGCGACAGGATGGTCGTGGCCATCTCCGCGATCGGCGACCCGTGGGCCTCCATCCCCACGGCGTCGACCACGGCGTCGGCTCCGCGTCCGTCGGTCAGCTCGCGCACCTGCTCGCCGACGTCGCCGGACCCGAGCTCGATCGTCTCTGCCCCGCACTGCCGCACCCGCGCGAGGCGCTCGGGCTCGCGATCCACGCTGATGACACGGTGACCCTCGGCGATCGCGAAGCGGGCCACCATGTCTCCGATCGGACCGGCTCCGAGCACCAGCACGGTGCTCTCCGGGCCCGGGTCGGCGTACCGGAGGGACTGCCAGGCGGTCGGCAGGACGTCGGAGAGGAACAGGAACCGGTCATCGGACGGGCCGTGCGGCACCTTGATCGGCAGCTGGTTGCCGAAGGGGACGCGGAGGTACTGAGCCTGCCCGCCGGGGACCTGGCCGTAGAGCGAGCTGTAGCCGAAGAGGCTGGCGCCGGTGCCCTGGTCGCGGTTCTGCGTGGTCTCGCACTGCGAGTGCAGGTCGCGTCGGCACATCCAGCAGGTTCCGCAGCTGACGTTGAACGGCACGACCACCCGGTCGCCCACGCTCAACCCGTGAACCCCGGGTCCGGCCTCGGCCACGACCCCCATCGGTTCGTGTCCGACGATGTCGCCCGGTGTCATGAAACCGGTGAGCACTTCGTAGAGGTGCAGGTCGGAACCGCACAGCCCCGACGAGGTGACCTCGACGATGATGTCGTCGTCCTCGACGATGTGCGGGTCCGGGACCTCCTCCACCCGGATGTCGCGCCGCCCTTGCCAGGTGACCGCCTTCATTGATCTGCCTCCTTCGGATCGGATGACCTCTGCGGTACCCGGATCCGGCGATTCGAGCCCGGCGATCGCACAGTGCTCAACCGGAGCGAGGTGGGTACCGGTGAAGCACACAAGACAGATCGGGCGGCGGCAGGAAGGGCGTGGAAACACATGAAGGTGGTCGTCACAGGTGCGTCGGGGAACCTCGGTAGCGCCGCGATCCGGGCTTTGACCGCCGACGGGGCCGCGACGGTCCTCGCCGTCGCCCGACGAGCCCCGAGTGGCCCCCGGACCAGCGCACACGCCTCTGTCGAATGGCGTGAGGCCGACGTGTCGACGGGCAACCTGGAGCCGGTCTTGGAAGGGGCCGACGCGGTCGTCCACCTCGCCTGGAAGTTCCAGCCGACGCACCGGCCCGAGGAGACCTGGGCGACCAATGCGGTCGGCACGCGCAAGGTCCTCGACGCCGTCGCCAGGGCCGGCGTCCCCGCGCTCGTGTGCGTCTCGTCGGTGGCCGCGTACTCGCCGGTGGACCATGACGACCACGTCGACGAGACCTGGAGGACCGACGGGGCGTCATCGGCGGCGTACTGCCGGGAGAAGGCGTACGTCGAGCGGGCCCTCGACGCCTTCGCCTGTGCCCATCCCGAGGTCCGGCTGGTCCGGGTTCGTCCCGCGTTCGTCTTCCAGCGCTCGGCGGCCAGCGAGCAACGGCGCATCTTCGGCGGTGCGTTGGCCAGGCCGGCGCTCCTGGACCGGCGGCGGATCCCGGTCGTGCCGGTGCCCGCGGGGCTGCGGTTCCAGGCAGTGCACGCCGGCGATGTCGGCCGGGCTCTGGCCACCGCCGCGACCACCGACGTGACGGGCGCCTTCAACCTGGCCGGTGGGGGCGTGATCACCCGCGAGGAGATCGGCGAGCTGATGGGTGCTCGAACGGTCGAGGTCCCCTCGAACCTGATGCGTCAGGGCTTGGAGACGGCCTGGCACGCACGCCTCGCGCCCGTCCCGGGCAGTCTCCTGGATGCGGTCATGCAGCTGCCCCTGATGTCGACGGCCCGTGCTGAGCGGGAGCTCGACTGGCGTCCGCGCCACTCCGCCATGGAGGCACTCGAAGCGGTCGTCTCCGGCATCCCGGCGAAGGCCGGGAGCGAGCTTCCGCCGCTGCATCCGTGACCTCCCGGAAAAGAAGCACCTGGGCAAACGGACCGGGCTTGCCGTGATCAAGGCATGAGGGCGATGCTCCCGGGTTACCGGTTGGCATGAAGTCAATGAGCTGTCTGATCCTGAACTGCACCCTCAAGCGTTCGCCGCACGAGTCCAGCTCCGAGCTGCTCGGGTCCCAGGTGCTCTCGGCCCTCCGGGATCACGGGGTGGACGGCGAGATGATCCGGGTGGTCGATCACGACGTGCGGTTCGGCGTGACCACCGACGAGGGAGACGGAGACGAGTGGCCGCAGCTGCGGGAGCGGATGCTGGCCGCGGACATCCTGGTGCTGGTCACCCCGATCTGGCTGGGTCAGCCGTCCGCGGTCTGCAAGATGGTGCTCGAGCGGCTCGACGCCGAGCTCGGCGAGACCGATGACGACGGCCGGATGCTGACCTACGACAAGGTCGCCGGGATCGGCGTCGTCGGCAACGAGGACGGCGCCCACCACGTCACCGCCGAGCTCTGCCAGGCGTTGAACGACGTCGGCTTCACCATCCCCGCGAGCGCGGCGACCTACTGGGTCGGCGAGGCGATGCAGGGTGTGGACTACAAGGACAAGGAGCCGACGCCCGAGGCCACCGCGGGGACGACCAGGACCTTGGCTCGCAACGTCGCCCACCTCGCAGGCCTGCTGGCTGCCTCGCCCTACCCGGCCGAGTGATCTGCTGGGTGACTTCGGAGAGGTAGGCGAAGACCAGCTGGTGGGCGGCTCGATAGACCTCGAGCAGCACTCCGAGGTCCATGCCACGTCGGGCGAGCGAGCCTCGGCGATCTGGGTGAGAAGAGCTACTCGTCCTCGGCGATGCTCTTCATCGCCTTCCAACCATGGGTGACGCCGCCGCCGGCGCGGAGCGCGGCGGCGACCATGACGGCTTCGGCGACGTCGGCCTTGGACGCACCGGCCTTGACGGCGCGCTTGGCGTGGTCCTCGATGCAGAACGGGCACTGCGTGGTCACGGCGACGCCGACTGCGATCAGCTCTCGGGTGGCCAGGTCGAGGTTGCCGGTGTTCTTGTCGAACACGGCTTTGTCGAACCCGAAAAATGCCGAGACCATCTCCGGTGCGGCGTCCTTGATGTCGGCCATGAACTTCGCTTCGTCGTTGTGAGAGTGCACCGCTGCTCCTTCTTGGTTGTTGATTCCGTTGTGTTGATTGGTGGGAGTCCTCAGACGTGGATGGTTCGAGGCTCCTCGATCGTCTGTTCCGCGTCGTCGACTCCGGCGCGAAGCGTTAGCAGCGCAAGCACTGCCGAGGCGAGCAGGATCCCCGCGCCGACGACCAGCGCGGTGCTGTATCCATCGACGAGCGAGGAGGGCGTCGTGCTGCCGGTCCCTACCGTCACGGTGGCAGCGACTCCGGCGAGGATGGTCAGGCCAAGGGCGACGCCGATCTGCTGGGCGGAGTTGAGGAGCGCTGAGGCGATGCCGGCTCGATCCGCGGCGACGCCGTAGACGGCGGCTTGCGTCAGGGCGATCGTCCCCAGGCCGAACCCGAGCGCGATGAGCACCATCGCGGGAGCCATCAACGTCCAGTAGCTGGGCTCGACGGAGATGGTGGAGAACCAGAACGCCCCGCCGGCGCCCAGAAGCGCGCCGAGTGCGGCGACGTACCGAGGAGCGATCTTCATCAGCAGCTTCGGGGCAGTTCCGGCTCCGAGAACGATGCCGAGGGCGAACGGTAGCCAGGTGAGCCCGGTCTGCAACGGGCTGAAGTCCACGACCTCCTGCATGTAGAGGGTGATGACGTAGAACGTGCCCATCGGTCCGATCGCCAGGCCCAGCATGGTCAGGTAGGCGCCGGTGCGGTTGCGGTCGCGGAACAGGCTCGGTGGCACCAGCGGGTTGCGGCTCGAGCGCTGCGTACGGACGAACATGGCCAGGAGCACGAGCGCCGCACCGATGACCGCATAGGTGATCGGGTCGGCGCACCCGCTCTCGCCGAAGCGGGTGATCGCGTAGACCAGGGCGACCATGCCGGCGGTGCCGAGGACGGCTCCGAGCGTGCCGAGGCGTCCTGTACGCCGCTCGGCTGCGACCAGCGTGCGTGTTCCGAGGAGGACGAGGACGCCGATCGGGACGTTGATGAAGAACACCCACCGCCAGCCCAGCTGGTCGGTGAGCAGACCGCCGAGGAGCAGGCCGACGACGATGCCGAGGCCTGACATCGCCCCGTAGAGGGAGAGCGCCTGGTCGCGTACCTTCCGCTCGGAGAACGTCGTCGCGATCAGAGCGAGAGCGTTCGGGGCGGCCAAGGCCGCCCCGAGACCCTGCACCGCGCGGGCCGCGATGAGCATCTCCACGCTCAGACCGACACCGCCGACCAGGGAAGCGACGACGAAGACCGCGATGCCGACCTGGAGAGTCCGCTTGCGTCCCCAGAGATCTCCGATCCGGCCGCCGAGGAGCAGGAGCGCTCCGAAGGCGAGGATGTACGCGTTGACGACCCACGGCAGCATCGTCGGCGCCACCTCGAGCTCCCGTTGGATGCTCGGCAGCGCGATGTTCACGATCGAATCGTCGAGCACCACCATCAGCTGTGCCGAAGCGATCACCAGCAGCGAAACCAACCCACCGCTGGTCGACTTCGTGGCCGTCATCTGGCTTCTCCTCCTTGGCGCAGGCGTCGCTGCGCGGAAACGAATTCACCCCTGTGCGTCGTGACGACGACAGGATCAGATACCCAATGGGGGTATCACCTTATACGGGTGGAGGGTATCAAACGAATCGGCCGATACGAGGGACACAAGCGATGGATCTCCAACTCACCGGTGGCCGGCGTGATCACGGTGCTCGCACGTACCCGTGAAGTGGGTCATCGCCCGCCACCTGCTCGGGCGAGACATCGCTGGTTGATCGACCGGTCGCCTTCTGGCGATCAGCGGTGACGTCAGGGGCGATCGGGGGCACACTGGCCCCATGATGTCCGTGTCCGACAGAGGCCGTCCTGAGCTGCGGGTGCGCCTCGCCGCTGAGGCGGCCAGCGTGCCCGGGGCGCGCAGGTTCGTCACGGACGGGCTTCTGGAGTGGGGACGCGCGCACCTGGTCGACGACGCGGCCATGTGCATCACCGAGATGGCGGCGAACTCGGCCCTGCACAGCGGCAGCCCCTACATGCAGGTCCGTATGCACGATCTCGAGCCGGCGGTGAGGGTCAGCGTCGAGGACGACGGCGCGCTGGTCCCGGTCCAAGCGGTTGCTCCGCCTCCTGTCGAGAGTCGGGGCACCACCGGGCGCGGGCTGGCCATCGTGTCGGTGCTGGCGAAGTCCTGGGGGATCGAGGAGCGCGTCGACGGGCGGCGCATCTGGGCCGACCTCGTCGGTGACGGCGTCGAGCACGACGTACGGCCTCCCACGGTGGAGTACGGCGATCAGGTGGTGCCGGAGTCGTCCGCCGTCCCGGCGGACTGGGTCACCGTGCGGTTGCCCCGCTGCCCGGTCCAGCTCGGGCTCCAGATCGACCAGCGCCTCGACGACCTGGTCCGTGAGCTCCAGCTCATCGACTCCGAAGAGGGTCCGACCCCGCCGCGGGAGCTCGGTCAGCTCATCGAGCGGTTGGTCGCCCGACCGGCCTTCGCGCGTCACCTGGGTCGGCGTACCGCCTTGGACGCGGCTGCTGCGGGGCTGGAGTACGTCGACATCGAGATGACCCTTCCCCGCGAGATGGCCCCCGTGGTCCGTGAGCTGATGGCCGCGGACAACCTGGCCGACGCGATCAGCGAGACCCACCAGCTGCTCACCCTGCGATCCACACCGGAGATGGTCTCGCTGCGAACCTGGTTCACCGAGAGCATCGTCGGCCAGGCGAAGAACGACGCCGAGCCCGTGCCGTACGACGAATGGCTGCGGGCCAGAGGCGGCACAGGGTGACGGTGGGTCAGGCCAGGACGCTGGCGATCGCCTCGGCACCGCGCCGGGACATCACGATGGTGTAGTGGTTGACGCTCTCGACAGGAACCATCTCCACCTGGGGAAAAACCTGTGCCAGCTGCTCGACGGTCGCGGGAGCGTAGAGGCCGGGCGGGTCGTCGACGAACCCGCGAGGTGCGTGCAGGAACGTCGCGGCAGGAAGGTGCGCCAGCGCGTGCCCGAGGACCGGACCGCTCTCGATGTCGGCCTGATCGGCGAGGACCGCTTCGAGCGATGCGGAGGAGCCGTACGCCCCTGGCGACCGCTCCACGGCGTCGTACGTCGCGTAGGCGCGGGCCTCGGGAGACCAGTCGTGGGAGAAGGCCGGGTGCTGCTGGAAGAGAGCGACGTACTCGTCCGGTGAGCTGTACGTCGCCCCCAGCCGGGCCTTGATCAGCTCGACCGCGGCACGAGTGGTCTCCAGCTCGGTCGGCGCGAACGGGAGCCCGCCGTCGACCAGCACCAGCCGGCCGACCAGATCGGGGTGTCGTTGCGCGAGGACCACTGCGATGAACCCGCCCATGGAGTGGCCGACCACGTCGGCGGGACCGTCGGGGGTGACCTCCCGGATCAGCGCGGCGACGTCGTCCGCGTGGGCTGCGAGCCCGTACGGGGCCGGCAGCATGCGCGACCCACCACGTCCGCGGAGGTCCGGTGCGACCACGCGACGGTCGAGGAGCGCTGCGGCGAGGAAAGGCCACGCCAGGTGGGTGGCGGTGATCCCGTGGATCGCGATGACGACGGGCTGTTCGGACCGGGGACCCCACGTCCGGACGGTCAGCTCACTCATGCGTCGAGGCGTGCGGCGATCGCATCGGCCACGGCCTGGGGATCCTCGAGCGGGATCCCGTGACCGACACCGTCGAGCACGATCTCCTCGTAGGACCCGCCGTTGGCCTGGTAGCGGTCGAGAACAGCACGCAGCTGGCTCTCCATCGGCTGGGGCGGCATCACCTCGGCGCCCGGCCACCCGGGCACCGCGCCCATCTCCCCGAGGGTGGCGAGATCGAACATCGAGCGGTCGGACACCACCTGGTCCTCGGACGCCCGGAGCCAGGTGATCGGGACGCCGTTCTGGAGATCGCCGAGGGCCGAGGTGTCGAAGAACTTCGGCGACATCGCGTTCATGATGCCGCGCGTGCCCGGTGCGACCGAGGGCCAGCTCTGCGACGGCGTCGCGTCACCCGGGTAGCTGTCGTCGCCCACGGTGGTCTTGAGCAGCTCGTCGACGAGGAAGTCCTCGTCGACGGCGGCGGCGTTCCGGCCCGGGCCGAAGTAGGTCATCAGGACCGTCCTCGGGGCGCTCTGAGGATCGGCGCTCGTGGCGTCGCGCTCGGCGAGGCGGCGTACGAAGTCCGGAGCCGCGGTCCCACCGCCGGTGCCGGCGAAGTCGTCGGTGCAGGGCTCACCGTCTTCACCTCTGGTCCCGCCGAAGCCGTACGGCGACAGCGGCGCCACCAGCGTGACCGAGGCGAAGTCGTCCGGCCAGGAGAGGAGGTGCTGCTGCAGGACGCCGCCGCCCATCGACCACCCCGCCGCGTGCACCACGCCTCTGTCCGCAAGCCCCAGCGTCTCGAGCAGTCCCCGGATGTCGTCAGCCAGGTCGGCGAGCCCACGGGTGGCGTCGACAGGCTTCGCCTCGGTGTCGCCGAAGCTGCGCAGATCCGGCGCGATCACGCGGACGTTGCCAGGAAGGGCCTCCGCGACGTACTTCCAGAAGCCGCCCGTCGTGATGTTGCCGTGCATCAGGAGCACGGGGATGCCGTCTTCGGGACCCGAGGTCCATACGTTCATGCGCAGGCGTGGCGTCACGACGGTCTCGGCTCGGAAGTGGCTCATGTGCCGTGTCTACCAGCGGTTCGTACGCCGCGTCGCCGTTCTTCAACAGTTCTGTCATCCGCAGTCGCGGCTCAGCGACTGCGGTGGCAGGAGCGGGTGGGGTTGGAGGTCCACACGGCGTACGCCGCAGCGGGTGCAGCGTACGTAGAGGACTCGGCCCTCCGACGTCTGATGGCTGGACTCGGTGAGCCAGCCGTGCTCGTGGGCGGCGTCCGCGCGCGGGGACTGCTCTGTTGCGGTGTCCGTCATGGTCACCACCCTGGTGTAATGGTCTTATGCATCTCAACCCTTACGGCGAGTACGCCGTGCTCATGGCTGCCTCGCTCGCCGACGACTGGCCCGAGGACCGGGCCGGCATCGAGGCTCGGACCAGGGAGTTCGGCATGACGATGGACTTCGCCGAGGCCCCAGACGACCATCGACGAACCCGCGGGGTGATCGACGAGTGGCTTCGTATCGTCGATGCGGACGAGCCGGGGGAGCGGGCACGGTTGCTCAACGACCTGATGGCGGAGGCGACGGCCTATCCGCGGCTGACCGACCATGGGCGGGAGGGGTGGCACATCCATTACCGGGACGAGGCCAACGACTCGCTTCCCGACGTGCTGCGAGCGGTGATCAGCGTCGGCACGGCGCTGCACCTGACCACTCGGGGCATCCATCGCCTGAGCCGGTGCGCCGCGGGGCAGATGGAGGGGGACCCATGCGTCGCTGTGGTCGTTGACGTCACTCGCAACGGACGGCAGCGCTATTGCTCGGTCCGCTGCGCCAACCGGGCTGCGGTACGCCGGCACCGAGCCCGCCGCTCTTCGCCTGCCCGCTGAACGGTCGTCGCGTGGGCTCGGGCATCGCCGCGGTGCCGGCCGTTCCCAACAGTCTGATCACGCGGCATGCCGGGCAACGGAGGGGGTACCGGATCGGCATGGAAGAGACATGGTCGAAGCAACCCGATCAGGTGACTCTCCGCCGGCCCCGCGATCTCGCACCGAGCTGTGAGCCGAGCTGAACGCACGCGCGCGGTGGAGACGCCCGACGTCACCGTCGTGGTGATCACCCGGAACCGTTGGCCCGACCTCAGGGAATCCCTGCCGCGTCACCGCTGCCCGGTCATCCTCTTGGACAACGGATCCGAGGACGGGACGCCCGCGCACGTCCGCGCGTCGTTTCCAGCCATCGACGTGATCGAGCTCGGCAGGAACCTCGGGGCGGTCGCGCGCAACACAGGAGTCGAGCGGGCGACCACACCGTACGTCGCGTTCGCCGACGACGACTCGTGGTGGAGCCCGGGAGCCTGTCGTCGGCCGCATCGATCCTCGACGCGCATCCCCGGCTCGCGGTTCTCGCCGCTCGGGTCCTCGTCGGGGAGGAAGAACGCCCCGACCCGCTCTGCGCCGCCATGGAGGCCTCGCCGCTCGGGACCGAACCGGACCTGCCCGGTCCGTCCGTCCTTGGATTCCTCGCCTGCGGCTCCGTCGTCCGTCGCGACGCCTTTCTGGCCGCTGGCGGGTTCGACGACGTGGTCTTCTTCGGAGGCGAGGAGGAACGGCTCGCCCTCGATCTTGCGTCGCAGGGCTTGGGGCTCGCGTACGTGGATGCCGTCGTGGCCCGGCACCACCCCTCTCCCGGCCGCGACCGCGCGAGCGGCGTGCGCGCGGGGAACGCAACCGGTTGCTCACCGCCGTGATGTGCCGGCCCTGGCCCGTGGTGGCACGCCACGCGTTGCGGGCCATGCTTCAAGGCGGCCCCGGGCTGCGCGGGGTCCTCCGCGCGGTGCCGGCGCTGCCTCGGGCGCTGAGGGCAAGGCGACCAGTGGACCGCCAGGTGGAGGCGGCTCGCGGCTCATCGACACCACGCCCTCCCTCGAGGCGGCGAGTCGTCGGCCGGATCCGGCGGCTGCCCGTGCTCGGTCGAAAGCCAGCGCTGCTGACCCGTGACCGGCCTAGCGCGTGGAGCCCGATGCTGAGCTCGTCAGTGCGACCGGCGTTGCAGAGCCATCAACAGCGCGCCCCGCCCAGCGTCCCCCACGGACCCAGGCGAGGTGGCCTTCCGGGCCGCGGCGGGCAGGTTCACAGGGCCACCTCCGCGGGCCGGGTCGGGGTGGGGCAGACGACCTGCCCGCGCAGGCGCCACACGAGCGTTCCTCCGGTCAGAAGCAGTGCTCCGATCGCCAGGAACGGCTGCGCGGGCGCGAACCAGGTGATCGCACCCGAGTAACCGAGTGCCAGCAGCGCAAGCTTGTTGCAGACCGGACAGCCGACCGCGAACCACGCCAGGACGCCTCCGGCGATGCCGAAGCGGCTGCTTCGCCGCTCCGAGCGTTCGTCCACGGTGTCTGGGTCGGTGGTGCTGGCGTCAGACCCGACGACGTAGGTCGCCACGAGCATCCCCGACAACAGCGACGTGGCCACCCAGACGGGGTAGTTCCACCACACCGGCGCGATCTCGCGGCTGAAGATCGGGTTGGGGATCAACACCGTCGCTACGCCCAGCAACAAAGCGAACCCGAGGGCGGTGGCGGCAGCCGTCGCCACCTGTAGGGGCGTCCAGGTGCGCAGGCCGTCTGCCGCCTGTCCGACTGCCTTGCACCACGACGACACAGCTGCCTGGACTGACCTCATGGCTCCAGCATTCCCGATAGCCGACCATGATCCATAGCTGACCTGGCAGTTGTCGGTTCCGGCCGCGCCGGCCGGGTGTGGCCGCTACCTTGTGCGCATGCACGCCCGGCTGCCCCTCGGCATCACCCTCGTCTCCCTGCTCGTCGGCCCACTGCTGACGGTCACCTCGGCCGCTGCCGAGCCCGCTCCGAACCCATGGTTGGAGCACCGGGTCATGAACATGGCGCATTCGGGCGGTGAGGACGAGGCGCCGACGAACACGATGTACGCCTTCAAACGGGCCGCCTCGATCGGCTCCGACATGCTCGAGCTGGATGTCCAGTCCACCGCTGATGATGAGCTCGTCGTGATCCACGACGCCGACGTCAAGCGCACCACCAACGGCACCGGGCTGGTCGAGGACCTGACGCTCGAGCAGGTGCAGGGGCTCGACGCGGCCTACTGGTTCGTGCCCGGGCGGAACACCGTGCAGGGTCTGCCCGAGACGACCGGAGCGAGGTCGAGCGGCGTGCTTGCTCGTCCGCTCGCGCCGAGCGAGGGAGTGACCGCGCGAAGCGCGGACTCCGCCTATCCGCTGCGCGGTGCCCGGCACGGCAAGAAGGTCCCTGGCTACAAGAACAAGGACTTCCGGGTCCCGACGCTGGCCGAGGTGTTCCGCGAGTTCCCCGACACCCCGATCAACATCGAGATCAAGGGCACCGCCGACTCCGACCTCGCGTCATTCAAGCGTACGGGGCGCCTGCTGGCCGACTTCTTGAACAAGTCGGGGCGCACCGATGTCATCGTCGCCTCGTTCAACGACGCAGCCCTCGTCGACTTTCACGCGCGGGCACCGCAGATCGGCCTCGCGCCCGGCATGGCAGGCATGATGGCGTACTTCCTGGCGGGGGTGAAGCCGATCGACGGGACCGTCGCCTTCCAGGTGCCGGTGCAGTTCCAAGGCATTCCGGTCGCCACCCGTGCGTTCGTGGAGCGGGCACATGCCGATGGTTATGCCGTGCACGTGTGGTTCAGTGGCTCGGCACCCGATGACGCCGCGACGTACTCACGGATGATCGACGCCTGCCTCGATGGCCTCATGCCTGCGAAGCCGTCCGTCCTCGAGACCGTCCTCGACGAGCGCGGCATCGAGCGCCCCGGTCGTCCTGGCCTCGATCCCTGCGCCTGACTCGTCTCGCTGCGAGCGATCGTCCGCGGTGTGGTCACTCCAAGGCACTGATCCCGAACGCCACCGCGAAGCCCAGCGTGGTCACCAGACCGACTACCCGGCCACCATGCTCGAACGCCTCCGGCATCATCGTGTCCGCAAGCATGGTCAGGATCGCACCCGCTGCGAACGCGAGCACGAAGGCGATCGTCGTGTCCGATGCGTCGGCGAACGCGGTCGCGCCCACCTGCGCGGCAATGCCGCTGATCACGGTGACGAACACCCAGAGTCCCATCACCCGGCCGCGAGACCAGCCCGCTTGCGACAGGCCGACAGTCGCGGCGATCGCCTCAGGAAGATTGGAGAGGAAGACCGCTGCGAGCAGAGCGATGCTCACGGAGCCTTCCGAGAGCACGGTGAGCCCGAGCGTCATCGACTCCGGGATCCCATCGAGAACGATCCCCAGTACGATCGCGAGTCCGGAACCTGTGGCCTGCGCCCCCGAGACGCTCTTACGGCGGTCGCCTCCGAGTCGGTCGATCAACCAGTCGCCGCAGAAGAATGCCAACGAGCCGGCAAGCAGGCCGAGCGCGAGCGCGCCTGTGCCCTTCGCCGTCTCGAAAGCCTCTTCGACGAGCTCATAGGCGATGGCGCTCATCAGCACTCCGGCGCCAAAGGCCATGATGATCCCGACCGCCCTCCGGGGCAGCGTCACCAAGTAGGCGAGCCCGCCGCCCAGGATCAGCGAGGAGCTGGCAAGAAGTCCCCACAGGAGCGCTGCGGTCAACGAAACACACCCCGCTCGATGACGGTCATGAGGCTCAGTATGGCTGGTCCACTGCTCACTGAGCGCGTGCGTCAACGCCGTGTCTGCCGGAGGGGCTCTACTTGGCTGACAGCTCCGCGACGTCCTTTTCGATCCGTGCGGCCCGCTTCTCCGGCGTCTCGACCTCGGAACGGAACATCATGTTCGCGACCTCCTCAGGCAACACGGATCAGTGAGGTTCACGCCAATCGTGGCCAAGGGATGAGTCTGAGTTCACACCACGCGTACGCGGGTCTTGACCTTCGTGAAGTCCCAGACCTCGGCCGCCATCTTGGCGCTGAGGCGAATGCAGCCGTCGGATGTCTTCTCGTCGGTGCCGAGATACCAGTTCGGGTGGATCTGACGACCCGTCCGCATGCTCACCGGCACCCGGTGGAAGGCTACGCCGCAGGGCGCGAACCGGACGAAGTGGTAGAGCCACTGCGTGCCGCTGTAGTTCGTACGTGGGTTGCCGCGCACCGGTCGGCCGCAATAGGAGCCGGTGGTGTACCACTGCTTGTCCAGCCACTCCGCGTCGATCATCCCGCCCTGCGCGCGGATGGACCCGTCGGCGCGCACCAGCCAGACCCAGGCCTGTCGCTGGCTGATCACGATGCGGCGTCCGGTCCCGGTGCTCGCCGGCACCGGCCGTTTGTCACACCGCTTCGCCGTCGACGACAACAGCCGATTCCGCGTGGTGGTCGTGAAGCGACCGCTCGGGTTCAGGCGGTGGCGGGTCTGGAAGCGTACGACGGCCGTTCGGGTGTGATCGTCCACGCGCCCGTCGACGCGGCCGACGTTGCAGCCGAGGCCTGCCAGACGGGTCTCCCACCGCTTGATCGTCGTGGCGGTGGCGGCGTTGCCGGGGCTGACCACCACCACGGCGGCCGTCGCCAGCGCAACAGCGGCGACGAGGGGAAGAATGAGGACGAGGATGGCGCGGCGTGTCCGAGACGCGCCGGCCAGGGTCGTGAAGGTTGGCACCGGGCGAGGCTATGCGACGTTCGCGCTCCGGGCAGCCGCTGTTGCCCGGTTGTTGACTAGATGACGCGGACGCGGGTGGGCCGCACTCACCGAATCGTGGCTAGTCGATGAGGAGCCAGAGCAGGTGCGCCGAGAGCGCGGTGGTTGCGGCACTCAGAGCGACCACGGCGCGGAGCGGTGGTCGTGACTGCTGGATGTGCATACTTCGTACGTCGCGGTGGTAGCGCGTGGTGGTCGAGCACGCGATCGCGACTGCGACCGTGAGGTAGGCGGCGGCGGAGACGATGCCTACCGGGCCCAGCTGTGGAGCTGCCTTCAAGCAGATGGTGGCGACGACCAGGTAGCCGAGGACGGTTCGTGACCAGGCCAGGCTGGTTCGTTCTGGCTGGAGACCGGGGTCTCGCGGTGGGGTTCGGTCCGTGGGCGTCACAGCATGAGCACCAGGAAGCTGCCGGCTCCCGCCAGCACGACGAGCGCGAGCATGGGTACGAGCGGCGACAGCGGGAGTGGACGGCCCCTACGCAGAGCGCGCTCCACCGTCAACCAGCGCACCGCGGCCCCGATGCTGACAGCAGTCCCTGCCAGCAGCAGGAGTACGACCACGGGTTGCCGGACGCCGGACGGCCACTGCTCGGCCATCAGGGTCTCGGTCGCCACTGCCGCCGCGACGACCGCGAGCGCGGTGCGGATCCAGGCCAGGAAGGTGCGTTCGTTGGCCAGGGTGAACCGGGGGTCCGGCTCGACGTCACCTCCGAGCAGGAGACTGCGGACATCGCGGCGGCTGTTGCTCGATCTCATCGTGGTCGTTCATCCTTCGCGCAGCTCACCTCGTCGGGGCCCCTGAGGGTTGTGTCCTCAATGGGAGGTGAAGACGCGTTGGCGGCGCTGCGCCTCGGCGTCGGCATCGTCGGGTGCGGCTGGGCCGTCGAGGTCGATCCGCACGGTGTGCACGGTGCCAGTGAAGGCGTTGTCGACCGCGGCGTACTCGTCGCTGACGGGGGTGCCGAGGTCGACCCCGATGTCCAGCGTCTCGTCGAAGGAGAAGTAGTAGGCGATCGTCCGCTCCACCCGCCCCTGGGCGACCTTGACGCCGTCGACCATCAGGATGACGTCGCCGCCGAGGCCGTGTCCGTCGCCGTCGTAGTGGAACTCCATCCGGATCTGGTGACGTCCGGGGGACAGCGGCTCCTCGGCGCCGACCGTGAAGTGGGTCAGGTCGAAGTAGCTGTAGTCGTAGCGGACCCTGCCCTCGACGCAGTACAGAGACCAGCCTCCGAACCGGCCGCCCTGGGCCACGACGACTCCGGCGGCGCCGGTCGCGGGCACCTCGACGTCGGCGGTGATGCTGTGGGAGCGGTTCTTGACGTTGGGTGTGGTCTCCTCGGTGAAGCGCCGCATGCCACCGCGGTAGGTGACCGAACGGCGATCGCCGATCAGGTCGACGCGTCCAGCCAACGTGGGGTTCTCGCGCTCGGTCACCCGGGGATCGAGCGGGAACACCTGGTGCTTCGCGGCCTCGATGAGGAACAGCTCCTGCAGCTCGCGCAGCCGCTCCGGGTGCTCCGCGGCCAGGTCATGGGCCTGAGAGAAGTCGGTGTCGACGTGGTAGAGCTCCCAGACGTCATCGCTGAACCGCCGTCCTCCCTCCGCGACCATCTCCCACGGGATCCCGTGCCGGGTCACCGCCATCCAGCCCTCGTGGTAGATCCCGCGGTTGCCGCACATCTCGAAGTACTGCGTACGCCGCCGCCCGGTCGCGTCGGACGCGTCGAAGGTGTAGCGCATGCTCGTCCCCTCGACCGGCTGCTGCGCGACGCCCGCGACCGAGGCCGGCTGCGGGACGCCAGCACAGTCGAGGACTGTCGGCAGGATGTCGATGACGTGGTGGAACTGGTCCCGGACGCCACCGCCGTCCGCGATCCCCTCGGGCCAGTGCACGATCAGGCCGTCCCGGGTTCCTCCGAAGTGGGAGGCGACCTGCTTGGTCCACTGGAACGGGGTATTGAGCGCCAGCGCCCATCCGACCGGCGCGATCGGGTAGGTCTCCGGGCCGCCGATCCGGTCCAGGTCCGCGATCATCTCCTCGGGGTCGTCCACGAGGCCGTGGCCGAGCCGATGCTCGACCGTGGTGCCCTCGATGCCACCTTCACCCGATGCGCCGTTGTCTCCGAGCAGGTAGACGAACAGTGTGTTGTCCATCTCCCCGAGCTCCTCGAGCGCGGCGACGAACCGCCCGACCTGCTGGTCGGCGTGCTCGGTGAACCCGGCGAAGGTCTCCATGAACCGAGCCGAAAGCGCACGCTGCGTCTCGGAGAGCTCGTCCCAGTGAGGTACGCCGTCGGCCCAGCGTGCCAGCTCGGCCTCGGCCGGTGCCACGCCGAGCCGCTTCTGCTCGGCCAGCGTGCGCTCGCGCTGCTCGTCCCAGCCGTGGTCGAACCGACCCTGATACCTCTCCCGCCACTCCGGTGCCACGTGCAGCGGCGCGTGCGAGGCGCCGAGAGCGAGGTAGGTGAAGAACGGTCGGTCCGGGGTCAGGGTGCGCTGCGTCCGCACCCACTCGATCGCCCGGTCGGCGAGGTCCTCCGAGAGGTGATACCCGTCCTCGGGCCGCCGGTCCGGCTCGACCGGCGTCGTGCCTTCGTACAGCAGCGGGTACCAGTGGTTCATCTCCGCACCCATGAACCCGTAGAAGGTGTCGAACCCCTCGCCGGTCGGCCACCGGTCGAACGGGCCCACCGCGCTGATCTCGCGCGGCGGGGTCTGGTGCCACTTGCCGAAGGCCGCGGTGCTGTAGCCGTTGCCCTGCAGGATCTGGGCGATCGTCGCCGCGGACTGAGGCCGGAACCCGTTGTAGCCGGGTGCCGACGTGGCCATCTCGGTGGTGCCGCCCATCCCGACGGAATGGTGGTTCCGGCCGGTCATCAGGGCCTGGCGGGTCGGCGAGCACAGGGCGGTCACATGGAAGCGGGAGTAGCGCAGGCCACGCTCGGCCAGCGTCTCGGCTGTCGGCATCGCGCACGGGCCACCGAACGCGCTGGACGTGCCATAGCCCAGGTCGTCCATGACGACGATCACGACGTTCGGTGCCCCCGACGGAGGCGCGGTCGGACGCACGGGTTCGAAGGCGGCGGTCTGATCCTCGATACCAAGGGCGGTGGCGACGACCTGTGCCTGGTCGGGCTCGGGCAGTACGTGCCGGTCGGCGTTGAAGAAGGTCACGATGGAATCTCCTCGGAGGCTGGTTGGGCCGAGTCTGTGCCAGTCCGCTCGACCCTTCGAGTGTCGGTCCAGGACGCTCGCGGCAGCAACGGCGAGTGGGCTAGGTCAGCGATAGCCGCTTGCTATGCCTTAGGGGCACAGAGTGGCGGGGCGAGGGCGCCGGCTCGGTCGCTAGGTCTCGGCCGATCCGGCTTTGACGCAGAAGTCGACGAAGCCCAAGGCCAGGTCGCTGGCCCTGCGCTTGCGCCAGATCACGTGTACCGACCGGCGAAGTGGCGGGTCGAGCGGTTGCACTCGAGCTCCCTTGACGGCGGCATCCTCGGCCATCGCCTGCGGGAGCACGGCGGCGCCCGCTCCGGACAGGACCAGGGGTGCCACCGCGGCGAGGTGAGCCGTTTCGACGGCTACGTCCGTCGAGAGCCCCGCGCCCAGGAGTGGTTCGGCGACGATGCCCCGGAGCACGGTGCCGTCGGGCGTACACACCAGGCCCCGTTCCGAGAGATCGCCGATCGTGATGGATTCCGTGTCGGCGCTGCCGTCCGTCGGAGTCGATGTGGCGTCTGGCGGGGATACGGCCATCATCTCGAGGTCGGCCAGCCACTGGCTCTCCAGAGTTCCGCCAGGAGGGGTCCCGTCGACGAGACCGAGCTCCGCGCCGCCCATTCGCACCGTCTCCAGCACGTCACCGTGCCATACCGGGTCGGCCACGGTGACCTGGACGCGGGGATGCAGCTCGCGAAATTCGCCGACCAGCCGTGCCAGTGGTTCGACGGCCCACAGCGTGTTCGTGATGATGGACAGGCGACCGAACCCGGCCTGTGACACGGCGCGCACCGCGCCACGTGCCACGTCGAACGATCGCAGGGACCGCCTGGCCGGTTCGAGCAGCGCCTCGCCGGCTGGAGTGAGTCGGACGCCCCGGCCGTGTCGATCGAAGAGGCGGGTGTCGAGATCTCGCTCGAGCCAGCCGATGGCGTTGGACAGCGACGGCTGGGCGATGGACAGTGCTTGGGCCGCCCGGGTGAAGCTCCCCAACTCGGCTACCGTCACGAAATATTCGAGGTGGCGCCTGTCCATGCGTGGAGCATAGTGCGTCGACGCGACGGGCGGTCCGAGCGTGATGGAGACGGGAGCGGGTCCATTGCCGGCGCCTATGGCTGCGATAGCCAATCGAGGGGTTCGCCTGGGCGGATTCGTTGAGATCCTGTTCGAACCGAAGCGCAGGCATCGTATCCAGCCAGATCTACGGGATGGCGACAACGGGCCCGCTGAACCTGAGGGGTCGAGCTGTGGACGAGAAGCAAACTTCTGACCAGGCGCGTCACGCGGACGATGGAAGACGCACCCGTCGCAGAGTCGGAGGGTCGTTGGGGAGGATCGATCCGATGCGCCCGAAGTATCCCCACGACCGGCATCCAGCCCTGGTCCCGGGCATCTCCATCGACGAGCAACGGCGGCGCTACAGCGTCGACAAGCTCGTCTTCGCGATCGCCGGAGGGCTCACGGTCGCCTTCGTCATCTGGGGCGTCGCGGCGCCGGACAGCGTGGCCTCGGTCGCTCAGACCGCCTTCGACTGGTCCACTCGGAACGTCGGCTGGCTCTTCAACTCGGTTGCCGTCGTGGTGCTCGTCTCGCTGCTGGTCCTGGCCTTCTCGCCCTACGGCAAGATCCCGCTCGGCAAGGACGGCGAGGAAGTGGAGTTCAGCACCTTCGCCTGGGTGGCGATGCTCTTCGCCGCAGGTATCGGGATCGGCGTCATCTTCTTCGGCCCCTCCGAGCCGCTGACCTACTTCACCGACCCACCGCCGCTCACCAACGAGGCGGGGTCGGTCGAGGCGATGCACGGGGCGATGGCGCAGACGTACTTCCACTGGGGGTTCCATGCCTGGGCGATGTACGCGCTCGTCGGTGGTGCCGTGGCGTACTCCGCCTATCGACGCGGCCGGAGCCTGCTGATGTCCTCGATCTTCCGTGATCTCCTCGGGGAGCGGTTCACCGAGGGCTTCGTCGGCAAGCTGATCGACATCCTCGCGATCGTCGCCACCCTCTTCGGCACCGCCGCAGCGCTCGGGATCGCAGCCATGCAGATCGGGACCGGCGTCAGCATCGTCACCGGGGTCGGTCAGCTGACGAACGTCATGGTGGTCGGCATCCTGCTGCTGCTCACCGTGGCGTTCGTGATCTCGGCCGTCTCCGGTGTCGCCCGCGGCATCCGCTATCTCTCGAGCATCAACATCGTGCTGACCGTTGGCGTCGTCGCGCTGATCCTGGCCGCGGGGCCGACCCTGTTCCTGCTGAACTTCCTGCCGTCGGCGCAGCTGGAGTACCTGGGTTCACTTCTCGACCTGATGGGCCGCTCGCTGTCCTGGGGTGAGGAGACCCAGGAGTTCCAATCGACCTGGACCGTGTACTACTGGGCGTGGTGGATCTCCTGGTCGCCGTTCGTCGGCATCTTCATCGCCCGCATCTCCCGGGGACGGACCATCCGGCAGTTCCTTCTCGGCACGATCCTCATCCCTTCCACGCTGCTCTTCGTCGCCTTCGGTGTGATGGGCGGAACTGCGATGTCGATGTCCCAGGACGGCTCGCTCGCCGGCGACCTGACTCCGCCGCAGGTCTTCTTCGCGATGATCGACAACCTGCCGTACCTGGAGTGGCTGCCTTACCTGATCATCGTGGTGCTGGCCATCTTCTTCATCACCTCCGCTGACTCCGCGTCGGTGGTCATGGGGATGCTGTCGACCCGGGGGCACCTGGAGCCGAGCCGCTGGGTGGTCGTCTTCTGGGGACTGGTGATGGCCGGCATCGCTGTGGTGATGCTGCTGCTTGGAGACGCGACCGCCCTGGCAGGCCTGCAGCAGCTGGTGATCGTCACTGCGGTGCCGTTCGCCCTGGTGATGCTCCTGATCATCGTGGCCTGGGTCCGCGACCTCACCACCGACCCCTACACCCTGCGGCACCGCTACGCCGACGCCGCGATCCGCAACGCCGTGCTCCAGGGTGTCGAGAGGTACGGCGACAACTTCGCCATCCAAGTGGTGGAGGCGAGCTGTCCCGAAGAGGGTGCCGGCGCGGAGGTCGACTCCACCGACGAGCGGTACACCGACTGGTACCAGCGCACCGACGAGGAGGGCCATCCGGTCGACTACGACTTCGACTCCGGAAAGTGGGCCGACGGCTTCGACCCGGAGACCGGCGAGATGCCGGCCGTCCGCCCCGACAGTCCCTGAAGAGATAGTACGACCGAGAACGCCCCCGAGCGACCGAAGTCGTTCGAGGGCGTTCTCGCTGTTCAGAGCCCGATGAACTACGCTTCCGCAATCATCGGAGCCCGGATCTAGATGTCGTAGTTGTGACTGACTGACCCATGCTGACCTGTGCAAACGTCGGTGGCTTTCGACCATTTGTACCACGCTTGTAACAGACGCAGGCTCCCGGCACGGGCTGATCATCATCATCGCGCTGGGTGAGGCGATCGTCGGGGTAGGCGCTGGCGCCGAAGCCGCTCTTCCGCGCCCGAGTGTTGTGACGGCCGTCCTCCTCGCCGTGCTGATCGCGGCCGGTCTGTGGTGGTCCTACTTCGGTTATCTGCGCGGCGGTGCCGAACGACGGCTGCGCGGCACCACTGATCGGGAGCGGTCAAGGCTCGCGCGCGACTCCTACAGCTACCTGCATCTGCCGCTCGTGGCCGGGGTGGTGTTCTTCGCTCTCGGGGTGCACGAAGCAGTCGCGGCTCCGGGGGAACCACTCCCCTTGTTGCCGGCCGTCGCCCTGGCCGGTGGCGTCGCGATGTTCTACATCGGCGACGTCGCCTACCGATGGCGCGACCACCACCAGCTCGCCACCGGTCGCCTGGTGGTCGCAGTGGGGGCTGCTTCGCTGATCCCGGTCGCGGTGGTGGCGCCTGCTTTGGCGGCGCTCGCCGGGCTAACCCTCGTCTGCTTGCTGCACACCAGCTGGGAACTCTGGCACCACCCGGCGATCGGCCCGGCCGACGACTCCTGATCGTCCAGTGCCATCGCCGCGCAGACTCTCGCAACTACGGCTTGGGACTACCTCACCGGACGGCGTTTCGCAGGGGCTCGCCGACGGAGACACGGCGCAGTCGCCACGCGCGTGTCGCCAGGTGGAGGTTGAGTTGTGCCTCGACGTCGTTGAGGTCGTGGCCCGAGATCTCGGTGATGCGGCTGATTCGGTAGCGCAGTGTGTTGCGGTGGATGGTGAGCGTCGTTGACGTGTCGGCGTACTTGCCCCCGTGGTCAAGGTAGGCCGCTAGCGTGGGGACGAGCTCGGTGCCGTGGCGACGGTCGTAGCTCAATAGGTCGCCGAGCCAGTCCCTGATGAGGCGCTCGACCTCCTCAGCGTTGCCGTCGAGGGCGAGCAGCCGGTCTACTCCCAAGTCGGCGTAGGCGATGAAGCCATACGGATTGTGGGACTGCTGACGAGCCCTGAGTGCTCGTCGGGCTTGCTCATACGCACGTGGGATCTGTTCCGGCGAGTTGGCCGGCTCCCCCTTGGCGATCACACCGTTGGTGTCGCCGTAGGCGCGCGACAAGTCGTTGAACAAGCGGCCCATGTCGACACCTCGATGGGCGAGGGCGACGACCAGTCCCCGGTTCCGGACGACCAAGCAGGCCAGTCGCTGACGAGCCATGGCCATCCGGAGGTGATCGACGTCGCGGTCGTGCCCGCGGTGACCCCGCTCGGAGGACCATGCGCACACGATCAGGTCGTGCGGAACGCCAAGGTCGTGGCCCTGAGCGGATGCCCGGTCCACGGCAACGTCGGCCGGGAGCCCTTCAAGAAGGTCGTCGAGGAGGTCTCGACTCAGTCGGTTCTCCAGTTCATTCATCGCTACGGCCTTAGCCCTCAGTAGCCCCAGTGCGACGCCCGCGTACCGCAGAGCGAATGATGCGTCGTCTCGGTCTTTGTCCGGTGGCACCTCCAGTTCGATCGTGCCGAGTTCGGGGCGTCCGCCGATGACCTCCTCGAGCGAGGTTCGCTCGAGGACCGGTTGGTACCGGCCGGCAACCGTGATCCGGGTCGTCTCGTGCCCGAATCTGTCCCGCAGCACGACAACGGAGCCAGTGAGCCGGCTGAGTGAGGTGGCCACGTCGAGCTCAGTCCCGGTCGTGGATAGTTGGGCGAACTCCTCAAGCACCCCCTCACGGTGCTGCAGCGCCGCGACGGTGCGCGCCATCTCGTTATTGGCTGCATCGAGTTCGTGGGCACGTCGGCGGTGGCGCTCGTGCACCTGCGCGTCCGCGAGCGCCGTCCCGAGGAGATCGCCCAACCGTTCGATGACGAACAGTTGTTCGGGGTCGGGCCGGGCGAAGCTGCGAAGGACCAGTTGGCCCGGGGCGCCGTTCAAGACCGCCACAGCCGTCGTCGACGTCCAGGAGTCGCCGTTGTCCTGCACGAATACCCGTTCACCGGTTGAGGGGCTCGGTTCCGCCGGCTTCGTTGGCTCCCCGGGGGGCAGGGTGATCCACTCCCGGTCCCGCTGGAAGGTGACGCGAACCAACTGGCAGCCGGTCACCGACTCGACCTCACGCTTCAGGACGTTGATGACCTCGTCCACGTCGTGACGTTGCATCATCGCCATGGACATCACCAGCAGCCCATCGAGGCCGGTGAGGGCACGCCGCAGATCCAGCTCGCCGGTTGGCACCACGGTTCCGGTTGTGGCGGGCTCGCAGACGGTCATCTCTTGATCCCTGGCCGGCCCGCCCAGGATGCCCCTGTGCCGTAGGGACCCCACAGGTCGTCGCGCTGAGCGGCGACGCCTCGGTACATGCAGCACGGATGTATCCCGGGATCCAGTCCGAGTCCGTGAGAGCTCATCGGTCCTCATCAACTCTCGGGGGCAGCGTCGCGCTCACTGTACGCCTTGCCCAGCGCACCCACCCGCGAGGAGTTGTGCACTCGAACCAAATCATGCCCCGGGACTTTGGCCTGGTGCGCCCATGACTTCTTGGTGGTCGGCGACGAGCGTGGACTGCTCGGAGTCACCGACACAACGATTGGAGATTCGCCATGAAGGCTGTCGTCTATCAGGGACCCAAAGATGTCGCGGTCACGGACGTTCCGGACGCCGAGATCGAACGGCCCACCGATGTGCTGGTCAAGGTCACAACGACCAACATCTGCGGCTCGGACCTGCACATGTACGAGGGGCGGACCTCCTTCGAGAAGGGCCGGACGTTCGGCCACGAAAACATGGGAGAGGTGGTGGAGATCGGCAAGGGAGTAGAGAAGATCAAGGTGGGCGACCGGGTCGTGCTGCCCTTCAACATCTCGTGCGGGTTCTGCAAGAACTGCGAGCGCGGGCTCACGAACTACTGCCTGACGACGCAACCTGACCCTTCGGCCGCCGGTGCGGCCTACGGCTTCGCCGAAATGGGCCCGTACGGCGGCGGGCAGGCAGAACTGCTCCGGGTGCCCTTCGGCGACCACAACGCGCTGCGCCTGGGTGAAGACGCGCAGGACAAGGAGAACGACTACGTCATGCTCTCCGACATCTTCCCCACCGGCTACCACGCCACCGAGATGGCCGGCGTGATCCCGGGCGACAGCGTCGTGATCGCCGGGGCCGGCCCCGTGGGACTGATGGCCGCCCTGTCCGCGACGATCAAGGGCGCCGCGAAGGTCATGGTGGTCGATCGCCACCCCGACCGGCTCGCGCTGGCCGAGCAGATCGGAGCGATCGCCATCGACGACTCCAAGGTCGACCCCGTGCAGGCTGTGCTGGACGAGACCATGGGGCTCGGAGCCGACCGTGGCTGCGAGTGTGTCGGCTACCAGGCCCACGACCCGCAGGGGAACGAAGACCCGGCTGCCACCTTGAACATGCTCATCAACTCGGTCCGGTTCACCGGCGGGATCGGCACCGTCGGCGTGTTCGTCCCCGAGGACCCGGGGGCCAAGGGCGAATTGGCCAAGCAGGGCAAGGCGGCCATCGACTTCGGCACCCACTGGTTCAAGGGACAGACCATGGGCAACGGTCAGTGCCCGGTCAAGAAGTACAACCGCCGGCTGCGAGACCTCATCGCGGCTGACAAGGCGAAGCCGTCCTGGATCGTCTCCCACGAGATCTCGCTGGACCAGGCCGCCGACGCCTACAGGAACTTCGACTCCAGGTCTGAGGGCTGGACCAAGGTCGTCATCAAGCCGGGTATGTCCGACGGAAAGAAGGCAAACTGATATGGCAGCAGATCTTCAGGGCAAGAGGGTCGCGATCCTCGCCGCGGACGGGGTCGAGCGCGTCGAACTCGAGCAACCCCGCGAGTCTCTGGACAGGGCCGGCGCTCGGACCGAGGTCCTCTCGATCCACGACGGCGAGATCAAGGCCCGTAAGAACGACCTGGATGAAGCGGGCACGTTCACCGTCGACGGGCTGGTCGCCGACGCCTCGGTGGGCGACTACGACGCCTTGGTGCTTCCGGGCGGCACGGTGAACCCCGACCAGCTCCGGGTCGACGAGGGCGCCGTTTCCTTCGTCCGCGACTTCGTCGAGAGCGGCAAGCCAGTGGCGGCGATCTGTCACGGGCCGTGGACGTTGATCGAGGCCGGCGTGGCCACCGGTCGCACCCTGACGTCCTTCCCGAGCATCCGCACGGATCTGCGCAATGCCGGCGCGAACGTCGTCGACCAGGAGGTCGTGGTCGACAAGAATCTCATCACCAGCCGCTCGCCGGAGGACCTGCCGGCGTTCTCCGAGGCGATCGTGTCCCAACTCGCGGGCACCACGACAAAGGAAGAGGAGAAGTCATGAGTGTGACCAAGGGATTGCTGGTCAGGTTTGACGCGTTGCCCGGCAAGGAGGACGACGTGAAGGAGTTCCTTGACAGCGGCCGTGCGCTTGTCGAGGAAGAGCCGGCGACCACCGCGTGGTTCGCGATCCGCCTCGGGCCCTCCTCCTTCGGGATCTTCGACGTGTTCCCCGATGACGCCGGACGTGACGCTCACCTGTCCGGCCCTGTTGCGGTAGCTCTCGGCGAGCAGACCGGTACGTTGTTCTCCGAACCGACGATCGAGAAGCTCGACGTGTTGGGCTCCAAACTTCCCGCCTGACACCACAGACCGGGAGTACTGACCCCGACATGAGGGGTCGCTGCGCGCGGTGACTTCGGGCTGACACAGCCCGTTGACGTCATGGCAGCGGCCCCTTGTCTTGCGGCCCATCGCACATCCCTAACAGATCGAGGAACCGCGATGACAGGAACTGACGACGACGTTGCCCCGACGCGTTCACCCGAGGTAGCAGTGATCGGGGGCGGGATCGTCGGTCTGTCGACGGCGTACGCGCTGCGGGAGCAGGGCGTGCCGGTGCGCTTGTACGAGGCCGGTCTGCCCGGAGCTGGTCAGTCCGCAGGCGAGTCGCGGATCTTCCGGCATGCCCACGACGACCCGCGACTCGTCGCTTTCGCGCGCGAAAGCCGCGGCGTATGGGATGAGTGGGCCGAACACTTCGACGTCGAGCTGGTCTCATCAGACGGTGTCGTGGCGATCGGCGACAGCGCCCTGGCGCGGCTGCGGGTGCTCGACCAGGTCGGCGGCGTGGAAGCGTACGAGATCGATGCAGCCGAGCTCGCCCAACGGATGCCGCTGCTCGCTGGGTACTCGGGGCCAGCGGTGCTCGACGAGTCGGGCGGCGCGATCCGCACCCGCACCGCGATCACGGCACTCGCGGGTGCCCTCGCAGATGCCGTCACCACCGCAGAGGTCATCTCCATCGATCCCCGCGCCGATGGGACGGTCGAGGTGCGCAGCGTCACCGACCGGGCTGTCTACTCCAAGGTGGTCGTGTGCGCCGGCCGCGAAACCGCCCGCCTGGCCCGCAGCGTCGGCCTGTCGCTGCCGGTTCGCCTTGCCGCGCACGTCCGGCTGACCTTCGACGTGAAAGCCGCCGCCCCGGCACGAGTCGCGTGCCTGCAGGACAGCAGCGGCGTCTTCGGCGAAGTCGGCGTGTACGCGACGCCGCTACCGGGCAACAGCAGTTATTCGGTCGGACTCAGCGAAACCGTCGGCGTCCGCGACGACGGAACGTTCATCGACCCTGCGGCGATTCGATCGCTGGACGAACGCGCGCGCGAATACGTGACACGGGCGCTGCCCGGTCTCCACCCAGAGCCGCGCGACTTCCTTCACTGCTGGGTGACCGACCTCCCATGGAGCGAGGACGGCGTCGCCGTGTGGGAGGCAGGCTCTGTCCTGTTCGTGGCCGGTCACAATCTGTTCAAGCAGGCACCTGCGCTGGGGCGCGCTCTAGCTCGAGCCGCGACAGGTGAAGGTCTCGCCGCCGAGCTCGAGCAGGGGGCGCGCCTGGGTGAATTACAGCAATAGGCTCCCGATCCATTCGACGTAGCATCCACGGGTCCTTCTGTGCGCGGCAGCCGACTGGCAAGGGCAAGCGTAGGTTGAGGTAGGGATCAACAAGACCCTCCCTGTTCACCCAGTGCACACCCCGCCCGCTCATCGGCATGAGCGTGCACAAGGGAAGCGGCCGCGGGGGAGTGCCGGCGTCTGTACCTCTCGCCGTGCCGGGATGCGACGAGGGCTCCGGCGACGCCGGAGCCCTCGTACTCGAGTCTGTTGAGCTCGAGCTCTACGCGAGAAGTGACTACAGGTCGTAGTTCTGACTGACTGATCCATGCTGACCTGCGCAAACGTCGACGACTGTCGACCATTTGTACCACGCTTGTAGCGACCGACGGTCTCTTCCTGACGGGGGGCGTCAGCAGTGCACGCTGAGCCAAGAAGGGTGTAGGAGATTCCTTGAAGAATCACGCGGTGACCCTGCCAACGTCGACGCCACGGCGGTCACCTCGTCGTACGCCACTCTGACGGACGCAACTGGGATACAAGGTTCGCGAGTGCCCGGGTGAAGAAGATGCTGGACGTCGGGACCCCCGTCTCCTTCAGTCGTGCCTGGAGCCCGCTGGTGACCCGAGACTCCGGCGGGCTGCGTCGCGCGACGACACGATCCGCAAGGTGAGTGTTCTTGGCAGTGTGGGAAACCGGACCGACGACTGTTCGCAACGTGAGGGTGACCGGCCGCTCTCGCCGGACGACGGTGACCCGGCTGCATCGGCGACCGGCACCCTCTGCAACCATCTCGGTCAAGGCTGCCGTACTCGCCGTTCGGGTTCGAATCCCGCAATGACGGTGCCCGCGCTCGAAGCCGCCAGATCATCCGGTCAGGAGGTTGTGTTCGGGTCCGGCGGGGAACGCCGTGAGGAGTTCAGCACCGGTTTCGTTGACGAACAGGACGTCAGTGTCGCCATAGACGCCGGCTCCGGGTTCGTGCTGGGCGACAGCGCTGGTGACACGCAGCGAGACCAGCATGCCGGGTTCGAGCGCGATGTCGAGGTCGCGGATGGTCTCGCGGCCGGCCCAAGGTCCGTAGGGATGGGCGAGAAGCCTGACCCGGTGGTTGCGGTCGCTGAGGTGGCGCCAGCTGTGGTCTGCGCGGGTCTCGTCGAGCTCACGTTCGATCTTGCGACACGTGGTGCCTGGTCGGATCACCTCGAGGGCGTGCTGGCGGATGTTCAGGTTGGTAGCCCATGTCTGCAAGGCGCGAGCGTCAGGTTCGCCCAGGAAGAGGGTGCGTCGCAGCGCAGTGCCGTACCCCGCGACCGTGGGGAAGCAGGTGAAGCTCAGGATGTCGCCGGCTTTGATGCGGCGTCTGGTCGGCCACGTCTGGCCGCGCAACGTGTTGATGCCTGACTGGAAGCTTGTCCAGGCCTGTCCTTGCTCACCGTCCGGGGACTGATTCGCCTGGGTTTCGTTCCTATCGGTTTCCCTGGCCAGCGGTCGCTGGCTGGGATGAATCAAGGTCAGCGTAGTAGGCCTGCTCGACCTCGATCGGTGTGCGGTAGCCGAGCTCGCCGTGAAGGCGCTGGTTGTTCCACCACCACACGTACTCCAGAGTGGCCAGCTCGACTTGTTCCACAGTCCGCCACGGGCCACGGCGGCGGATCAACTCGGTCTTGTACAGGCCGTTGACCGCCTCCGCGAGGGCGTTGTCGAAGGAGTCCCCGACGGTCCCTGTGGAAGGCTTCGCGCCGAGTTCGGCGATCCGGTCGGTGTAGACGACCGCGAGGTAGTTCGAGCCGTGGTCGGCGTGGTGCACCAAGCCGTCCAGATCGCCGCCGTCACGGTTGGCGTCCCAGGCGGCCATGTCGAGTGCGCGTAGCGGGAGAACCTCGGCGCGCAGCGTCGCAGCGACGTTCCAGCCCACGATCCGACGCGAGTACACGTCGGTCACGAACGCCACGTAGGCAAACCCCGACCAGGTCGCCACATACGTCACGTCGGCTACCCACAGCCGGCGTGGCCCCGGGGCGGTGAAGTCCCGTTTGACCAGGTCACCAGGCAGGTCCGTGGTCTTGTCCGGGCGAGTCGTGAAGACCTTCTTCGAGCGACGTACCCCACGCAGGTCCAGCTCCCGCATCAGTCGGGCGGTCTGGTCGCGGCCGATCGCCCAGCCCTGCCGCTTGAGCAAGGCATGCATCTTCCGCACCCCGTACACGCCGTAGTTCTCCGCGTGCAGTCGGGCGATCTCGGGTTTGAGCAGGTCATCCTTCAGCTGGCGTGCTGAGGCCGGCCTGTTCTTCACGGCCCGGTAGCCGCGTGAGGTGATGAACCCACGAACTGCCGGGCGCAGCACCCGGCAGATGGCCTCGACCCCGAACTGATCACGGTGTTCGTCGATGTACCGGATCACTTCGTCGTGGGACGGTCGAGCTCCTTGGCGAAAAACACGCTGGCCGACTTCAAGATCTCATTCGCCCGCCGCAGCTCAGCGTTCTCCCGCCGCAACCGCTTGATCTCTTCAGCCGCGTCCGTGGACACACCCGGCCGCGTGCCCGCGTCGACCTCGGACCGGCGCAACCAGACCCGCAGCGTCTCGCTGTTCATCCCCAACAGATCCGCCACGTGACGGATCGCAGCCATCTGGTTGGGGTGGTCCGGCAGCGCCTCGGCCACCATCCGCAGCGCCCGCTCACGCATCTCATCGGAGTACTTCTTCGGCATCGTTCCCAATCCTGTCAAAGATGTCGGAACGAAACCCAGGGCGAATCAAACCACTTTTGGCCAGCCGCATTGCCGAGGTATCGAAGAGCTCGGCTCGGTGAAACTAGTGCCGAACGACGAAGGATCGGTCCTTGACGCGCCACAGACCCCGACCGTTCTAAGGATAGGGAGCAGTGACTGCTCGGTGCGAGTGAGGGCCAGCGCGTCCGCGGTCGCGCCGAGCTGGTCGGACTCTTGGTGATAGATGACGAGGCTCTCGGCGTTGGCGAGCAAGGACGATGCCAAGGCACGCGCAGCGGAGCCCGAGTCGCCGACGTTGTCCAGGTCAATCAGCTTGTAGGAGATCAGCACCTTCGCGATCCCGTAGTGGCGGACCAGGTGCCAAGGAGCCCCCAGACGCCGAGGCGGTGCTCGGCACTCGTGTGAGTTTCTCGTTCCTGCGCGACTGGCGGACTCATCGACGACCGCAGTGCCACGACGATCCCGACCTGCGGTGGTCAGTGGTGTGGCGAACATCTTGCTCACCCACGGGTCCGCGGCATTGCACTGGCGCCCGACCTTGTCGCCAACGGCGTGGAGTGATCCACCTGGTCGGCACCTGAGGTCCTCGGATGGGCGCCGACGAACGGTCCGCACACGTCGAATGAATCGGCGACACGCTGCACGACATCTTCGACCCCGCCCGGCGAGACAGATGAGCACCGAGCGTGCCGCGCGTCAGCAGGCCAACGAGCGCCAGGCCGACTGAGGAAAGTTCCTGTCCGGAGCGTGATCCGTCCCCAGCGCGGAGGGCGTCATGGCTGGGGTAACGGAGTGATGGCCGATAGGAACAGCAGCTTCCCGTAGCTCGTGCTCCTCCCAGAGGTCGCGGAACTTTTGGACCGTTTGGCCAGAAGAGCCACGTAGTCCGCCGCGCGGGCGTTCGGTCCGCGGAGGCTGAGTACGCCGCGGAGTGCGGCGTACATCCGTGAGTAGAAGCCGTGGTGCTCAGGTAGGTAGAGGTCGCGGGTGAGGGGATCGGTGAACCAGCGGTAGCCTCGACCCGTCCCGAGCAGGTCGAGACCTTCCCTTCCTGCCCACCCGCGTGGTTGGATCCGACGCCGACCTGATGCCGCTGCTCGACGACTGAGTGCCCTATGTCAAGCAGTCGGCCACGGCACGGGTCGGTCGTGCTGCCGAACAGTCGGTGCACCACTTGCGGATGTCGTCGGCCCGGAGGTGCCAGAAGGCGTGCCAGCCGAGCGTTGGGGCACCGCAGTAGGTGACCTGGCTGCCGATGCGCTTGAGGTGCGCCGCGCCCCACGGTGCGCGCAGGCCGACGTGCGCGGGCTCGCGATGCCGGGCCACGACGACCCAGCCCAGAGCGGTCAGCGACCGGTCAGCTCCCGCCGGTGCGGGTGACTCCACTGTCCTCGGCACGGGAGGTCACGCCTTCACGGCCCGGTCGTCGCCGGCGATCTGCGCCATGATGGCGGGGTCGCTGAGCGTGGTGGTGTCGCCGACGGCCCGGTTCTCGGCGACGTCGCGAAGGAGCCGGCGCATGATCTTGCCCGACCGGGTCTTCGGGAGCTCGGGCACGATGGTGATCTTGCGGGGCTTGGCGATGGCGCCGATCTCCTTGCCCACGTGCGTACGCAGCTCGTGCACGAGCGCGTCGCCGGCCGAGGCGCCCTCCTCGGCACCGGAGCGCAGGATCACATAGGCGAAGACCGCTTGGCCCGTCGTCTCGTCGGCGGCACCGACCACGGCGGCCTCGGCGACCCGAGGATGGGAGACCAGGGCCGACTCGATCTCGCTGGTCGAGAGCCGGTGGCCGGAGACGTTCATGACGTCGTCGACGCGGCCGAGAATCCAGATGTCGCCGTCCTCGTCCTTCTTCGCGCCGTCGCCGGCGAAGTAGTAGCCCTGCTTCTCGAACCGAGCCCAATAGGTCTCGACGAAGCGGTCCTTGTCGCCCCACAGCGTGCGGAGCATCGCCGGCCAGGGCTCGGTCAGCACCAGGTAGCCGCTCGACCCGTTCGGAACCGGGTCGCCGTTCTCGTCGACGACGTCGACCCCGATGCCGGGCAGCGCCTGCATCGCGGAGCCGGGCTTGCCGGCGGTGACGCCGGGCAGCGGGCTGATCATCATCTGCCCGGTCTCGGTCTGCCACCAGGTGTCGACGACGGGGCAGCGGTCACCCCCGATGACGTTGCGATACCAGAGGTAGGCCTCCGGGTTGATCGGCTCGCCGACCGAGCCGAGCAGCCGCAGGGAGGAGAGGTCGTAGCGGTCGGGGATCTCCCGGCCCCACTTCATGAACGTGCGGATCGCGGTGGGCGCGGTGTAGAGGAGCGTCACGCCGTAGCGCTCGACGATCTCCCACCAGCGGCCCTGGTGCGGGCTGTCCGGGGTGCCCTCGTAGAGGACCTGGGTGACGCCGTTGGCCAGCGGCCCGTAGACGATGTAGGAGTGCCCGGTGACCCAGCCGATGTCGGCGGTGCACCAGTAGACGTCCCCCTTCTCCTCGGCCGAGCCCGGCTTGAGGTCGAAGACCGCGTGGTGCGTGTAGGCGGCGCCGACGAGATAGCCGCCGGTGGTGTGCAGGATGCCCTTGGGCTTGCCGGTCGTGCCGGAGGAGTACATGACGTAGAGTGGGTGCTCGGCGTCGAAGGCCTCCGGCGTGTGCTCGGGCGAGGCGCCGTCGACCACGTCATGCCACCACACGTCGGTGGCGTCGTCGAACGAGACGTATTCGCCGGTGCGGCGCACCGTGAGGACGTGGTCGACCGGGCTGTTGCCGCCGAGCTTGCCGATGGCGTCGTCGACGGTCGGCTTGAGCGCGGAGGGTGCGCCGCGGCGGTAGCCGCCGTCGGCGGTGATGACGACCTTCGCGCGGCAGTCTTCGATGCGGGAGGCGAGCGCCTCGGCCGAGAAACCGCCGAAGACCACGGTGTGGGTGGCGCCGATGCGGGCGCAGGCCAGCATCGAGACGACCGCCTCGGGGATCATCGGCAGGTAGATCGCGACCATGTCGCCGGTGCGTACGCCGAGGTCGAGGAGCGCGTTGGCCGCCCGCGAGACCTCGTCCTTGAGGTCGGCGTAGGTGATGTCACGGGTGTCGCCGGGCTCCCCGACGAAGTGGAAGGCGACCTGGTCGCCGCGCCCGGCCTCCACGTGCCGGTCGACGCAGTTGTACGCCGCGTTGAGCCTGCCCCCGACGTACCACTTCGCGAACGGGGCATCGGTCCAGTCGAGCACCTCGGTGAACGGCTCGGCCCAGGTGAGCCGCTCGGCCTGCTCGGCCCAGAACCCGAGCCGGTCCTGCGCGGCACGGTCGTAGGCCGCGGACGTGACGTTGGCCTCGGCGGCGAGATCGGCGGGAGGCTCGAAACGGCGCTTCTCGGAGGAAGTGCTGCTGCCGGTGTCCTCGGCGAGGTTGGCTCCGATGCTCATGCGGGGTCCTGCTTTCTGGGTCTGGGTGGTGGGGAAGGGGCGGCTCAGCTGTCGGCGGAGGCCTCGAGCGCTGCGTACTCCTCGTCGGTGAAGATGCGGGAGCGGATCAGGAAGCGGACCCCGAGCGGCGCCTCGAGCGAGAAGCCGGCGCCGCGTCCCTTGACGACGTCGATGGTCAGGTGGGTGTGCTTCCAGTACTCGAACTGGGCCTTCGACATCCAGACCGGGACGGCCCGGTCCAGCCCGATGTCGAGGTCGCCGAGATGGATGTCGGCGCCGCCGAGCATGAACTCCCCGTCGGGGTAGCACATCGGCGCCGACCCGTCGCAGCAGCCGCCGGACTGGTGGAACATGACGGGGCCGGCCTCGGCGGTGAGGCGGCGGAGGAGCTCCGCCGCCTCACCCGTGAGGTCGACCCGGTGCGGAAGGGTGCGCATCCGGGTCAGCGCCTCAGAAGAAGCCGAGGGCGTCGGGGGAGTAGGACACCAGGAGGTTCTTCGTCTGCTGGTAGTGGTCGAGCATCATCTTGTGGTTCTCACGACCGATGCCGGACTGCTTGTAACCGCCGAACGCGGCGCCCGCCGGGTAGAGGTGGTAGCAGTTCGTCCACACCCGGCCGGCCTCGATCTCGCGACCGGCGCGGTAGGCCTGCGCACCCTCGCGCGACCAGACACCGGCGCCGAGGCCGTAGAGGGTGTCGTTGGCGGTCTCGAGAGCGTTGGCCTCGTCGGTGAACTTGGCGACCGAGACGACCGGCCCGAAGATCTCCTCCTGGAAGATACGCATCGAGTTGTCGCCCTCGAAGATGGTCGGCTTCACGTAGTAGCCCTCGGCGAGGTCGCCGTCGAGGATGTTGCGCTCGCCGCCGGTGAGCACCTTGGCGCCCTCGGCCTTGCCGATCTCGATGTAGGAGAGGATCTTCTCCAGCTGGTCCTGCGAGGCCTGCGCACCGATCATGGTGGCGTCGTCGAGCGGGTTGCCCTGGACGATCTTCTCCACGCGTACGACGGCGTCAGCGAGGAACTCGTCGTAGATCGACTCCTGGATCAGCGCCCGCGAGGGGCAGGTGCAGACCTCGCCCTGGTTGAGGGCGAAGAGCGCGAAGCCCTCCTGCGCCTTGTCGTAGAAGGCGTCCTTCTGCTGGGAGACCGACTCGAAGAAGACGTTCGGGCTCTTGCCGCCCAGCTCGAGGGTGACCGGGATGATGTTCTGGCTGGCGTACTGCATGATGAGCCGGCCGGTCGTGGTCTCACCGGTGAAGGCGATCTTGGCGATCCGCGACGACGAGGCGAGCGGCTTGCCGGCCTCGACACCGAACCCGTTGACGACGTTGAGCACGCCGGCCGGGAGCAGGTCGCCGATGATCTCGACCACCTTGAGGATCGACCACGGGGTCTGCTCGGCGGGCTTGAGCACGACGGCGTTGCCGGCGGCGAGGGCCGGGGCGAGCTTCCAGACCGCCATCAGGATCGGGAAGTTCCAGGGGATGATCTGGCCGACGACGCCCAGCGGCTCGTGGAAGTGGTACGCCACGGTGGACTCGTCCAGCTCACCGGCGCCGCCCTCCTGGGCGCGGATCGCGGCGGCGAAGTAGCGGAAGTGGTCCACGGCCAGCGGCAGGTCGGCCGCCAGGGTCTCGCGGACGGGCTTGCCGTTGTCCCACGACTCGGCGACGGCGAGCTCGGTGAGGTGCTCCTCCATGCGGTCGGCGATCTTGTTGAGCAGGATCGCGCGCTCGGTGCCGGTGGTGCGACCCCACGCGTCCTTGGCGGCGTGGGCGGCGTCGAGGGCTGCCTCGATGTCCTCCTCGGTGCCACGGCCGACCTCGGTGAAGGGCTTTCCGTTGACGGGGGAGATGTTCTCGAAGTACTGGCCCTTGACCGGCTCCACCCACTCGCCGCCGATGTAGTGGCCGTAACGGCTGTTGACGGAGACGAGCGAGTCCGGCTGGCCGGGGGCTGCGTAGATGGTCATCTGAATGCTCCTGATGTCGGGACTCGGCGTCCTCTGTGACGCCGTTCACAGCACCGTAGGAGCCGTGACGTTGCAGACACGTTGCCGTTGTCCGGCCCGCTTCCGGATCCTGTCCTAACGGGTAGGAGCGCCCGTCAACTCGTGGTCCAGCCGGGCCAGCTGCCCGGTGGCAAGGGCCCACATGGGTGACCCCGGTGGCAGCAGATCGCGTTGCTGAGCCCACATCTCGTAGTCGTCCGAACCCCAGGCCGAGCGAGTCCAGGCCGACATCAGGTCGGGCTGGCCGGCGTGCATGATGGCGGCACGCATCTGTTCGGTGAGTGCCTGGCGCAGGCGTACGACCCCGGGAGCCGTGG
This sequence comes from Nocardioides panzhihuensis, assembly GCF_013408335.1. Classification (NCBI taxonomy): domain Bacteria; kingdom Bacillati; phylum Actinomycetota; class Actinomycetes; order Propionibacteriales; family Nocardioidaceae; genus Nocardioides; species Nocardioides panzhihuensis. The sequence continues at coordinate 2,852,391 of NZ_JACBZR010000001.1, read as the reverse complement.
ACCGTGGGAGCAGGGGGCCTCGGAAGGCGCGAAGCGCACCGGCGACGTCCCCGGATGCGAGCAGCGCCTCGACCGCGAGCCAGTCGCCTCCGACGTCCGACACGAGCCGGTAGGGTCGCGAGGCGAAGAACGTGTCACCGAGCAGGTGGCGCAACCGGTTGAGCTCTGCGCGCAGCGTCGAGGATCCGCCTTCGTCCTCGTAGAGCAGCACGCTGAGCTCGTCGCCGGAGAGACCGCGCGGAGTGCTGGCGAGGAGCAGGATGAGTTCGCTGTGACGTGGCGAGAGACGCATCCGACCGGTGTGCCCGAGGTCGTCGTCGACCGTGAGCAACGCGTCGTTGCGACCGAGCGCCTCGATCGTGATCGTGGCACGTCCGGGCGCCTGCGGGGTCTCCGCGACGAGCCGGTCCCTAGCGAGCTCGGTCTCCGCGAGCCGCACCGTGGCTCGGATGAGCGCCATCGTCTGGGGCACGACGATCTCGTCGCCGCCGGTGACGTCTAGCACGCCGAGAAGCTGCGAGCTCGCGGGGTCGTGGATGGGCGCCGCGGCGCAGCTCCAGCGGCGCACGGAGTGACGGAAGTGCTCGCTGCGTACGACGCTGCTGGGCTGGTCGAGACGTAGGGCGAGCCCCGGTGCGTTGGTGCCGGCGAGGCGTTCGTCCCAATTACTGCCCTCGACGAAGCCGATCGACTCGGCCCGGCGCAGTGCCGCGCCCGAGCCGCAGACCCACAGCAACTGACCTGCTTCGTCCGCGACCGCCATCACGGCGTCGCAGTCGCGGGCGGCTTGTCCGAGGACGTCGTCGAGGAGCGGGAAGACACGGGCGAGCTGGTGCTCGGCGCGTGCTGAGTGCAGCGCTCCGCCGTCGAGGGTGATCGGCGCCGTGAGCTCGTCGGCGGGGACCCCTGCCGCGGCAGAACGGTGCCAGGAGTCGGCGACCTCCGCGCGCATGCCCTTGTCCATCTCTCCAGTGTGACACCGTTCACGTTGCAACGAGGTTGCAACGTTTCCGTCGGTTGGTCAGCCGGACGAAGGCAAAGCCTGCAACCGAGTTGCAACCTGAACGGGCTTACGGTGTGGCGTGCGTCACTAACGGCACTGATTTCTGTGGCGCCTCGAGGAGGTCGGTTCCCCAATGCTCACGCTCGACGCGCCGTCGACGTTTCCCTCGTCCCGAGGTGATCGGCGGCTGTTGAAGTTCCATGTGCCGGAGATGGTGTTCGGACTGGGCTCGCTCGCGGAGGCCGGATTCTGTGCGGGCCGGCTCGGGGCCCGCCGGCCCTTCGTGGTGACCGACCCCGGCATCATCGACGCGGGCTGGGTCGATGAGCTGCTCGCTCATCTCGCCGAGGTAGGCCTGGAGCCACGGGTCTGGGCGGGCGTGACCCCCAACCCTAAGGATCACGAGATCGAAGCCGCTTACCGCGCCTATGTGGATTACGGCGGCGACGTCATCATCGGGATCGGCGGAGGCTCGGCGCTCGACGCTGCCAAGGGCGTCGCGATCGTGAGCGGGAACGGCGGATCGATCCACGACTACGCAGGCGTCGATCGTGTCGAACAGCCGATCCCACCTCAGCTGATGATCCCGACCACTGCCGGGACCGGGTCCGACGTCTCCCAGTTCTGCATCGTCACCGACACCGCCAACGCCGTGAAGATGACCATCATGGGGCGGTCGCTCGTTCCGGACATCTCCGTGACCGACCCGCGCCTGCTGAGCACGATGCCTCAGGATCTCGCCGCTGCCACCGGGCTCGACGCCCTCACGCACGCGATCGAGTCGTTCGTCTCGCTGGGCCATAACCCGTTGGCCGACGGGCATGCGCTGTCCGCCGCTCGTCTGGTCGCCAAGGCACTGCTCCGCAACGTCGAGGAGCCCGGCGACGAGCGGGCCCGGATGTGGATGGCGCAGGCAAGCCTCGAGGCTGGCCTTGCGTTCTCGAACGCGATCCTCGGGGCGACCCACGCGATGAGCCACCAGGTCGGTGGCCTGTACGACCTGCCGCACGGAGTGGTCAACGGTGTCCTGCTCCCGCACGTCATCCGGTTCAACGCCGAAGTGGTCCCGGAGCGGTTCGCGATGCTGGCCGATGCGATGGGGCTCCGTGTCGAGGGTGTGCCCGACCGTGAGGCGGCCGAGCTGCTGGCCCACTACGTCCAGGACCTCGCGGCCTCGGTCGGAGCGCCGCGACGGCTCGGTGCCCTCGGCGTGACCGCCGCCGACATCGACCGGATGGCGCTGACCGCCACCCGCGACGCCTGCCTGGCCACCAACCCACGCGCCGCCGCGAAGGAAGACATCGCCGGCATCTTCCGAGACTCGCTGTGACCACTCAGCCGCGCCCGTTCTCGGCCGCCGACATCGCCCGGCGCCTGCCGGACCTCGCCGCGCTCACCGGGGTGCGCTCGGGCAAGCAGACCTACTACTCGGCCTACCAACGCTCCAACGAGCGTCTGCAGCTCACGGTCGCCGCGATGGACTCCATCTCCGGTGCGCTGGTCCACTCCGTCGAAGGTCCGCGGGCGCTGCTGGAGAAGATCGTGCGGGTCGCCTCGCACCACCTCGACGCCCGCTGGGCCGCGCTGGCGCTGACCTCCCAGGCCCTGCCGTCGACCCGTCCGCGTTTCCTGGCGATCGACTCCGAGGGAGCCATGATCGACGCCGCCGCCGATCTGGCCGAGGAGGTGACCCGTGCCATCCAGCGCGTCGAGACGGGCGACCTGCCGGCTCGGGCGACCCAGAACGCCGACGGCGTGGTCGTGGTCCCGATGCTGCTTGACGGGCACGCGATCGGCGGTCTGGTCGCCGCCCCGCGGGACGACCTTCCGCTCGAGACCCCGGACCTGTCGGTGCTCCACATCCTCGCCAACCTGGCCGCGGTCTCGTTGCACACCGGCGACCTCTATCGCACCGGTCTGGCCCAGCAGCGACGTGCGCACCAGCTCTTCGAGGAGGTCTCCGAGCAGGCGCGGCTGCTCTCGGTGCGCGACGAGGAGCTGCGGGCGGCCGAGCAGCGGCTCCGTGTGGCCGACCAGCGCGAGCTGCTCGAGAACGAGCGTCGGCGGATCGCGCTCGAGCTCCACGACAGTGTCGCCCAGACGGTGCTCAGCGCGGGTCTGGTGGTGGAGATGCTCCGGGGCGACTTCATCGGGGATGCGAGCGGTGCAGGTCGGCGTGACGTACGTCCTGAGCTGGATCGGGCGCGCGACCTGATGTCGACCGCGACCGAGCAGCTCCGATCGGTGATCTACGCGCTGAACCACGAGCGTGGCGCCGAGAACGTGGCGAGCCTGCCCGAGCTGCTGGCCGAGATGGCCGCCCAGCACCGTCCTCACCTCAACGTGCGGCTGCGCGTCGAGGGAAGCCCGGTGCCGATGGGTACCGCCGCCGAGCACGCGTTGGCAAGGACTGCCGGCGAGGCGTTGTTCAACGTGGCGATGCACTCCGATGCCGGCAAGGCGCTGGTGCGGCTGTGCTACCTCGAGGACTGCGTCGTCCTCAGGATCGGTGATGACGGCAACGGCGACCCCGCCGCGATGCGTCGCACCGTACGTCTGGCCCGCCGTGGCGCCGCCGACGGGCGCCATCGGGGGCTGCTCGGGATGGCCCTGCGAGCCGAGGGGCTGGGCGGCACCCTCTCGATCCGCCGCTCCCGGGCCGGTGGCGTCGCCATCGAGTCGCGGGTTCCCCTGTCGGGAGTCACGCCCGGCCCCACCCGTACGCCCGAGGAGAGTGATGCGTGATGAGTGCTCCGGCCATCGTCCCCGCCCGAGGTCAGCAAGGAGCGGGCACCATCGGCGTCGTCCTGGTCGACGACCATGCGATGGTGCGCCAGGGCCTGCGCTCGGTGCTCGAGCGCGAGGCCGACCTGCGGGTCGTGGGGGAGGCGGGCTCCTCGGCGCAGGCGCTGGCCGTCGTCGCCTCCACCGCGCCCGACGTCGTGCTGCTGGACCTGCGACTCTCGCCGTCGACCGACAACGAGGGGATCGACCTGTGCGCGCGCCTGCACCAGGCCCATCCCGAGGTCGCCCTGCTCGTGCTGACGACCGTGATCGACGACCAGCTCGTCCTCGAGGCCATCCATCGGGGCGCGCGTGGCTATGTGGTGAAGGAGGTCGACACCTCCGAGCTGGTGCGAGCGATCCGGGCCGTCAACCGCGGTGAGAGCGCCTTCGACTCCCGCAGCGCCGCGGCGATGGTGCGGGGGATCAACGCCGAGTCGGCCGCGGAGAACCGGCAGCTGACCGAACGCGAGCAGGACGTCCTCCGCCTGCTCGCGCGCGGCCTGTCGAACCGCGACATCGGCAAGCAGCTCTTCATCTCCGAGACGACCGCCAAGTTCCACGTCGGCAACATCCTGCGCAAGCTGCAGGTCAGCCGGAGGGCGGAGGCCGTCTACGTGGCGAGCAAGGAAGGCTTCATCTGAGCCGCCCGCTGCACGGTCCTGGGTCGGCCCTAGGGACGGTCGAGGACCAGCCAGCCACCGTGGTGGTCGTGGACCTGCCACCGCCAGCCGCTGTCGGTCGCCAGGTCGGCGAGGTCGTCCGCGCTGAACGTCCGGACATGACCGTACGCAGCGGTCGGCTCGTCCTCGTAGGGCACAGCGACGATCACCCGGCGCCGGGCCAGCCGCTGCATCTCCCGCACCACCGCCAGACCGTGCTCGGGCGGCAGGTGCTCGAGCAGATGAAGGGCCACCACGGTGTCGAAGGAAGCCGCGGGTCGCGGCACGCGCGCTGCGTCGCAGATCAGCGTGCCCAGGCTCAGGCCGAGACGCGGGGCGACCTGCGCCAGCAGCCGCACCGTGTTCGGCGTGAGGTCGCTTGCCGTCACGTCGCGGTCGGCTGCGCAGAGGAGGCTGAAGAACCCGAAGCAGCTGCCCAGCTCGAGCATCGACCCGGGATCGATCAGCGACCGGGCGTGGGCGTAGACCGGTGCGTAGCCGGCCAGCGATCCTTCGGCCAGGCCGCTGTGGGGCTCCGGCACGTCGCCGGTGACTGGCGCGGTCAGCCGGTCGAGGGTGTTGGCGTAGAACAGCGTCCACGCGGTCAGCGGGTCGACCGCGGAGCTGATCACGATCCCGGTCAGCAGCCGCTCGAAGAGCTCGCTGCCTTCCAGCCACCCAGGTGCGAACAGCTCGGTGGCGAGCAGGCCCGCGAGGTCGTTGTCGATCTGGTCGGCGGGCAGGTCGTGCACCAGGTGGACACGATCGCGGTCGGCCCAGAACTCGAACGATCGGGTCCGGTGCGCCGCGGCCGGGCCGGGGCGTCCGCGCACGACCTCGACCAGCTCGTCCCGGTAGGCGCCGGAGGCGGTGCCGACCAGCGGGTCGATCGGCGGCGGCGCGGCCAGGCTCATCGCCCCACCTCGGTCATGTGGGAGGTGACCAGGTCGAGCCCGGCGAGGTCGCGCACGATGTGCACGCGATCGCAGTGGGTGGCGTACGCCGGCAGGTCGCAGCTGCCGAGCGTCCAGGAGTAGCGGGGCTCGGGGGTGATCCAGATCGTCTCGCGAGCCCGCCGGGTGATCTCCTCGAACGCCGTGGTGCCGGGATCGTTGCCGTTGCCGCGTCCGTCGCCGAGCACGATCACGGTCGTACGCCGATTGATGCCACCCCCGAACTCGTCGAGGAACTGGCTGAACGCGGAGCCGTAGTCGGAGTCGGTGTCGACGTCGAGGATGCCGCCGGCCGGCAGTCCGGACAGGGTCAGCGACAGCGCCTCCTCCATCTGGTGCTCGGCGAAGAGATCGGTCACCTCGACCAGGTCGGAGACGAACGCGAACGTACGCACCTGCGAGGCCATCCCCTGCAGGCCGTGGACGAGCTGCAGGGTGAACCGGGCGGCGGCACGTACGGACAGGGAGACGTCGGCGAGCACCAGCAGGCGCGGGCGGTCGGTCACCTTGGCTATCGTCACCGGCCGGAACGGCACGCCGTCGCTGCGCATGTTGCGCCGCATCGTGCGGGACCCGTCGATGCTGCCACGTGCCGCTACGCGGCGTCGGGCTCGAGGAGCCCCGTGCAGGCTGCGGATCAGCCTGCGGAGCGAGTCCTCGAGAGTGGCGCGCTCGAGCTCGCCGATGCGGTCGATCTCCCGGGCGCTGGCCTCGCGCGACTCGATGGCGGCATCCGACGCCATCAGCTCCTCGAGGTGCGCCTGCAACGCGGCAGGCAGACCGTCGAGCAGGCCGGAAAGGCTGGCGCGGAGTGCGTCGATCTCGTCGGGTTCGAGGCTCGCGCCGGGCGTATCGGCATCGGCGTCGTCGAGCCAGGCCAGCAGCGCCATCTCCTCGGCCACGGTGAGCTCGACATCCATCCGGGTGCCCGCCTTGTCCGCGATCCTGCCGGGACGACCCGGATTGTGCAGGCGCGTGGTGTCGAGCTGGACACGGGCCGCCTCGGTCCGTGCCCCGGCACCGTCGTTGGAGAGGACGATCTCGTCGGTCATCGCGGCCATGTCGAGCTTGTTGGCCTCCTGGTGCAGGTTGTACTGCTGAGAGAGGTCCTCGGGATCGAAGTAGTCGCGGATGTCGTCGGGCTTGCCGTGGCTGTGTCCCTGGCTCGGTGTCTTGCCCGGCTCCTCGGAGAGGACGAACTCCTCGAGCTCGCCCTCGTCCTCCAGGTCGTCGTGGGCATGGGAGTGGCCGTGCTCATCGGGAGCGTCGAGCACCGGCCGCAGGCTGAAGAAGCGGTCGAAGGTCCGCTCGAAGGTCGCTGCGTCTCGCTGGTCCTTGATCAGCGTCACCCGCAGCGCGCTGCGCAGCAGCGACCGGTTGTCGAGTACGCCGGGAGCGCCCGCTGCGCGCGAGGCGTCGACGACCTCGGAGATGCCGATCCGGACGCCCTGCACTCGAAGCAGGCGTACGAAGCGATGGAGTGCGCCGTCCATGACTCAACCCTCCACGGATCAGAACGGCCGGCGCCGGCTCGCGAATGCGCGCGCGCCCTGGTCTGCGGACACCTTGCGGGCCGGGCCCATGGAGCCGGTCCCGTAGTAGGCCTCGTCGTGGCGTCCAGGCAGGTCCTTCGACCGTCGTACGGCGGCTCCGTCGGGCTCGCCCTGGCCGATCTCCTGGCCGTTCGCATGGCCGTTCTGCTTGCCGTTCTCGTGGCTGTGGTCGCCGTGGCTGTGACCGTGACCGTGCCCATGTTCGTGGTCCTGGTCGAGATCGGCGTTCGGGTCGACCAGCCGCGGCAGCGCCTCGAGAGTGCGCTTGAGGTCGCGGTCGTACTTCACGACGACGTTCGCGGTCGCCGACAGCGTCTCGGCGGTCAGCTCCTCTGCACCCAGGACAGCGAGCGTGCGTGCCCAGTCGACGGTCTCGGAGATGCTCGGGGCCTTGCGCAGATCGAGCTCGCGCAGGCCGCGCACGATGTCGACCAGCTGGCGCGCGAGCTCGTCGGCGAGCCCGGTCTTCTTGGACCGGATGATCTCCAGCTCACGTTCGGCGTCGGGGTAGTCGAGGAACAGATGCAGGCAACGGCGCTTGAGGGCAGCGGAGAGATCGCGGCTGTTGTTCGAGGTCAGGATGACGTACGGCAGGTGGACGGCCGTGAACGTGCCGAGCTCGGGGACCGAGACCTGATACTCCGCGAGCAGCTCGAGCAGGACCGCCTCGAGTGCCTCGTCGGCACGGTCGACCTCGTCGATCAGCAGCACGACAGGCTCCTCCGAGCGGATCGCCTCCAGCAGCGGGCGCGGGGCGAGGAACCGCTCGGAGAAGAAGGCGCTCTCCTCGGCGGCGATCGCGTCCACGGCCGAGGCGAGGTCGGGGGTGTCGGCGACCAGCGAGCCGATCTTCTCGCGCATGAGCTGGGTGTAGAGGAGCTGGCGGCCGTAGTCCCACTCGTAGAGCGCGGTGGTCTCGTCCTGACCCTCGTAGCACTGCAGGCGCAACAGCTTGCGACCCGTGACGGCGGCCAGGGACTTGGCGAGCTGCGTCTTCCCGACGCCGGCGGGGCCCTCCAGCAGGACCGGCTTGTCCAGATGGGCCTGGAGGAAGACGGTCGTGGCGAGTCGCTCGTCGGCCAGATAGCCCTGGTCGGTGAACTGGTCGATGACGTCCGCGACGCTCTCGAAGCCGGTGTGTGCGGCGGGCTCGATGGGTTCGACGGGCTGTGCGTTCATGGGTGCCTCCTGGGGCGACGGGGCAGCGGGCAACGAGTGGGCATGTGAGTGGGCATGTCTGTGGGCGTTCGCGGGAGATCGTGGAGTCGGTCCGACCCGGGGGCGCATGCCCCGGCCCCCAGGCCGGACCGAGCCGGTGGGATCAGGTCAGCAGGTCGTCGAGGTCGCCGTTCAGGGCGTGGTCGACGACGGGCCGGACCGTCTCGAAGGTGCACTCCTTGGCGTTGCCCGGGGTGCAGGCGTCGCCGAGGACGTGGTTGGTGATGCGGTCGACGTCCGCCGCGTCACCCTTGATGACCTTCGCGTTCTCGTAGTACTTGGTCGGGCCCTCGCCCAGCCGGTTCTTGGAGTAGCTGTCCTTCGTGACGTCGACGAAGCGCTCCGGGATGCCCACGTCGCGCAGCAGCCGGATCGCGGCTGCGAGCGCGGCGTCGGCAGCCTGCGGCTTGGTCATGCCACGGGTGTCGACGCCCATCGCCTCGGCGATGTCCGCGAACCGTCCGTACTGCGCCGGCATGTTGAACGCCCACACGCGGGGCAGCGCGATGGCGTTGTTCAGGCCGTGGTGGGTGTCGTAGAACGCGCTCACCGCGTGCGAGATCGAGTGGATGATCCCGAGCCCGCCGGAGTTGAACGCCTGGGCGGCGATGTACTGGGCGTACATCATGCCCTCGCGACCCTTGAGGTCCTGACCGTTCCAGACCGCCTCGCGCAGGTTCTCCGAGGTCAGCTTGATGGCCCGGATCGCGTTGCCGAGCGAGGGCTCGAAGTTCAGGCGGGAGACGTACGGCTCGGAGGCGTGCGCGAGCACGTCGAAGCCGCACTGGGCGGTGTAGTCGATCGGGCAGTCGAAGTAGAGCACCGGGTCATCGATGGCGAGGGTCGCCACCGAGGCGTCGTCGAACGCGACGTACTTGTGCGGGTTGTCGGGGTCCGTGGTCGTGTCGGTGATGACGTACGCCCACGAGGTCTCCGACCCGGTGCCGGCCGTGGTGGACACGGCGATGTGCGGCGGGTTGTTGGGGTTCTCCGACTTGTTGAAGCCCTCGAACTCGTTGACGTTTCGGCCGTCGTGGGCCACCGAGACCCGGGCGCCCTTGCAGGCATCATGCGAGGACCCGCCGCCGATGGAGATGAACGAGTCGCACTTGTTCTGCTGGTACAACGCCACGGCGTCCATGGAGTTGTAGTCCTTGGGGTTGGACTCGACCTGGTCGTAGACGACCGCGTCGAGGCCGTGGTACTTCAGCGAGTCCACGATCTTCTGGACGATGTTCGTGCCCCGAAGGCCGGACGTCATGACCAGCGGCTTGGTGAACCCGAGCTTGATGGCCTCGGGGCCGATGAGCTCGTGAGCACCCGGCCCGAGCAGAGCCCGCGGGAACGGGTGGAACTCCTTGATCGGGAAAGGCTTGAGCAGCTCGTCAACCTGCATGGGGAACCTCCTGTTTGGACTGATGACGTGCTCGAACGTAAGCCGCGTCACACCCCCAGCGGGAGGCCCTGAAGCGCAAACCATCCGCTGCGAGCAGGGGGTCCTGATCGGTCGGCCCGGCGCGTACCTACCCGTTCGGAGAGGAGCCGCGGGCCGCGCCTTCCGACGCCTCGCCGAACCTCTCCGAACGGATAGGCCGATGTGCACTTCCGGACGGCGCTGAGCGTGGCCGTCGGTCTCTAACGTCGGTTTTGCCAGTGCATCAACCACACGAAGGAGTCCGGACATGTCCGCTCACATCACCAGCTCCGCAGACGTCGACACCGATCTGGTCGACACCGACCTCGTCGAGGAGGACCTCCTCGTCGAGGAGGTCTCGATCGACGGCATGTGCGGCGTCTACTGAGAAAGGACGAGACACCATGACCTCCTTCGACCCGCAGGGCGCCTGGCGCCGCAACCCCAGCGTCGTGATCCGGCCCGAGCCCTTCGGCGCCCTCGTCTACGACTTCGGCTCGCGGCGGCTCTCGTTCCTCAAGGACCTCGCTCTCGTGCGGGTCGTGGAGGCGCTGGACGGATCGGCCTCGGCCCTCGCCGCCCTCGACACCGTCGGCGTCGCCGAGGCCGATCGCCCCCACCACCTCGCGGCCCTCGCCGCCCTTGCCCGCTCCGGAATGATCAGCCCACGCCAGGAGGCGATCGCGTCATGACCCTGATGGACCAGCACACCGAGAGGCAACCGGTTCCACGACTGATCGACCAGTTCGAGCACGGTCTCGACGCCCCGATCTGCCTGACCTGGGAACTCACCTACGCCTGCAACCTGGCGTGCGTGCACTGCCTGTCCTCCTCCGGCCGTCGCGACCCGAACGAGCTCTCCACCGACCAGGCCAAGGCCGTCATCGACGAGCTGCAGCGGATGCAGGTCTTCTACGTCAACATCGGCGGCGGTGAGCCGACGGTCCGACCCGACTTCTGGGAGCTGCTCGACTACGCGGTCGCTCACGACGTCGGCGTGAAGTTCTCGACCAACGGTGTCCGCATCACCAAGGAGCGGGCGGCTCAGCTCGCTTCCTCGGACTACGTCGACGTACAGATCTCGCTGGACGGCGCGACCGCCGAGGTGAACGACGCCGTACGTGGCCGCGGCTCGTTCGACATGGCGGTCCGGGCGCTCGCGAACCTGCAGGAGGCCGGCTTCACCGACTCCAAGATCTCGGTCGTCGTGACCCGCGAGAACGTACGCCAGCTCGACGAGTTCCAGGCGTTGGCCGAGACGTACGGCGCCACCCTGCGTCTCACCCGGCTGCGCCCCAGCGGCCGTGGTGCCGATGTCTGGGACGACCTCCACCCGACCGCCGAGGACCAGCGCTACCTCTACGACTGGCTGGTCGAGAAGGGCGAGCGCGTCCTCACCGGCGACTCCTTCTTCCACCTGGCCGCCTTCGGCGACGCCCTCCCGGGCCTCAACCTGTGCGGTGCCGGTCGCGTGGTGTGCCTGATCGATCCCGTCGGGGACGTCTACGCGTGCCCGTTCGCGATCCACGACCAGTTCCTCGCCGGCAACCTGCTCGCCGACGGCGGCTTCAAGAAGGTGTGGCAGGAGTCCACGCTCTTCCGCGAGCTGCGTGAGCCGACCTCGGGCGGAGCCTGCACGTCCTGCTCGGCGTTCGACGCCTGTCGGGGTGGCTGTATGGCCGCCAAGTTCTTCACCGGTCTGCCGCTGGACGGACCGGACCCGGAGTGCGTCAAGGGCAACAGCCAGACCGCCCTCGCCAACCGGGACGGTTCTGGCCTGCCGCAACCCTCCCAGGACCACTCGCGGTCCGACGCCGTCCTGCTGGGCATGCCCGGCCGGCCGACCAAGCTGCCCGACCGCCTCTGCAACGAGAGCCCCGTCTAGGAGTCAATTGTCATGTCGAAGATCTGGTTCGAGACCGTCGCCGAGGCCCAGCGGCGGGCGAAGAAAGGCCTCCCGAAGTCCGTCTACAGCGCGCTGCTCGCGGGCTCGGAGCGCGGGGTCAGCTATGACGACAACACCGCCGCGTTCGCCGAGCTCGGCTTCGCGCCACACTGCGCCGGCCTGTCGGGCAAGCGGGACCTGGCCACCACCGTCATGGGCGAGCAGATCTCGATGCCGGTGATCTGCTCGCCGACCGGCGTACAGGCCGTGCATCCCGACGGCGAGGTCGCCATCGCCCGCGCCGCCGCTGCCCGAGGCACCATCACCGGTCTCAGCTCGTTCGCGAGCAAGCCGGTCGAGGAGGTGGTCGAGGCCAATCCCCAGACGTTCTTCCAGATCTACTGGCTGGGCAGTCGCGACGCGATCCTGCAGCGGATCGGCCGGGCCAAGGCGGCCGGTGCCCGCGGTCTGATCGTCACCACCGACTGGTCCTTCTCGATGGGTCGGGACTGGGGCAGCCCGTCGATCCCGGAGAAGCTCGATCTGAAGGCGATGGTGCAGTTCGCGCCCGAGACCCTCGCCCGGCCGCGGTGGCTGTCGCGCTTCGCGCGCGCCGGCTACATCCCCGACCTGACCGTGCCCAACCTGGTCCAGCCGGGGGAGACCGCACCGACCTTCTTCGGTGCCTACTACGAGTGGATGCAGACGCCGCTCCCGACCTGGGACGACCTGGCCTGGCTCCAGTCGCAGTGGGACGGCCCGGTCATGCTCAAGGGGATCTGCCGCGTCGACGATGCCAAGCGCGCGGTCGATGCCGGTATGACGGCGATCTCGGTCTCCAACCACGGCGGCAACAACCTCGACAGCACGCCGGCGCCGATCCGGGTGCTGCCCTCGATCGCCGACGCCGTCGGTCACGAGATCGAGGTCGTGCTCGACGGCGGCGTACGCCGGGGGAGCGACGTGATCAAGGCGGTGGCGCTCGGCGCCCGTGCCGTGATGATCGGCCGTGCCTACCTGTGGGGCCTGGCCGCGAACGGTCAGGCCGGGGTGGAGAACGTCCTCGACATCTTGCGCAGCGGCGCCGACTCGGCGCTGCTGGGGATGGGCAAGTCCGCCCTGGACGAGCTCAGTGCCGAGGACATCGTGATCCCACCCGGCTTCACCCGCACCCTGGGTGCCTGAGATGGATCTCGCGCACTCCACCTGGCCCGAGGTCGGTGAGACCGTGGAGGTCGTCATCCTCCCCACCGGCTCGTGCGAGCAGCACGGACCGCACCTCCCGTTCGCGACCGATGCCGCCATCGCCACCGCCGTCGCCGAGCGCACGGTGACCCGCCTGCTGGACGCGGGGATCAACGCGGTGCTCGCGCCGCTCATGCCCTATGGGGCCAGCGGCGAGCACGAGCACTTCCCGGGCACCGTCGACATCGGTCACGACGCCCTGCACTCGGTGCTGCTCGAGCTCGGCCGGTCGATCTCGCGCTGGGCGGACCGGGTCGTCTTCGTCAACGGCCATGGCGGCAACGCGCCGGCGATCGCCAGCGCCGTCCGGCGGCTGCTGTACGAGGGTCGCGATGCTGCCTGGATCCCGTGCGAGATCGCCTCCGGGGACGCTCATGCCGGCCGCACCGAGACCTCGCTGATGTCGGCGCTCGCGCCCGGGGACGTACGTCATGAGCGAGCAGAGGCGGGAGCGACCGGGCCGGTCGAGCTGCTCATGCCGATGATGCGTGCCGGCGGTGTCCGGGCCGTGTCGCCCAACGGCGTGCTCGGCGACCCGGCGGGAGCATCGGCGCCGGAGGGCGATCAGCTGCTGGCCGGGCTGGTCGACGCGGCGGTCGAGGCCGTCCTGCTCGGCCGCGCCGACGGCGCCGGGCGGCTGCGGGTGGCGGCGTCGGCATGACGGAGGGTCCGGTCGCGCTCGTCACCGGTGCCGCGGGAGGCATGGGTGCCGCGATCGTCGCCGGCCTCGTCGAGGACGGGTTCCACGTCGTCGCGGTCGACGCGTGCGCGCCGATGCCGGGCGCCGCGTCGCCACCGGGCCGCGAGCAGGCCCTCCGCGATCTGGAGTCCCGGTGGCCCGGCCGGGTCGACACGGCGATCATCGACGTACGTCACCGCGCGGCCGTGGCTCGCCTGGTCGAGTCCATCGACTCCGCACGTGAGCGGTTGGACGTGGTCGTCGCTGCCGCGGGGGCCGTGGCCGGGGGCCATCCGATGTGGGAAGCGCCCGACGGCGAGCTCGACGTGCTGCTCGACGTCAACCTGCGCGGGGTCTGGAACCTCGCCGCGGCCGCGGTGCCGCTGATGCTGCGGGCGGAGCCCCCGCGCTCGGGGCGCTTCATCGCGATCGCCTCCGCGGCGGGCCATCGAGGTCTGCAGCAGCTCACGGCGTACGTCGCCAGCAAGCACGCCGTGGTGGGACTGGTCCGCGGCCTCGCCGCCGACCTGCGCGGCACCGGGATCACCGCCACCGCGGTGTCGCCGGGCAGCACCCGGACCGAGATGCTCCACGCGACCGCGGCCCTCTACGGCCTCGACACCGTCGAGCCGCTTGCCGAACGCCACCTCGTCGAGCGGGTGCTCGAGCCCGAGGAGATCGCCGACGCCGTGCGCTGGCTCAGCTCTCCGCGCTCGCGTGCGGTCACCGGCTCGGTGATCCACGCCGACGGAGGATTCACGGCATGAACCGGGACCTGGCCCACGGCACGGTCGTCCGGCTGCTCGCGACCACCTGGCGGGGTGAGGAGGGCCGGGCGTTGTACGGCGGCTCGCCCAACCGGATGCTGTTCCTGCGTACGGCGGCCGTGGAGATCCTCGACGACGGCGAGCTCGTCGTCGACTCCCCACGCAGCTCACGACTCGCCCGGATGCTCCTCGACCGCGGCCTCGCCGAGATCGCCTGGGCACCTCCCCGGTCGACGCGCGAGGACGTCACGGTCGTCATCCCCGTCAAGGACCGTCCCGAGGCTCTGGCCCGCCTGCTCGGAGTGCTGTCGGGACTGCGCGTGATCGTGGTCGACGACGGCTCCGTCGATCCCGTCGCGACCAAGGAGATCGCCGCCCGGTTCGGAACCGACCTGCTGCGCCACGAGGAGTCCCGAGGCCCGGCAGCGGCGCGCAACACCGGCCTGCGCGCGGTGAGGACCGAGCTGGTGGCGTTCGTCGACTCCGACGTCGTCCCGCACCAGGGCTGGCTCGACCCCCTGCTCGTCCAGCTCGGCGACCCGGCGGTCGGGATCGCGGCACCGCGCATCGTCGCGCTCGACCACCGGGAGCGGCGGGGCCGGGTCGAGCGCTACGAGGCGGTGCGGTCGTCCCTGGACCTTGGCGCGGCCGCCGCTGTGGTCGTGCCCGGCGGGAAGGTTCCGTACGTCCCGTCAGCCTGCCTGGTCGGCCGTGCCGTCGCGTTCGAGGGCGGCTTCGACGAGACGATGCGGGTCGGTGAGGACGTCGACCTGATCTGGCGCACCGTCCAGCGTGGGTGGCTGGTCCGCTACGTGCCCGACGCGCAGGTGGCGCACGAGCACCGGGTCGCGACGGCGGGCTGGCTGGGACGCAAGGCGTTCTACGGCACGAGCGCCGCTCCGCTCGCGATGCGTCACCAGGACGCGGTGGCGCCCGTCGTCGTCGGCCCGCTCACGCTCGCGGTCGGTCTCGTCCTGCTGGTGCAACGGCCGTGGGCGCTCGGCGTCGGCGTCGGGATCGGTGCGGCGGTCCTCGCCAGGACGGCCCGCACGATGCGCCGGAGCGACCGGCCCTGGGCGGTCGCCGTCCAGCTCGTGCCGTACGGGCTGGCCGCCTCGGCCCAGCAGTGTGCCGCGGCCATGAACAGGCATTGGTGGCCGCTGATGATCCCGGCCGCCCTGGTGTCGCGGCGGGTGCGCCGCGCCTGGGCCGCCGCGGCCCTGGTCGACGGCTTGGTCGACTGGTCGCGGACTCGGCCCGAGCTTGATCCGCTCACCTACACCGCCCTGCGCCGTCTCGACGACCTCGCCTACGGAGCGGGCCTGTGGTGGGGTGCCGTCCAGCACTCCACCACAGCCCCGCTACGGCCGGCCCTGCCCGGTGGACTCGGGCCCGGCCGACTCAGGCGCGGACCGGGGCGCCCAGCGGAAGAGCGCGGCCGCCGGTGGCCTGGGACATGGCGTCGAGGAACAGGTACGCACCGACGATGACGAACGCGAACACGGTGTAGCCGCCGAGCTGGGTGAGGAGCGTGCTGGCCTGCGCCGTGCCGAGCAGGACCAGCAGCAGCGCCAGGTCGATCAGCCCGAAGAGGACCGTGAAGGCGCGCGGCAGGCGCAGGGTGGCGAGGGTGAGCAGCACGATCACGGCGAGCCAGGATCCGAGGAACAGCTCCTGGGTCCTGACCGCGTCTGCGGGCTGGATGCCGAGCCAGCCGTGGGTCAGACCGAGCACGAGGGCGGCGTAGCTCGACCAGAAGCCGGTGAAGATGCCGAAGATCGCGGCCACCGCGTTCTGGTTGAGGCGGGTGGCCCAGATCGCCGCGACCGCCTGCCCGAACGCGGTCGCCGTGGCGATGATCGGGATCGACGCCGCGACGGCGGTCGCGGGGACGAAGCCGGTCAGCACCAGACCGAGTGCCACGGAGCCGACCAGGAACGTCGGGACTCCGATCAGGGCGGGATTGCCGTCGGGGACGGTGGTTTCAGTGGACACGAGTACCTCCAAGGGTTGTTGTCCTTGTCACTGTGTCGATCCCCGGGCCCGCTCCACACCCTGCGAGCAGGTCGCAGTTCTTACTGCCTGATCGGAGGGTATTGGCCCGCCCGAAGGCGAGGCCCGCGCGTTCGCAACGTGACTGCAGCGGTGCGACACCTAGCCTCCGACCAGGCGTGATCGTCGGGTGACCGGCGCGCTCTGACAACGAAAGGTCCGTATCCGCATGCGACTCCTTCTGATGGGCCCACCCGGCGCGGGCAAGGGCACCCAGGCCGCCACGATCGCGGCACGCTTCGGCATCCCGGCGATCTCGACCGGCGACATCTTCCGGGCAAACGTCGCTCAGCGAACCACCCTGGGTGTCCTAACCGACACGTACATGGCCGCGGGCGAGTACGTCCCGGACGACGTCACCAACGCGATGGTCGCCGATCGGCTCTCCAGGCCGGACTGTGCCCACGGCTTCTTGCTCGATGGGTACCCGCGCACGCCACAGCAGGTCGACGAGCTCGATGCGCTCCTCGGCTTCGCCAGCGTCGGAATCGATGCGGTCGTGCTGCTCGAGGCCGAGACCGAAGAACTCGTACGCCGCCTCCTGCTGAGGGCGCAGGAGCAGGGCCGTGACGACGACACCGAGTCGGTGGTCCGGCGCCGACTCGACCTGTACGCGGCCGAGACCGCTCCGCTCGCCGCCGAATACGCCGGCCGCGGACTGCTCGCATCCGTGGACGGTCTGGGGTCGGTCGACGAGGTCGCCGAGCGCATCCTGTCTGCGCTGGTGGCCGTCTCGGCGGCGCTCGAGAACCGCTAAGCCTTGGTGCTGGCGACCTGACGACCTGCTCGATCTGGCACGCCAACGCCCTTTCGTCCAGTAGGCCGCACGGGCCGCTCGCTGGTCGGCTGCTCGCGTTCGGGCGCACCCGGTCCGGCGATCGATGCTCTCGGGTCCAGATCTCACGGCCTGGCTCCGACAAAGCGGGGCTGGCCTGAGGGCATCCGTCGATCTCCACTGCAGGTATTGGAGAGTCGGCCATCGCACTAGGTCGTCAAACCTGGCCTGCGTGTCTCGACGGTTCCTGACGGAGGTTGACGTACTCCAGAAATCGGGCGCTGACTTGGATACATCACTTCTAAGACGGTCGGCACGCATGCTACACAGATCAGTAGGAAAACAGGTGATCACCTGCGGGTATGTGGTTATCGACGGTTGTTGACGGAGGTGTGTCGGGCGTGCATGGTGGGGTGAAGTTCTACACCGGCCGGGCGGTCGACGCGCGTCGCTATGTCGAGGCCGACAGTTTCGGGGCTGATGACTACTACCTGGCTGAGGGGACGGGGGTGGCCGACAGCTACGCCGTCACCAACAGCACAGTCGAGCGGTCGCCGGCGATGGATGCCGAGACATACGAGCGATGGGTGGGCGGCCTCGACATCGAGACCGGACGGCCGAAGGGTCGCCTACGCAAGGAGGGTGTGAAGTTCGTCGAGGTGACGGTGAACGGGCCGAAGTCATGGTCGTTGGCGGCCGCGATGCATCCGGATGTGTCGGTGGCGTACGACGCTGCTCAGCGCGGCGCGGCAGAGCAGATCTTGTCGTGGGTGGGGGAGCATGCGACCACCAGGGTGGGTCCGATGGGGCGGCAGGTGCAGGTGGCGGGGGCTGCACACGGTCGGGTTCCGGGAGAGCATCGCGGCGATCAACGGGATCGGCCATGCGGCGGTGATGACCGACCCGGGGTTCCGGTCTGCACTCGCTGGGCACGGCTATCACGTCGATCCGGTCTCCGGGGAGATCGTCGAGCTGGAGGCGTATGGGGAGGCGTTCTCGGCGCGGTCGAAGCAGATCGGGCACAACATCGATCGGTATGAGGCCCAGTGGAGGAGCGAGCATCCGGGGGAGGAGCCGGGTCCGCGGTTGCGGCGGTCGTGGGATCGGAGGGCGTGGGCCGATGAGCGGCCGGACAAAGTGGTCCCTACCTCGGGGGCAGCGTTGGAGGAGCACTGGTGCAACGAGCTGGCGGAGCTCGGTTTCCGGCCGCCGCGTCACCGGGTCGAACTGTTGAGGCCGTGGCCGGGGATGCTCGACCGTGACGCGCTGGCGGCGGAGGGGTTGTGCCGGTTGGGTGCTCGTCGGTCGGCGTGGAGTCGGGCCGATGCTCGTGGCGAGGCCGAGCAGCTGATCGCGGAGAGCGGGCTCGTCGTCGACGTCGGTGTCCGCACCGAGTTGGCCGAGGATTTGACTGCTCGGATCGTTGCCGGCTCGGTGCCGTTGGTCGAGCGCGACGACGTCCCGGTCGACGTACGTTCCTTGACGTCGCCTTGGGTGGTCGCGGTCGAGCGGCATCTGGTGCGGCGCTTCGCCTGCCGAGCCGATGAGCCCGGACGGCGTGTGGATCTTCGACGGGCTCGGCGCGCGATCGTCGGACTTGGCCGGGACCAGATCGCCGCAGTGGAGCATCTGGCGGGTAGTGAGCAGTTGGTGGTGATCGAGGGTGCTGCTGGGGCGGGGAAGACGGCCGCGCTTGCGGCCGCCCAGAGGGTCCAGCGGTTGCAGGGGCGGGAGATGGTGGTGGTCTCACCGACCTTGAAGGGCGCCAGGGTAGCTGCCGGTCAGGTCGGCGCCTCGGCGTATTCGGTGGCCTGGCTGCTGCGGCAGTATGGGTTCCGGTGGGATGACCATGGGCATTGGGAGCGGGTCGAGCCCTCCCCGCACCGGGTTGCCCGGTTGCGGCGTGGGAACCTGCTCGTGGTCGATGAGGCTGGGATGCTCGACCAGGACGCTGCGGTCGCGCTGGTCAAGATCGCCGACGTCACCGGGGCTCGTCTGGCGTTGGTCGGGGACCGGCATCAGTTGCCTGCGGTGGGTCGGGGTGGCGTACTCGATCTTGCCTGTCGCTACGCCGGTGGTCATGTCGACTTGGATGGGGTGCGGCGATTCGCCGACCCCGAGTACGCCAGGATCAGCCTGGCTATGCGGGCAGGAAGGCGATCCGAAGCGGTCTTCGACCGGCTGTTGGCCCGCGGTGAGATCGTCGTGCACGCCTCCGAGGTCGAACAGGTCGCCGCGCTCGCTGAGGCTGCCGCCAGTACGGACGAAGGGGTTGCGGTCGTGGCTGACACCCGCGACCAGGTCGCCAGGATCAATGGCCTGGCCCACCGATCACGCGCCGCAGTGCTTGACCCGAGTGGCAGGTTCATGACCAGGTCGGGGGAGCGGATCGAGGTCGGTGACCGGGTCGCGACCCGCCGCAACGATCCCGATGCCGATGTTGCCAACCGAGAGACCTGGACCGTACGCCAAACCGACCGCGACGGCGTCGTCCTCGACGGCCGGGCCGGGCGTCGCCGGGTGTCGTGGGACTACGCCCGAGAGCATCTCGACCTCGCGTGCGCGACCACGGCCTATGGCGTCCAGGGCGAGACCGTGTCGGTCGCCCACGTCGCGGTCGGCACCCACACCAGTGCGTCCTCGGCGTACGTCGGGATGACCCGCGGCCGCGATCGCAACGTCGCCCACCTCGTCGCCGACTCGATCGATGACGCACGACGACAATGGGTCGAGGTCTTTGACCGCGACCGCGCCGACCTCGGACCCGCGCACGCTGCTCAGCGTGCCGCTGAGGACATCGAGCGCTACGGATCCGTTGGTCCACCGCGAAGGGCCGGGCGCCATCTAGTTCGGCAGGACCGCGGCCGAGGAGAGGCAGGGCTCGACCGGCCTACGTCGTCGACGCCGTCCCATGGGCCGAGCATCGGCTTCTGAGCAGCTGCAGCGCCGCACGTGAGGCTCAGTCGACGTGAGTCCAAGCGCGGGTGCCTGCGTGCCACGTGGACTCCGACACCGAGCCGGTCAACGCTGGATCGACGAACGCCCCGACCAGTCCGATCGCGTGGTCAACGGTCCGATAGGCGGCGCAGTAGGGCACGTTCTTGGCCATCTTGGCATAGGCAGGTCCCCAGCTGCTCGGGACGACGAACCTGTTGATCGGTTCCATCTGGCGCAGTCGTGTCTCGTGGGCGATGGCGGTCTGCAAGGCGCGGCCGGAGACGTCTTGGGTGGTCGCGAGGACGACGAGATCGACGAGGTCCTTCTCCCGACTGGACGGTCGACCGTGGTGGTCGGCCATCGTGGCGCAGACCTTGTCGGCGATCTGGTCGACGACCGGATAGAGCCGATAGGGATGGCTGGTCAGCCGCGGCAGCGCGAGCCCGCTGGCGGGGGTCGCGGAGGTCACGGGTGCAGTGACACCCACCCCGACGGCGAGGTCGATGTTGACCTGCGTCTTCTTCTGAGCTCCGACGTAGACGTCGAAGGAGACGCGGTAACCGTCGGTGTAGGGCTGCTCCTCGCCGCCGATCGAGGCTTGGTGGCCGGTGTAGACGAAGCGGAAGTGGTCACCCAGGTCGACGCTGGCGAGTCGGCGAAGGTCGTCGAGAGCCTGGTCGAGGGTGAAGCCCTCACGGTAGAGATCGATGTCCAGCGTCGAGCGGGTGGACGGCACGCGAGCGAGCATCCCGGTTCCACCCTTGAGGATCCATTCGGACTCCTCTCCTTCGGAGAAGACCCGGCTGAGGAAGCGACGGAAGTGTTCGATCCGAATCCGCTCGTTGATGGTCAACGAAGGATCGGCAGCCGAGGCTGCACGCGCGGCGTCCTTGATCGCTGCTTCGACGCCGGCGGGTGCGGCGTACGGCTTGGGGTCAGCCAACGTTCTCGACCTTCCTCGCGACCTCTGCCAGGGTCGCGTACGTCGGGGACTTTGCGAGCCGGCGAGCGAGTGATTCGGGATCCAGTCCGGCGCTCGTCAGAAGGCGTTTGAGGAGGCCGTTGCCGTCACCGCTCCGGATGCCGTTGCGGGCTGCCAGCGGCGCGAGCATGTCGGCGAGCACCGTGGTGTCGAGCGCCGCCTTGTCGACGGCGTCCCGCAGGACGTCGGCGACCAGGCTGAGGTCGGTCCGCGCCTCGACGAGGTCCGCGACTGTCCGCTCGACAGTGGTCACCGGCAGTCCTTGGGCGATGGTGACCTCTCTTTCCGTCAGGGATCGTTGCCGGTAGTGGATCTCGAGCCGTTGGGTCTGCCGACGCTGTCTGGTGGTGAACTCGTGCCGGTCGGCAGGAATGTCGCCCAGCCCGTGGAGGCGAGCAGCCGACGTGCCGGAGACGATCACTCCAGCAGCGCCGTCCCTGAGGCGATCGCTTGCGAATCGTGCAGGTTCAGTGCTCAGCCATGCGGCGCGCAGGTCCTCGAACTCGTCGCTCGGCGCGCCAGCGTTCCGGTAGACACCATGGGCCAGCCGTAAGAGGTGACCGGCGGCTGCGAGGCGAGACATCTCGAGCCGGGTGACTCCAAGTGCCCGGGCCTGCCCAGAGGTGACCATGCCCCACTGGGAGGCGGTTCCCTCAACAAGCTCCACTCCAGCCTCAGGACTCTTCATGCTTGAATTGTATCTCTCAGTGTGACACTTTCCAAGAAAGATGCTTGCTGGTGTATGGGATGCGGGTCCAGGCGGCGCCACCGTATGTCGCTACATCGTCGAGGTCTGCGCGTCAGCCCCAGGGGTGGCCATTGACGGGATCGACCCGGCGTTTGGCGTGTGACGGCGGCTCTGTCGGGGAATCGGTCGGCGAGACCGTTGGAGGCAGCGGCTCGTATCCACGGATCTGAGCGGTCTCGGTGCCGTCGGGACCGAGACCGCGAGTGAAGCCGAGGTCGAAGATGTCGACAGTCTTGGTGGGAGTGGCGCGGACGATCGCCGGCGTCCAGCTCACCCGGATCTCGTCAGGCAGGTCGAGCTCGTCCCAGAGGTCGACGAGCAGGGCGCCGTCGAGCCAGCGGAGCATCGAATGCGGGAGTCCCCAGCGGATCAGGATCTCGTACGCCCGGGCGCGGTCGGTGCGGTCGCTCAGGTCCCAGTCGGTCTGGCTGGTGTGGTTGACCATGTCTGGCACGTGCAGGATCACGAAACAGGTGGGCGGTCCCACGTTCCACAGCATGTTCGGGACCCAGAACGCTTCGACACCGGGCATCGCGCGTTGGGTGAAGTCGATATGCGCGCGGAGTGAGAGCTCGAGGCCGGTGGCGTGAAGGATCCGTTCGGCGACCTCGAGAGCCGGAGACTTCACCCCTCGTTCGTACGTCGACAGCGTGGCTTGGGACGTGCCTGCCCCCTCGGCGAGCTCGGTCTGGGTGAGGCCAGCGACTCGTCGGGCCGCCTGAAGAAGTCTGGTTCCCTCGATCGCTTCAGGATATCCGATCGGACCTGCACCTTCGATCGGATCTAAAACGGCTCTTCCCAGATGAGGGTGTAGATGTCGAGGTCTCCCGACGACGGAGGTTCCTACGCCATCCATCCGAAAGACCTCGACGTGACCGACGCTACCCCGCCGGCCGGCTTCGGCCGCCCTGACCTGACCGCCTTCGCGTCTCATCCCAATCGACCCTGATCGGGTCTGCTGACCCCCTCGACGAGAACGCAGCGACATCACAGCCACCCGACCCCGACCGTCCGGGATGCCGGGACACGTCACATGGCCTGTGCTGCGGGCGTGTCGAGTGGGTCGTCCAGGGGCGACGCAGGGGCGTCGACGCGACGTGCTGAGAGGTGGTTCCAGTCGAGCGCTAGGGGACACCGGCTACAGGCATGGCGATAGGTCAGGAACGGCGTCGCTCCCTGCGCAGGAGGGAGCGCAGAGTCTCGGCGTTCGCGTAGCCGACCCGTAGCGCGATCTCGGCGGAGGTGAGGTCCGTGGTTGCTGAGAGGTGCCGAGCTCGTTCGATGCGAAGCCGTTGGACGAAGCCGAGCGGAGTGAGGTTGAGCGCCGCACGGACTCGTCGTTCGAGGGTGCGCCGGCTGGTGCCGAGCGACT
This sequence comes from Nocardioides panzhihuensis, assembly GCF_013408335.1. NCBI lineage: Bacteria > Bacillati > Actinomycetota > Actinomycetes > Propionibacteriales > Nocardioidaceae > Nocardioides > Nocardioides panzhihuensis. The sequence goes on along the minus strand of NZ_JACBZR010000001.1, from coordinate 2,829,362 downwards.
GCGCGACGAAGGCGACGTTGAACGGTTCGTCCAGGCGGGCGCGCACGAAGCGTTCGAACTCGACGACGATCGGGTCCTCGTGCCGGAGATGTTCGTAGGCGACGAAGGCCGCCTGCGACGGACGCTCGTCGATGATGAGGAGCTTGGCGACATGTTGGGCCAGGTCGGGGCTGATCGATCGCACGAGTGAGAGCGCGAGGTCGATGTGGGCGAAGGCGGCGCCGGCGGTGACGAGGTTTCCGTCGACCACGACCATGGTGTCGAGATCGAGTGCGACGGTCGGATAGCGCTTCAGGAACTCCGGCCCCAGGAACCAGCTGGTCGTCGCCCGCCGATGATGCATCCGTCCGGTCTCGGCGACAGCGAACACGCCGGTGCACGCCGCGGCGATCCGGGTGGTCGCGTCGTCGAGGCGCCCGAGCGAGGCGATGACCGAACGAGCATCTCGGCTCTGGAGGGCGTCGTTGGTAGCGGCGGCCGTGAGGGTTCCAAGCGCAGGGACGACGACAACGTCGAACTCTGCAGACTCCGACAGCGGGTGGTCCACCGACAGGGTCATCGATGTTGTCGTGGTCACTCGCCGTTTCGGTCCGAGGATGGCGAGTTCGATCGGGTCGATCCGCGGGTCGACATCGCCGCGGGCTCCGTCGGCCACCCGCACGATGTCGATGACCGACGCGACAGCCGAACCGAAGCAGCCGTCGATCGCGATCAGTCCGATACGCATGGCGCGAACAATAGCAATACTGCCGTATACGCCACTTCTCACATGCCCTTGCTCGTCATACGCTGAACTCGCTTCACCAAGAAACCTCGACACCTAGGAGAACCCCTCATGTCCACACCCGCATCACTTCCGTATGCCTTCGTCGCCAAGATCGTCGCGGCCGATGGACAGCACGACGCGCTCGCCGATCTGCTCGCCGGCGCTGTCGCGCTCGCCAACGAAGAAGTAGGAACGATTGTCTGGTTCGCGGTCAGGACCCACGCCGACACGTTCTGGATTTTCGATGCATTCCCCGACGAGGCCGCTCGCGACGCCCACGCCAACGGCGCCATCGTCGCAGCCCTGATGGCCAACCAGCACCTCCTCGGCGCAGCACCCGAGATCCTGGCGGCCGACGTCCTCGCGTCCAAGCTCCCGTAGTCCGCCAACGCACGAGACGATCGCGCCCCGCCGAGCCGTCGCCAGGTCGCGACGCAACGCCACGCTGCGTTGCCGAGCGGTGCGAGGCCTATCGGCACACGGACAGGATGCCGGCCGCGAGCGCTCAGCCGGCGAGGGGTCCGTCGCAGAGGAGAGCGACGTCGGTGTCGGGCAGAGCCGTGAGGCCAGCGCATTGCGCGACCACCAGAACCGAACCGCCCCTGTCCTGCGTTTGCGCAGGTCAGGGGCTGTTCGCCGGAGCCGCCTGTCGGAATCGAACCGACGACCTAATCACGTCGGCTTTGCGTCTATCGCTTGATGCGCCCACTGGGCGAACGAGCCGCTGACCTGCGCAAACGCCGAGCGTGGGGGACGCCGCCATCCGGGGTGACCGACGACGACCGACCAGTACCGACCGTTTCACCGGAGCTTGCGGCGGCGTCGAAGCCGGGCAAGCTCCATTCCTTTAGCTCACCGCGCCCTCCTCCTCGCCGGTCCCGTCGTCGTCGAAGACGTTTCAGGGGTCTTCTCAGATGACGGTGTAGGTCGGCCGGGCGCGTCGGTCCGCAGATAGACGTCGAGGTCTCCCGACGACGGAGGTTCCTACGCCGTCCATCCGAAAGACCTCGACGTGTCCGACGCTACCCCGCCGGCCGGCTTCGGCCGCCCTGACCTGACCGCCTTCGCTCGACTCGACGGCCTCGGTCTGAGCGTGACCGGACAACGACTTGAACCGGATCGTGCGGTCCTCGCGTGCCGCGTGGTGGAACCAGATCAGTGGTGCCGACGGTGCGGCAGCGAAGGCGCTGCTCGTGACACCGTGATCCGGCGGTTGGCCCACGAGCCGCTGGGCTGGCGACCGACCGTGCTGGAAGTTGTAGTGCGCCGCTACCGCTGTGCCGACTGCGGACACGTGTGGCGCCAAGACACCAGCGCCGCGGCGGAGCCACGCGCGAAGCTCTCGCGCACCGGGCTGCGGTGGGCGCTGGAAGGGATCGTGGTCGCACACCTCACCGTCGCCCGTGTCGCCGAGGGACTCGGGGTCGCGTGGGACACCGCCAACAACGCGGTCCTGGCTGAAGGCAAGCGGCTGCTGATCAACGACCCCACGCGGTTTGAGGGCGTGAAGGTCATTGGCGTCGATGAGCACGTCTGGCGCCACACCAGGCGTGGCGACAAGTACGTCACCGTGATCATCGACCTCACCCCGGTCCGTGATGGCGCCGGCCCAGCAAGGCTGCTGGACATGGTCGAGGGCCGGTCGAAGGCGGCGTTCAAGACCTGGCTCGCCGACCGCGACGACGCCTTCCGTGACGCGGTCGAGGTGGTCGCGATGGACGGCTTCACCGGGTTCAAGACCGCCGCTGCAGAGGAGATCCCGGACGCGGTCACGGTGATGGATCCCTTCCACGTCGTGCGCCTGGCCGGTGACGCCCTCGACAGGTGCCGGCGCCGGGTCCAACTCGCGATCCACGGGCACCGTGGGTTCAGGGACGACCCGCTCTACAAGTCGCGGCGCACGCTGCACACCGCCGCGGACCTGCTCACCGACAAGCAGAGCGACAGGCTACGCGCGCTGTTCGTTGATGACGCTCACGTCGAGGTCGAGGCGACCTGGGGTGTCTACCAGCGCATGATCGCCGCCTATCGCCACGAGGACCGGCAACGTGGCCGCGAGCTCATGGAGAAGCTGATCACCGACCTCAGCGCCGGCGTCCCCAAGGTGCTCACCGAGCTCACCACCCTGGGCCGGACCCTGAAGAAGCGAGCCGCTGACGTGCTCGCCTACTTCGAACGACCCGGCACCAGCAACGGGCCGACCGAGGCGCTCAACGGACGGCTCGAACACCTGCGCGGCTCCGCACTCGGGTTCCGCAACCTGACCAACTACATCGCCCGAAGCCTGCTCGAGTCCGGAGGATTCAGACCGCAACTACACCCCCATCTGTGAAGAGCCACGTTGATGCCCTGCGCCGTCGCGCAGGTCGACTGGCGCCCGTAGTCTGTGATCGAGGTGTGAGAAGTCGATGAGCAGCTACGCCAGCCTGAGTGACGGCACGTTGGCCGTCGGCCGTGACCTGATTGAACGTGAACTGCTCAACGGCTCCGGCGCAGACGCAGTGAAGTTGCAATGGGCGTTCGACCAGGTTGTCGGCGACACAGGTCGAAGGCGAGCAGTTGCGCAGGTTGGCCGCGAAGATGCGCGAGTAGCCCAGCCGAGGAGGCGATCACGTAGGCAGATGGGCATCGGATCGGCCGTTGCCTTTCGTGCTTGCTACATCTGAGGGACCTCCGGCGGCTCCGGCGGGCGATGATCGCGGTGCGCAGGCTCGGGAGCGACGATCGACCTGGCCTGCGCGCGAGTTGCTGGAATTCCGCGCTCCATGTCCAGCGCGAGCTCTGCCAGTTCAGTGTCGTTGATGTACGCGGCCTCATTGACCCAGCCAGGGAAGACGGTCTGGTTCTGCGATGCGCCGTGCGTGTCACCCATCATGGAGCGGTACGCCTCGCCGGCTGCGGTGAGGAAGGCGACCAGCGTCGTGAGGGCGTGGTGTGGGTCGACGTCGGCACCGACACCCGAGTAGAGGTCGTATGCCTCGCAGCCGATGTTGTTGAGGTTGTCGTCGTTGAGTCGGTAGCCGTATCGCTTGCGCACGCCGCCGTCCTCGTCCTTCACGCCGCCAACGTGCCAAACGTACATTCGGAGGGTGCCGGCCGCCGCCGAGGCGCTGGATTCGTCCCAAGTGGTCCACATGCTGTTGAGGTGTGCGCGGCATGTCCGTCGGATACCGGGCATACTCATACCCGGTACACGTATGAGAGCACCTCTTGTGCTGGGGCCACACTGGGGCCACAGAACAACGCAAAACGGTGACTGACACCGAAAGACGCCGACAGACGTTCTCCCAGGTCAGCCACCGTTTTCAGCAGACGCTGACAGGCGCTGAAAAGTGCCGGATCAGATGTCGTAGTAGAGCTCGAACTCGTGCGGGTGCGGGCGGAGCTGGATCGGGAGGATCTCGTCGTTGGTCTTGTAGTCGATCCAGGTCTCGATCAGGTCGGGGGTGAAGACGTCGCCCACGGTGAGGAAGTCGTGGTCGTTCTCCAGCGCCGACAGGACGGCCCCGAGGGAGGTCGGGACCTGGTTGATCTCGGCCATCTCGTCGGGCGGAAGCTCGTAGATGTCCTTGTCGATCGGAGCGGGCGGCTCGATCTTGTTCTGGATACCGTCGATGCCGGCGAGCAGCAGGGCGGAGAAGGCGAGGTAGGGGTTCGAGGACGGGTCCGGGAACCGGGTCTCGACACGCTTGGCCTTCGGGTTGGTGCCCGTGATCGGGATGCGGACCGCGGCGGAGCGGTTGCGCGAGGAGTAGACCAGCGAGATCGGAGCCTCGAAACCCGGCACCAGGCGGTGGTAGGAGTTCACCGTCGGGTTGGTGAACGCGAGCACCGCGGGGGCGTGCTTGAGGACACCGCCGATGTACCAACGGGCCATGTCGGAGAGGCCGCCGTAGCCGGTCTCGTCGTAGAACAGCGGCTCGCCGGCGTTCCAGATCGACTGGTGGACGTGCATGCCCGAGCCGTTGTCGCCGAAGACGGGCTTCGGCATGAAGGTGACGGTCTTGCCGGCCTCCCAGGCGGTGTTCTTGACGATGTACTTGAACTTCATGACATCGTCGGCAGCCTTGAGCAGCGTGTCGAACCTGTAGTTGATCTCCGCCTGGCCGGCGGTGCCGACCTCGTGGTGGGCGCGCTCGACGAGCAGGCCGGAGGCCTCGAGGTTCTTGACCATCACGTCGCGCAGATCCGTGAAGTGGTCGGTGGGGGAGACCGGGAAGTAGCCGCCCTTGTAGCGCGTCTTGTAGCCCAGGTTGTTCGAGCCGTCGGGGTTCTTGTCGGCGCCCGAGTTCCACCAGGCCTCGACGGAGTCGATCTTGTAGAACGACTCGCCCTCGGAGGTGCTGTAGGCAACCTTGTCGAAGATGAAGAACTCGGCCTCGGGGGCGAAGAAGGCGGTGTCGCCGATGCCGGTCGAAGCCAGGTAGGCCAGCGCCTTGCGCGCGATGTTGCGCGGGTCGCGCGAGTAGGCCTCGCCCGTGATCGGGTCGTGCACGAAGTACATCAGCGCGAGCGTCTTCGCGGTGCGGAACGGGTCGATGTACGCAGTCGTGACGTCCGGGTACAGCGCCATGTCGGACTCGTGGATCGTCTGGAAGCCACGGATCGACGAGCCGTCAAAGGCCTGGGGCTCCAGGGTGAACGACGACACCGGCACCGTGAAGTGCTGCTGAACGCCGGGCAGGTCGACGAAGCGGATGTCGACGAACTCGACTCCCTCGTCAGAGATGAACTTCAAGAGTTCGTCGTCAGTGCTGAACATCAATCCTCCTTGGCTCACCCGTGCGGGCAGAGCCAGATAGGTCTCTCGCGATCGAGGCCGGGCCCTCGTGGACTCGACCGTGCCACGCAAACTATGAAGGGACGGTTGCACAGGAGTGTCGCAAATGTTTCGGGCGTGTAACAGGTTGTGTGATTTGATCGGCACCCATCCCGATCTCACCCCTCAAGACGTCGCCGCCTACGCTTGGCCGATGTGACCGGTTCCGCCACCCCTGTGACGCCCACTCTGCCTTACCCGACCGCGAGCTGGGGTAGGCGCGTCCTCGCGCTCTTCATCGACTGGCTCGCCTCGTCGCTGGTTGCGTCGGTCTTCCTCGGCGTACGTGCGCTGCCCTTCGGGTCGCTGCTCGCCGGTGTCGACCCGCGGCCGGTCGACAACCTGTGGATCCTGGCGGTCTTCATCGTCCAGACCGCGGTCTTCACCGCGATCGGCGGCGGCTCGTTCGGCAAGCTCGTCACCCGGCTGCGTACGGTGCGCGTGTCGCCGGGCGCTCCGGACGTACGCCCGCCGGATCCGCTGCGGAGCATCGCGCGCCAGATCCTGGTCGTCCTCGTGGTTCCGCCCTTGGTCTTTCGTGGCGACCGGCGCGGGCTGCACGATCTGGTGGCAGGCACCGCGACGGTCACGCTCCAGACCTACCGACACGTGTTTCGCCGGGTGGGTTGAGCACCCCACCCGGGTAGGTTGGAGCGGTACGCCGCAGGCAGCGGCACACACGAAGGGGAAGCTCAATGACGCACAACCGTACTCTCGGGCCACGTGGCCTCTGGCGCCGCGCTGCTGCAGCGGGCGTGCTGGCCGTATCGCTCTCGGGCCTGGTCGCCTGCGGCGGTGGGGGTGGGGATGGTGCCGGCGGCGCCAGCGAGGGGGAGACGGTCTCCGCCGAGGAGATGACCGAGGTCATGAAGAAGTCGACCGACCTCGACACCGCCCACTTCACCACGAAGATGGACGCGAAGGTCTCGGGCCAGGCCGTCTCGATGACGGGTGAGGGCGACCTCCAGATGGAGCCGTCCGCCCATCACTCCACCATGAAGATGAGCGGTGGCTCGATGGACATGGATCTCGAGACGATCCTCGTAGACGACAAGATCTACATCAAGGGCATGATGGGCGACTCGTGGATGACCGCGAGCGCCGACCAGCTCGAGCAGATGGGCGGCACCAGCCTGGAGTCGATGAGCAACCCGCTCGCCTTCTTCGACGGCATGGAGGAGTCGATCAAGTCCGCCAAGTTCGAGGGCGAGGAGAAGCTCGACGGCACCGCCACCGAGCACTACAGCTTCACCGTCGACTCCGCCGGTCTCGCCAAGAGCCTCGGCGCCGACAGCAACAAGGGCATGCCCGAGACGATCGAGCAGGACATCTGGGTCGACGGTGACGGCCTGCTCCGCAAGGCCGAGGTCGCCATGGGCGACATGGGCACCGTCGAGATGGTGCTCACCAAGCTCGGCGAGGACGTCTCCATCAAGGCGCCGCCCGCCGACCAGGTCACCGACATGCCGAGCATGGCCGGCTGAGAAGTCCGCTCAGGACGCAGCGTCCAGTACGCAGCAGGGCCGGTCCCCGTTCGGGGACCGGCCCTTGCCGTTCAGCGACTGAGCGGGATCAGCGACCGCGCAGGTTGCCGCGCATGCCCTTCATCGAGGTCGGGACGGGGCCCTTCGGGATCGGCACGGCGCCACGCGTGGCGTCGACCGCCTTGAGGCGGTTGATGATGTCGGTGATCTCGGGACCGGCGACCTTGCGGCCGATCTTGGTGACGTGCTTGGTCAGCCGCGGGAGCGGGATCTCGTCCTCACCGTTGCCGGCGACGATGGTCGTGATCGGGACCTCGCCCAGGACCCGGGCGTGGTTGCGCTTGGTGCTGGCCAGCAGCGAGCGAACCTTGCTCGGGCTGTTGCCCTCACCCACGAGGACGACCCCCGGAGGGCCGACCACCCGGTGGACCAGCGTCTGGCTGCGCGGCTCGACGCCCACGGCCTGGGTGACCGTCCAGCCCCTGCGGAGCATGGTCAGGGCTGCGTACCCGCCGCCGACCTGGCCCTCGAGGCGGGCGTACATCACCTTCTGGGCACGCCGCGAGAACACCACCATGGCGGCCAGGAGGCCGGCCAGGAGGGCGCCGACGATCGTGAAGATCCAGGAGAAGATGCCCTCGCCGGGCAGGAGCCAGAAGATCACGCCGGCGACCGCGGCGACGACCACGAAGATCGCGCCGAGGATGAGACCGATCTTCGGGTCTGACTGCTTGGTGAGCTTGTAGGTCTCCACCATCTGCTGGCGACGACTCATGGTGCTCGGGTCGGTCTGGGACATCTTCCTCTTTCAGTCTTCAGATTTCGTACGCTGCGTCAGGCGCTGGCAGCAGCGGTGTCACGCGCTTCGATCGCCTGACGGTACAGCCGACCGGCGCGGTAGGACGAACGAACGAGCGGTCCGGACATGACGCCGGAGAAACCGATCTCCTCGGCCTCGGTCTGGAGCTCGACGAACTCCTCGGGCTTGACCCAGCGCTCGACCGGGTGGTGACGCACGCTCGGGCGCAGGTACTGCGTGATCGTGATCAGCTCGCAGCCGGCAGCGTGCAGGTCACGGAGCGCCTCGGAGACCTCTTCGCGGGTCTCGCCCATGCCGAGGATCAGGTTGGACTTGGTGACCAGGCCGAAGTCACGGGCCTGGGTGATCACGTCCAGCGAGCGCTCGTAGCGGAACGCCGGGCGGATCCGCTTGAAGATCCGCGGAACGGTCTCGACGTTGTGGGCGAGCACCTCGGGACGGGACTCGAAGACCTCGGTGAGGAGCTCCGGGATGCCGTTGAAGTCGGGGATGAGGTTCTCGACGCCGGTCTCGGGGTTGAGCTCGTGGATCTGCTTGACCGTCTCGGCGTAGAGCCAGGCGCCGCCGTCGGCGAGGTCGTCGCGGGCGACACCGGTGATCGTGGCGTACTTCAGACCCATGGTCTGCACCGACTCGGCCACGCGGCGGGGCTCGTCACGGTCGAGCGCCTGCGGCTTGCCGGTGTCGATCTGGCAGAAGTCGCAGCGGCGGGTGCACTGGTCGCCACCGATGAGGAAGGTGGCCTCGCGGTCCTCCCAGCACTCGAAGATGTTGGGGCAGCCGGCCTCCTGGCACACCGTGTGGAGGCCCTCGGACTTCACCAGCGCGGTGAGCTCCTTGTATTCAGGCCCCATCTTCGCTTTGGTCTTGATCCACTCGGGTTTGCGTTCGATCGGGGTCTGCGCGTTGCGGACCTCGAGACGGAGGAGCTTGCGACCTTCTGGGGCAGGAGCTTGAGTCACCCGACAAGGGTACGCCGCCGGGTGATGGAACCCCGAAGCCAGGCGGCTACTGGTCGGTCACACCGGCTCGACCGGCTCCGCTCAGCCCAGGCTGGGGGAGAGCAGGGGCACCCGAGGGGTCTTCGCCGGGTCCGGCTTGGGGTCCAGGCTCGGGCCCGGCTCGTAGTCGCGCCAGGAGAGCATCTCGGCGATCTTCTCGTGGAGCACCGGCATCGCCTCGGCGTTGCCGATCTGCCGCCCGGCCTCGATCGAGAGCGTCGTCACCCCAGCGTCGGAGATCCCGCACGGCACGAACCGCTCGTACCACCCCAGGTCGACGTCGCAGTTGAGCGCGATGCCGTGCATGGTCACGTGCTGGCTGACCCGCAGCCCGATCGCTCCGACCTTGCGCTCCAGGCGGCGTACGCCGTCCGGGGTCTCGCCCGCGGGCAGCCACACGCCGCTGCGGCCGGGCACCCGGTAGACGGTGACTCCGAACTCGGCGCAGGTCAGGATCATCGCCTGCTCCAGGCGACGTACGAAGTCGACGACCTTGACCTTCTCGGGCAGCCGCACGATCGGGTAGGCGACGATCTGGCCGGGGCCGTGGAAGGTCACCTCGCCGCCGCGGTCGACATCGATCACCGGCGCGCCGCCGGGATCCGCGGGCCGGTCCTCCGGCTTCGTACGCTTCCCGGCGGTGTAGGTCGGCGGGTGCTCGAGCAGCAGCACCGTGTCGGGCTCTTCGCGGTCGACGACGCGCTGGTGGATCTGCTTCTGCAGCTCCCAGGCGTCCAGGTAGTCGATCGTCCCGGCATCGACGAAGCGCAGCTCACTCACGCGTCGATCGTACGCCCCTGGAAATCGGGGTCAGGTCTCGGTTGTGTGACGGAAGACCGATAGGCCCACAGCGGCACGCAGCGCGCTGACAGACTCCGTCTGTTTTCGGCTGGTCCTGCTCGGGAGTGATCCGCCACCAGATCATTTTCGAGAGGCAATACACGTGCAACCCACGCAGAATCGGCGCCGTCTGGCGGCTGCAGTCCTCGCGTTCGCCGCGACGTCCACGCTCGCTGCCTGTGGCAGCGGGTCAGCCGAGAAGCCGGAGGCCGCAGCCGAGGCCGCCCCCGGTCTCGAGGCCGGGAGCAAGCTGTCCGAGGCGGATGCCAAGAAGCTCCTGGAAACGGCGGTCGACGCGATGCCCACCGTCCACGTCACGATGGACATCAAGGCCGTCGAGGGCGGCAAGAACGTCACCGCGGACTCCGAGGGCGACTTCCAGAGCGAGCCCGCCGCCTTTCAGTCGAAGATGACGGTCGACGAGGCCGGTACCACCTCGACCGTCGAGCTCATCTCGGTCGGCGAGTCGACCTACATGAGGGTCGACGACGAGAAGCAGTGGATGAAGGACGACGGGATGCTCAGCGGCATGGTCACCGCGATGATGCCGAGCCCGTTCGCACTGATCGAGAGCATCGAGGGCGAGGTCTCGGACGACTCCACGACGTACGTCGGCCAGGAAGAGATCGCGGGCACGGACGCCGCTCGTTACTCGATCGCCGTCGGCCAGGCGGTGACCGGCGAGGGTGAGGGCACGCTCGACGGCTGGGTCGACAGCGACGGCAAGCTGGTCCGTGTTCTCCTGGCCATGGGTGAGAACAACGAGATCTCCGTGGACTTCAGCAACCACGGGGAGAAGCTCACCATTGCCGAGCCGCCTGCTGCCGACCTCATGGACATGGGCTGATTCCAGGGCCCCAAGAGACACGAGCGGCGCGGTCCTTGAGGACCGCGCCGCTCGTTGCTTACGGGCTCAGAGCTCGAACTGAGCCGCCTCGAGGCGCTTCTTGACGTCCTGGAGGAAGCGGCCGGCGTCGGCACCGTCGACCAGGCGGTGGTCGTAGGTGAGCGCGACGTTGACCATGTAGCGCACCGCGATCGTCTCGCCGAGGTCCGGGTCGTCGATGACGACCGGGCGCTTCACGACCGCACCCGGGCCGAGGATGGCGACCTGCGGCTGGTTGATGATCGGGGTGTCGAACAGCGCACCGAACGAACCCAGGTTGGTGATCGTGAAGGTGCCGCCGGAGAGCTCGTCCGGGGTGATCTTGTTGTTGCGGGTCCGGTCGGCCACATCGGCGATCTTCTTCGCGATGCCCGCGATCGACAGGTCGCCGGCGTCCTTGACGACCGGGGTCAGCAGGCCCTTCGGGGTGTCGACAGCGAAGGCGATGTTCTCGCGGTCGTAGTAGGTGACCGTGCCGGCCTCCACGTCGATCCCGGCGTTGAGCTTCGGGTGCACCTTGAGCGCGTCGATCGCAGCCTTGGCGAAGAACGGCAGGTACGTCAGCTTGACGCCCTCACGCTGCAGGAACCCGGCCTTGTTGGCCTCACGGAGGCGGGCGATGTTGGTGACATCGACCTCCATGACCTGGGTCAGCTGGGCTGCGGTGTGCAGCGACTCGGTCATCCGCTCGGCGATCACCTTGCGCAGGCGCGAGATCTTCTCGGTGGTGCCACGCAGCGGCGACGGGGACGCGGGGGCACCGGACGACGCGGCCGGAGCGGTCGAGGCCGCCGGAGCCGCGGCTGCCGGGGCAGCGGCGGGAGCCGACTTGGCGGCGGCCGCCTGGAGGATGTCCTCCTTGCGGATCCGGCCGCCGACGCCGGAACCCTGCACGCTGTCGAGGTCGACGTTGTGCTGGGCCGCGAGCTTGCGCACCAGCGGGGTCACGTAGCCGCCGGACTGGATCGCCGGGGAGCTCTCGGTGGTCGGCTTGGCGTGAGTCGGGGCGGCGGGAGCTGCCGGAGCGGGCTTGGCAGCGGCCGGGGCAGGAGTCGGCTCGGGAGTCGGCTCGGGAGCCGGCTCCTGGGTGGGCTCCGGGGTGGGCTCAGCCGCGGGCGCCGGGGCGGGCTCAGCCGCGGGCGCCGGGGCGGGCTCGGGCGTGGGCTCGGGAGTGGGCTCGGGGGCCGGAGCGGCGGACTCGGGCTCCTCAGCCGGCGCGGCGCCGGCCTCACCGACGAGCGCGAGCGCGGCGCCGACCTCGACGGTCTCGTCCTCGGCGACCTTGATCTCGAGCAGGGTGCCGGCGACCGGCGAGGGGATCTCGGTGTCGACCTTGTCGGTGGAGACCTCGAGGAGCGCCTCGTCGACAGCGACCTCGTCGCCGACCTGCTTGAGCCAGCGGGTGACGGTGCCCTCGGTGACCGACTCACCCAGCGCGGGGAGGGTGACCTCGGTGGCGTTGCCGCCGGCGGGCTTGGTCTCCGCCTTGGGCGCGGCGGGGGTCTCGGGCTCGGCGGGAGTCTCCGGCTCGGCCGGAGCCTCGGGCTCGGCCGGAGCCTCGGGCTCGGCGGCAGGAGCGGGAGCGGACGCCTCGGCGGGCTCCTCCGCAGGCGCGTCCGGCTCGGCCGGAGCGTCAGCAGAGTCGGCCTCGTCGGCCGCGCCGACGACGGCGAGCAGGCCACCGACCTCGACGGTGTCGTCCTCGGCAGCCTTGATCTCGAGCAGGGTGCCGGCGACGGGCGAGGGGATCTCGGTGTCGACCTTGTCGGTGGAGACCTCCAGCAGGGCCTCGTCGACCGCCACGGTGTCGCCGACCTGCTTGAGCCAGCGGGTGACGGTGCCCTCGGTGACGGACTCGCCGAGTGCCGGGAGAGTTACTTCGGTGGCCATGGGTTCCTTCGTTCTACGTCTGTTCGTTGCTCTACTTGTATGTCCGGACACGCGCGCCGCCAGGACCGAGCTCGAGGGCTCGGTGCGGAGAAGGTCGCATCGGTCTGGGCCGACACCTGCCCGACGCACGCATGATGCCGCCAGAAGGGCGGCCGAGGGCGTCGATCACGGCCCCATCTTGTCACTACCCTTGCAGCGCTGTGTCAACCGGACCACTACTGAGCGGTAGCCATCTCGCGTACGTAGTCCACCAGTGTCGCCACCGCCACACCCGTGCCTCCCGGAGTGAGATGGCCCGACGCGCCGCCGCTGTTGAAGGATGGTCCGGCGATGTCGAGGTGGGCCCACGGCAGGCCGTCGGTGAACTCGCGCAGGAACGCGGCGGCGTACAGCCCGCCACCCCAGCGGATCCAGTCGTGCTGGTTGAGATCGGCCACCTTGGAGGAACGGATCCGCTCGTCCATCCATTCCGGGATGGGCATCGGCCACATCTGCTCGTCGGCCACGTCGGCGGCAGCGAGGACGCGGTCGACGATCTCCGTCGAGCCGAGCACGCCGCTGACCCGGTCACCGAGCGCCATCACCATGTGGCCGGTGAGCGTGGCTACGTCGATGATCGCGTCCGGCGAGACCTCGGTCGCTCGCACCAGGGCGTCGGCGAGGATCATCCGTCCCTCGGCGTCCATGTTGGAGACCTCGACGGTCTTGCCGCCGTAATGGGTGACCACGTCGCCGGGACGGTAGGACGAGCCGGAGACCATGTTCTCCGCCATCGGGATGAACGCGGAGATCTTCACCGGCAGCCCGAGGCGGGCGATCGCGAAGGTCGCCTGGGCGACGGCAGCGGCCCCGGCCATGTCCGACTTCATCGTGGACATCGAGTTGCCCGGCTTGATGGTCAGGCCGCCGGAGTCGAAGGTGATGCCCTTGCCGACCAGCGCGATGTGGCCGCGGGCGTCGTCGGGGGAGTAGGTCAGCTCGACCAGGCGTGGCATCGCCGCCGACCCCATGCCGACGGCGAGGATGCCGCCACAGCCGAGATCGGCCAGCTGCTTCTCGTCGTAGACGGTCGTCTCCACGCCCTCGACCAGGCCGGCCACGTGGACGACGGCGTCGGCGAACGCCGGGGGAGTCAGATCGGCGGGCGGGACGTTGACCCATTCGCGGGTGCCGGCGATCGCCTGAGCGACGATCTGCGCCTCCTCGAAGGCGGTGACCGCGTCGCTACGCCGCGCGATCGCGCTCAGGATCGCGACGTCGCTCGGACCGTTGCCCTCCTGCTTCGACCCGGCCTTGTCCGACTTGCCCGCGGTCGACTTGCCCCCGCTCGACTTGGCTGAGCCCGACTTGTAGGAGGTGTAGGTGTAGCTGCCGAGGAGATAGCCCTCCGTGACGGCACGGACCAGCTCGGGGGTGTCGGCCGGAAGAGCCACGGCGACGGAGGTCGCGTTGGGCACCGAACGGGCGGCGGCGCCGGCGGCGCGGCGTACGGCATCGGCCGAGTGGCTCCCGTCCGAAAGCCCGGAAGTCGAGCGGGGCCCGAGCCCGACCAGCACCAGGAGCTGGGCGCCGATCTCGTCGCCCGCGGGCAGGCGAGTGACCTCGCCGGCCTTGCCGCTGACGCCGAGAGTGGCGAGCAGCCCCTGCCACCGGCGACCGTAGGCGGCCTTGACGTCCTCCGCGCCCGCGACCACCTCGACACCCTTCGCGCCCTGGCCGATACCGACGACCACCGCCTCGGCCCGGGTCTTGGCAGGAGATGCGGTACGGAGCGTGTAGGTGATGTCAGGCAGGGTCACGCATTGCAGTGTAGGAGACCGGCTGACGATCGCGGTGCGCAGCGGGCGGGATCCTCAGCAGTCTCCGATGTGGGCACGCCGGGAGGGGGGCGCGGACCGGGTTGTGTCGCTGAGGTGCGATAAGTTCGCAGTATGGCTGAAGAGACCTCCATGGGGGGCGGGTCGGAGCTGCTCCAGTCCCCTCTGCACAAAAACCACGTCGAGCTCGGCGCGAAGTTCGGTGAGTTCGGCGGCTGGTCGATGCCGCTGGAGTACGCCGGCGTCGTCAAGGAGCACACCGCGGTCCGTGAGACGGTCGGGGTGTTCGACGTCAGCCACCTGGGCAAGGTCATGATCAGCGGGCCGGGTACGGCCGAGTTCGTCAACGCCTCGTTCACCAACGACCTCAACCGGATCAAGCCCGGCAAGGCGCAGTACACGCTGTGCTGCGACGAGGAGACCGGCGGCATCGTCGACGACCTGATCGCCTACTACCGCGACGACGAGCACGTCCTGATCGTTCCCAACGCGGCCAACACCCCGGAGGTCGTGCGCCGGCTCGAGGCCGCCGCGCCCGAGGGGATCAACCTCGCCGACCACCACCGCGACTACGCGGTGCTCGCCGTGCAGGGGCCGAAGTCCGACGAGCTGCTGGAGGCGGTCGGCCTGCGGGCCGGTCACGAGTACATGTCCTTCGTGGAGGCCGCCGCTTCCGACGTGCTCGGTGACGAGATCGGCGTCGTCGTGTGCCGGTCGGGTTACTCGGGCGAGCGTGGCTATGAGCTGATCGTCGCCAACGAGGCCGCTGGCGCACTCTGGGACGCGCTGCTCTCCCGCGGCGAGGAGCTCGGGGCGGTGCCGTGCGGCCTCGGCTCCCGCGACACCCTGCGTACGGAGATGGGCTACCCGCTCCACGGCCAGGACATCGCCCTGGACGTCACTCCCAACGAGGCCGGCCTCGGCTGGGCGGTCGGCTGGAAGAAGGATGCGTTCTGGGGCCGCGACAAGCTCGTCGCCGAGAAGGAGGCGGGCCCGAAGCGTGCCCTGCGCGGCATCGTCGCGGTGGGCCGGGGCATCCCACGCCCACACATGACCGCGTCCCTGACCGCCGACGTGCCGGTCGGCGAGGTCACCTCCGGCACCTTCTCGCCCACGTTGAAGAAGGGCATCGGACTGGTGCTCGTCTCGACCACCGTCAACCCGGAGGCAGAGATCGGCATCGACGTCCGCGGCCGCCGCGAGATCTTCCAGCTCACCAAGCCGCCCTTCGTCCCTTCGCACGTGCGGGAGAGCTGATGAGCGAGCGCCAGCGAGCGACCATTCAGTCCTTCATTTCGCAGCGTCCGTATTCTGGCGCTTGCGTGACGGAGGTGGCGGCATGAGCATCCCTGACGTGCCGTCCGTGTTCAAGCAGCCCACCGCCGCCGAGCGACCCTGGTGGTGGCAGCTCGTCGACGCCTCGGGTGCCGAGGTCTCGATCGAGGGAGAGCTCGCCGGCCAGCGCTTCGCCAACCAGAGCGACGCCGAGTCGTGGGTGGGCGAGGTCTGGCAGGAGCTCCTCGACGCGGGTGTGGCCGCGGTGGTGCTGTTCGAGCACGACCGCCAGGTCTACGGCCCGATGAAGCTCTCCGCCTGAGGCACATCGAAGGAATCTCAGGCTGAACGACGCCTGTGGATAACTTCTGCAGCTTTTTCGGGATTGTCCGATGCTGTCGGCGTGAACTCATCACCATCTTCCGATGCGGCCCCGGCCGTTGACCTGGAGCTTGACGAGGCACCGTTCGACCCGTCCCGCCCGTTCACCCGAAAGCGGGCGCTGGCATCGGGCATCACCCCGAACCGGCTACGCGGGCCGGGCTTCGTACGTCTGCACACCGGTGTCTACGTGGCGGCAGACGTCGAGCTGACGCCGCTGATTCGCGCCGAGGCGGCGCTGACGACCTACGCTGACACCGCGTTCGCCAGCCATGCGACAGCTGCCCGGATTGCGGGGCTTCCGCTGCCGGCGCTGCCCGGCGAGCATGTCACCGTGATGGCCCAGAAGGACCGGCACCGGATCACAGGGGTCGTCTGCCACTGCGCACCAAAAGGGCAGGTCAAGACCGTGGGCGGTGTCCGGGTCTCGATGATCGAGCAGAACTTCGTCGAGCTCGCCACGCTGCTCTCGTTGGTCGATCTCGTCGTGGTCGGTGACTATCTGCTGCGGAAGAACCCCAACGGGCTCGCCCGCCTCCAGCGGTACTGCGCCAAAGCCGCGGGCCCCGGAGCCGCGGCAGCTCGTCGCGCGCTGGCCTACGTGCGTACCGGCGTCGACTCGCCGATGGAGACCCGCTTGCGAATGTTGATCGTCCTCGCCGGACTCCCCGAGCCGATGGTCAATCAGCTGGTGGGAGAGGAGAGCGAGCTCGACTTCCGTAAGTACGACATGTGCTGGCCGTCGATCAAGCTGATCGTCGAGTACGACGGCCGCCAGCACGTTGAACGCGAGGAACAGTGGGAGTCGGACATCGGTCGCCGGGAGAAGATCGACGACGACGGCTGGCGCATCCTCGTCTTCATCGCCAAGGACATCTACAACACGCCGGGCAGAACTCTGGATCGAATCCATCGCCAACTGGTGGCGAGGCGTCTTCGCGGCGTACCGGCACAGCTGTCTCCTCAATGGCAGCTCCACTTCCCGGGCCGCCCTGATTCCCGGCCGAATTGATCACGAGTTCGCCCCTCAAGGGTCACCGTGGTGGTCTTGGAGGCGTCGGACGGCACCAGTCCGCCCCTCAAGGGTCGAGATCGTGGTGGTGCGCTCAGCATCGAGGCGCGCCCCAGTAGCCTCGGCCCGTGAGCAGGTACGAGTTCCGCCAGGTCGACGTCTTCACCAACGAGCCGCTGCTGGGCAACCCGGTGGCCGTCGTGCACGGGGCCGATGGCCTCACCGACGAGCAGATGGCTGCCTTCGCTCGGTGGACCAACCTCTCCGAGACCACATTCCTGCTGACGCCCACGGACCCGGCCGCGGACTACCGGCTGCGGATCTTCACGGTCAGCGGTGAGCTGCCCTTCGCGGGCCACCCGACGCTCGGGTCGGCGCACGCCTGGCTGGAGGCGGGTGGGAAGCCCAAGGGGGCGAGCCTGGTGCAGGAATGCGGCGTCGGGCTGGTCGAGCTTCGCCGCGACGAGCGGATCGCCTTCGCGGCGCCCGAGCTGATCCGGGGCGGCGAGGTCGACGAGGAGACCCTGGTGGCCATCGCGAAGGGGCTGCGGATCGCGCGGGACGACATCCAAGGCGCGCAGTGGTGCGACAACGGTCCGGGGTGGGTCGGGGTGATGCTGGCCGACGCGGATGCCGTGCTCGCCGTGACGCCCGACCATGCCGCTCTGGGGGACCACAAGGTCGGTCTCGTCGGACGCTACCCCGAGGGCAGCGAGTGCGCGGTCGAGGTCCGGGCCTTCTTCCCGGCAGATGGTGTCGCCTTCGAGGACCCGGTCACCGGCTCGCTCAACGCCGCACTGGGACAGTGGCTGGCGGGGTCACAGCTTCCGGAGGCGTACGTCGCCTCTCAGGGGACCATGCTGAAGCGGAGGGGACGCGTGCACGTGGTCTCGACAGGCTCGACCACCGGGAGGTCGGTGTGGGTGGGCGGAGACACACTGACCACCATCCGCGGGACGCTCGAGCTCTGACCTAGGCTGGGGCCGTGCAGCCCTACCTCGATCTGTTGACCCGCATCCTCGACGAGGGTGTGGAGAAGTCCGACCGCACCGGGACGGGCACGCTCAGCGTCTTCGGTCACCAGACTCGCTACGACCTGGCCGAGGGCTTTCCCCTGCTGACCACGAAGAAGGTCCACACGCGGTCGGTCTTCGGTGAGCTGCTGTGGTTCCTGCGCGGCGACACCAACGTGCGTTGGCTCCAGGAGCGCGGCATCACCATCTGGGACGAGTGGGCCGACGAGAACGGCGATCTGGGCCCGGTCTACGGCTATCAGTGGCGCTCCTGGCCCACACCCGACGGCCGTCACGTCGACCAGATCGCCCGGATCATCGACCAGATCAAGCAGGACCCGGACAGCCGCCGCCACGTCATCTCCGCCTGGAACCCGGCCGACATCGACGACATGGCGCTGCCGCCGTGCCACACGCTGTGCCAGTTCTACGTCGCCGACGGCAAGCTGAGCCTGCAGCTCTACCAGCGCTCCGCGGACGTGTTCCTGGGGGTGCCGTTCAACATCGCCTCCTACGCCCTGCTTACCCACATGGTCGCCCACGTGACCGGCCTCGAGCCGGGCGAGTTCGTGCACACCCTCGGCGACGCCCACCTCTACAGCAACCACCTGGACCAGGCCCGTCTCCAGCTCACCCGCGAGCCGCGGCCGCTGCCGAGGCTTCGGCTCAACCCGGAGGTCAAGGACATCGACGCCTTCGAGCTCGAGGACATCACGGTGGAGGGCTACGACCCGCACCCCGTCATCAAGGCTCCCATTGCCGTCTGAGGCCGGTTCCGGGCGCATCGTCATGGTGGCTGCGGTGGCGGAGAACGGCGTCATCGGCAACGGCCCGGACATCCCGTGGAAGATCCCCGGCGAACAGGCCGAGTTCAAGGCGATCACGATGGGCCACACCCTCGTCATGGGGCGCACGACCTTCGAGTCGATCGGCCGTCCGCTGCCCGGTCGCACGACCGTCGTCCTGACCCGAGACGAGAGCTGGGCCCACGACGGAGTCCTGGTCGCCCACGACATCGACTCCGCCCTCGCCCTGGCCGCGGGGGAGCAGGGCGACACGGTCGTCGCCGGGGGAGCGCAGGTCTACGAGGCAGCTCTCCCGTACGCCACCGAGCAGGTCATCACCCGCGTCCACCTCGAACCGGTCGGCGACGTCGTCTACCCGCCCTTCGACGCGACCGAGTGGGTCGAGACGAAGCACGAGCCCCACGCGGCGTACGACCGTGTCTTCCTCAGCCGCGTCGAGGCCGCCGAGACCCCTAGGGGTGAGCGCCGCTGACGACGTCCGGGGCGGGATCGCCGGAAGTTCCACGGCTCGACACCGGTCCCTCGCGCGCGATCTCTTTGCCTAACGTCTAGGGTGAGCGGCATGGAGCTGCGCATCTTCACCGAGCCTCAGCAGGGGGCTTCCTACGCCGACATCCTGGCCGTCGCACAGAAGGCCGAGGAGCTCGGGTTCGGGGCGTTCTTCCGCTCCGACCACTACCTGAAGATGGGATCGGTGGACGGGCTGCCCGGGCCGAGCGACGCGTGGACGACGCTCGCCGGCCTGGCCCGCGACACGAGCACCATCCGCCTCGGCACGCTGGTCACCTCCGCGACCTTCCGCCTCCCGGGCGTCCTGGCCATCCAGGCCGCCAACGTGGACGACATGTCCGACGGTCGGGTCGAGCTCGGCCTGGGGGCGGGCTGGTTCGAGGAGGAGCACGAGGCGTACGGCATCCCGTTCCCCGCCCTGGGGGAGAGGTTCGACAGGCTCGAGGAGCAGCTCGAGATCATCACCGGGCTGTGGGCGACCGAGCCGGGGGCGACCTTCGACTTCGAGGGCAAGCACTACACCATCAAGAACAGCCCGGGCCTGCCGAAGCCGGTCCAGACCCGCGGCCACGCCGGCTCGATCCCGGTGATCGTGGGCGGCGGCGGCAAGAAGCGTACGCCGACGCTGGCCGCCGCCTTCGCCGACGAGTTCAACGCCGCCTTCGTCTCCGTCGCGGACTCTCAGGCGCTCTTCGAGAACGTCGGACGCTTTCTCGAGGCGGCCGGACGCGACGACTCGATCATCTACTCGGCGGCCCAGGTGCTCTGCGTCGGTCGCGACGAGGACGAGATCGCCCGTCGTGCGCAGGCGATCGGCCGCGAGCCCGCCGAGCTGCGTGAGAACGGCCTCGCCGGGACTCCGGACGAGGTGGTCGCCAAGATCAAGCGCTTCGAGGACGCCGGCGCCAGCCGGATCTACCTCCAGGTGCTCGACCTGAGCGATCTCGACCATCTCGGACTCGTAGCCGACGAGGTCCTTCCGCGCGTCTGACGATAGTCTGTATGTCATGACTGATGCTCCGTTCGGCACCGTGCTCTCCGCACTCGTCACGATCTTCAACGACGATGGCTCGGTCGACCTGGAGCAGACCCAGAAAGTCGCCAAGCACCTGGTCGAGCACGGACACGATGGCATCGTCGTCTCCGGCACCACCGGCGAGTCGCCGACCACCACGCCGGCCGAGGACGGCGAGATCCTGGCGGCGGTCAAGGACGCTGTCGGCGACCGTGCCAAGATCGTGGCCGGCATCGGCACCAACGACACCCGCACCACGGTCGAGCTCGCCAAGCAGGCAGCCAAGGTCGGCGCCGACGGCCTGCTGCTGGTGACGCCCTACTACAACAAGCCAGGCGAGCGCGGCATCCGCGAGCACTTCCGCACCGTCGTCTCCGCCACCGACACCCCGGTCATCCTCTACGACGTCCCCGGCCGCACCGGGTCCCCGATCACCCTCGACACCTACCGTGAGGCGATCAGCTGGGACACGGTCGTCGCGGTCAAGGAGGCCGCGGGCGACTTCCCGCGCGGCGCCCGGCTGCTCGACCTCGGCTACAACATCTACTCCGGCGACGATGCGCTCACCCTCGCCTGGCTGGCGCACGGCGCCGTCGGTGTGATCAGCGTCGCCGCCCACGTGCTCGGTGACCAGACCCGGACGATGGTCGACGCCTTCGCGGCGAGCGACATCGAGACCGCCCGCAAGACTTATGCGCGGATGCTCCCCGCGATCGACGCCATCATGGGCGTCCCGAACTACGGAGCCACCACTGCCAAGGCCGCACTCGAGCTGACCGGCGTCATCGACAACCGTCACGTACGAGGGCCCCTGGTGGCGCTCGACGACGACGAGGTCGAAGCGCTGCGAGCCGGGTTGGAGGCCTCTGGCCTTCTTTAGAAGGAATGCCTTTGTCTCACCCACACCCGGAGCTGACCGAACCTGGCAAGCTCCCCAAGGGCGGCCTGCGAGTCACCCCTCTCGGCGGCCTCGGCGAAATCGGCCGCAACATGACCGTCTTCGAGTACGACGGCCGACTGCTCATCGTCGACTGCGGCGTGCTCTTCCCTGAAGAGCACCAGCCGGGCGTCGACCTGATCCTGCCCGACTTCGGCCCGATCCGTGACCGGCTCGGGGACATCGAGGCGCTGGTCCTGACCCATGGTCACGAGGACCACATCGGGGCAACGCCATATCTCCTCAGGGAGCGGCAGAACATCCCACTGGTCGGCTCCGAGCTGACTCTTGCCCTGCTGGGCTCCAAGCTGCGCGAGCACCGCCTGCGCGAGACCGTCCAGCACAAGGTACGCGAGGGCGACACGATCTCCTTCGGGCCGTTCGAGCTCGAGTTCGTGGCGGTCAACCACTCCATCCCGGACGCGTTCGCGGTCGCGATCCGCACCCCGGCGGGCCTCGTCCTGCACACCGGTGACTTCAAGATGGACCAGCTCCCGCTGGACGGCCGGATCACCGACCTGCGGGCGTTCGCGCGCCTGGGGGAGGAAGGCGTCGATCTCTTCCTGGTCGACTCCACCAACGCCGAGATGCCCGGCTTCACGACCGGGGAGAAGAAGATCGCGCCCGCGATCGAGCAGGTCTTCCGGGAGTCGGACCAGCGCATCATCGTGGCCTGCTTCGCCTCACACGTGCACCGCGTCCAGCAGGTCCTCGACAGTGCGGTCGCGCATGGCCGCAAGGTGGCGTACGTCGGTCGTTCGATGGTCCGCAACATGCAGATCGCCTCCGACCTGGGCTATCTGCACGTGCCCGACAACGTCATCGTCGATGCCAAGGAGCTCGCCGACCTGCCGCCGGAGAAGGTCGTCATGGTCTCGACCGGCTCGCAGGGCGAGCCGATGTCGGCGCTGTCGCGGATCGCCAACGGCACCCACAACTTCGTGCACATCGAGCCGGGCGACACCGTCCTGCTGGCCAGCAGCCTGATCCCGGGCAACGAGAACTCGATCTACCGGGTGATCAACGGGCTCGCCCGCCTGGGCGCCAACGTGGTCCACAAGGGCAACGCGCTGGTGCACGTCTCCGGCCACGCGAGCGCCGGGGAGCTGCTCTACTGCTACAACATCGTCCGCCCACGCAACGTGATGCCTGTCCACGGCGAGGTGCGCCACCTGCTCGCCAACGGTGACCTGGCCCGCCAGACCGGGGTCGAGAGCGTCGTCTACGCCGAGGACGGCGTGGTCGTCGACCTCATCGACGGCAAGGCCGAGATCGCGGGCAAGGTCGAGTGCGGGTACGTCTTCGTCGACGGCACCACCGTCGGTGACGTCACCGAGTCCGAGCTCAAGGACCGCCGGATCCTCAGCGAGGAGGGCTTCGTCTCGATCGTCATCGTGGTCGACTCTGTCAAGGGCGTCGTCGCCAGTGGCCCGGAGATCCACGCCCGCGGCCACGTGTGGCCCGACAACGCCTTCGAGCCGGTCAAGCAGCCGATCATCAAGGCGGTCAACCGTGCCATCTCCGAGGGCGCGACCGACACCTACCAGCTGCAGCAGGCCATCCGGCGTACGTTCGGACGCTGGGTCTCCAGCACCCATCGCCGTCGCCCGATGATCGTCCCGGTCGTCATCGAGGCATAGCGAGCAGCACGCCAGCCGTGATCAGCGCCTGGCCGACGTGATAGGTCACCATGACCGCCACGTTGGCCAGGCGAGGCGTCTCGTTGCCGTGCTCGGCCAGATTGAGCCCGATCAGGGTGTCGCTGACCACGAAGACCAGCGCACCGGCGGCGATCCACACGCTCCCGGTCAGCCAGCCGAGCACCAGCATGGTGGCGATGACCAGGGAGTACACGGCCAGCGCCGCCATCATCGGCCGACCGCCCATCAGGCGCGCGCCACGCAGGACCCGGCCCATCGGGATCGCGAGCACCAACGCGACCGCGACGCCCGCCCAGGACCACCCGGGTGCGTCCAGGCCGAGGGCGAGGAAGGCTGCGGCGTATGCCAGATGGCCGACGAAGAAGAGCGCCACGCCGCCGAGGAAGCGCCGGGTCGAGGAGCCGATCAACGAGATGTCACCGAGCATCCCGAAGAAGAGCGCGACGAGGAGCCACCGGGCCGCCGTCTCGCCGTCGTCGAGGAGCACCACCAACACCATCAGCCCCACCATCACCAGCGGCTTGGTGAGATAGTGGAGCCTTCGCCGTCCGGACCACACGCACGTCCAGTCCGTCACGGCGTCGGCGACGGTCAGGAGTGCGACCAGGACCGCGATGCTCTGCATGTCGGCAAACTACACCGATGCAACACACCCCCATGGGGTCCCGGAGCCAGACCACCTGGTCAAATACCCTGTTTGTATGGCGACCCGTACGTCTTCCCCGCCGGGTTCGCGGAGCTCGTCCACAGCCAAGAGCACCCGTCCCCGGAGTACGACCACGACAAAGCGAGCAACGGCCACGAGCCGGGCCCGCTCAAAGGCAGCGCCTCAAAAAGGACAGACCAAGCGCCGTCCCGCAGCAAAGACAGCCAACCGGAAGACGAACCGTACGCCACCGCGTGCCGTACGCAACGGGCCGAGCCCGATCGCAGTCCTCTTCGACGCCATCTTCTCGACCATCGCCAGCCTGTGGCTGGCGATCGCCGGGGGAGTGGCGGCCCTCTTCCGAGTCGGTGGCCAGGCCGCCAGCGACCTCGAGCCGGAGCACCGGCGTGATGGTGCCGGCCTGTTCCTGATCGGCCTCTCCGTCCTCGTCGCCGCCGGCGTCTGGTTCCAGCTCGGTGGGCAGTTCTTCGATGTCGTCCGCATCGCCGTGGCCGGCGTCGTCGGCAAGGTCGGCTGGCTGGTGCCGGTCGGCCTCGTCGTCGCCGGTGTCCGGCTGATGCGCGACCCGGTCGACGCCGCCCCGGTCGGGCGGATCGTGATCGGCTGGTCGGCGTTCCTGATGGCCACGCTCGGCATCATCCAGATCGCCAACGGCAACCCGCAGCCCACCTCCGGCGACAGCAGCGAGCTGCAGTGGGCCGGGGGCGCGATCGGCTACGTCGTGGCCAGCCTGCTGCTCGACGTCCTGCGCTCGACGGCTGTGGTCGTCGTACTCCTCTCGTTGCTCGTCGTCTTCGGCATCCTGGTCATCACCGGGACGCCGCTCTACCAGGTGCCGAGCCGGCTGGTGGACCTGCGCAACCGTGCGCTCGGCCTGACGCCGGTCGAGGAGCCGGGCGAGAGCGGCACCAACATGCGCCGGGTGCGCAAGGGCGGGAAGCTCTTCGCCGACGACGACACCTTCGACCCCGAGGGCTTCGAGCCCTACGAGACGCCGCTCCTCGAGGAGGAGAAGCCGAAGAAGAAGCGCAAGAAGGACGGGCTCGACATCGCGCTCGCGCTCGACGAGGACTCCGACGCCGACACCCAGCCGAACGAGGCCGCCCCGAGCGACGCCGCAGGTCTCCTGCCCGCCGTCGGCGAGACCGCGCCGCGGGCCGGCAAGAAGCGCGAGCTGGAGCCGCCGCCCCACACCGAGCTGCCGCAGCGTGTCGAGCAGCTGATGCTCGCCGGAGACGTCGCCTACACGCTCCCGGCCAGCGACCTGCTCAAGCCCGGCTCGCCGCACAAGGCCCGTTCCAAGGCCTCCGACGACATCGTCAGCCGGCTCCAGTCGGTGCTGGAGGAGTTCAACATCGACGCCGCGGTCACCGGCTACACCCGGGGCCCGACGGTCACCCGCTACATCGTCGAGCTCGGTGCCGGTGTGAAGGTCGAGAAGATCACCGGCATCCAGAAGAACATCGCCTACGCGGTGGCCTCCGCGGACGTGCGCATCCTCTCGCCGATCCCCGGCAAGTCGGCCGTCGGTGTGGAGATCCCCAACATCGACAAGGAGATCGTCACCCTCGGGGACGTGTTGCGCTCCAACGCGGCGCGCAACGACCACCACCCGATGATCACCGGTGTCGGCAAGGACGTCGAGGGCGGCTTCGTGGTCGCCAACCTCGCCAAGATGCCCCACCTGCTGGTCGCGGGTGCCACCGGCTCGGGTAAGTCGTCCTTCATCAACTCGATGATCACCTCGGTGCTGATGCGTGCCACCCCCGACGAGGTGCGGATGATCATGGTCGACCCCAAGCGGGTCGAGCTCAACTCCTACGAGGGCGTGCCGCACCTGATCACGCCGATCATCACCAACCCGAAGAAGGCCGCCGAGGCACTGGCCTGGGTCGTACGCGAGATGGACATGCGCTACGACGACCTGGCCAACTTCGGCTTCCGCCACGTCGACGACTTCAACAAGGCCGTACGGGCCGGGAAGGTGCAGCTGCCGCCCGACTCCGAGCGGGTCCTGTCTCCCTACCCGTATCTGCTGGTCATCGTCGACGAGCTCGCCGACCTGATGATGGTCGCCCCGCGCGACGTCGAGGACGCCGTCGTCCGCATCACCCAGCTCGCCCGTGCAGCCGGCATCCACCTGGTGCTGGCCACACAGCGGCCCTCCGTGGACGTGGTGACCGGTCTGATCAAGGCCAACGTGCCCTCGCGGCTGGCCTTCGCGACCTCGTCGCTGGCAGACTCGCGCGTCATTCTCGACCAGCCGGGCGCCGAGAAGCTGGTCGGCCAGGGTGACGGGCTGTTCCTGCCGATGGGCTCCTCCAAGCCGATCCGTGTGCAGGGCTCCTGGGTCTCCGAGGCCGAGGTCAACGCAGTCGTGAAGTCGGTGAAGGGGCAGCTTGAGCCGTCCTACCGCGACGATGTCACCGCCCCTGCCGAGACCAAGCGGGTGCTGGAAGACGACATCGGCGACGACATCGACCTGGTCGTGCAGGCGATCGAGCTGATCGTCTCCACCCAGTTCGGGTCGACCTCGATGCTGCAGCGCAAGCTCCGCGTCGGGTTCGCCAAGGCCGGCCGTCTCATGGACATCCTCGAGTCGCGCGGGGTGGTCGGTGCCTCCGAGGGCTCCAAAGCACGCGACGTACTCGTCAAGCCTGACGAGATCGACAGCGTGATCGCAACGATCCAGGGGGAGATGTGAGCGAGAATTCACCGGCGGCCGAGACCGTCGACCCTGCTGAAGCAGTCGAGACAACCGAGACAACCGAGACAACCGAGCCGGCCGAACCAACCGAGGCAGCCGAGACGGCTCCGAGCGGCGAGGCTCCTGACGCCGATGTCGACACTGATGTCGACGTCGATGTCGTCGAGGTACGCCGCAACGGCCGCCTCGCACTGGTCGTGGCGCTCGCCTCCCTCCTGGTCGGCCTGGCCTTCGTGCTGCGCGGCGGCATCGAGGGCTATCTGGTCGGCCTGATCCTGCTTGCCGTCGCGGCGGTGCAGGGCTGGACGGCATGGGACTCCCGGATGCCGCTGCTGCTCGTGGACGAGCAGGGCGTTCGCCTCCGCTTCGGCCAGACCTGGCAGGGAATCCCGTGGTCGAAGATCGAGGCCGTCGAGCACACCCCGCGTCCCGAGGGGATCGAGCGGTTCTGGAAGGACGGTCGCATCGGCGTGCTGCTGCACGACGAGGACGAGGTGCTCGATGAGCTCTCCGCGACCGCCCGGCGCCAGGCGATGCTGACCCAGCGTCTCTACGGCCTGCCGTTCTCGCTCCCGCTCGGCCTCTCCACTCGTGTCCTCGGTGCCGGCGACGACGTCACCGAGGCCATCGCGATCGTGGCCGCCGACGGTGTCGAGGTCGTCGAGATCGACCCCGCGCTCGAGGCGACGGGACCGGAGTCGGATACCGACGAGACCGCCGTAGAGGCCGGTCGCGAGGCCGATGACGAGCTGGTCGTGGACGACGGCGACACCGCGGTCCGGCCGCCCCTCTCCGCGCAGGCCGGCGACACCAACCCCCGGCTGCTCCGGGTCTTGGACGAGCCTGATATCAATGCCGCGGACGTGGTGGACGAGGCGGGACAGGATCAGGTGGATCGGGACACACAGGACGAGACGACGCCGAAGACCGACCCCGAGCCCGAGGTGAAGTCCGAGGCGGCGGTGCCGCTGCGTGAGCCCTCGACCGCGGTCCGGGTGGACGTCCGCTACGTGCCGCCGGAGCCGCAGGAGGCGGTCGCCGTCCACGGCGCGAACGCGTTCCAGTCGAACCCTTCGCAGTCCCGTGCCGATGTCGACGCAGACGTCGAGGACGAGGCGTTCGCGGTCGATCTTCACGACGATGACTCCGAGCTCGAGGGCGTACGTCCGCTCGCCGAGCCCGACGAGCAGGTCGAAGGGCTCTCCATCGACGGCGTGGACGACCAGCCCACCGAGCAGATGTCGAACCAGGTCCCCGAGATCGGTGCCGAGATCGCCGCGGCCCGCCGCCGGCTCGCACTGGACATCGACGGCCTGGCTGAGTGGACCCGGATCCGGCCCCACGTGATCGAGGCGATCGAGGTCGACGACTTCGGCCCCTGCGGCGGCGACTTCTACGCCCGTGGCCACCTTCGCACGCTGGCGCGTGTCCTCGGGATCGAGGTGGCGCCGCTGCTGCGCACCTACGACGAGAAGCACGCTTCCGGCCCGGTGAGCGCGCGCGCCGTCTTCGAGGCCGAGCTCGCCCACAGCGCCGCGATCCGCCCGTCCCGGCGGATGCGGGGCGGTCCGTCCTGGTCGGTTCTCGTCGCGGCGGTGATGGCGGTCATCCTGGTCTGGTCGGTCGCCCGTCTGGTCGTGGACGGCACCCAGGGCCAGCCCGAGGCCGGGGCGATCCAGCTCGACGGCTCAGCCGGCACTGACAGCCCCTACGGCAAGTCCTCGCCCGTTCCGGTGACCATCTCCGCCGCCGGCGGCGGCGCCCACGTGGTCGTGCGCGACTCGCGCGGCAAGGTCGTCTTCAGCGGAGACCTCGCCTTCGGTGAGTCCAAGGAGCTCCAGGTCACCCCGCCGCTTCGGGTCCAGACCTCCGACGGTTCTCTCAAGGTCGCCATCGGCGACGGCAAGGCCAACGAGCTCGGCAAGACCGGCGAAGCGGCCCAGCGGACCTACACGGCCGGCTAGCACGCTCCCCGCCCCTGGAGTGCCGAGTCGGCGCGTCCTGACCACAGTCCCCGCCGAGTCGGCTCGTCATGACGAGCCGACTCGGCGCTGTTTTCGGTCAGAACGCGCCGTCTCGGCGGGTTGTTAAAGAGATTGAGATTTGGTGACGCAGGTCACATCGGCTTTGGGACCATTAAACCCGAGAGAGCGCTCTCACGAGTCGCCAGGCTCATCGCTCATTCATCGGGAAGCGAGTCATCATGAGAAGTCTCAAGGCATTAGGAGCTGCTGTGATCGCGGCCGGCGTGGTCGCGGTGGCGATCCCGCTGACATCGTTCGGGCAGGCGTCAGAGGCGTCGGAGCCGGGCACCCCGGCTGGCTGGACGAAGGTGTGGAGCGACGACTTCACCGGTGCGGCCGGGTCGCGGATCAACACCAACAACTGGATGTACGACATCGGCCACTCCTACCCCGGCGGTGCCCCCAACTGGGGCACAGGGGAGATCGCCTACCACAGCGACAGCACCCAGAACGTCTACCAGGACGGCAACGGCAACCTCGTCATCAAGCCGATCCGCGACGGCGCCGGCAACTGGACCTCCGGGCGCATCGAGACCACCCGTACCGACTTCCAGCCGCCCTCCGGCGGCGTGCTCCGAGTCGAGGGCCGCATCCAGATGCCGAACGTCACCGGCGCGGCGGCCCAGGGCATCTGGCCGGCGTTCTGGATGCTGGGAGAGCCCTTCCGCGGCAACTACTGGAACTGGCCGGGCATCGGCGAGATCGACATCATGGAGAACGTCAACGGTGCCAACCAGGTCTGGGGAACGCTGCACTGCGGCACCTCGCCCGGCGGCCCGTGCAACGAGACCACCGGCCTCGGCGGGACCCTCCAGGGCTGCCCGGGCTCGACCTGCCAGTCGTCGTTCCACACCTACGCGATGGAGTGGGACCGCAGCACCAGCCCGCAGCAGATCCGACTCTACGTCGACAACACGCTCTACCACACGGTCCGCTCGGACCAGGTCGACGCGACGACCTGGAACAACGCGACCAACCACGGCTTCTTCATCATCCTCAACGTCGCGATCGGTGGCGGGTGGCCCGGCAACCCGACCTCGGCGACCGCCTCCGGCGTGCCGATGCTGGTCGACTACGTCGCGGTCTACTCCAAGGGCGGCGGCAGCACCGAGCCGACCGACCCGCCCGCCCCGGGCAACCGGGACGCCTACTCGACCATCCAGGCGGAGTCCTACAACGCCCAGAGCGGCACGCGGACCGAGGCGACCGCCGACACCGGTGGCGGTCAGAACGTCGGCTACCTCAGCAACGGCGACTGGCTCCGCTACGACGGCGTGAACTTCGGCTCGAGCGCCGCCCGTACGTTCTCCGCCCGGGTCGCCTCCGGTGCGCCCGCGGGGGTCAGCGGCGTGGTAGAGGTACGCCTCGACAACGTGAACAACGCCCCGATCGGCAGCTTCTCGGTGGCGAACACGGGAGGCTGGCAGAGCTGGCGTACGGTCCCGGGCAGCATCAGCGGGGTGACCGGCACGCACACGGTGTTCCTGCGGTTCACGAGCGGCCAGCCGGCCGACTTCGTCAACCTCAACTGGTTCACGTTCACCCGGTGAGCGGGGGCGATAGGTTCCACTCATGAACGAGACCCCGGCCGGCCGACCGACGCTGGAGACGGTGGCGCGGGCGGCCGGGGCCTCGCGAGCGACGGTCTCGCGCGTCGTCAACGGCTCCACGACCGTGCGCCCAGACGTCGCCGAGAGCATCCGCCGGGCCATCGCCGACCTCGGCTACGTGCCGAACCCGGCGGCGCGGAGCCTGGTGACGCAGCGTACGGACTCCATCGCCCTGATCCTGCCGGAGTCCGCAACCCGGGTCTTCTCCGACGACGCCTTCTTCCCTGGCGTGATCCGGGGTGTCGGGGAGGCGCTGGAGAATGCGGACAAGCAGCTGGTGCTGCTGCTCGCTTCGACGCAGTCGAGCCACGACCGGATCCTGCGCTACGTGCACGGGCGAACCGTCGACGGTGTCGTGCTGGCATCGATGCACGGGGCCGACACCCTGCCCGACGAACTGCGGGCAGCGGGCGTCCCGGTCGTCACCAGCGGGCGGCCGCTGGGCGAGGCCACCGTGCCGTACATCGACGTCGAGCACGCCAGCGGTGTGGAGGCGGCGATGAAGCACCTCGTCGGTCTCGGCCGGCGCCGGATCGCGACCATCGCCGGGCCGCGGGACATGGTCGCCGGGCGCGAGCGCTTGGCAGGCTACCTCACCGGTCTCCAAGCGTTGCCGGGTGCGGTGTCGCTGGTCGAGGAGGGCGACTTCATGCGCCAGTCCGGCATCGACGCGATGGAACGGCTGCTGGAGCGCGATCCCGGCATCGACGCCGTCTTCGCGGCCTCCGACCTGATGGCCGACGGCGCCCTGCGTACGCTGCGCAGGCTCGGCCGCCGAGTGCCCGACGACGTGGCGGTGATCGGGTTCGACGACGTCGAGGCGGCCCGGTTCACCGACCCGCCGCTGACGACGGTGCACCAGCCGATCCACGAGATCGGCACCCGACTCGCCGAACAGATCCTCCGCCTGGTGGCGGGGGAGGAGGTCGAGGCCTCGGTCGTGCTCCCGACGAGGCTGGTGATCCGCGAGTCCGCCTGAGGCAGGAGCCTCACGCGTCACCCGTGCGGTAGCGGCGCTCTGGCCGCCCGGCGGTGCCGTAGTTGAGCCGTACGCCGATCCGGCCCGTGCTCGCGAAGTGCTCGAGGTAGCGGCGGGCGCTCACCCGAGAGACGCCGATCGCGTCGGCGCACTCGGTGGCGCTGAGCTCGCCGGCGGCCTGCAGCGCGGCCAGGACGGCCTGGGCGGTCTCGGCGCTGAGCCCCTTCGGCAGCCGTTCCCGAGTCTCCCGTGCGCCCTGGTGGTTGAAGACCTCGTCGATGCCGGCTTGGACCTCGTCACGGTGCTCGGTCCTGTCGGTCCTCTCGGCGCGCTGCCCGATCCGGGCGAGCGCCTCGCGGGAGCGGCGTACGTCGTCGAGCCGGGCGGCCAGGTCCTCGAAGGGGAACGGCTTCACCACGTAGTGCGCTGCTCCGCCGGCAGCGGCCGCCCGCACCGTGTCCGCCTCGCGGGCGGCGGTGATGACGATGACGTCGGCGTCGTCTCCGCGTCCGCGCAGCCGGCGTAGCAGCTCGATGCCGCTGAAGTCGGGGAGGTGCACGTCGAGCAGCAGCACGTCGGGGGAGAGGCGGGCGGTCTCCGCCAGCGCCTGGGAGCCGGTGGCGGCCACGCCGACGACCCGGAACCCCTCCACGCGCTCGACGAAACGGGTGTGGATCGAGGCCACCATGAAGTCGTCCTCGACCACGAGCACGGTGAGCTCAGGTGTGGACGGCATCAGGTCTCCTCCAGGGCGGTGGTGGGTGGTGCGAGCGGGACGGCGCCCGGCAGGGTCGCGATGAAGACGGCTCCGGGACGCTGCGCCGACCCGCTATTCTCCACCTCGACCTCGCCGCCGCGCGTGCGGCACACCAGCTGCACCAGCGCGAGCCCCACCCCGCGGCCGCTGGCGTCGCGTGGCTTCGTGCTGAAGCCTCGCCGGAAGATCTCGGGCAGCCGCTCGGCCGGCACCCCGCCGCCGGTGTCGGAGACCCGGACGGTCACGGTCTCGCCCTCGGCGGTCAGGCGTACGCCGACCCGGCCGTCCAGGGGCCCCACCATGGCCGCCGCGTCGACGGCGTTGTCGACCAGGTTGCCGAGGACGGTCACCACATCGGCGGACCCGTCGGGGGTGAGCCGCGGCAGCGCGCTCGACGTCTCCAGCTCGATACTCACCCGCCGCTCGGCGGCGAGGCTGGCCTTGGCGATGAGCAGGGCGGCCACCGCGGGGTCGTCGATCC
Source organism: Nocardioides panzhihuensis (assembly GCF_013408335.1). Taxonomy (NCBI): domain Bacteria; kingdom Bacillati; phylum Actinomycetota; class Actinomycetes; order Propionibacteriales; family Nocardioidaceae; genus Nocardioides; species Nocardioides panzhihuensis. Next base: position 2,797,204 of record NZ_JACBZR010000001.1, on the reverse strand, counting down.
GGGAGGTGATGTGGTCGCTCAGCGCTGCCCGGCGGGCGGTCAGGCCGGTGACGAAACGGCCCACCTCGGCGTACTCCTCCAGCTCCAGCAGCCCGGTGATGGTGTGCAGCTGGTTGCTGAACTCGTGGGTCTGCGCCCGCAGCGTCTCAGTGACGCTCTCGCGCGCGTTGAGCTCGCTCTGCAGCGCCACCAGCTCGGTCCGGTCGCGCAGGGTGGTGACGGTGCCGGCGGGGCGGCCGTCGTGGTGGACCCGGTTGCGGTTGAGCACCAGCACCCGCTCGCCGGCGACCAGCGGTGCGTCGTGCACCTCCTCGGCCCCGCTGAGCAGGGCGAGGGTCTCGGCGGGCAGGTCGAGCTCGTCGAGGCGGCGGCCGGTCGGGTCCGAGGTCAGCCCGAGCAGGTCTCGGGCACTATCGCTCATCAGGCTGACCCGGCCGTCGGCCCCTACGGCCAGCACACCCTCGCGGATCGAGCGCAGCAGGCCCTCGCGATGGTCGGCCAGGGCGGCGATGTCGCGCGGCTCCAGCCCCCGCGTACGCCGCTTGATCAGCCGGGCGAGCAGCCACGAGCCCAGCACGCCGAGCGCGAGACCGGCCAGCAGCACGGTCAGGGCGTCTGCCCAGGTCCGGGCGAGCCGCTCGGTCAGGGGCGGGTAGTCCTCGGTCACCACGACCACGCCGACCGGCCGCGGTGCCTCGGCGTCCGCACCGGTCGAGCCACCGCCGTAGACCGGGACCTGGGCGGCGATCGCGCGGCTCCCGGCGTCGTCGATGTCGCCGGACCAGGCCCGGCTCGTCTCGCGCCCGCCGAGGTCGAGCGTCTCACCGACCCGGGTGGGGTCGGTCGCGACGAGGACCTTGCCGTCGAGGTCGGTGAGGTAGGCGGTGTCGGCGCCCGCGTCCGCTGCGCGCGTCTGCAGGTAGAAGGCCAGCGCCTGCCGGTCGGGTGTGCTGGTCAGCCCGTCCTGCACGGCCGCGATCCCGGCCAGGCTCTCCGCCGCCGCGCGCAGCCGGTCCTCACGGGAGTCTCGGAAGTCGGCGTCGCTCTGCCGCAGCGAGACGATGCTGGTCGCCACGACGACGAGCAGGAGCACCGTCAGCTGCAGCACCAGCACCTGGCCGGCCAGCGACAGATGGCGGCGTGCGCCTCGTGACCACAAGTTCCACAACCTCCTTTGGTTGCCCAACGGTGACGGCGGTCACCGATGACTGTGACCATCGCCACTGACCGTTTCATCCCCTGAGTCTGGAGGCCAGCCGTTGTCGACGCCGACATCGCCGTCCCCGCCCCGGTTGCCGCTGCCTACGCAGTGGCGCCGGGCAGCGAGCATACGCCGCACCCGTGCCCTCGCCGTCGTGCTCGTCACCTGTCTGCTGGCCGCCGCGTCGGCCTGCGGCGTGACCCGCGGCGAGGAGTCGCGAGACCTCGACATGTGGATCCCGAACAGCCCGGGCGGCGGCTATGACCAGACCGGCCGGGCGGCCGTGGGTGTGCTCGACCGGGAGAACCTGTCCGGCGGGGACATCCAGGTCACCAACATCCTCGGCGCCGGCGGCTCCGTCGCGATGTCCCGCCTGATGAGCGAGGAGGGCAACGGCAACCTGCTCATGACGATCGGTCTGGGCGTGGTCGGCTCCACCTACTCCTTCGGCGTGGACGCCCGCCCTCAGGACGCCACCCCCATCGCCCAGCTCATCGAGGAGCAGGAGGGCGTGCTGGTCCCGGCGGACTCGCCGTTCAAGACCATCGACGATCTCGTCGAGGCCTGGCGTGCGGACCCCGAGTCCGTCGTCGTCGGCGGCGGCTCGTCGCCGGGTGGTCCCGACCACCTCTTCCCGATGCAGCTGGCCGAGGCGGCCGGCATCGAGCCGAAGAAGGTCAAGTACGTCACCTACGACGGCGGTGGCCCGCTCACCAGCGCGCTCCTCGGCCACAAGATCGAGGTCGGCTTCTCCGGACTCGCCGAGTTCGAGGGCCAGGTGGAGGCCGGTGAGCTTCGGGTCCTGGCCACCTCCGGCGACGAGCGCGCCACCGGCGTCTTCGCGGACGCGCCCACGCTGACCGAGAGCGGCATCGACCTGGTCTTCCTCAACTGGCGTGGTGTGCTCGCCCCGCCGGGGATCAGCGACAAGCGCCGCCGGGAGCTGATCACCCTGCTCACCCGCATGCACGACTCGAAGCAGTGGCAGCAGGCGCTGAAGGACAACGGCTGGACCGACGCCTTCGTCACCGGCGACGACTTCGACGACCTGCTGGTCGAGCAGGACCAGCGCGTCGCCTCGACCCTGAAGGAGCTGGATCTGCTGTGAGCGTCCACGACACCCAACCCGCCCACCCAGAGGGGCAGCCGGCCGAGGAGAGCCCGCAGCGCCGGGTCGACCTGGGCCAGTACGGCCTGGCCGTGCTCCTGGTCGTCATCGGGATCTACACGATCATCGACGCCGCCGGTCTCGAGGTCGGCTTCGCCGACCCGGTCGGCCCTCGTGTCTTCCCGTACGTCATCGGCTCCGGCCTCGTCCTGGTCGGTGCCCTGCTGACGGTCGCCACCGCCCGCGGCTCCCAGCCGGAGCCGGAGGACGGCGAGGACGTCGACCTGAGCTCGTCCGCCGACTGGCTGACCGTCCTCAAGCTGGTCGCCGTCCTGCTGTTCACGGTCGCGACCGTGAACCTGCTCGGCTGGGCGATCTCGGGCGCGGTGCTGTTCGCCGGCGCCGCCTGGTCCCTCGGCAGCCGCACGCTCGTTCGCGACGTGCTCGTCGGGCTCGTCCTGGCGATCGCCAGCTGGTACGCCTTCTACGTCGGTCTGGGCATCCCGCTCACCCCTGGCGTACTCGACGGGATCCTGTGAGGACTGACTGATGGAGAACTTCCAACTGCTCATGGGTGGGCTCGAGTCCGCCCTGACCCCGATGAACCTGCTCTACGCCGCCGTCGGCGTGCTGCTGGGCACCTTCGTCGGCGTGCTGCCCGGCATCGGGCCGGCGATGGCCATCGCTCTGCTGCTTCCCGTGACGTACCGGCTGGAGCCGACCAGCGCGTTCATCATGTTCGCCGGCCTCTACTACGGAGGCATGTACGGCGGCTCCACGACCTCGATCCTGCTGAACACACCGGGGGAGTCCGCGTCGGTCATGACGGCGCTGGAGGGCAACCGGATGGCCAGAGCGGGGCGTGGCGCGCAGGCGCTGGCCACCGCCGCGGTCGGCTCGTTCGTCGCCGGCACCATCGGCACCATCCTGGTGGCCTTCTTCTCCCCGGCGCTGGCCGACGTGGCCGTCGACCTGGGCGCACCGTCGTACTTCGCACTGATGGTCCTGGCGCTGGTCATGACCACGACGGTGCTCGGCGCCTCGGCCCTGCGCGGGTTCGCCGCGCTGTTCCTCGGCCTGACCATCGGCCTGGTCGGTCTCGACCTCAACACCGGCCAGCCCCGGCTGACCTTCGGTGTCACCCAGCTCGTCGACCGGCTCGACATCGTGGTCGTCGCGGTCGGCATCTTCGCGCTCGGCGAGGCTCTGTGGGTGGCCGCCCACCTGCGCCGGAAGCCGGCGCACGTGATCCCGGTCGGCCGTCCCTGGCTCTCCCGCGACGACTGGGGACGCTCCTGGAAGCCGTGGCTGCGCGGCACCGCGTTCGGCTTCCCGTTCGGCGCGCTGCCGGCCGGTGGCGCCGAGATCCCGACCTTCCTCTCCTACCTGACCGAGCGGAAGCTCTCCAAGCGAGGCGACTTCGGTCGCGGCGCGATCGAGGGCGTGGCCGGGCCCGAGGCGGCCAACAACGCCTCGGCAGCCGGGATGTTCGTGCCGATGCTCGCCCTCGGCCTGCCGGTGACGGCCACGGCGGCGGTGATGCTCTCGGCGCTGCAGGGCTACGGGATCACGCCCGGCCCGCAGCTGATGACGGACCACGCCGACCTGGTGTGGACCCTGCTGGCAAGCCTGCTGATCGGCAACACGCTGCTGCTGGTGCTCAACCTGCCGCTGGCACCGCTGTGGGCGCGCCTGCTGCGGATCCCGCGACCCCAGCTCTACGCGGGCATCCTGTTCTTCGCCTGCCTCGGGGCGTACGCCACCAACCTGGACCCGTTCGACATCGCCCTGCTGCTCGTCTTCGGTCTGCTCGGGCTGATGATGCGCCGCTTCGGGCTGCCGGTGCTCCCGCTGATCCTGGGCGTCATCCTGGGCCCGCTGATGGAGACCAAGCTGCGCGAGGCGCTGACCATCTCGGGCGGTGACTACGCGGCGCTGCTGAGCGAGCCGCTCGCGGTGGTCATCTACGTTCTGATCGCACTGTTCATCCTGGCCCGGCCGCTCATCGCCCGGGCCCGGGCAGGGGCCGAGGAGTCGGCCACCCCCGAAGACGAGAAGGAGCTGGCGAACTCATGAGTGAGAATCCCGCAGGTGGCTGGGTGGTCGTGGCGTGGGCGCCCGACGTCTACGGTTCGGTGGCGCTGGACTGGGCGCTCGCCGACGCCGAGCGCAGCGACCGCGGCGTGGTGGTCGTCAACGCCTCCCGGGGCGATGCGCTGGTCGACGATCGCTACGCCCTCGACGACCAGCTCGGTGAGCTCGAGCGCCGGCTCGCCGAGTCCGGCCGGCCGCACGAGGTCAGGCAGTCGATCGACCCGGACGTCGCCGGCGCGGTCCTCGATGCCGCCGAGCAGCTCGATGCCCGGCTCGTCGTGGTCGGTCTGCGGCGGCGTACGCCGGTCGGCAAGCTGCTGATGGGCAGTGTCGCCCAGCGGATCCTGCTCGGTGCGTCCTGCCCGGTCCTCGCGGTGAAGCCGGGGTCCGTACCCGAGTGATCGACGTCGGTCCGGCGCGAGGGTTCGGCCTCCGGGGTGTGCGCGCGTCATACTTCACGGTGATGAGCACTGTCACCGAACCCTCCGCCGAGACCACGCCGACCGACCAGCCGCTGGTCTCGGTCGCGATGATCACCCTCGGGTGCACCCGCAACGAGGTGGACTCCGAGGAGCTCGCCGGCCGGCTGACGGCCGGTGGCTTCCGGCTGGTCGCTGACCCGGACCAGGCCGACACCGTGGTGGTCAACACCTGCGGCTTCGTCGAGCAGGCGAAGAAGGACTCGGTCGACACGCTGCTCGAGGCCGCCGACCTCAAGGAGACGGGCAAGGCGCAGGCCGTCGTCGCGGTCGGCTGCATGGCCGAGCGCTACGGCAAGGACCTGGCCGCCGAGCTTCCCGAGGCCGACGCGGTGCTCGGGTTCGACGACTACCCCGACATCGCCGCCAAGCTGCGCTCGATCCTGAGCGGCGAGGCCCACCACCCGCACACGCCTCAGGACCGTCGGCTGCTGCTGCCGATCTCGCCGGTGGAGCGCGACGCCTCCGCGATCTCGGTCCCCGGCATGGCGGCCGTGGACCAGGTGCCCGGCTTCGCCGGACGTACGCGGCTCGACGACGCCCCCTGGGCGCCGCTGAAGCTGGCCAGCGGCTGCGACCGGCGCTGCACCTTCTGCGCGATCCCGCAGTTCCGCGGCTCGTTCGTCTCGCGGCGTCCCTCCGACGTGCTCCACGAGGGCCAGTGGCTGGCCCAGCAGGGCGTCAAGGAGCTCTTCCTGGTCTCGGAGAACTCCACCTCCTACGGCAAGGACCTCGGCGACCTCCGGCTGCTCGAGACGCTCCTGCCGGAGCTCGGGGCCATCGACGGCATCGAGCGCGTCCGTGTCTCCTACCTGCAGCCCGCCGAGACCCGGCCCGACCTCCTGAAGGTCATCGCCACCACGCCGGGCGTGGCGCCCTACTTCGACCTGAGCTTCCAGCACGCCTCCAACGCGGTCCTGCGCCGGATGAAGCGGTTCGGCGACCCGGAGAGCTTCCTGGGGCTGCTCGAGCAGATCCGCGGCTACGCCCCGGATGCCGGGGTGCGGTCCAACGTCATCGTCGGCTTCCCCGGCGAGACCGAGGAGGACCTCGAGATCCTCACCGACTTCCTGGTCGCCGCGCGCATGGACGTCACCGGCGTCTTCGGCTACTCCGACGAGGACGGCACCGAGGCCGCGGGCTTCGACGACTCGATCAAGCTGGACGAGGACGAGATCCGGGCCCGCGTCGAGCACGTCAACGAGCTCGTCGAGGAGCTCACCGCCCAGCGTGCCGAGGAGCGGATCGGGGAGCAGGTCGTCGTGCTCGTCGAGGAGGTCGCCGATGGCGAGACCCTCGGCCGGGCCCTCCATCAGGGCCCCGAGGTCGACGGCATGACGTCCCTTCAGGGCGACGTCGAGCGCGTACGCCCGGGCGATCTCGTGCCCGCGACCGTCATCGCCTCCGAAGGCGTCGACCTGGTCGCTTCGGTGAACGGTTAAGGTGCAGCCCGTGAACGAGCGTCAGCGAGCGAACCATGAAGTCATCACGCAGCCGCGTCCGTATTCTGGCGCTTGCGCTACGGAGGTGGCTGCGTGAACGCCCAGTCGAACGATGACGCTGCCGTGAAGACGAGCAACTGGAACGTACCCAACGCGCTGACCACGCTGCGGATCCTCGCCGTGCCGTTCTTCGCGTGGGCCCTGCTCGCCGACGGCGGCGACAACCCGACCCTGCGCTGGGTGGCGTTCGTGATCTTCGTGCTCGCGATGATTACCGACAAGATCGACGGCGACCTGGCGCGCAAGCACAACCTGATCACCGACTTCGGCAAGATCGCCGACCCGATCGCCGACAAGGCGGTCACCGGCATGGCCCTCATCGGGCTCTCGATCGTCGGCGACGTGTGGTGGTGGGTGACCATCATCGTGCTGCTGCGCGAGTGGAGCGTCACCCTGCTGCGGCTCTCGGTCCTGAAGAGGATCGTGATCCCGGCCGACGAGCTCGGCAAGATCAAGACCACCGTGCAGGCCGTTGCCCTCGGCGGCCTGCTGCTCCCGCTGCCGCACGGCTCTGCGCACGGCGGCGCCTTCGGTGACGCCCTGGTCTGGGAGATCGTCTTCTACGCCTTCCAGGTCTGCCTCGCGGTCGCGGTCGCGCTGACCATGTGGTCCGGTGCCCAGTTCTTCCACGGCGTGTGGAAGCAGCGCGCAGCCCTCCGCTCCTGAGCGATCGCGCACATCTCCGGTTTCGGGTAGTTGTAACTCCGTTACCGGACGTTCATCGAAGATCCCCGCAAAGGGTGCGTACGCCGCGTTAGGGTCACGTGGTTCGGCCGGTGCTGATTCGGGCAGACCGCCCATCGTCTTCTACCTTCCACGCGGGGAGTCACCCATGTTCTCAGCACGTCAGCTGCTCGGCTCGGTGGTCGGCCTGACGGCCGCCGTCGCGGGCGTCGGTGCGGTCGCCATCCCGACCGCGCGCGCCGCCACCACAGCCGAGGCCGTCGCCATCGCCGACATCCAGGGCAGCGGCACCACCAGCCCGCTCGCCGGCAAGACCGTCACCACCAGCGGCATCGTCACCGCGGCCTACCCCTCAGGTGGGTTCTTCGGCTTCTACCTCCAGACGCCCGGCACGGGCGGCTCGCTCGACCTCGGCTCCCACGACGCCTCCGACGCGCTCTTCGTCTACCAGCCCCGCTCGGCCGGTGCAGTCACCGTCGAGCCGGGCGACGCGGTGACGGTGACCGGTGCGGTGACCGAGTACGCCGGGCTGACCCAGGTCTCGGTGCCCACCGCAGGCGACATCGTCACCGACGGCACCGGCTCGATCGAGCCGGTCGTCTCGCAGTGGCCGGCGACCGGCGCGCAGAAGGAGTCGCTGGAGGGCATGCTCTTCGCCCCTCAGGGCGAGGTCACCGTCAGCAACACCTACGGCGTGGAGAACTTCGGCGAGCTCGGCCTCGCCCAGGGCGACCGACCGCTGCTCCAGCCGACCGAGGTGGCCCGTCCCGGGTCGGACGAGGCCGCGGCGGTCGAGGCGGACAACGCCGCTCGCGGGATCGTTCTCGACGACGGCTCCTCGACCACGCTTCGCCCGCCGACGAGCCGCACGATTCCCTACGTCTCGAACACCGCGCCCGTCGTGGTCGGCGCCTCCGTCGACTTCCGCGGCCCGGTGATCCTCTCCGAGGGCGGCTCGCCCTCGGCGCCGACCTACCGGCTCCAGCCGACCAAGGTCGCCACCGCGGACCCGGCGACCTGGCCGGCCGACTTCGGTGACGTACGCAGCGACGCGCCGGACGAGCGGAAGATCGGCCGCGCCGACGTGAAGATCGCCTCGTTCAACGTCCTCAACTACTTCACCACCCTGGGCGACGCCGATGACAACAACGTCGGCGACGGTGGCTGCACCGCCTACAACGACCGTTCCGGCGACGGCAACAACGTCAGAGGCGGCTGCGACCAGCGCGGCGCCTGGGACCCGGCCGACTTCGAGCGCCAGCAGTCCAAGATCGTCTCCGCGATCAACGCGCTCGACGCCGACGTCGTCGGTCTGATGGAGATCGAGAACTCCGCCCGTCTGGGCGAGACCCCCGACGAGGCGACCAGCTCGCTCGTCGCCGCGCTCAACGCCGCCGCCGGTCGCGAGGTCTGGACGGCCAACCCGTCCTCGGCCGAGCTGCCCGACGCGTCCGGCTCCGACGTGATCACCAACGCGATCATCTACAAGCGCTCGGCTGTTCGGCGCATGGGTGAGGCCCGCGCGCTGGGTGGCCAGAGCGGCGACGACCAGGCCTTCGGCAACGCCCGCGAGCCGATCGGCCAGATCTTCAAGCCGGTCGTCGGCGGCGCCCCGTTCTTCTTCGTGGTCAACCACTTCAAGTCGAAGGGCTCGCCCGGCCCGTGGCCCGGCGACGGCGACACCGGCGACGGCCAGGGCGCCTCGAACGAGTCGCGGGTGCGCCAGGCGACCGCGCTGGTCTCCTGGGTCTCCTCGGTCCGCGCCCAGACCGGCATCGCCGACGTCGCGCTGGCCGGCGACTTCAACGCCTACACCCAGGAGGACCCGATGCAGGTCCTCTACGAGGCCGGCTACGCCGACTCCGAGACGCTGAGCGGCAACGAGGAGTACAGCTACTCCTTCTCCGGTCTGGCCGGCTCGCTCGACCACGTGCTGCTCAACCGGCACGCTCAGCGCCGCTTCACCGGCTCCGACATCTGGTCGATCAACTCGGGGGAGTCCCTGCTGTTGGAGTACAGCCGCTACAACTACACCGGCACCGATCTGCACACCAGCTCGCCGTTCCGCTCCTCCGACCACGACCCGGTCATCGTCGGACTGGCGCGCAACGGCGGCTAGCCGGCGTCGAGCCGCTGCCCGGCACAGTTTGCTCGGGCACCTTCCAAAATCGGTTAGTCTCCCTCGCGATGTCCTATCTCGAGGGAGACTGCCATGCGTGAGCGTTCCAGGACGAGCGTCGTGATCACTGCCTGCGTCGCCGCCGCCGCGGCGCTGGCAGCAACGGTCGCCGTCGCGCCGCCGGGTGTCGCCGGGGTCGCCTCGGCGCCGGCGACCGCTGCGGCCCAGCCGCTGCCGACGATCTCGCCGACACCACGCTCGGTGACCCGGGCCGGCGCCGACCTGCCGGTCCCCGGACGGGTCGAGCTCGTCGTCGGGGCCGACACGGACGCTCCGGCTCGGGACCTGGCCAGCCGGCTGCTGCGCGAGCACGGGGTGACGCGACTGGACGTGGTCACCAAGGCCACGGGCAGGGCGCCGTTGACAGTGCTGCTCGGCTCGGCAGAGCGTGGCGACGTACGTCGGAGCGTCGGCGGTGTCGAGGTCCCGGCCGTCGCCGAGGGCTACGCCGTCATCGCCGACGCGTCGGCCGCTGCGGTCGGCACGGTGACGCTGGCCGGGCGTGACACGACCGGGCAGTTCTACGCCGCGCAGACGCTGAGACAGCTCTTCGTCCCCGTCGAGGACGGCTGGCGGATCGCCGGGGCCGAGGTGAGCGACGCGCCGAGGATGCCGCTGCGGGGCAGTATCGAAGGCTTCTACGGCAAGCCGTGGACGCACGCCGAGCGCCTCGACCAGCTGCGGTTCTACGGCCGGATGAAGGCCAACACCTACGTCTACGCGCCCAAGGACGACCCCTATCACCGCGAGCGGTGGCGGGAGCCGTACCCGGCCGACAAGCTCGCCGAGCTGCGCGAGCTCGTGTCTGCCTCCACCGCGAACCATGTGCGCTTCACCTTCGCGCTCTCGCCCGGCAACACCGTCTGCTACACCGGCGCGAGCGACCGAGCCGCGCTGAAGCAGAAGTTCCAGGCGATGTACGACATCGGGGTGCGGGACTTCTCGCTGCCGCTGGACGACATCGCGCTCTCGTTCAGCTGCGCGGAGGACACCGCGGCGTACGGACGGGCGACCCAGGCCACCGTCGGCCGGGCTCAGGCCGAGCTGCTCAGCTGGCTGCAGTCCTCGTTCGTGGAGACGCACGACGGGGTGCAGCCGCTGCAGACGGTGCCGACCCAGTACGGCGACCTGACCGAGACGCCCTACAAGCAGGCATGGCGCGAGCATCTCGCACCCGAGGTCGTGGTGATGTGGACGGGCACCGACGTGGTGCCGCCGAGCATCACGCTCGACCAGGCGTCGGCCGCCCGCGAGCTCTTCGGCCGCAAGGTCTTCCTCTGGGACAACTACCCGGTCAACGACTTCGGGCAGACTGCCGGCCGGCTGCTGCTCGGCCCATACGCCAACCGCGACGCGGGGCTCTCCGAGCATCTCGCCGGCATCGTGTCGAACCCGATGAACCAGGCGTACGCCAGCAAGCTGGTCGTCTTCACGATGATGGACTTCGCCTGGAACGACCTCGGCTGGGACCGGGCGACCTCGGCCCGCCAGGCGGCTCGCGACCTCGCCGGCGGCGATCCGCGAGTGACCGAGGCGGTGGAGATGTTCGTCGACCTCAACCACGCGGCGCCGACGTTCGGGCCGGAGCTGTGGCTGCCCCAGTCACCCGAGCTGGCGGAGCGCATCGCGGCCTTCTGGAAGGCGTGGGAGGCACGACCGCAGCAGGCGCTGCGCGATCTGCGGCCGACGGCACGGCTGATGGCGTCCACACCCGAGACCATCCGGGACGGGGTCGATGACGGCTTCGTCGCCGACGCCGACCGGCATCTCCAGGCGACCGACCTGTGGGCGGACGCCATGGGTGAGGCGCTCGCCGCGCTCGACGCGATCCGCCGGGGCGACGAGGACGCCGCAGCGGCGGCACGCTCGCGTATGGAGGCCCTGGCCGAGGAGGCGTCGCAGGTCCGTTCCGAGCCCGGCAAGAACCGGGTCGAGGGACTGGTCATGATCGGTGACGGCGTCCTCGACAGGTTCCTCGAGGATGTCGCGGCCGAGCACGACTCCTGGCTGGGCCTCCCGCCGCTGCGCAACGTCTCGGAGGGGAAGGTGGCCTCCCAGGTCTCGGACTGGTCCTCCGCCTATGGGGCGGCCAAGGCGGTCAACGGCAGCGTCTACGACTTCAGCACCACCTCAGGCGGCGAGGCGCAGCCGTGGTGGCAGGTCGACCTGGGGGCGTCCTACGACCTGGAGACGGTCAAGATCTACAACCGGGTGGACTGCTGTGGCAGCCGCGTCCGCGACTACTACGTGCTGGTCTCGGACTCGCCGTTCCCGGCGACCCTGGCGCAGGCGTTGGCCGACCCCGCGGTGACCTCTCACTTCGAGGCCGCCCAGGCCGGCAGGCCGACGAGCATCGACCTGCCTGCCCGAGGCAGGTACGTCCGGGTCTGGCTCTCCACACCGAGCCCGACCGAGCTCAACATGGCCGAGGTGCAGGTCTTCGGACGGTCGCTGGACTGAGACCTGGCCGAAACGGATACTGTCCGAACCATGGATCAGGTCGAGGAGCTCCACGCCGCACTTCGGGACGCTGACGCGACGGTGGCCACCGCTGAGTCGTTGACCGCCGGGCGCCTGGCTGCGATGCTCACCGACCCTCCGGGAGCGTCGCAGACGTATCGCGGTGGGTTCGTGACGTACGCGACCGAGCTCAAGCACGACCTGCTGGGTGTTCCTGTCTCGGTGATCGAGACCGTCGGAGTGGTCTCCGGGGAGTGCGCCGAGGCGATGGCTGCGGGTGCGCAGGAGCGGTCGGGGGCGACGTACGCGCTCGCGACCACGGGTGTGGCCGGGCCCGAGGAGCAGGAGGGAAAGCCCGTGGGGACGGTCTATGTCGGGCTTTCCGGTCCGCACGGCGAAACATCGACGCTACTTGGTCTGTCGGGCTCGCGCCTGGAGATCCAGCGTGATACGTGTTTGTTCGCTGTTGATGAACTACTCCGACTACTTCGGCGGGAACATCGAAGGGTCAGGTAGCGTTGGAGAAAGACGTCACCCAGATGTCGGTGACTTGTGAACTGTAGGAGGCTGACCGCAATGGTGCTCTTCCGTCGACTGCTCGGCGAGGTGCTTCGTGCCCAGCGGCTCGAGCGTGGGATGACCCTGCGCGAGGTCTCCGCGGAGGCCCGAGTGAGCCTCGGTTACATCTCCGAGGTCGAGCGTGGCCAGAAGGAAGCCTCTTCCGAGCTCCTCGCCTCGCTCTGCAGCGCACTCGACGTGGCTCTCTCCGATGTGCTTCGCGACGTCTCCGACGCGGTCGCCATCGAAGAGGCCACCATCCTGCGGATGCCGGTCCGCGCCGCGGCGGACGCCGCCGCAGCCTGAACCTCCCCAATCTCGGGGAGATCGCTTCCCGGGTGTCTCAAGACGGACGCCGCCGTCTCCTTGTGTGATGCGGGCTCACGATGGGCCGCAGGTTCATGGGGAGATGGTGTTATGCAGATGGCTGTCGACAACGAGCTTCCGGGTATGGCGGTTCCGGCGCCGCGAACAGATCCCGCGCTGCTCGAGGCCGAGCTCTTCGGGCTGGAAGAGACCCTGAACATCCTTCGCGACGAGTTCACCTCGGTCGCTCCCAACGAGCGCGTGCACGTCGCACGACACATGCGAGACACCCGAGTGCGGATCGCGCGGATCCGGATGCAGCTCGTTCACGGCTACCCGGCTTAGGGCTGACACCTGGCGCAGAAGTAGGCCGGGCGCTCTTCACCGGGAGGGCCGACCTTGGCGACGGTCACGGTGCCACCGCAGCGCCGGCACGCTCGGCGGCCGTATACCCACATCTGCCGGGAGCGTGACCAGTCGGCCTGCATCAGGTCGCGTGTGCGCTGGAGCATCCGGGGGAGCCTGTCGCCGGCCTCCGCGACCGTACGCAGTGGGCTGATGCCGGCGATGAAGCACGTCTCGGCGGCGTAGATCGTGCCGATCCCGGCGAGGTTGGTCTGGTCGCGCAGCGCATCGAAGAGGGGCCGCTCGGGCTGGCGGGCGAGGCGTTCGAGGGCGGCGTCCGGGTCCCAGTCGTCGGCGAGGATGTCCGGGCCGAGATGGCCGACCATGCGCTCCTCCTGGTCGCGGGGCACGAGCTCGACGATGCCGAGCAGGAAGCCGACCGCCTCGGTCTTCTCGGTGCGGAGCACCACTCGTGCCTGGAACCCGGGCTTCGGCCAGCGCCGGCCGGCCTCGAGGACCCGCCAGGAGCCCTCCATCTTCAGGTGGGTGTGCAGCGTCCACTTGCCGGTGCGATGGTCGATCCGGGTCAGCAGGTGCTTGCCACGGGCCAGCGTCTCGCGGACGGTGCCGCCGGCCAGGTCGGCCGTGGCAAGCTGCGGGACCCGGAAGTCCGTCCGCGTGAGCACCTGCCCGGTCAGCCCCTTCTCGAGCCTCCTGGCGGTGCGGAGCACCGCGTCCCCCTCGGGCACGTCCTCACCTGCTCTGCGAGGTCAGGCGCAGGCCGCGCGGGGTGGCGATGAAGCCGGCGTACTGCAGGGCTTGGCGGAGCGGGGTATCGCCGGAGCCGAGCAGGGGAGCGCCGTCGGCCTTCTCGACCGTCAGTCGCCCCAGCGCGCCTCGTCGGACGGCCTCGGCGAGCGCCTCGGCGGCGGGCTCGAGGAGGTTGGGATCATCGGACCAGGTCAGCAGCGTGCGGCCACCGCGCTCGACGTACATCGCCAGCTCGCCGTCGACCAGCACCACGATCGCGCCAGCCTTGCGCCCTGGCCGGTGGCCCGAGGCATCGGTGGTCGAGCTTGTCGAGACCGGCCAGGGGAGCGCGGCGCCGTAGGGGTTGGCGGGGTCGGTGGCAGCGAGCGCGAGGGCGACCGGCTTGTCGCTGGACTCGACCCGGGAGAACGTACGCAGCCGGTCGACCGAGCCGGCAGTGCCGAACTGGGCCGCGCCCAGGCCCTCGACGAAGTAGCCCCGCCGGGCGCGGCCGGACTCCTCGAACGCGCTGAGCACCTTGTAGACGGCGGCGAACCCGCCTGGGGTGCGCTCGGACTGGACCGCGCCGCGGGTGACGACCCCGTGCCGGTCCAGCAGTCGTTCGGCGGCCGCGTGGGCGCGCTTGGTCGGGTCGGGATCCGGCTCGGGCAGGATCGTCCAGCGTCCGGCCGTCTCCGGGAGACCGGCCCGCACCGGCATCCGTGTGCCGCCGGCGTAGCGCCCTCCGCGGGCGCGCGGCGGCGGCCGCCTCGAGCGGTGCGACGGGGTGCCGGAGCGGGTCAGCGCCCGCAACGGCAGCAGGGTGTCGTTGCTGACCCGGCCCGACCAGACCAGCTCCCACAGCGCGGCGCTGAGGTCGGCATCGCTCGGGGTGGTGTCGAGGTCGGCTGCCACGGTGCGGGCGAGCTGGTGGAAGAACCACGCACCGCCGGGCTCCAACGCCTCGAGCAGCCGTTGGGCGAGCGGCCCTTCGGTGACCTGTGTCGGCGGCGGGAGGGTCAGCTCGGCCGTGTCGGCCGGGTGCAGCGAGACCCAGCCGTCGGTGCCGGGCAGGGTCCCGTGGCCCGCCCAGAGCACCTCGCCACCGGCGGTCAGCTCGTCGAGGAAGGCCGGCTCGTAGTCGACCACCCGGGCCGGAAGGATCAGGCTCTCCAACGCGCTGGCCGGGACCGGGCAGCCCGCCAGCTGGTCGACGACGCTCAGCACCCCGTCGACCCCACGCAGCGCGCCCTTCCGTACGGAAGTCTTCTGCCATGCCGGGAGGAACCTGCCCAGCGCTGCCGGCTCGACGGGCTCGACCTCCTTGCGCAGTCGGGCGAGCGAACGCCGCCGCAGCATCCGGAGCACGTCGGCATCGCACCACTCCAGCCCGCTCCCGCCCGGCCGGAACTCCCCGTCGAGCACCCGCCCGCGGGCCGAGAGCCGGGCCAGGGCGTGCCGGACGACCGCCTCTCCCAGCCCCAGCCTCGCCGCCACATCGGCGGCCGTGAACGGCCCGTGCGAGCGTGCGAAGCGCGAGACCAGGTCGCCGACAGGGTCCTCGACGGGCTCGGTGAACGCCGACGGCACTCCCGGAGGGACCGCAACCCCCAGCCCGTCCCTGAGCCTGGCCACATCCTCGACCACCGCCCACCGAGCCTCCCCGGCCACCCGCACCTCGACCACCCGCCGAGCCGCGGCAAGAGTTTCCAACATCGCCGAGACGTCACTCCGGTCGGTCGAGACGTCACTCCGGTCGGTCGAGACGTCAGTCGGTGACGTCTCGGCCGACGCGAGTGACGTCTCGGCCGACGCGCCTGACGTCTCGGCAGGGGCGGTTCGGGCGGTGATCTCGGTCAGGGTCAGGGGGCCGATGGTGCGGACGAGGTCGGTGATGCCTTCGGCACCGCGGGCCTTCCGGGTGGGCGCGAGGCGCTGGAGCTCGGCCTCGACCTCGGCCAAGACCTCGGGATCTAGGAGCTCGCGGAGCTCTGCTCGGCCCAACAGCTCGGCGAGGAGGCCTTGGTCCAGGGTGAGCGCGGCGGCGCGGCGCTCGGCCAGGGGCGAGTCGCCTTCGTAGAGGAACTGGGCGACGTAGCCGAAGAGGAGCGACTGCGCGTACGGCGACGGGGTCGGGGTGGCGACGTCGACGATGGAGATCTCGCGGCGGTCGATGCGCTTGAGGATGCCGACGAGGGAGGGCAGGTCGTAGACGTCGCGGAGGCACTCCCGAACGGCCTCGAGGATGATCGGGAAGCTCGGATACTGCGAGGCGACCTCCAGCAGGGCGGCCGAGCGCTGTCGCTGCTGCCACAACGGCGAGCGGCGGCCGGGGTCGCGGCGGGGGAGGAGCAGCGCCCGGGCAGCGCACTCCCGGAACCGGCTGGCGAACAGTGCCGACCCGCCGACCTCGGTGGTGACCAGGTCCTCGATCTCGTCGGGCTCGAAGACGATGATCTCGCCGGTCGGGGCCTCGGCGTCGGTGTCGGGGAGGCGGATCACGATGCCGTCGTCGCTGTCGATCGCCTGCCCGTCGACGCCGTAGCGCTCCCGGATCCGGGCGTTGATCGCCAGCGCCCACGGTGCGTGCACCGGGCGGCCGTAGGGGGAGTGGACCAGGAGCCGCCAGTCGCCGAGCTCGTCTCGGAACCGCTCGACCACGATGTTGCTGTCGGAGGGGATGACGTTGGTGGCCTCGACCTGTTCGTGCAGGTAGGTGACGAGGTTGGCGGCCGCGTAGGCGTCCAGGCCGTCCTCCTGCGCCCGCGCCTCCGCCTTCTTCGCGGGCAGGGCGGCCAGCTCGCGGGTGTAGGCGCCGACCGCCTCGCCGAGCTCGGCCGGCCGGCCGAGCGAGTCGCCCTTCCAGAACGGCAGCCGCCCCGGGATCCCGGGGGCCGGGGTCACCAGCACCCGGTCGTGGGTGATGTCCTGGATCCGCCAGCTCGTCGCGCCGAGGGCGAAAACATCGCCGACCCGCGACTCGTAGACCATCTCCTCGTCGAGCTCGCCGACGCGCCTCCCCGTGCCCTCGCCGACCAGAAAGACGCCGAAGAGACCGCGGTCGGGGATGGTGCCGCCGCTCGTCACCGCGAGTCGCTGAGCGCCCGGACGCCCGGTCACGGTCCCCGCGACCCGGTCCCACACGATCCGCGGCCGCAGCTCGGCGAACTCCTCGCTCGGGTAGCGCCCGGCCAGCAGGTCGAGGGTGGCGTCGTAGGCGGAGCGGGGGAGGGTCGCGTACGACGCCGTCTTCCTGGCCAGCGTGAACAGCTCGTCGACGTCCCAGGTTTCCAGCGCCGTCGCGGCGACGATCTGCTGGGCGAGCACGTCGAGCGGGTTGGCGGGCAGCCTCATCGACTCGATCAGGCCCTGCCGCATCCGCTGCACGCTGACCGCCGTCTGGGCCAGGTCGCCGCGGTGCTTCGGGAAGAGTACGCCGCGAGAGACCTCCCCGACCTGATGGCCGGCGCGCCCGACCCGCTGGAGAGCGGAGGCGACGCTCGGCGGTGACTCGATCTGGACGACGAGGTCGACCGCGCCCATGTCGATGCCGAGCTCGAGGCTGGAGGTGGCGACCACCGCTGGGAGACGGCCCGACTTGAGGTCGTCCTCGATCAGCGCGCGCTGCTCCTTCGACACGCTCCCGTGATGGGCCTTGGCGATCACCGGGGCCGCGCCGTGCGACTGCCCCGACTGCGCCATGACCTGGGCCGGTGGCGGCCCGGTCTGGAAGACCCGGTCGGAGGCGATCTCGTTGAGCCGCGCGGTCAGTCGCTCCGCGATCCGGCGCGAGTTGGCGAAGACGATGGTCGAGCGATGGGCGGTGACCAGGTCGGCGACGTGCTCCTCGACGTGGGGCCAGATCGAGGAGGCCCGCTGTGGGTCGTCGTCCTCGTCCTCGCCGTAGGGGCTCGGCGCGGTCATGTCCTCGACCGGCACCACGACGCTCAGGTCCCACCGCTTCTCCGCCGGTGGCGCGACGATCTCGACGGGCTGGCTGCCGCCGAGGTAGCGCGCGACCTCTTCCAGCGGCCGGACGGTCGCCGAGAGCCCGATCCGCTGCGCCGGCTTCTCCAAGAGCGCGTCCAGACGCTCCAGGGTCAGCGCCAGATGGGTGCCCCGCTTGGTCGCCGCCACCGCGTGGACCTCGTCGACGATGACCGTCTCGACGCCGCGCAGGGTCTCGCGGGCCTGGCTGGTCAGCATCAGGAACAGCGACTCGGGCGTCGTGATCAGGATGTCCGGGGGAGTGGTGGTCAACTTGCGCCGATCGGCCGCGGTCGTGTCGCCGGACCGCACCCCGACGCGGACCTCGGGCGCCTCGACGCCCAGCCGTTCGGCGGTCTGCCGGATCCCCACCAGGGGGCTGCGCAGGTTGCGCTCGACGTCCACACCGAGCGCCTTGAGCGGGGAGATGTAGAGCACCCGGCAGCGCTGCTTCTGGGTCGGGGGCGGCTCGGTCAGCAGCTTGTCGATCGACCACAGGAAGGCGCTCAGCGTCTTCCCCGACCCGGTCGGCGCGACCACCAGCGCGTTGCGCCCCGCCCCGATCGCCTCCCAGGCCCCGGCCTGAGCCGCTGTCGGCGCCGCGAAGGCAGCGGCGAACCACGTACGTGTCGGGTCGCTGAACCGCGCCAACGCCTGGGACGTGTCGCTCATGGAGACAAACCTAGTCGCGACCACCGACACTCAGCGGTCACACTGACCCCCATGCACCTCGTCAATCTCTTCGGTCCACCGGCGGTCGGCAAGATGAGCGTGGGCCGGGAGCTCGCGGCACGCACGCCGTACCGCCTCTTCTCCAACCACGCCACGATCGAGCCGCTGCTGGAGGTCTTCGACTGGGAGATGCCGTCGTTCGGGGTGCTCAAGACGGAGTTCCGCCGGCGGGTGATCGAGGAGGCGGTGGCCTCCGACATCCCCGGCCTGATCTTCACCTACGTATGGGCGCTTGAGCTCCCGGAGGACGCGCAGACGGTCGAGAGCCTGGCCGGCCCCGTGGTCGAGGCGGGAGGGAAGGTCGACTGCGTCGAGCTGTACGCCGATCTGTCGACGCGCCTGAGCCGCGAGGGCACCCCGGAGCGGCTGGCCGCGAAGCCGTCCAAGCGCGACACCGAGTGGGCGCGGGCCAACGTGGTGGACTGGAACGAGCGCCATGTGCTCTCGACCAGCTCTGAGACGCCGTTCCCGCTGCGCTTCCCGCACACCGTGGTCGACAACACCCACCTGTCCGCGGCCGAGACCGCCGAGGAGATCATCGCGCGCCTCGGGCTGCCGACCAACCCAGACGGGCGCTTGCTGTCCTGAAACCATCGGACGCTCGGCGCCCAGCTGTGGTGCAATCGCGCTGTGGACCTCGCGCTTGACCTGACCGACCGCGCTGAAAGATCCGTGTCGCTCTACCACGCGCTGCGCGAGGCCCTGGCCGACGGCAGACTGAAGGCGGGCGACCGGCTCCCCGCGAGCCGCGCGCTCGCCCGCGACCTCGGCATCTCGCGGAACACGGTCGCCACGGTCTACGAGCGGCTCGTCGCCGAGGGCTTCCTGGAGTCGCGCGTCGGCGCGGGGACGTACGTCGTCGAGACCACGCGGCAGCGCAGGGACCAGACCCCGGGCTCCTTGAAGCCGCGCCCGAGCTGGCGCTGGGCCCCACGGTCGACGAGCGCCGAGGCGGCGGTCCCGGCGTACGACCTGCGGGTGGGGATCCCTGACGCGGAGCTCTTCCCGTTCGAGACCTGGCGGCGGGTCCTGGCGGCGGAGTCGCGGCTGCGGGGGCACAACCCCGGGTCCTACTCCTCACCCGCCGGCCTGCCCAGACTGCGAGCGGCCTTGGCGCACTCGGTCGCCTACCACCGCGGCGTAGGAGCCGACCCGGAGCAGATCGTGGTCACCAACGGGACCCAGCAGGCGTTGGATCTCATCGCCCGGGTGCTGCTCGAGCCGGGCGACATCGTGGCGGTCGAGGACCCGGGCTACCCGTCCGCACGTGACCTCTTCGCCTCTCACGGTGCCCGGGTGGTGCCGGTGCCGGTCGACGAGGACGGGCTGGTCGTCGAGCAGCTCCCGGAGCAGACCCGGCTCGTCTATACGACCCCGAGCCACCAGTTCCCGCTCGGGGTGCGCCTCTCCCTCGCCCGCCGCCGCGCCCTGCTCGCCTTCGCGGAGACCCACGGGGCAGGGATCGTCGAGGACGACTACGACAGCGAGTTCCGGTTCACCGGGCGGCCTCTCGAACCGCTGCATGCCCTCGACGACCAGGGCCGGGTGATCTACGTCGGCACCTTCTCCAAGTCGCTCCTCCCCAGCCTGCGCACCGGCTACCTGGTCGCACCGGGCTCCCTGGTCGACAGCCTCCTGGCCGCCAAGCAGCTCATCGACGGCTTCGGTCCCGTGCAGCCCCAGGCCGCCCTGGCCCGCTTCCTGGAGGAGGGCCTGCTCGCCCGGCACGTACAGAAAGCGTCCAAGACGTACGCCGAGCGCCGCTCGCTCCTCCTCGAGAGCCTCGCCACCTGGCCGGTCGAGGTGCTCCCGTCTGCTGCCGGGTTGCACCTGTCCGCCTACGCGGAGCTCCCCGCCGACCTGGCCGACCGTGCCGCGGCCGAGGGACTCGCACTGGACACGATCGCCGCCCACCGCCTGCTGCCTGGGCGCGACGGGCTCTTCCTAGGCTACGGAGCCGTCCGGACAGACAGCCTCCTGCGCGGGCTGGAGCTCCTGGCCGACCTCGCCGGCTGGTCGTGACCGGCCCCGTCCCGAGCGCGCCAGCGACCAGGCCAGACCGGCACCGGCGAAGAGGACCGGCCCGAGCAGATGGGCGCCGGTGAGACCCAGCAGGACCAGTGCCGCGACCAGCGAGCAGACCGCGGCCCACCACGACCACGTCCCCCGCGGCAGCAGCCGCAGCGCGGCCGCGGCCCCGACCACGTAGAGCAGCGAGAACGTCCCCGAAGCCATCAGCAGGGCCGCGTCGGTCGAGGTGCCGGCAGCCCAGATCACCACGACCGTCCCCAGCGCGACGGCGCTGATCGCGAGCAGCGAGCGCCGGGGGATCGAGGAAGCGGGGTCGGCGAGGACCTGCGGCAGCCCGCCCTCACGCGCCAGCGACGCCCCGAGCCGCGAGCCACCGGCGAAGTAGGCGTTGATCGCGCCGATGGTCAGCAGCACCGCGACGACCGCGGTCACAGGCCGGGCCGGCTCCCCGAAGCCCAGGACGAGCAGGTCCGCCAACGGCGCGGCTCCAGAGGTGGACCCGAGCGCTGCGACGGTCGCGAACGCGATGCCGAGGTAGAGCACCGTCACGACCCCGAGCGCCAGGAACGTCGCCCGGCGGATGTCGCGCGCCGGGTCCCGGTAGTCGGCCGAGAGCGAGGACAGGATCTCCCACCCCGCGAAGGCCCACACCAGCATCGCCGCGGCGGTGCCCACCGAGCCCCAGCCGTGCGGCGCGAACGGCGTCAGCCGACCCAGGTCGGCATGCGGCAGCGCCACCACGACCGCGACCGCGAGCAGCACCGCGATCGCCCCGGCGATCGCCAGCTGAACGCTCCCGGACACCTTGATCCCGAACCAGTTCATCGCGGTGACCAGGACGATGATCGCCGCCGTCGCCATCAGCGACATGCCCTGACCACCGCCGAAGGCGTCGGCGACGTACGCCCCACCGAAGCCCGCCGCGACCGGCGCCCCCACGCCGATCGTCAGGTAGAACGCCCAGCCCACCATCGTCGCCACGTGCGAGTTGAAGGCGAGCCGTGCGTACGTCGCCACCCCGCCGCCGTCCGGATGCCGCGCGCCGAGCGCGGCGAAGGTCGCCGCCAGTGGCACCGAGAGCAGGATGAGCGCCAGCCAGGCGACCAGCGAGGCCGGTCCGGCCTCCTGCGCCGCCAGAGCCGGCAAGGAGATGACGCCGGTGCCGAGCACGGCGCCGAGGGTGAGAGCCGCGCCCTGGGGCACGGAGAGCCCGTCGTTGTTCACGACCGTGACGCTAGTGAGGGCAGAGCCCTTCGCGCCCGGCCAATCGGCCCCTCGTCTCCTGGGCCAATCCCCTCAGCGGGCCCTAACGTACGTTGCGCCGCACCCGCTCCTCATAGGCCGCCCGCTCCGCCGGGTCGACGCCGGCGAGCAGCTGCGAGGCGTTGGTGGCCCGGTCGACGAAGTCCTGGACCTTTCGCGGCATGGCCTGGGTGATCTTGGTCAGGGCCTGGGCCCAGTTCGGCACCCAGACCTCGGGACGCGGTTCCCGGATGACCGCCTCGATCGTGGCGGCCACGTCCTCGGCGGTGACCGGCTTCATGCCCTTCGCTGCCGGCACGCCGTCGGCGAGCTCGGTCTGGACCACCGCCGGGAGGATGAGCGACACGTCGATCCCGGACGGCGCCAGCTCCATCCGCAGCGCCTCGGAGAAGCCGACCACGGCGAACTTCGAGGCCGAGTAGGTGGCGGCGTCCGGGACCGGCACCCGCCCGACGGCCGAGGCGACGTTGACGATGTGGCCCTTGCCCCGATCGACCATCGCCGGCGCGACCGCCTTGATCCCGTTGATCGGGCCGTGCACGTTGACCTCGAAGATCGCCCGGGTGAGCGCGTCGTCCTCCTTCAGAACCGACCCGAGCGGCATGATCCCGGCGTTGTTGACCAGCACGTCCCACGGTCCCAGGTCCGCGACCGAGTCGAGGAAGACCCGCCAGGAGCTGGGGTCGGTGACGTCGAGATGCGCGGCCATCACACGTGGACCGAACTCGGCGACCACCTCGTCGAGCAGGTCCGGGTCCAGGTCGCCCACGGCCACCTTGGCCCCGGCACGAGCCAGCCGTTCGACGGTGGCGCGACCGATGCCACGGGCGCCTCCGGTGACGATGACGGCGGTTCCCTTGATCTGGCGGGTCATGACTCTCCCTCGGTGGTGCGGATCAGGCTGCGTACGGCTTTTCTGTCGGTCTTGCCGACGCTGGTGACGGGGACGGCATCGAGGATCAGCACCTCGCGCGGGTACTTGTGCGGCGCGAGCCGCGTCTTGGCGAAGGCGATGAGCTCCTCGGGGGTGGCCCGCGCGCCCGGATGGAGGGCGACGGCCGCGACCACCTCCTCGCCGCGCTGCTCGTCGGGCCGTCCGACGACCGCGGCCGCGGTGACGGCCTCGTGGGCGAGGAGGGCGTCCTCCACGTCGCGCGGGAAGACGTTGAACCCGCCGCGGATGATCAGGTCCTTGATCCGGTCGTCGACGTAGAGGTAGCCGTCGGCGTCGAAGTGGCCGATGTCGCCGGTGTGCAGCCAGCCGTCGACGACGGTGGCCGCGGTCTGCGCGGGGTCTTTCCAGTAGCCCTGCATGACGCCGGGGCCACGCACCCAGATCTCGCCCTCCTCGCCGGTCGGGACGGGCTCACCGTCGAGGCCGGCGATGATGACCTCGGCGTGGGCGAGCGGCTTGCCGACGCTGCCGGGCCGAGACTCCTCGACCGTCGAGGCGGCGATGACCGCGCTCGACTCGGTGCAGCCGTAGCCCTCCAGGATGGTCACCCCGAAGCCCTCCTCGGCCTTCGCCCGCAGCGCCGGCAGCAGCGGCGCGCCACCGCTGCCGAAGGAGCGCAGCGAGCTCAGGTCATAGTCCTGGTAGGGCTGGTCGAGCAGCATCTGCAGCATCGAGGGCACCACCGTGCTCGACTCCACCTGGTGCTCCTGGGCGAGCTCGAGCCAACCCTTGGCGTCGAACCACCGCTGCAGCACCGAGCTCTGCGGCCGCGAGGAGTGCATGCCGCTGATGACCACGATCAGGCCGTACGCATGGGAGAGCGGCAGCGGCAGCAGCCAACGCGTCGTGCCCTGGCTCTCACCGACCCGGTGGAGCGCGTGCCCGGACTCCCACAGCCCGCGGTGGCTGAGCATCACGCCCTTGGCCCGGCCGGTGGTGCCGCCGGTGTAGAGCAGTGCCGCGAGGTCGTCGTCGCCGCGAGGGACGATGTCGATCGGGTCGGCGCTCTCCAGGCTCTCGTACGCCACCAGCCCCGCCCCGCTGGTCGAGCCGCCGGAGCCGCTAGGCGGAGGCGTGTCGAGATCAACACGGTCCCCTCCAGCGACGATGACGGTGAGGTCGAGGCCCTCCCCGGCCGCCTGGACCAAGGGGAGCAGCTCGGGTGTGACTATCGCGGCCTTGGCCCCGGAGTCCTCCAGGATGTGGCGCAGCTCGGGCGGAGTCTGCAGGAAGATCACCGGCGTCACCACCGCGCCGACTCGCCACAGGGCTCGGTAGCTGACGAAGACCTCCGGGGTGTTCATGGTGAGCACCACGACCCGGTCGCCCGGCTCGATCCCGAGCTCGCGCAGGCCGCCGGCGACCCGCGCGGACCGTTCGGCGATCTCGGTCGAGGAGTGCCAGGTGCCCTCGAAGAAGACCGCCGGGTGGTCGCCGTGCCGGGCGTAGGACTCCTCGGTCAGGACTGCCAGGTTGTGCTCGCCGGGACCGGTCGACGCCCCGGCCGCCGCCGCGCTCATCGGGCGCCCAGCTTCCGCAGCGCCTTGAGCTGACCGTTGCCGAGCTGCACGAACTTCTCGACCGTCTGGCCCGTGAACGGCCCGATCGGACCCATCCTGGACGCCGCGAGGGTCTGGGCGTCGGTGAACCTCCGGATCCCGTCGGCGCCATGTCGTCTGCCCAGCCCGCTCGATCCCATGCCGCCCATCCCAGCCTCGATGCTGCCCGCCGCCAGCGCGGCGCCGTCGTTGATGTTCACCGCGCCCGCGCGGATCCGACGGGCGATCATGTCGGCCTCGCGTACGTTCTTGCTGAACACGCTCGCCGAGAGCCCGGCCTCGCCCTGGTTGGCGATCCGGACCGCCTCCTCGTCGCTGTCGGCGCGGTAGAGCGCGACGACCGGACCGAAGGTCTCGCCCAGGCACAGGTCCATCTCGTCGGTGACGCCCTCCAGGACCGTCGGGGCGAACGCGTACGGACCCACCTCGGGGAGCGGCTCGCCACCGGTGAGCACGGTCGCGCCCTTCGAGACCGCGTCGGTGACGTGGGCGGTGACCTTGTCGAGCTGGGCCTGCGAGGCCAGCGACCCGACGTCGGCCGAGTAGTCGAAGACCTGGCCGACCACCTGGCCCTCCGTCTCGGCGACCAGCGCCTGCCGGAAGGCGTCGTAGACGTCCTCGTGCACGACCACGCGCTCGATATGGACGCACATCTGGCCGGTGTTGGCGAACGCCGCCATCGCCGTGCCGCGAGCGGCTTGGCCGAGGTCGGCATCGCGGCGGACGATGAGCGGGTTCTTCCCGCCGAGCTCGAGGGAGGCGCCGATCAGCCGGCCGGCGGCTCGCTGGGCCACGATCCGCCCCGTGGGCGTCGAGCCGGTG
This sequence comes from Nocardioides panzhihuensis, assembly GCF_013408335.1. Lineage (NCBI taxonomy): Bacteria > Bacillati > Actinomycetota > Actinomycetes > Propionibacteriales > Nocardioidaceae > Nocardioides > Nocardioides panzhihuensis. The sequence continues at coordinate 2,772,189 of NZ_JACBZR010000001.1, read as the reverse complement.
AAGGCGATGTAGTCGACGTTGTCGATGACCGCCTCGCCGGTCGCCGCACCCGGACCGGTGACGACCTGCCAGACGTGCTCGGGCAGCCCCGCCTCGGCCATCAGCGCCCTCGCCCACAGCAGCGTCAGCGGCGTCTGCGGGTCGGCCTTGCTGATCACGGCCGCACCGGCGAGCAGGGCCGGGACGACGTCGCCGACACCGAGATAGAGCGGGTAGTTCCACGGCGAGATGATCCCGACGACCTGCTTCGGCACCCGCACCTCCTTCACGGAGGTGACGCCGGGGATCGCGCCGCGGACCCGCTTGTCGGCGAGGTAGGTCGGGCCGCGACGGGCGTAGTGGCGCGCGATCGTCCCGACCTGCAGGACCTCCTGCCAGGCGTGGAAGCGGGCCTTGCCCATCTCCCACTGGATCAGGTCGATCACCTCGTCCTGACGCTCGACCAGCAGGTCGTGGAAGCGGAGCATGACCTCGGCGCGGTCCGAGAAGGCGAGCGTGGCCCAGTCGGGCTGTGCCGCGCGCGCCGTGGCCGCGGCCTCGGCGACGTCCGCGGGGGTGACGGACGGGACCGGGAGCGTCGGCTGGGCGTCGTACGGTGCGGTCGCGGTCAGCGTGCCGTCACCTCCGGAGACGACGCAGGCCACCCAGCGGGTCCAGGACGCGAGCCGTACGTCGTCGATCCACCCGGGGCGTACGCCTTGGACCTCGGTCGTCTTCGTGGTCATCGATCTCCTCAGATCCGGGTCAGATGGATGGGACTGCCGTCTTTCGGGAACGGCAGCGAGCTGTTGTCGAGGGGTGCGCGGTAGCCGGGGGAGACGCTCCACCGGTAGTCGCGCAGGAGGCGGTACAGGATCGACTTGACCTCCAGGCCCGCGAAGTAGAGCCCGATGCACTTGTGGACGCCGCCGCCGAACGGCTCCCAGGCCATCCGGTGGCTCTTGTCCTCGCGGCGGTGCGGTGCGAAGCGCTCGGGGTCGAAGACGGCCGGGTTGGTCCAGTAGTCCTCCATCATGTGGCTGAACTGGACCCCGACCATCACGCCGGTGTCTGCCGGGATCCGGACCCCGAGGAGGCTGGTCTCCTTGACCGTACGCCGGATCAGCGCGGGCACCGGGGAGCGCAGCCGCAGCGCCTCCTTCATCACCAGATCCAGGCTCGTGAGGCTCTCGAGCTCGGGCATGGTCGGCGCCGGACCGAGGGCGAGGGACTCCTCGCGGCAGCGCTGCTGCCACTGCGGATGCTGGCCGAGGTACTGCAGCATCGTCGAGGTCGTGATGGTCGAGGTGTCGTGCGCGGCCATCATCAGGAAGATCATGTGGTTGACGACGTCCTCGTCGCTGAACCGCTCGCCGTCGTCGGTCTCGATGTGGCACAGGACCGAGAAGATGTCGTCGGTCGCGGTGGCTCGCTTCGCGGGGAGGTAGTGGCGCAGGAAGCTCTCCAGCACCTTCCTCCCACGGAACGCCCGGCCCCAGCGGGTCAGCGGCACATCGGCGCGTACGACGCCGGCGGCCGCCTGGACGCAGGCGATGAACGCCTCGTTGACCCGGTCCATCTCCGCGCGGCTGGTGTCCTTCGCGCCGCCCATGAAGATGTCGGCGGCGATGTCGAGGGTGAGCTGCTTGAGCCGCGGGTAGGCCCGGAACTGGGGGTCGGTGTCCCAGCCACGCATGCCCTGCGCGATCGCCGGGTGCATCGCGGTCGTGTAGGCGGCGAGCCGGGGGCGGGTGAAGGCCTCCTGCAGGATGCGGCGATGGGCGTGGTGCTCCTCGAAGTCGAGCAGCATCAGGCCGCGGTCGAAGAAGGGGCCGACGATCTGCCCCCAGGCCGGCCCGTTGGCGAAGGCCTTGTCCTTGTTGCGGAGCACCGCCTCGCAGGCGTCGGGCCCGAGCGCCACGACGCCCATCTCCCCGGCCCGGAAGAACGGCGAGACCGGTCCGTACGTCTCCCACTGGTGTCGGTAGAAGCCGACCGGGTCGCGAGAGTAGTCCAGCAGCCGGCCGACCCAGGGGAGACCGCGGTCGCCCGGGGCGAGCGGCGGGATCTCGCGAAGCGTCGCTGTCGTGGTGCCCTGATCCATCGTTTCCGACCTCCCGGTCCCGAGTGACTCTGCTGAGGGTAGTCAAATGGAACATGTTCTCGCAGCGGTTCGGCGGGCATGGATGTGGCCGGCGCGTTGTTGTGGTCTCTGTGGAGAGCTACGAATCAGTGGTCATCGGTGCTGGTCAGGCCGGGCTGTCGGCGTCCTTCCACCTCAGCCGGCTGGGCGTACGCCACGTCGTGCTCGACGCCGAGCGCCGCCCCGGTGGCGCCTGGCAGCATCGCTGGGACTCGCTGACCATGCACGACGTGCACGGTGTGGCCGATCTGCCGGACGGGCGGGCGCCGGGGGAGTCCGGCGAGCGGGCCAACGTCGCGGTGCCTAGCTGGTTCGGGACCTATGAGTCGTTGCACGACCTGCCGGTGGAGCGCCCGGTGAAGGTCACCTCGGTGACCTCCGTCGGTGACCTGCTCGCGGTGCACTCGGCCGACGGGCGGACCTGGCTCACCCGGACGCTCATCAACGCGACCGGGACCTGGACGCGGCCGTTTATTCCGCACTACCCGGGCGCGGAGACGTTCCTCGGGGAGCAGGTGCACACCCACGACTACCCGGGTGCTGCTCACTTCCGGGGTAAGCGAGTCGCGGTGGTAGGTGGGGGAGCCTCGGCGGTGCAGTTCCTCGGCGAGCTCGCGCCGCTGACCGACGTGCTCTGGGTGACCCGGCGGGAGCCGGTGTGGCGCACCGACTTCGACGCCGAGCGTGGCCGCGAGGCGGTCGCGCTGGTGGCCGAGCGGGTCGAGGCGGGACTGCCGCCGGCGAGCGTCGTCAGCGTCACCGGTCTCGGGCTGCGTCCGCAGGAGCAGGAGGCCGCCCGGCTCGGGGTCTACGAGCGTCGGCTGCCGATGTTCACCCGGATCGAGCCGGACGGGCTGCGGTGGGAGGAGTCGGGGGCCTTCGAGCGGGTCGACGCGATCCTGTGGGCCACCGGGTTCCGGCCCGCCGTCACCCACCTAGCGCCGCTGCATCTGCGCAGCTCGCACGGTGGCATCCCGCTGCTGCGCGGGTCCGCCGACGTGCAGACCGCGGTCACCGCTGCGTACGACTCACGGGTCCAGCTCGTCGGCTACGGCCCCTCCGCGAGCACCATCGGCGCCAGCCGCGCCGGCCGGGCCGCGGCGCTCGCGGTGAAGCGTCAGCTCGATGAGCCTCAGACGGCGCCGAGGTCTGCGGAGAGCCAGTTCTCCGGGGTCAGCCGGATCGTGACCTCGGGCGGGTAGTTCGCCGCCTCGGCCAGGTACGGTCCGACCGCCTCGGGCGGCAGGTATCGCCGAGCCATCGCCTCCATGTCACCCTCCGCGGCATCCGCGATCCGTACCGGCCCCTCGACCGAGACATAGCGGACCGTCGGATCCAGCCGCTCGACCATCAGCGTGCAACGTCCTGCGGCCCGGATCAGGCGGGCCTTCAGCGAGTCCTTGCCGGTGACGAACCAGGCGTCGCCGCCGGGGGTGTAGTCGTACCAGATCGGCACCGTCAGGGGGCCTCGCCCGTCTTCTCTGCTTACCGAGAGGGCTGCGATCAGGGGCTGGGACAGGAGTTCTTGGCGGTCTGCGATTGGGATTCCCATGCTTCGACCGTACGTCGCTCCCGGTGGTCGAGTTTGTCGAGACCTCCCTTCCCCCGCTGGTCGAGCGCCGTCCCGCTGGTCGAGACCCCGACCTCCGCTGGTCGAGCCGCCGGAGCCGCTAGGCGGAGGCGTGTCGAGACCAACACAGTTCCCTGCCGGATCGTCTTGCCCGAAGGCCGGACAGGGCCGCCGACCCGACTTCGAGGGTCTTCTCGACCTGCCCCGGAGTCAAGGACGCCCTTCGGGCGCCGGCTACGCCGGTCGCCTTCGGCGATCCTGGACACCGGACCACGTCGAGAAAAAATTTGGCTGGCTATCGGGGCGGCGGCCCGGGTGTGGCGCGGAGGGGTTCTTGCTTCGGAACGATGGTGCTTGTGGGGCGGGAGGGTGGCCCTCCGGGCCACTTACCATCCACAGGATCGAGGTCGTTCGCTAACCGCGAAAACATCTGTTGACCTGCATAAATAGGTGTTGAAGAAGGCTGGGTCGGAGTAGAATCGGAGGCACTACGACACACCTTTGAAGGGAGGTGGCAGCCATGAGCATCGACCACTGGGGCACCAACCCCGCCGACGTCATCGAGTCGGCTCTTGCTGCCATCGAAACCTCCCTGGAAGAGCTGCTCGCGATGGACCCGACCTACTGGCGCACCAGCCAGAAGAAGGACTTCCTGGCGAAGGTGGAGAAGCTTCAGGCCCAACAAGCGGCGTTGACGCTGCGGGTGCTGGCTGTCTCGGGTGATATCGCCGCAGAGACCGGTGACAAGGACGCCTCGGCCTGGATGCGTGCCGAGCTGCTGGTCGACAAAGGTGCCGCGAGGTCGCAGATCAAGCTCGCCAACGCGGTGACGAAGTACGAGTTGGTTGCCGCTGGCCTCGCTGAGGGTGTCGTCTCTGAGGCGAAGGCCCGAGTGATCACCAAGGCCCTCGACAAGGTCGAGACCGATCCCGTGGCCACTCCCGAGGACTTGGTTCTGGCTGAGAAGCTGTTGGTCGAGTACGCGACCCAGTTCACGGCCAAGGAACTGCGGGTCGTCGGCAGGCGGATCCTGGTCGAGGTCGACCCGGCCCGGTTCGAGGAAGCCGAAGCCAAAGCGTTGTTGGCTGAAGAGGAACGTGCTCAGCAGAAGACCGCGTTGCGTGTGTGGGACAACCACGACGGCACCATCGGCTTCGACGGAGTGCTGCCGACATCGATCGGGATGCGTTTCAAGAAGCAGGTCGAGGCCTGGGCTCAGCCCCGCAAACAGCAGCTCGTCGACAAAGGCGCCCCGCTCCCGCCGTGGGAACGACTCATGGGACAAGGCTTCGCCCGCCTGATCGAGACCATCGACCCGACTGTGCTGCCCCGACACGGTGGCGACGCGACCGTCGTGAATGTGGTGATCTCGCTCGAGGAGCTCCGCAAAGAGCTCGGCACCGCGACCCTGGGCTACGACGAGATCAACGGGACCACCATCACCGCAGCCGAAGCCCGCAAGATGGCATGCAACGCCACCACCATCCCCTGGGTCCTCGGCGGAAACAGCGAGATCCTCGACGCCGGCCGGGCCAGCAGATTCTTCCAGCCCGTCCAACGCAAAGCACTCCGGCTGCAGCAGAAGTGTTGCCAAGCCGAAGGCTGTGACATGCCACCGGAGTGGTGTGACGCCCATAGAGAGGATGTCGGTGCGTCATCTCGTGTGGCGGCCTGACTCTGAGCGCTCATTGACGGCGCGAGCATGAAGCGCGCCTGTCCTGAAATGGATTGGTCGACCGTTGCACGAGGTGGCGTGCTGTCAGACCACCGGCACGCTGGGCGTGACTTGATAGGAGCCTGCTAGGAACACGCCCATCTCTGTGTTGTCCGCCCTGGCGATGCCGGTGGTCTGTCCATCCACCCGACGAGGAGAGGACGGCATCACCAGCATGACGAATCGAAGCGAGGATCGCGAGGTGATCGGCGGCGTCGATACCCACGGCGCCACTCACCACTGCGCTGCGCTCGACGCGCGAACAGGGAAGTTGCTGGGCGACAGCGAGTTCCCAGCAACTGCGAAGGGCTACGCCCAAGCCCTCAAGTGGCTGCAGCGGTACGGGAGGGTCGAAGCGGTCGGGGTCGAGGGAACCGGGTCTTACGGAGCAGGGCTCACCCGGTACCTCACCAGCCGCGACGTGGTCGTCATCGAGGTCGTCCGCGCGAACCGTCAGGCCCGGTATCTGCAGGGCAAGTCGGACCCTCTAGACGCGATCAATGCTGCGCGCGCCGTGCTGGCCGGCATGGCCACCACGGTCCCCAAGACACGCAACGGGAACGTAGAAGCGATCCGAATGATCCAAACCACCAGGCGCAGCGCCTCGAAAGCACGCAAGGCCGCGATCAACCAGATGCACGGCCTGATCTACTCCGCTCCCGAACCACTGCGCGAACAGCTGCGAGGGCTCAACCGCGCCGCACTGGTTGCCCGCTGCTTACGCCTGCGACCAACGACCTCAACCCAGTCCGGGGAGCTGACAGTCATCGCCAAGACGATGCTGCGCCGACTCGCACGGCGCGTTCAAGCTCTCGATGAAGAGATCGAGGAAGCCAACCAGCAACTCACAGAACTCGTTCAACACGCAGCGCCCGCCCTGCTCCAGGTCTTCGGCGCCGGACCTGAAGCAGCTGCGCAACTCCTGACCACCGCAGGAGAGAACCGCGACAGGATCTCAACCGAGGCCTCACTCGCACGCCTCTGCGGTGTCGCCCCGATCCCAGCCAGCAGCGGCAACACAACCCGGCATCGACTCCACCGCGGCGGCGACCGGAGAGCCAACTCCGCGATTCACATGATCATCATCAACCGGCTCCGATGGCACGAACCCACCAAGGCCTACGTCACCCGCCGCACCGCCGAAGGAAAGACCAAAAGCGAGATCATCCGATGCCTCAAGCGCGCGGCCGTCCGCGAGCTCTACCGCGCTCTCCTGACAGACCTCAACAAACCAGCCGCAGAGCACGAACCCGCCGCTTGACATGCATAGGAGCATCCATCTAGATCCATGGGCTGCAGGTGGGAGAACGGATCTGAAGGACGGGGTCTTGCTCTGTCCGCACCATCACCGACTGGCGCACAACCCTGCCTATGTTCATGAGCGGTTGCCCGACGGCACGGTCCGGTTCACTCGTCGGCCCTAAACCGCCAGCGTGAGACCCACCCGTCAAGGCCCCGCCCACGCGGGCACCTTCCCCTGCCCTCGACCAAGCCGCTCCGCTCGGGCCGTCCCTTTCCACGCTCCGGAGGGTGGGGATGCCCTGTCTCAGGGCATCGGTGACGCTTGTGGGGAGTGTCGGCGTCTTGCGAAAACCATTGGTGAACCGACTTGTGCCGCTGATGTACTGATGTGCGACCGTGAGTCTGCCGCGCGACGGAGGTAGTAGCTGTGACGGGTTACAACGAGCTTGCCGAGGTGTACGAGTGGCTCATCTCGGATGCAAAGCTGGCTCCGGCCGAGTTCGCTGCGACGTTCGATGACGTCCTCAGTCTCCTGCCGTCGAATGCTCAGGTGCTCGATTGTTCGTGTGGAACCGGACAGCTGGCGGTTGGCCTCGCCGGTCGTGGCATGCGGGTGGCCGCGACTGACGCCAGCGAAGCGATGGTTCGTCGGACTGCGGAGCTGTCGGAGGAGTTCAGTGCATCTGTCCGGACGGTGCGGGCGGACTGGCAAGAGCTGCCCGACCATTTCGCTGACGACAGCTTCGACATGGTGTTCTGCGTCGGCAACTCGCTGCACCATGCCGAAGGCGCGCGAGGCAGGGTTGCTGCTCTGGAGTCGATGTCACGGCTTCTGCGCCGTGGTGGGCGCTTGGTACTCACTTCCCGGACCTGGGAGCTCGTGAGGGCCAGGGGTTCTCGGCTGGACATCAGTGACCGACTCGTCCGCCGGAACGGTCGCGATGCCGTTGTGGTCTACCGCTGGGAGATCGCGCCGAACTGGGAGGACGAGCACCATATCGAGATCGCGATCGCGCAAGTGGATACGACTGGGTCGGTCCTTGCCCGCTCGGAGCTGCTGTCGTGCTGGCCGTACCGACACGACGAGCTCGAAGCCGAGTTGCACCGGGTCGGGCTCCGGACGGAGACGAGCACGTTCAACCCTGATGCCGAGAACTACATGGTGGTGGCGAGCAAGATATAGGCAACGGGCGCTGGGGAAAGCGTCACTCACAAGAGTTGGTGGCACAGGGAGACTGAGTGACATGCGACGTATCGGCGTGCTGGGCGGGATGAGCTGGGAGTCGACGGCGGAGTACTACCGCCTGCTCAACGAGATCGCCTCGAAGCGGCTCGGTGGGCTGCACTCGGCGGACCTGCTCGTACGGTCGGTGGACTTCGCGGAGATCGAGGAGATGCAGGCCGGCGGGGCGTGGGAGCGGGCTGGGGCTCGCCTCGCCGCGGAGGCCGCCACGCTCAGCGACGCCGGGGCGGAGGTGATCGTGCTGGCGACCAACACGATGCACAAGGTGGCCGGGGCGTTGGAGGAGACGTACGGGGAACGGTTCCTGCACCTCGGCGACACGACGGCGGCAGCGGTCGGTGCGGCGGGGGTCGGGCGCGTCGGACTGCTCGGCACCGGGTTCACGATGTCGCAGCCGTTCTACGCCGACCGGCTCCGCGGCCACGGGCTCGAGGTCGTCGTCCCCGAGGAGCAGGACCAGGCGACTGTGCATCGGATCATCTACCAGGAATTGTGCCTGGGGACGTTCCTGGACAGCTCTCGGCAGGCGTACCTCGAGGTCATCGACCGGCTCGTCACCGAGGGGTGCGAGGGCGTGGTCCTCGGGTGCACCGAGATCGAGCTGCTGCTGCCGATGGAGACGTACGCGGAGGTGCCGCTGTTCCCGACGACCCGGCTGCACTGCGAGGCAGCGATCGCGGCTGCCCTCGGCCCTGGGATCAGCGAGTAGGCGCGGCCCACTCCTCGGCGAGGATCGCGTAGGAGAGGCCGTCGAGCCAGCCGCGGGTGCGGTGCAGCGAGTCCTTGATCGTGTGGGACTCGCGGCGCATCCCGAGGCGCTCCATGAGCCGCCAGGAGGCCTCGTTCTCGGCGAAGCACTCCGCGACGACCCGACGCAGACCGAGAGGGCCGAAGCAGGCGTCCAGCACGGTGCGTACGGCCTCGGTGGCGTAGCCGTTGCCCTGATGGGCGGGTGCGATGGTCCAGCCGAGCTCGGCCTGGGTGCCGTTGCCCTGCTCGCGCACCTCGGTCTGTGACCAGGGGTCGGTGATCCGCAGCATGAGGTCGCCGACGATGAAGCCGTGGTGCTCGATCACCAGGGAGGACTCGAGGATGTCGGGGCGCTCGAAGATCTTGCGGTAGGCGTCGAGGTCCGAGAACGCGGTCGTCACCCACTCGGCCACCTCGGGGAGACTGCGGAAGGCCCAGGTCGGCTCGATGTCGGCGAGCCCCATCCGGCGGATCACGAGACGTTCGGTACGCAGCGGCCAGTCGGCCTTCACCAGTGGGTCAGGACGGGTGTCGATCATGCGCTCACCTTGGCATCAACCGGCTCGGGGACGCCACCGAGTTCTTCGGGACCCAGCTCGTCGGGCAGGCCGTCGTGGCGTACGACCAGCGAGGTGACCGCGCGAGTGAGGCAGACGTAGAGGCGGCGCAATCCGGTGCCGCGGTCCGGCTCACCCGCGACGATCGCCGTCGGGTCGGAGACGACCACGTGGTCGAACTCGAGTCCCTTCGCCAGCGAGGCGGGGACCAGGTCGAGATGGGCGTCGAACTCGGTCTCCTCGTCGGCCACCCCGATCTCGGCGTAGGCGAGCCCGGCCTCGGTCAGCTCGGCGCGCACCTCCGGGAGCGAGGCGTCGGGCACGATCAGCCCCACCGACCCGGGGCGTTCCAGGGCGGCGGCGAGCGCCTCCACCACCGGCGAGGTGGTGAAGGTGAGGTCGCCTCGCGCCCGGCGTACCGCGACCGGCGGCTCCAGGTCGGGAGCGATGTGGGGGAGGAGCCGGGCGGCGTACGCGATCACGTCGGCCGGCACCCGGAAGCCGCGGGTCAGCTGCTCGACATGACCATCAGGCTTGCCCAGATGCGCCAGCGCGTCGGCCCAGGAGGACGAGGCCCACGGGGTGGTCGCCTGGGCGAGGTCACCGAGGATCGTCAGCGACCCCGTGGTCGAGCGGCGGCCGAGGGCGCGCAGCATCATCGCGGAGAGGTCCTGGGCCTCGTCGGCGACGATGTGGGCCACCGACGGCGTGCGGTCGAGCAGGTCGGTGATCTCGTCGAGGAGCACCAGGTCGGCCAGCGACCAGCGAGCAGCACCGGCCGAGCGGGGCGGCTTCGCCCACAGCAGCATCTCCTGCTCCGCGTCCGAGAGCAGCCCGTCGGCGATCTCCGCCAGCCAGGTCGCGTCGGTGAACAACCGGAAGAGCACCTTCGCCGGTTTGAGGTCCGGCCACAGCGCGGCCGCGTAGTCCTTGACCGGCTTGGCCCGCGCCACCGCGTCGTGCACCCGGTCGTCGGGTGAGTCGCCGGACCGCTCCATCTGCACCAGCACCCGGTGGGCCAGGGCGCGCGGCAGGAGCGCCCGGGCCGCGGCGTACCGAAGATCGTTGGCGCGCAACCCCGCCAGCGCCTCGTGCGCCTCTGAGGTCGGCACCCGCCACCGCCGCGAGCCGCGCGGGACGACCAGGGTCTCGTCCGGCTCACCGACGTGGGACCAGACCGCCCGGTGGAGCAGCTCGGCCATGCGTACGTCACCCTTCAGCGTCGCCACCGGAGCGGGCTCCTCGGCGCGGAGGGCGCCGTGGCTCTGCCCATTTCTGGTGACCAGCTCCGCGATCGTCGCCTGCTTGGCCTCGATCTCGCCGAGCGCGGGGAGCACGTCGCGGATGTAGCGCAGGAACGAGGCGTTGGGGCCGACGATCAGGACCCCGCGCCGGGTCAGCTGGTCGCGGTGCGCGTAGAGGAGGTACGCCGCGCGGTGCAGCCCCACCGCGGTCTTCCCGGTCCCGGGCGCACCCTGCACGACGATCGTCTGCGACAGGTCGGCGCGCACCAGGACGTCCTGCTCGGGCTGGATGGTGGCGACGATGTCGCGCATCGGTCCCACGCGGGGACGCTCGATCTCGGCCTCGAGGAGCGCCGAGTGCTCCTGCTCCGGTCCGCCGCCGGTCAGCGACTCGTCCTCGAACCCCGTCAGTTCGCCGTGGGAGAACCCGTAGCGACGCCTCCGCGCCAGGCCCATCGGCTCGGTCCGTGACGCCCGGTAGAACGGGACGCTGACCGGAGCGCGCCAGTCGACCACCATCGGGTCGCCCGCGCTGTCGGAGATGTGCCGCCGGCCGATGTGGAACGATTCGCCACCTACGGCGGCGGCCCGGTCGATGCGACCGAAGAAGAGCGGCACGTCCGGATCGTCGGCGAGCTGCTCGAGCCGACGGGCGAGGGTGGCGTCCAGGATCTCGGCGCTGACCCAGTTGCCGGCCGTGGACGAGTCCAGCGACTCCACCCGCTGCCGCATCCGGGCCAGATCCTGCCGGGACGCGGCCAGATGCGCCCGCTCCGCGTCGAGGTCGTCGGGGTCGTCGCGGTCGTCGGGGGAGTGGGTCCCGTCTATGGACATGGCTGGTTCATCGCTTCTCCGTCGGCGGCAGGGTTCGATGGGGGCGCGGGGTCAAAGGCTCCAACATAGGCGACCGTGGATCCGCTGCCCAACAGGTTTATCCGGACCTGCGACGGGCACCGGGATGCAACAATTGGTGCGTGAGCCTGTTCGATCGCTTCCGACGCCGCAAGACGCGCATGAGCCGTCCGACGGGCGAGAGCTACACCGGATCCACAAGGGTGCGCGCCGCGGACTCCACCGACCAGAAGCATCTCGTGCAGTTCGTGACGACCCGACGCGGTGTCGAGGGGTTCGTCGAGCCGCGCACCGTCGTCAGCGAGGTGACCCTGCTGCTGGTCGCCCACGATGGCGAGTGGACCAGGCGGCGCGTGCCGTCGGCGCAGTGGGCGCACAAGTTCGCCAACCAGCACCAGGTCCCGTCCTACGACGCCGCGGTGGTCGGCGTGCCGCAGCGGATGCGCGACTACAACCGGCGCCAGAAGCAACAGGGCCAGAAGCAACAGGATCAGTAGGCCCGGAGCCCGACCTCGGTCGAAACTGTCTGCGCTGCCATCTAGTCTTTGCCGACGTGGGTGAAGAGCTGATGATCTCGGCGCACGGGCTGCGCAAGTCCTTCGGCGACTTCGAGGCCGTGCGCGGCATCGATGTGACCGTACGGCCCGGTGTGGCCTTCGGCTTCCTGGGGCCCAACGGCGCCGGCAAGTCCTCGACGATGCGGATGATCTGCTGCGTCTCGCCGCCGAGCGCGGGCGAGCTGCGGGTCTTCGGGATGGATCCGGCCAAGGACGGCCCGAAGATCAAGGCGCGCCTCGGAGTGTGTCCGCAGGAGGACACCCTCGACGTCGAGCTCAACGTCTACGACAACCTCTACGTCTACGGCCGCTACTTCGGCCTGCCGAGAGCCGAGGTGAAGGGCCGGATCGAGGAGCTGCTCGACTTCGTCCAGCTCACCGACAAGGCCAAGGCGAAGGTCGACGACCTCTCCGGCGGGATGAAGCGACGCCTCACCATCGCCCGGAGCCTGATCAACCGGCCCGAGATCCTGGTCCTCGACGAGCCGACCACGGGGCTGGACCCGCAGGCCCGCCACGTCATCTGGGACCGGCTGTTCCGGCTCAAGCAGGCGGGCGTGACCCTGCTGCTGACCACCCATTACATGGACGAGGCCGAGCAGCTGTGCGACGAGCTCGTGGTCATGGACCAGGGCCGGATCGTCGCCCACGGCACGCCTCTGGGGCTGATCCAGGAGCACTCCACCCGGGAGGTCGCCGAGCTGCGCTTCGGCGTCGGCGAGCACGAGGCGCTGGCCGCCAAGGTCGATGACCTCGCCGAGCGGATCGAGGTGCTGCCCGATCGGCTGCTGCTCTACAGCGACGACGGCGAGGCGGTCATCGAGGCCGTCCACAGCCGCGGCCTGGCGCCGGTGGCCACCCTCGTGCGGCGCGCGTCGCTGGAGGACGTCTTCCTGCACCTCACCGGCCGGACGCTGGTGGACTGATGGTCGACTACGCCGGTTCGGGGCCGGCCACCCCGCCGACCGCGCCCTCGGGGCTGGTCTCCGGCGCGCTGCGGATGGGCGACTACTGGCTCACCGTCCTGGCGCGCACCTGGAAGGGCGGGGTGATCACGACCTTCGTGACGCCGTTCTTCTACGTGCTGGCGCTGGGTGTGCTGCTCGGTGGCTTCGTCGAGGCCGACCCGGCCACGCTCGAAGGCGCCGACTCCTACCTGGCGTTCGTCGCGCCGGGCATGGTCGCGGCCCATGCGATGACGATCGCCTTCTCCGAGATGACCTATCCCGTCTACGGGATGGTCAAGTGGCAGCGGATCTACTTCTCGATGATCGCCTCGCCGCTGACCGCCTCCCACATCGTGCTGGCCCAGCTGGGCTTCCTGATGCTGCGTACGCTGTTCGCCTGCGGCGTCTTCCTGCTGGTCCTGACCCCCTTCGGGGTCTTCGAGACGTGGTGGGGCGTGCTCGTGGCGTGGCTGGTCCAGGGGCTGGTGGTGCTGGCCTTCGGCACGCCGGTGATGCTGTTCTCGCTCTCGATCAAGGGCGAGGAGTCCTTCGCGCTGATCTTTCGGCTCGGGATGATCCCGCTGACTCTCTTCTCCGGCACGTTCTTCCCCGTCGCCAACCTCGGTCCGGTGCTGGAGAAGATCGCGATGGCCTCGCCGCTGTGGCAGGGCGTGAACCTGACCCGGATGCTCGCGCTGGGTGAGATCGACTGGGCCCTGGCCGCGATCCACGTCGCCTATCTCGGCGTGCTCGCGGGCGTGTGCTGGTGGCTCGCGGTGCGCCGGCTGGGCGAGAGGCTGGTGTCCTGACATGGCGCTCTTCAACGCTGCCCTGGGGGCCACGGTCGCCCGCCCGCTGCGCGGCGGCGAGGCCGCCCGGATGCTGCTGTGGCGCAACATCCTGGTCTACCGACGCGCCTGGCTCGTCTTCATCACCGGGTTCCTCGAGCCGGTCTTCTACCTGTTCTCGATCGGCATCGGCGTGGGCGCGATGGTGGTCGGCTTCGAGTACGCCGGGAAGCCGGTCGACTACCGCGAGTTCGTCGCTCCGGGAATGATCGCGGCCTCGGCGATGAACGGGGCGCTGCTGGATGCGACCTTCAACTTCTTCTTCAAGCTGAAGTACAACAAGCTCTACGACCAGATGCTGGCCACACCGCTGCGCACCGCCGACATCGCGATCGGCGAGATCCTCTGGAACCAGCTGCGCAGCGGGATCTACGTCACGGCCTTCCTGCTGATCATGGTGGCGATGGACCTGGTCCACTCCTGGTGGGCGCTCCTGGTGGTGCCGGCCGCGCTGCTCATCGGGTCGGCCTTCGGAGCCGTTGGCATGGCCCTGACGACCTACATGAGCTCCTGGCAGGACTTCGAGAAGGTCACCCTCGCGATGATGCCGATGTTCCTGTTCAGCGCCACGTTCTTCCCGGTCACCGCCTACCCGGAGTGGCTGCGCTGGATCGTGGAGTTCACGCCGCTCTACCGCGGTGTCGTGCTGTGCCGGGAGCTGACGCTCGGGGTGCCGTCGTGGGGCTCGCTGGTCTCGGTGGTCTACCTGCTGGCGTTCGGCGCGATCGGGCTGGTGGTCGTGCGGCGGCGGCTCGACTCCCTACTCCTCACCTGAGCGGCAGCAAGTCGCGTCTCAAGGGCAGGATCTCTCTCGTGACTGCCTTGGTGGGCCGTCAAGATGGATCACATGACATATGAGGCGCCTGCCGAAGCGGAGCTCGAGGAGATCGAGCCCGACACCAAGGACTGGACCTGGGTCCTGGATCGGCCCTGCCCCGAGTGCGGCTTCGTCGCCGGTGCCGTGACCGCGGACCGGCTCCCCGAGATCGTGCGGGACAACGCGACCTACTGGGAGATCTATCTCGCCGCCGACAACGCGCGCGAGCGCACACGGCCCGGGGTCTGGTCGGCGTTGGAGTACGGCGCCCACGTACGTGACGTCCACCGCGTCTTCGGCGAGCGGCTGCGGCAGATGCTGACCGAGGACGAGCCGCGGTTCGCCAACTGGGACCAGGACGAGGCCGCCCGCGAGGGCGACTACGCCGGCCAGGACCCGGAGGTCGTGGCCGAGGAGCTGATGGACGCCGCCGACGAGGTGGCCACGATCTACGAGAAGGTCCCGCCGGACGCGTGGGGCCGTCGCGGGACCCGTTCCAACGGCGACGTGTTCAGCGTCGAGTCGCTGGGCCGCTACCACCTCCACGACGTCGTCCACCACCTGTGGGACGTACGCGCCGCCGCCAAGCGAGCGACGGTCGCCGCCTACGACGCCAGCGTCACGACGTACGTCGAGAGCACCTCCTTCTCGGAGGAGAACCGCTCGCTCCTCGACCGTTTCCTGGCCGAGCTCGAGCCCGGCGACCACGTCCTCGAGATCGGCACCGGGCCCGGCCACGACGCGAAGGCGCTCGAAGCCGGGGGAGTGCGGGTGCGGCGTACCGACATCAGCGAGGGGTTCGTGGCGCACCTGCGGACGCAGGGCCACGCCGCGGCCTGCCTGGACCCGCTGACCGACGACCTGCGTGATCCGGTCCACCCGGACGTCCCCTACGCCGCGGTCTGGGCCTCGGCGACGCTGCTGCATGTGGCCCGCGACGACTTCGGGACCGTGCTCGGCAGGCTCGCCGAGGTCACTCGCCCCGGCGGTGCGCTGCACGTGTCGCTGAAGGAGGGGGACGGCGAGGAGTGGATCAACCGCGGCCACGTCGAGGCTCCCCGCCTCTTCGTCTACTGGGGTGAGTCCGAGCTTCGGGCTGCGCTGGACGAGGCCGGCTGGGACGTGCTCGAGGTCGGGCACGCCGACGGGCCCCTCGGGGACGTCTGGCTCGATGTGCTCGCTCGTCGGCGCGGCTGAGATCGGCTGAGTAGCATTCGGGGCGATGAGGCACACGGAGTTCTGGTCCCGGATGGAAGACGCGCTCGGCGCGGGCTATGCGCGTGCCTGGGCGCGCCAGTTCGTGATGGGAGAGCTGGGCGGGCGCACCGCGCAGGAGGCGCTCGACGACGGCGTCTCGCCCAAGGAGGTCTGGGCCGCGGTCTGGAAGACCCTGGAGCTGCCGGCACGGGAGCGGTGACGTGACCTCGGGCCTCGCCGCTCCGCGCTCGACCGCGGCGGTCCAGAAGCGCACCATCCTCACCCTGGTCGCCACCCAGGCGGTCGGCGCGATGGGCATCACCATCGGGATCGCGACCGCCTCCCTGCTGGCGCGTGACCTGTCCGGGTCGGAGTCGATGGCGGGACTGTCCCAGACGACCCAGGTGCTGGGCGCCGCGGTGGCCGCGTACGTCCTGGGGCGGGTGATGGACGCCCGCGGGCGCCGGATCGGGCTGCTGGCGGGATATCTGCTCGGTTCGGCCGGTGGTCTGCTGGCCGTCCTGGCGGGCGTGGTCGGCTCGATGACGCTGCTGCTGGTCGGCGCGGTGCTGCTCGGCGCGACCACCGCGGCGAACAACGGCGCCCGCTACGCGGCCACCGACCTGGCACCTGCGACCAGCCGCGCGCGAGCGCTGTCGGTCGTGGTCTGGGCGACCACGTTCGGCGCGGTCATCGGGCCCAACCTGACCGGTGTCGCCGAGCTCTTCACCGA
The DNA here is from genome assembly GCF_013408335.1 of Nocardioides panzhihuensis. NCBI lineage: Bacteria > Bacillati > Actinomycetota > Actinomycetes > Propionibacteriales > Nocardioidaceae > Nocardioides > Nocardioides panzhihuensis. The sequence goes on along the minus strand of NZ_JACBZR010000001.1, from coordinate 2,755,796 downwards.
CGCCGTCGGGATCCCGGTGCTCACCGGGCCGTTCGCCCTCGGCTCGGTCGCGATGCTGGCGGCAGCGCTGGTGGTCGGGGTCTTCCTGCGACCGGATCCGCTGCTGGTCGCCCGGGAGGGGGCTCCGCCCGCGGAGACGCCGAAGGGAACGAGCTGGCGCCGGGCGCTCGCCGTGATCCGGGAGCGTCCCGCGCTCGCCGCGGCGGTCGTCGGACAGGCCGCGGCGCACGCCACGATGGTCGCGGTGATGGTGATGACCCCGCTCCACATGGAGCACGGCGGCGCCGGGCTGGAGGTCATCGGGTTGGTGATCAGCGGGCACGTCCTCGGCATGTTCGCCTTCGCTCCGGTCGCCGGCTGGCTCGCCGACCGCGTCGGCCGAGCCGACGTGATGGCGCTCGGCGGCGGGGTGCTCCTGGTGGCCCTGGTCCTGTGCGCCGCGGCGCCGCAGGGCAGCTCGGGGCGGATCTTCGTCGGGCTCTTCCTGCTCGGTCTCGGCTGGTCCCTGGCCACGATCGCTGCGGCCACCTCGGTGGCGGACCACACCCCGCTCGAGGTGCGCGCCGACGTCCAGGGCACCGCCGACCTGATCATGGGCGTCGCCGCTGCCGCCGCGGGAGCGCTGTCCGGAGTCGTCGTCGACGTGGCCGGATATCCAGCGCTCGCGCTCTGCGCGATCCTGCTGGTCGTGGTGCTGTTCGGAGCGGCGTACGTGGGGCGTCGGTCGGCCTGACACGCCTGTGACAGGGCAGGGCCGCTGGGCGGCCCTGCCCGTCAGCATCCTCAGCCGAGGAGCTTCTCCATGGTGTCGATCTCCTTCGTCTGGGACTCGATGATCGTCCCGGCCAGGTCGACGGCGGGCTTGAACCGGCCCTCGTCCTGCTCGGTCTCGGCCATCTCGACCGCGCCCTCGTGGTGCTCGATCATCATCTCCAGCCACATGTCCCGGAACTCGGCGTCGGAGGCGTTCTCGAGGGCGTCCATGTCCTCGGCAGACATCATCCCGGGCATGTCGTGGTCCATGCCCTCCATCGAGTCGGACGCGCTGCTGTCCTCGTCGCCGTGGCCCTCGTGGCCGCCGTTGACGTGGTCGCGCATGGTCGAAGGCACCTCCTCGCCCCACTCCTGGAGCCAGCCGGACATGGTCTCGATCTCGGGGCTCTGGGCCGCCCGGATCTCGTCCGCGAGCTCCTGGACCTCGGGCTCGAGCTTGCGGTCCATGGTCAGGTCGACCATCGACATCGCCTGGGCGTGGTGCTGGATCATGTCGGTCGCGAAGGTGACGTCGGCCTTGTTGTGCTCGGTCTCGGAGAGCTTTTGGGGCTGATCGGCCCCGTCGCTGCCGCCGCAGGCGGACAGCGTCAGCAGCACCGCCAGGCCGGCCGCGGCCAAGGTCGTGCGGGTGAGGCTACGTTGCGTACGCATCTGTTGTTTCTCCTTGTCAGGTGCTGTTTGCGGGCATCGCTGACCCAGCTGCGGACCGCGGGCGTGGCCCGGGTCGCGGCTGAGTCGAGACCGCTCAGCACCTGATGACGGAGTAGGCCCACACCGAGGGCGGGCCGGTCGCCAGACGTGTGATCAAGGGGGTGGATCCGGCCGTCCGGGACCAGCTGCGGCTGCGGCTGAGCCACCACACCGGCGTACGCCGCCACAACCTGCTCAGGAGCAGCACGCCCGCGGCGAGCAGGAACGCAACGCACAGCATCATCGCCGTGTGTTCCTCGCCTCCGGGGCCTCCGGCGTGGCCGGGCGCGACGGAGCCGGCGTGGCTGGCGTGCTCGGCGTGGTCCAGAGCGTGGGTGTGCCCCACGTGGACGGCCGGCAGGCTCAGTGAGGCGTGCTCGCCGTCGGCGCGGGTGCCGTGGAGGCTCAGCGCGTGCATGGCCAGCAGGCCGGAGACCGTGACGACGACCGCTGCGAGCAGACCGACGCGTACGACCATCCCGGTCGTCCGCCGCCGTCGTCCTGCTGCCGTCCACACACAGCACACCTTAAGGAGTCGATCGTCCGCGGACAAAGCGGGCTCGTAGCCCGGTTCCCCCTTGCGGTTCATACCCCCATGGGGTATGAATTGGGTATAGAGATCCTGAACGAACGAGCAAGGGAGCGACATGACGTCGCATGACGGGCACCTGCACGCCGGACACGACCACGCAGGACATCAGCACTCGACGCATGAAGGTCATGGTGAGCACGGCGACCACGGCGACCATGGGGGACACGCCGGGCACGGCGGTGGCGTGAACGCGATGGCGGCGAGCGCCACGCTGCACTGCCTCACCGGCTGTGCGATCGGTGAGATCGCCGGGCTGATGATCGGCACCGCGATCGGGCTCAGCACGGGGTGGACGATCGCCCTGGCGGTCTCGCTGGCGTTCGCCTTCGGCTACGCCCTCTCGACCCTGCCGCTGCTGAAGTCGGGCCTGGCCGTCGGTGCGGCGTTCAGCGTGGTGCTCGCCGCCGACACCCTCTCGATCGCGACCATGGAGCTGGTCGACAACCTGGTCATGGCGCTCATCCCCGGGGCCATGGAGGCAGGTCTGGTCAACGTGGTGTTCTGGCTCGCGATGATGATCGCCCTCTCGGTCGCCTTCGTGGCGGCCTTCCCGGTCAATCGATACCTGCTCCAGAGGGGCAAGGGACATGCGCTGACGCACCAGTACCACGGCGCGGAGCCGGTCCAGGAGGGCTTCCGGCGCTACCTCCCCTCGTTCTCGAGCGGTGGCTTGGCCGCGGTGATCGTCGCCTTCATGCTCGGCGGCCTGTCGGTCGCCGTCGCTGACGAGATCGCCGGCGACCCGACTCCCGCTGAGCAGGTCGAGATGGAGGGCCACTGAGGATCCCGGCAGGCTCGACACGCCCGAACAGGTGTTCACATCGAACGCTTGTTCGGGTTAGTGTGTGGTGGTAGGTGGAGTGTGTTTCATGCTTTCGCCCCACGCAGAACAGGGCTGTGAGACACCGTGCCGGAGGGTCCCGTTCAAAACTGTCGGTGGTCCCGTCTAGCGTCTGCCTTGATGACGACGAAGACACGTGGCCAAGCGGCAGGCAAGGGGAAGAAGTCTGCCCCTCAGGAAGGAAAGAACATGGCGGCAGGTGACCGCGAGAAGGCATTGGATGCCGCTCTCGCCAACATCGAAAGACAGTTCGGCAAGGGCTCGGTCATGCGGCTGGGCGATGAGACCCGGGCTCCGCTGGAGGTGATCCCGACCGGCTCGATCGCGCTCGACGTGGCGCTGGGTCTGGGCGGCCTGCCTCGCGGGCGGGTCGTGGAGATCTACGGTCCGGAGTCCTCGGGTAAGACGACGGTGGCCCTCCACGCGGTCGCCAGCGCGCAGCGCGCCGGTGGCATCGTGGCCTTCATCGACGCCGAGCACGCACTCGACCCGGAATACGCGAAGAACCTCGGCGTCGACACCGACGCCCTGCTGGTCTCCCAGCCAGACTCGGGTGAGCAGGCCCTGGAGATCGCCGACATGCTGATCCGCTCGGGCGCGCTCGACCTGATCGTCATCGACTCCGTCGCGGCGCTCGTGCCGCGGGCCGAGATCGAGGGCGAGATGGGCGACAGCCACGTCGGCCTGCAGGCTCGACTGATGAGCCAGGCGCTGCGAAAGATGACCGGAGCGCTCAACAACTCCGGCACGACCGCGATCTTCATCAACCAGCTGCGCGAGAAGATCGGCGTGATGTTCGGCTCGCCCGAGACCACGACCGGTGGTCGCGCGCTGAAGTTCTATTCCTCGGTGCGACTCGACGTGCGCCGGATCGAGACGCTCAAGGACGGCACCGACATGGTCGGCAACCGCACCCGCGTCAAGGTCGTGAAGAACAAGGTGGCCCCGCCGTTCAAGCAGGCCGAGTTCGACATCATGTACGGGAAGGGCATCTCCCGCGAGGGTGGCCTGATCGACGTCGGTGTCGAGGCCGGCCTGGTCCGCAAGGCCGGCGCTTGGTACACCTACGAGGGTGACCAGCTCGGTCAGGGCAAGGAGAACTCCCGCAACTTCCTCAAGGACAACCCCGATCTGGCCAACGAGCTGGAGAAGCGGATCCTGGAGAAGCTCGGCGTCCTGCCGACGGTCGACGCTCCGGCCGAGGGCGAGGCGCCCGTGGCCGAGCCCGCCGGTGTCGAGGACTTCTAGGTCCATAGGCACCGACTGACCCGTGGCTTCGTCAGAGCGCAACCGTTCGTCCACCCAGGATCCCTGGGTGGACGAACGGCCCGCGCCCGACTGGCTTCAAGTGAGCCAGCCGTTCGCGACGGAGGAGCGAAGGGCTGAGCGAGACGAGGTTGAGCAAGCGTCACCGCTGAGCTCGCGAAGCGGTGTAAGCGCGTCGAAACCAACACAGTCCCGTCGCCGCAAACCTCGCCCCGCAGACCCGGCGGACCCCAAGAACGACCCCGAGCCCGACCACGAGGCGATCGCCCGCAAGATCCTCCTCGACGCGTTGACCGGACAGGCGCGCAGCCGCAAGGAACTGGCCGACAAGCTGGAGAAGAAGGAGGTCCCGCAAGCCCTGGCGACACGGCTGCTGGACCGCTTCGAAGAGGTCGGCCTGGTCGACGACGAGGCCTTCGCCAGAGCCTGGATCGCCAGCCGACAGCCGGGCAAGGGCCTGGCGCGGCGTGCCCTCGCCCAAGAGCTGCGCCGCAAGGGCATCGACGACGAGGTGGCCCGCGAGGCGCTCGACGAGATCGACCCCGACGACGAGCGCGAGGCGGGCCGGCGGATGGTCCGGCGCAAGCTGCGCTCCCTGGAGCGATTCGACGACCAGACCAAGACCCGGCGTCTGGTGGGGATGCTCGCTCGCAAGGGATACGGCGCCGGTGTGGCCTTCGCCATCGTTCGCGAGGAGCTCGCGCTTGCCGATGAATATGACGCCGGTGATGTCGTGCCAGAATCCGATCTGTGAGTGAGCAGCAAGAGCGCGAGATCCTGACCTATGACCTGTTCGGCAGCGCCGTACGCGACATCGCCCAGCAGGTGGTGGACAGCGGTTACGAGCCCGACATCGTGCTCTCCATCGCCCGCGGTGGCCTGGCCCTCGGGATGGGCCTGGGCTACGCCCTCGATGTGAAGAACCTGTCCGCGGTCAACGTCGAGTTCTACACCGGCGTCAACGAGCGTCTCGAGGTCCCGATGATGCTCCCGCCGACCCCCGCGGCAGTTGATCTGACCGGGATGAAGGTGCTGATCGCCGACGACGTCGCCGACACCGGCAAGACCCTGGAGATCGTGCACGACTTCTGCGAGGGCCACGTGGCCGAGGCCCGCACCGCGGTGATCTTCGAGAAGCCGTGGACGGTGATCAACGCCGACTACGTCTACAAGAAGACCGACCGCTGGATCGACTTCCCCTGGTCCTCCCTGCCCCCGCTCGTCGACCGCCGCGGCGGCCTCGCCCACTGACGCATCGCCGCTAGCCTTGTAGCCATGTTCACACCGGTCGCCGTCCACACCGGGAAGCAGCGCCTCGGCGGGGTGACGCGCCCGGGGGAGAGCTGGGCATCGGCGGCGTCGAGGATCGCCGGGCGCCCTGCGTACGCTCTGGACCTCTCAGGTGAGGTGAAGGAGTTCTCCTCCGACCCGATGCCCGTGGTGGCGCTGCGGCCGATGACCCGTGGCGACCTGCCGCACCTGGTCCGTTGGCTGAACGCGGACCACGTGCACCGGTGGTACGCGGTGGACGGCGACCCCACCCCCGACTGGGTCGCCGAGAACTACGGACCCGACATCGACGGCAAGACGCCGGTGACCTTCTGGGTCATCGAGGTCAACGGCCGCTCGGTCGGCTTCTGCCAGGACTACCGGATCAGCGACGAACCGGACTACGCCCTGCTCACCCCCGACCCGGACGCGATCGGCTTCGACTACGCGATCGGGGAGCCGGCCTTCGTCGGCCGCGGCATCGGGTCGCGGACGGCCTGGGTCTGGCTCAGCTCGATCCCGCGACGCTACCCCGGCGCGACGGCCTGCTTCGCCGCACCCGACCACCGCAACGCTGGCTCGCTGCGGATGCTCGCCAAGGTCGGCTTCGAGCAGGGGACCTGGTTCGACGAGCCCCAACCCGACGGCTCGACGACCACGATGGTCGGCTGCTCGCTGGATCTGCGGCGCGTTCTCGGCTGACCCGCCCCGGTCGCCCGGTCGCGGGCCTATCGTCGAGGCATGAGCCTTCTCGATGAGCTACGGCTGCCGGCCGGACCGGTGGACCTGCGAACGTACGACACCAACTCCGCGCCCGGTGTCGGCGCCGACAAGGAGACCGGAAAGCAGGTCCTCGCCGAGCTCGGCCCGACGCTGATCGAGCTGCAGACCAAGCTGTTCGCCTCCAAGGAGAGCGACGACCCCAGGCGGATGCTGCTCGTCCTGCAGGGGATGGACACCTCCGGCAAGGGTGGCGTGCTCAAGCACACCGTCGGGCTCGTCGACCCGGTCGGCGTGAAGATCACCAGCTTCAAGGCGCCGACCGAGGAGGAGCGGGCCCAGGACTTCCTGTGGCGGATCGAGAAGGCGGTGCCGGAGCCCGGCTACCTGGGTGTCTTCGACCGCTCCCACTACGAGGACGTGCTGATCGGCCGAGTCCGCGAGCTCGCCGCCCCTGCGGAGATCGAGCGGCGCTACGACGCGATCAACGACTTCGAGAAGCGGTTGGCCGAGGACGGCACCGTCATCCTCAAGTGCATGCTGCACATCTCGCCTAAGGAGCAGAAGAAGCGGCTCCTGGCCCGGCTGGAGGACCCCGCGAAGCACTGGAAATACAGTCCGGGCGACCTCGACGAGCGTCAGCTGTGGGACCGATACCAGGAGGCGTACGAGATTGCGCTGGAGCGCACCAACACCGAGTACGCTCCGTGGTACCTCGTGCCGAGCGACAAGAAGTGGTACCGCAACCTGGCCATCGGCGAGCTGCTCCTGGAGACCCTGGACCGGCTCGGCCTCGACTGGCCCGCGCCCCGCTTCGACGTCGCCGAGGAGAAGAGACGACTGGAAGAGGACACCATCTCGTGAGTGAGCGCCAGCGAGCGAGCCATCAAGGCGTCACGTGGCCGCGTCCGTATTCTGGCGCTTGCGCTACGGATGTGGCCGCGTGAGTCTGGGGACGGTGCGGGTGACTCGGTATGTCACCCCGCTCCGGGAGGGCGGAAGCCTGCCCGGGATCGTGGAGGCCGATGATCTCGGCACCTATGTCTGCAAGTTCCGTGGCGCCGGGCAGGGGCTCCGGGTGCTGGTCGCCGAGGTGATCGTCACCGGTCTGTGCCGGGCGCTCGACATCCCGACGCCGGACCAGGTCGTGCTCGACCTCGACCCGGAGATCGCCCGCTACGAGGCCGACGAGGAGGTACAGGACCTCCTCAACGTGAGCGCCGGGCTCAACCTCGGCATCGATTTCCTGGCCGGAGCCTTCGGCTACGACGCCGCCTACGCTCCCGACCCGTCGCTGGCCGGGCGCATCCTGTGGCTGGACGCGCTGATCGCCAACGTCGACCGCTCCTGGCGCAACCCCAACATGCTGCTGTGGAACGGCGCGCTCTACGTCATCGACCACGGCGCCTCGCTCTACTTCCACCACGTCTGGCCCGGCGGTGGCGGCGACCCGGACCGCTACGCGGCCCAGCCGTACGACACCTCCGAGCATGTCCTGCGGGCCCACGCCACCGACGCAATCGACCAGAACGACGACCTGGCCGCGCGGCTCGACGACGCGGTGCTGGAGAAGGTGCTCGCCGACGTGCCCGACGAGTGGCTCGAGCCCGTGCCCGGCTACGACACCCCGGAGTCGCTGCGCGAGCGCTACGTCGCGTTCCTGCGCGCCCGCCTCGACGGCGGGCGTCCGTGGCTGCCCGCCGCCGAGCCGGCCCAGGAGTCGTGATGGACGCCTACCAGTACGTCGTCCTCCGCTGCGTACCTCGTCCCGAGCGCGAGGAGTTCCTCAACGTCGGCGTCGTCCTCCACTGCCCCGAGCAGAAGTTCCTCGCCGCCCGGTGGGCGCTCGGCGAGCAGCGCCTGGCCATCTTCGCCCCCGGCCTCGACCAGTCCCTCGTACGCGCCGCCCTGGAGTCGGTGGACCTGATCTGCGCCGGCGCCGCTCACGCCGGCTTCGGCGCGGGCATCCGCTCCACGGCGTACGGCATCCGTTCCCTCACCGACAACGAGTCGGCGAGGTTCGGCCTCCTCAAGGCCCCGAAGAGCACCGTCCTCCAGCCCGGCCCTGTCCACGGCGGCGTGACCGCCGACGCTCCCGCCGAGCTCGACCGGATCTTCGCCCACCAGATCGCCTGACCGCCGAGGCGTCACCCCCGTCGCCCGAGGCGTCAACTGCGTCGCCCGAGGCGTCAACTGCGTCGCCCGAGTGGTCACCGAAGTGACCACTCGGCCGACGCGAGTGACGTCTCGGCGGGTCAGACAGGGACGAGCTCGACGGCGCCGACCGCGTAGCGAGCCAGGATGGTGCGAGCGACCTCGGGGTGGGCGCCCATGGGGTCGCTGACCGCGACGGCACCGGCCTCGAGAGCGAGCTCCTTGGCGCGGTCGGGCAGCTGCCCGGGGGCCAGGAAGAGCATGCCGACGGCGATGTGGCGGCGGCCCTCGGCGCGGAAGGCACGGACGGCCTCGCCGGTGGCCGGGGGAGCGGCCGAGGCGTACGCGGCCACGACCGGCAGCTTGTGGTGGGCACCCCAGATCCGGGCGAGACGGGCCACGGACTGGTTGGCCAGCGAGTCCGAGGAACCGGCGGCGGCCAGGACGAGCGCGTCGAGCTCGCGCACCCGCGCCGCCTTCAAGGACGCCCGCAGACGCTCGTCGAGCACCTGCAGGAAGACGCTCTCGAGACCGAGGATCTCGCTGGTGTGGATGCGCAGACCGGAGTGGCGCGCGGTGGCCTCGGCGATGACCGAGGGTACGTCGACGCGGGCGTGGAACGCCTCGGTCAGCAGGAGGGGCACGACGACGATCTCGTCGTGGCCGGCCTTGACCAGCTTGTCGACGACCGCCTGGAAGCGCGGTCGAGAGTGGTCGAGGAAGGCGGCTTCGATGCGCAGATCGGGACGCAGGGCGCGTACCTCGGCGATCAGGGCGTTGATCGTCGCGGCCGACTGCGGATCGCGGCTGCCGTGAGCCAGGGCTACCAGAGCGGGAGCTGCCATTGTCTTCATCCTTCGGTGTTGCAGGTCTGTGTTGTTTTGCGCCCTCCGGGCGCGGGCTGTGGCCGGGATCAGGCGTGGATGCCGCACTCGGTCTTGCCGGTGCCGGCCCATCGCCCGCTGCGCGGGTCCTCGCCGGGGGCCACCCGGCGGGTGCACGGCGCGCAGCCGATCGAGGGATAGCCGTCATAGACGAGCGGGTTCACGAGCACTCCGTTGTCCTCGATATATCGCTCGACCTGCTCGTCGGACCATCGCGCCATCGGCGAAACCTTGACCTTCTGGCGTTTGGCGTCCCAGCCGATCACCGGTGCGATGACCCGGTTCTTCGTCTCCGCGCGGCGCAGGCCCGTGGCCCAGGCGTCGTAGGAGGCGAGCGAGTCGGCCAGCGGCTTGACCTTGCGCAGCGCGCAGCACAGGTCGGGGTCGGTCCGATAGAGGTCCTTGCCGTACTCCGCATCCTGCTCGGCGACGGTCTGCGCAGGCGTGATCGTCAACAGGTTGACCGGCATCGTCGCCTCGACCGCGTCGCGGGTGCCGATCGTCTCGATGAAGTGGTAGCCGGTGTCGAGGAAGACCACGTCGATGCCGGGTACGACCTTCGCGGCGAGGTGCGCGAGGACGGCGTCACCCATCGAGGACGTGATCGCGAACCGGTCGCCGAACGTGGCCGCGGCCCACTCGATGATCGTCTCGGCCGGGGCGAGCTCGAGCTCGGCTCCCCAGTGGGAGACGATCTCGCGCAGCTCCTCGGGCGTACGGCCTTCGGTGTCGACGGCGCGGTTGGCCCGCGCGGCTGCAGTGCTGACACTCATGCCTGTGCCTCCTTCGTGACTCGAGAGATCTGTGGCCGAGAGAGCTGGCCCAGCGACTTCAGCTGGAAGGCCCGCAGGCAGCCGCGGCACTCCCAGGACCCGTGCGTGGCCTCGTGGGGCCACAGGTCGGTCTCGCCGCAGAAGGGGCAGTGGTACGGGGTGCTGGCTCGCCCACTCATACCGGCACCTCGCTCAGGGTCTTCTCGCCGCGCAGCAGGACCTCGTCTGCCCGGGCGGTCCAGGCCGCGAAGGTCTCGCCCTCCTCGCGGTCGGCGAGGTAGTTGACCACCAGCGCGGAGATGTAGTCGTCGAGCCCGGCCGAGGTCACCTTGTGCGCCCGCAGCTTGCGACCGAAGTTGGCGGTCAGCCCGGTCGCACCGCCCAGGTGCACCTGGAAGCCCTCGACCTGGTTGCCGTCGTCGTCGAGGACCAGCTGGCCCTTGAGCCCGATGTCGCCCACCTGCGTACGAGCGCAGGCGTTGGGGCAGCCGTTGACGTTGACGGTGATCGAGGCGTCGAGCTCGGGGAACCGCGACTCGAGCGAGGCGATCAGGTCGCGCGCCCGGTCCTTGGTGTCCACGATCGCGAGCTTGCAGAACTCGATCCCGGTGCAGGCCATCGTGTTCTGGCGCCAGTTGGAGGGCCGGGCCGAGAAGCCGATGCCGTCCAGCTCGGTGACCAGCTCCTCCACGACCTCCGGCGAGACGCCGATGAGCACGATCTTCTGGTACGGAGTCAGCCGGGCGCCCTCGACGGCGAACTTCTCCATGACGCCGGCGAGCTCGACCAGGTGGGTGCCGGAGATGCGTCCGGCGATCGGTGCCAGGCCGACGTACTTCTTGCCGTCCTTCTGGTCGTGGATGCCGACGTGGTCGCGGTGGCCCAGGGGCGACTCGGGGGAGGGGTTGGAGACGAGCGGACGCTCCAGGTACTCGTTCTCGAGCACCTCGCGGAACTTGTCCTTGCCCCAGTCGGCGACCAGGAACTTCAGCCGTGCCCGTGAGCGGAGCCGGCGGTAGCCGTAGTCGCGGAAGATGCCGGCGACGCCGGCCCACACGTCGGCGACCTCGTCGAGCGGCACCCACACGCCGAGCTTCTCGGCCAGACGCGGGTTGGTGGACAGACCGCCGCCTACCCAGACGTCGAAGCCGGGGCCGTGCTCGGGGTGGACGGTGCCGACGAAGGCGATGTCGTTGATCTCCGGCGCCACGTCGTGCGAGGGGTGGCCGGTCAGCGCGGTCTTGAACTTGCGCGGGAAGTTCGAGAAGGCCGGGTCACCCAGGTAGCGGGACTCGATCTCGCGCAGCGCCGAGGTGCCGTCGATGATCTCGTCGGCGGCGACACCGGCGACCGGCGAGCCCAGGAACGGACGCGGCGAGTCACCGCACGCCTCGGTCGAGTGCAGCCCGACCTCCTCCAGACGCGACCAGATCTCGGGGACGTTCTCGACCTCGATCCAGTGGTACTGGATGTTCTGACGGTCGGTGATGTCCGCGGTGTCCCGCGCGAAGTCGACGCCGATCTGACCCAGCGTGCCCACGGCGGCGGGGGAGAGGAGCTTGCCGTCGGAGCGTACGCGCATCATGAAGTAGCGGTCGTCGAGCTCCTCCTCGTCGAGGATGGCGGTCTTGCCACCGTCGATTCCCGGCTTGCGCTGGGTGTAGAGACCGAACCAGCGGAAGCGGCCGCGCATGTCGGCCGGGTCGATCGAGTCGAACCCGCGCTTGGAGTAGGTGTAGAGGATCCGGTCGCGAACGTTGAGCGGGTCGTCGTTCTTCTTCGACTCCTCGTTCTTGTTCAGCGGCTCGGTGTAGCCGAGGGCCCACTGACCCTCGCCCTTCTTGGGGCGGGGGATCTCGGTTCGGGTGGCGCGCTTGGCCTGAAACCGGTTGTCGCTCATGTCAGAGAAACCTTTGCGTCGGTCGTGGACGCACGGCGGAGCAGAGACGTGCTCGCGGCGGGCGCCCGGGATGTCTGTCGGGCGGCGGGCCAGGGCTCGACGCGTGAAAATTGCGGAGCGCTGGGCGTCAGTGGCGCCAACAGATCGAGCTGCGGATGCGGCAATAGTCCACGTGGCGTCGAACCACGAGGTGCGCATGTGTTGCAGCAGTGACCATGTCAAGGAGTCTCAGGTAGCGGACGGCCGGTACGCAATCAGGAATCCCGATATCTGAGACGTCGGTCCGTCATGTGGGACGTTCCCGCTTGTTCACGCGGCCGGTGTGGCCGAGGTCACCATCTGGTCACGGTCCCTGAACCACGCAGAGCGGCCGACCATTCCCGCGGACGGTGGTAGAAGTCGTACGCAATGCACCGGGACCACGATGCTGCTCTCTCCCGCACGGCTGACTACGCTGTGACCCATGAGCGATCTGTCTGCCCCGGCAAACGCAGGGACTGTGAGTTCTGCCTACAACCAAGCCCTCGAGGTCATCGCCTCCGTGGAGCCCCGCATCGCCGAGGCGACCAGGCAGGAGCTCGCCGACCAGCGAGCCAGCCTCAAGCTGATCGCGAGCGAGAACTACGCGAGCCCCGCCACGCTGATGACGATGGGCACCTGGTTCTCCGACAAGTACGCCGAGGGCACCGTCGGCCACCGCTTCTACGCCGGCTGCCAGAACGTCGACACCGTCGAGCAGATCGCCGCCGAGCACGCCAAGGAGCTCTTCGGCGCGGAGTACGCCTACGTCCAGCCCCACTCCGGCATCGACGCCAACCTGACCGCGTACTGGGCCATCCTCGCCCACCGGGTCGAGGGCCCGTGGTTGGAGAAGATGGCCGTCAAGAACATGAACGAGCTCTCCGAGGCCGACTGGGAGACGCTGCGTGGTGAGCTCGGCAACCAGCGCCTGCTGGGCATGTCGCTCGACGCCGGCGGCCACCTCACCCACGGCTTCCGCCCGAACATCTCCGGCAAGATGTTCCACCAGAACCAGTACGGCACCGACCCGGAGACCGGCCTGCTCGACTACGACTCGCTGCGTGCCAAGGCCAAGGAGTTCCAGCCGCTGATCATCGTGGCGGGCTACTCCGCCTACCCGCGCCGGGTGAACTTCGCCAAGATGCGCGAGATCGCCGACGAGGTCGGCGCCACCCTGATGGTCGACATGGCCCACTTTGCTGGCCTCGTGGCCGGCAAGGTGTTCCAGGGCGAGGAGAACCCGGTTCCCTACGCCGACGTCGTCACGAGCACCTCGCACAAGTCGCTGCGCGGCCCGCGCGGTGGGTTCATCCTGGCCACCGAGGAGTACGCCCCGAGCGTCGACCGCGGCTGCCCGATGGTCCTCGGCGGCCCGCTGTCCCACGTGATGGCCGCCAAGGCCGTCGCCTTCGCCGAGGCGAAGCAGGAGAGCTTCCAGACCTACGCCCAGGACGTGGCCGACAACGCCAAGAGCCTCGCGGAGGGCTTCCTCAAGCGCGGCGCGAAGCTGGTCACCGGCGGCACCGACAACCACCTCGTCCTCCTCGACGTGACCTCGTTCGGCCTCACCGGTCGTCAGGCCGAGACGGCGCTGCTCGACTCCGGCGTGGTCACCAACCGCAACTCGGTCCCGGCCGACCCCAACGGCGCCTGGTACACCTCCGGCATCCGTCTCGGCACCCCGGCCCTGACCACCCGCGGCTTCGGCGCCGACGAGTTCGACCGCGTCGCCGAGCTGATCGTCGACGTGCTCTCCAAGACCACCCCGGGCACCACGAAGGCCGGTGGTCCGTCCAAGGCGTCCTACGCCATCGAGGACGGCGTCGCCGACAACACGAAGGCCGCCGCGGCGGAGCTCCTCGCGAAGTTCCCGCTGTACCCCGGTCTCGACCTCGCCTGAGCTCGTGCCTGCTCCGAAGCGACCCAGCTCGATCCCCGGCGTCGGGGCCCCTGAGAAGGTGGTCCCGACGGCGGAGGTGCGCGTCGTCGTCGAGGACGAGTGGCCGGCGCTCAAGAAGGTGCGCCTCGCGGCTCTCCAGGACACTCCTCGTGCGTTCTGGGCGTCCTACGACGAGGTGGTCACCTGGCCCGACGAGCGTTGGCGGCTGTGGGCGGCCTCCGGTGCGGCCTACATCGCCTGGCTGGGCGAGAAGCCGTCAGGTCTCGCCGCCGGGATCATCCACGACGACGAGCACCACCTGATCAACATGTGGCTTGCCCCGGAGGCGCGTGGTCACGGTCTGGCCGAGGGCCTCATCCTGGCCGTAGCGGGCTGGGCGCGTCGTGACGGTGCCTCCGTGCTGACCCTGTGGGTCGTCGACGGCAACGAGTCCGGGCGCCGCCTCTACGAGCGCCTCGGCTTCGAGCTCACCGGTGAGACCCAGTCCTTCCCCGAGGGCGACCCGCGCACCGAGTCGAAGATGGCTCTGCGCCTCACCTGACCTGCCGGCCCAGCGCTACACCGGTCTGCGCCAGATGGACACGTGGCTCGTGGACTCGCTGGTGAAAGCGGAGCGTTCCCAGCCGCCGTAGCGCGCCTCCAGCGTCATCCCAGAGAGCCGGGCCATCAGGTCGAGCTCGGAAGGCCACACGAAGCGGAAGTTGTGCTTTCCGTACTGGAAGCGGCCGTCTGGCTCGCGGCCGTAGTGGTGAGAGATCGCCTGCTGGGTGACCAGGTCGTAGGTGTCGAACCCGAGGTGCGAGGGGGAGACGTCGAACGGGATCGCCGGGCTTCCCGGCGGGAGCCTCCGCAGCCCGGGCACCCCGACCTCGACCACGAAGCGTCCGCCTGGAGCCAGATGACGGGAGGCGTTGGCGAAGCACGCGACCTGCTCCTCCTGCGTACGCAGGTTCCCGATCGTGTTGTAGACCAGATAGACCAGCGCGTACGTCCCTACCCCGGGCGCCTCGGCAGCGGCCATGTCGCCGACCACGACCGGGATCTCCTCGTCGCTGACCTTGCGTCGCAGGACGTCGACCATCGGCTGGGAGAGCTCGATGCCCGTGACCGGCACGCCCAGCTCCCGCAGCGGTACGCCGATCCGACCCGTCCCGATGGCGAGCTCGAGCGCTGACCCGCCGTCGGCGACCTCGGCGAGGAACCGGGTCACCGGACCGGTCACCTCGGGTGAGTTCACCCAGTCGTCCGGGTCGTCGTAGCTCTCGGCCGTCTCGCGGGTCCACAGATCACTGCTGGTCATAGACATCGACTCTGCCCGCTCGAGCGCCCCGGGCGCGAACCATTTACCGCCAGGAGTAGCCGACCTCCGGCCGGCCGCCGCTGGGGCCATAGCGGACCCCGCGCGCGGCCAGGCCCTTGTCGGCGAGGTGCTCGAGGTAGCGCCGCGCGGTGACCCGCGAGGCACCGACCACGGCGGCGACCTCGCTGGCGGACAGGTCGCCGTCGGCCTCGCGCAGCGCCGCCGTCACCGCCCGCAGGGTCTCCGGGCTCATGCCCTTGG
Organism: Nocardioides panzhihuensis; assembly: GCF_013408335.1. Taxonomy (NCBI): domain Bacteria; kingdom Bacillati; phylum Actinomycetota; class Actinomycetes; order Propionibacteriales; family Nocardioidaceae; genus Nocardioides; species Nocardioides panzhihuensis. The sequence goes on along the minus strand of NZ_JACBZR010000001.1, from coordinate 2,740,451 downwards.
GCAGCGGTGTGCTGGAGGTGGCCCGCAGCGACCCCAGCAGCTGGTCGACCTCGTCCTGGACAACCTCGTCGGGGGCTGCGTCCAGCCGAGCATGGTAGTCGGCGTACTGCTCGAGCTTGGCCCGGAAGGTCGCGAACGTGAACGGCTTGAGCAGGTAGAGCACGACCCCCTGGACGACGGCCTGCCGCACCACCTTCGTGTCGCGCGCTGCTGTCACCGCGATCACGTCGCACAGGTGCCCGGCGGCACGCAGCCTGCTGAGCAGCCCGAGCCCGTGCCCGTCGGGCAGGTTCATGTCGAGCAGGATCAGGTCGACCGGGGTGCCCGCCTCGCGGGCCGCGTCGAGCGCGCGGACCGCCTCCCGTGCCGACCGCGCGATCCCGGCCAGCGCGAAGCCCGAGACCCGGCCGACGTACGCCGCGTGAGCCTCGGCGGCGAGCGCCTCGTCCTCGACGACCAGCACCTTGACACTCATGCCCCAACCCCCGTGCCGAGGGTGACGGTGAACTCGGCCCCGCCGAGGTGCGAGCGGCCGATGACGACCTCGCCACCGTGACGCCGGGCGATCTGGCCGACGAGCGCGAGGCCCAGGCCGCGGCCCGTGCCGGGCTCGGCCTTCGTCGTCCAGCCGCGGTCGAGGACGCGCGCCGAGTCGGCGTCGTCGAGGCCGGGGCCGCTGTCGCCCACGCGCACCGTGAGGGTGTCGTCGTCGCCGGTGAGGTGGACCTCGACCTGGCGGTGCTCGAAGCCGGAGACGGCGTCGAAGGCGTTGTCGACGAGGTTGCCCAGCACGGTCACCAGGTCGCGGGGCGGGATGCCCGTGCCCGGTGGCACCTCGCCGGCGATGCGGAACTCGACGCCCTGCTCGGCCGCCTCGGCGGACTTGCCTAGCAGGAGCGCGGCGACGACGGGATCCTCGACCGCGCCGACCACCCGGTCGGTGAGGAGCTGGGCGACCTGGAGCTCCTCGGTGGCGAACTCGACCGCGTCCTGTTCCCGGCCCATCTCGATGAGGGACACGACCGTGTGGAGCCGGTTGGCCGCCTCGTGGTTCTGCGACCGGAGCGACTCGGTGAGGCGGCGTACGACCTCGAGCTCGCCGGTCACCGACCGTAGCTCGGTGTGATCGCGCAGCGTCACCACGGCGCCGACCTCGCGGCCGTCCCACCGGGCGGGGGCGGAGGAGACCACCAGGATCCGCTCGCCGGCGAGGTAGAGATCGTCGGACTCGGCGGTGCGGCCGCGGGCGGCGGCGACCAGCCCGGGCGCCAGGTCGAGATCCTCGATCCGGGTGCCGATGACGCCGTCCGGGAGCGCCAGCAGGCGCCGCGCCTCGTCGTTGACCAGCTGCACGCGCCCATCCCCGTCGAGCAGGAGCAGACCCTCGCGGACCGAGTGGAGGACGGCGGAGTAGTACTCGTACATCCGGGCCAGCTCGCGCTCGCCCATGCCGTGGGTCAGCCGGTGCAGGCGGCGGCTCAGCAGCCAGGCGCCGAGCAGGCCGACGGCCAGCACGATGCCGCCGCACAGCAGCACGATCCCGACGTCACGCTTGAGCCCGCGGTTGATGTCGCTGAGCGTGATGCCGACGGAGACGAGCGCGACGACCTCGTCGCCGTCCTCGACCGGCACCACCGACCGCACCGACGGGCCGAGCGTGCCGGTGTACTGCTGGGTGAAGACCTCGCCCTCGGGCGCGTCGCCGAGGTCGCCGACGAACTTGCCGCCGATCTCGTCGGGGTCGGTGTGGGTGTAACGGGTGCGGTCCAGACCCATCACGACGACGAAGTCGGTGTCGGTGTCGCGACGTACCTCCTCGGCCCAGGGCTGGAGCGTCGCCGTCGGGTCGTCGCCGCGCAGCGCCGTGCGGACGGCCGGGGAGTCGGCGACGGTCTGGGCCACGGCCACGGCACGTTGGGTGGCGCGGCTGTAGGAGTCGCGCTGGGCGTCGTAGGCGGCCATCAGGATCCCGGTGACCACGAGCAGGAGCACCGTGCCGAGCTGGAGGAGCAGCACCTGCTGCGCCACCGGACGGTCGCGCAGCAGGCGGTGTCGGACCGGTCGGGTGCGGGACATCTCGTCATTCTCACCCACCTGAGCGTCGTTGTGACCCCGGCCACGAACACAACGAACACAACAGTGACGGTCGTCACGATCTGCTGGAGAGTTGCCGCGGTTGCCCGCCGGGGCGCCGGACACACACCGGACCAGGAGGAACGATGAGCACGATCACGAGCGGGGCGCCACCGAAGAAGGACCGGACCCACTATCTCTACATCGCGGTGATCGCGGCGGTGTGTCTGGGTATCGCCGTCGGACTGCTGTTCCCCAGCTTCGCCGTGCAGCTGAAGCCGATCGGCACGGCGTTCGTGAATCTGATCAAGATGATGATCCAGCCCGTCATCTTCTGCACCTTGGTGATCGGCGTGGGTTCGGTTGCCAGTGCTGCGAAGGTCGGCAAGGTCGGCGGCCTGGCGCTGTTGTACTTCATCACGATGTCGACGGTCGCACTGGCCATCGGCATGGTGGTCGGCAACCTGATCGATCCGGGCAGCGGTCTCCAGATCAGCTCCGAGTCGTCGCAGGTCGGCCAGGAGGCCGCCTCTGAAGGACACGGGAGCACCACCGACTTCCTCCTCGGCATCATTCCGACCAGCATGTTCTCGGCGCTGACCTCGGGTGTCGTGCTCCAGACCCTGTTGGTCGCGCTGCTGGTCGGGTTCGCGCTGCAGCGGATGGGCGAGTCGGGCAAGCCGATCCTGAACGTGATCGTCTGGGCCCAGAAGCTCGTCTTCCGGGTGCTCGCGATGATCATGTGGGCCGCACCCGTCGGCGCTTTCGGTGCCATCGCCGGCGTTGTCGGCGAGACCGGCGTCGACGCGCTCAAGAGCCTGGCCGTGATCATGGTGGCCTTCTACATCACCTGCGTGCTGTTCGTGTTCCTCGTGCTCGGCCTGCTCCTGAAGCTGGTCACCGGGGTCAACATCTTCAAGCTCTTCAAGTATCTCGCCCGCGAGTTCCTGCTCATCTTCTCCACGAGCTCCTCGGAGTCGGCGCTGCCGCGTCTGATCGCGAAGATGGAGCACGCAGGCGTGGAGCAGGCGACGGTCGGTGTGGTGGTTCCGACGGGCTACTCGTTCAACCTGGACGGCACCGCGATCTACCTGACGATGGCCTCGATCTTCATCGCGGACGCGATGGGTGACCCGCTGAGCATCGGTGAGCAGATCGGGTTGCTGCTGTTCATGATGGTCGCCTCGAAGGGTGCCGCCGGCGTCACCGGCGCTGGTCTGGCGACGCTTGCCGGTGGTCTGCAGTCGCATCGACCGGAGCTGGTCGACGGGGTCGGCCTGATCGTGGGGATCGACCGGTTCATGTCAGAGGCTCGGGCGTTGACCAACTTCGCGGGCAACTCGGTCGCGACCGTGCTCATCGGTCACTGGACCAAGACCGTGGACCGGCCTCAGCTCGACCGGGTCCTGGACGGTCAGGATCCGTTCGACGAGACCAGGATGATCGACGACCACGCTGCCCCGCCGCCCGCGGCGGAAGGTGAGAAGGCACTGGTATAGCCCCAGCGCCACGGGCCGTACGCAGCGCATCAAGGCGCTGCGTACGGCCAGAGGTCGCACGACCTGTCACCTGTTGCGGTAGAGGATCCGCGCCAGCTCGAACGGCGCGACGCGCCACGACCCGATCGGCCCGTCGTCGAGCCCGATCCGGCCGAGCGCTGCGACGATCCACGAGAATGCGAAGCAGCCGATGCCGGCGACGGTCCAGATCCCGACCATGCGCCAGGACAGGTCCCCGCCGAAGGCCCGGAAGATGCCGACGACGGCGCCGATGATGGCGATCGCTGCGATCAGCCAGAAGACGATCGAGCAGATGACGGCCGCCAACCGGCCGGCCACGGCCAGCGGGTCGCGAGGGTGCTCGTGATGAGGCCCCTGATGGGGAGCGTGGGGATAGTTCATTTGGTCGCTGATTCTGGCCTACGCGGGGCGTCGGAGTCACGCCGGCCCGGTGGGTCCGCCTGCCGCCCGAGTGCGTGACCGGTATCCTCCTGCGCGTTCTCGGGTGAATGTTCGACAATTTGCCCGGGACATCGATGGACCGTAACGGCTAATGTTACGGAGATCACATAACGAGGCGCTGCCTCGTGGACCCGACGCGGCCTGCGTGGCACGACTCCGTGGATCAAACGACGATGGAGGGTGCAATCCAATGCACGTACGCAAGTGGCAAATCGGAGCAGTAGCAGCGGGCCTGCTCGCCGTGACCGGCTGTGGGGTGCCGGGTGGCGGTGGCAGCGACGATGCCGGCGAGACCAAAGAGGGCGACGGCAGCATCCAGATCCTCGGTGCGATCCCCGAGGGCGAGGCGGTGGGGCTCAACGCGGCCCTCGAGACGTTCACCAAGGAGACCGGGATCAAGGTGACGTACACGCCTTCGACGGACTTCACCACCGAGATCCGCACCAAGGTCAACGGTAACGATGCGCCCGACATCGCGCTCTTCCCGCAGCCTGGTCTGGTCAACGACCTGACCGAGTCGGGTGACACGCTTCCCCTCGACGACCTCATGGACGTCGGCGCGCTCGAGGACACGATGATCCCGGGTCTGACGGACTCGGTGAAGATCGACGACAAGACCTACGGAGTGCCCGTCCGGGTCTCGATGAAGTCGCTGGTCTGGACGCCCAAGAACTTCGAGCAGTCCGGCTACAAGACGCCCACGACCTGGGACGAGCTGATGACGCTCCAGGACCAGATCATCTCCAAGGGTCAGACCCCGTGGTGCCTCGGCGCCGAGGCCGGCGCCGACACCGGCTGGGTCTACACCGACTGGGTCGAGGAGATCGTCCTGCGCCAGGAGGGCCCGGAGTTCTACGACAAGTGGACCAGTCACGAGGTCCCCTTCAACGACCCGGCGATCGTCCAGGCGATCGAGACCATGGGCGAGATCATCAACAAGCCGAAGAACGTACGCGGCGGCGCCGACGGCACCCTGAGCGAGCCGTTCGGTGACTCCCCGACGCCGCTGTTCGACGCCAAGCCCGGCTGCCAGCTGCACCGCCAGGCCAACTTCATCACCACCTTCTTCCCGAAGGAGGTCCAGGCGGACCTTGCCGGCAACGTCGGCGTCTTCGCGCTGCCGGGCAGCATGGAGGGTGGCTTCGAGGGCAACCCGGTGCTCGGTGCCGGTGACATGGCGACCGCCTTCACCAACGACACCGACGTGGTGGAGCTGATGGAGTTCTTCGCATCCCCCGACTTCGGCGCCGAGTGGGCCAAGTCCGGCGGCTGGCTCTCCCCGAGCGTCGAGTTCGACAACTCCAACTACTCCGACCCGATGTTCGGAGAGATCGCGACCCTGCTGCAGGACGCCGACACCTTCCGTTTCGACGGCTCGGACCTGATGCCCGCGCAGGTCGGCGCCGGCACCTTCTGGAGCGAGATGAACGCCTACGTCGGAGGTGAGAAGAGCGCTCAGGAGGCTGCCGACGCGATCGAGGAGAGCTGGCGCGGATGAGCGATGACCCTTTCCTGAAGATCGTCAACGGCCTCGTCGCGATCGTCCTGGGGGTCGGCGGCACCGCCGCGCTGTACTGGGTGCTGAACTTCCTGGTGGGTCTCCTGCCAGGCAAGTGGGACAAGCGGATCAAGCCGTTCGTCTTCATCGGCCCGGCCATCTTGGTGGTCACCGTCTTCCTGGTCTACCCGGCTCTGGTGACGGTGATGTACAGCTTCGCCGACGCCAACAGCATCGACTGGGTGGGCTTCCAGAACTACATCGACCTGTTCCAGGACGACGAGTTCATCGGCACGCTGGTCAACAACCTGCTCTGGATCCTCATCGTCCCGGCGGGGAGCGTGATCGTGGGTCTGCTCGTGGCGGTGCTGGCCGACCGGCTCAAGGCGGTGCCGGAGCGGATCGCGAAGTCGGTCATCTTCATGCCGATGGCGATCAGCTTCGTCGGGGCGAGCACGATCTGGACCTTCGTCTACACGACCAGGTTCGCGCAGGGCGACAAGCAGATCGGGCTCCTCTCGGCGATCTCGACGAGCCTCGGGTTCGAGCCGGTCGCCTGGCTGCGGATCTCCGACTACAACCTCAACGACCTGCTTCTGATCGTCATCATGATCTGGCTGCAGGCGGGGTTCGCGATGGTGCTGCTCTCCTCGGCGATCAAGGGAGTCCCCGAGGACACCGTGGAGGCCGCGCGCATCGACGGGGCCAGCGAGATCCAGATCTTCTTCAAGGTCGTCGTGCCGCAGATCTGGCCGACGGTGATCGTGGTGTTCGTGACGATCCTCATCCTGGTCCTGAAGGTCTTCGACATCGTCTACGTGATGACCGGTGGCCGGTCCGGCACCTCGGTGCTGGCCAACACCTTCTTCGTCGAGCTCTTCGAGTTCGGTGACGCCGGTCGAGCGGCAGCGGTCGTGGTTGTCCTGATGATCGCCGTGATCCCGGTGATGATCTACCAGATGCGCCAGTTCAAGAAGCAGGAGGCCCGCTGATGAGGAACCTCACTCTGGGCGGCGTCGCTGTTCGCGTGGGCGTCGTCCTGCTGTGCGTGCTCTGGTTCATCCCGACCCTCGGTCTGCTGGTCTCGTCGTTCCGCGACGAGGCCGATGTGAAGTCGAGCGGTTGGTGGACGGTCTTCACCGACCCGTTCGACGTGTCCCGGTGGACGTTCGACAGCTACAGCCAGGTCCTCGAGAGCGGGATGGCCAACGCCTTCGTGAACTCGCTCGTGGTCTCCGTGCCCGCGACGGTGCTGCCGATCATGATCGCTGCGTTCGCTGCGTACGCGTTCACGTTCATGCGGTTCCCGGGGCGCAACGTGCTGTTCATGCTGATCGTCGGTCTGCTGGTCATTCCGTTGCAGGTTGCCTTCGTGCCGCTGCTCAGCCTGTTCAGCGACTACGACCTCAACGGCACCTTCCTCGCGGTGTGGCTGGCCCACACCGCGTTCGGGATGCCGCTGGCGGTCTACATCCTGCGCAACTACATGGCCGGCCTGCCGCAGGAGATCATCGAGTCCGCCGAGATCGACGGTGCCTCGCACTTCCAGACGTTCTGGAGGCTGATCGTGCCGATGTCGGTGCCCGCGCTGGCCGCGTTCGCGATCTTCCAGTTCCTGTGGGTCTGGAACGACCTGCTGGTTGCCCTGATCTTCCTGGGCGCCGGCGACAACGAGGTCGTCACGATCACCCTGCGTGACCTGATCGGCGACCGTGGGCAGGAGTGGCACCTGCTCACCGCCGGTGCGTTCATCACGATGACGGTGCCGCTGCTGGTGTTCTTCTCGCTGCAGCGCTACTTCGTCCGTGGGCTCACGGCTGGATCTGTGAAGGGCTGATCGGCGGGACGGCTCTGACCGAACGGGCGCCATGTCGGTGACATGGCGCCCGTTCGCGTGGTCCACGCCGCCTGCCGACGCGGTGCCGGCCCGTGACACGGCGGATGTCGGAGGCACGCATGCGACGGACGACAGACGGTGGCGGATAAGGTCTGTGACGTGTCCGAGACATCCGCGTACGCCCCCAAGTGGGCCGGGGTCGAGCAGGTCGCTCTTCCCGAGACGGTGCGGTCGCCGTGGTGGCAGCTCGGGCGACGGCTGCTGGCGGCGCTGGCGATCATGGTCGGGACGGTTCTCCTGGTCTACCTCGACCGCGATGCGTACGCCGACAACAACGACCCGACGGGTCAGATCAGCCTCATCGACGCGATCTACTACACGACGGTGACCCTGAGCACGACCGGCTACGGCGACATCGCGCCGGTCGCGGATCACGCCCGGATGATCAACGCGTTCATCATCACGCCGGCGCGCATCGCTTTCCTGGTGCTGCTGATCGGCACCACGCTCGAGGTCCTCACCAAACAGGGCCGTGACCTCATCCGAGTCGCTCGCTGGAGGAAGAAGATGGCTCAGCACATCGTCGTCGTGGGCTACGGCACCAAGGGCCGCAGCGCCGTGGAGACGCTGCTCACCAGCGGTCTGAGCCCTGAGGAGTTCGTGGTCGTCGATCCGGACCCGGTGGCACGCTCCGATGCCCACTCCGACGGGCTGGCGGTCGTCACCGGCGACGCGACCCGGCGTGAGGTGCTGATGCGTGCCGGCGTCACGGACGCCGAGCAGGTCATCATCACCACCAACCGTGACGACTCCAACGTGCTCACGATCTTGACGGTGCGCCAGATCAACCCGGAGGCGTGGATCGTGGCCGCAGCCAGGGAACGCGAGAACGCGCCCCTGATGAAGCAGTCCGGGGCCGACTCGGTGATCACCTCGGCCGATGCGGTGGGCCGGCTGATGGGCCTGTCCACCATCTCGCCGACCTTGGGTGCGGTCATGGAGGACCTGCTCAACTCGGGCCTCGGGCTGGAGGTCGCCGAGCGCGACCTGCTGGTCAACGAGGTCGGCAAGCAGCCCCAGCAGCTGTCCGACCAGGTGATCGCGGTCGTACGCGACGAGAAGGTCTTCCGCTACTTCGATCCGGTCGTCGGCACCCTGTCGCGAGGGGACCGGCTGGTCGTCGTGCGGGCGGCGAAGGAGCTGCCGTGGGCGCCACGTCCGGGGACGCACGGCGAGGACACCGCAGACGCGTAAATAGAAGTCAGCCGCCGGAGTCTCGGGTCTCCAGCGGCTGACATGGAAGAGACTAACCGACGTCTCGGCGCGCATCAAAGAGTTGACCTGCACTTTTATGAAGATGGCCCAGTTGGGCTATGCCGGATAGTCCGAGACGGTGGTGCGTGGCGGTGGAGCGTGGCGGTTTCGGCGGCGTGCACCATGCCTGGGATGATGTCCTCATGACCGAGGCGCCCCACAGCCCCGGGTCTGCCGACGAGCAGCCGGGCCTTTCCGAGAACGAGAAGCGACTGCTCGACTTCGAGCGCTCCTGGTGGTCGGCAGGCGTCGGACGCGACGAGGCGGTCCGCGAGCAGCTGAGGATGAGCGCGGCCGACTACCACCGCTCCGTCAACGACCTGATCGACAAGCCCGAGGCGCTCGCCTATGACGGCGTCCTGGTGCGCCGGCTGCGACGGCAGCGCGACTCGCGGCGTACACAGCGCTCGAAGGGCCCGCGCCAGTAGCTCATTCGGGCAAGTCGGGTAGCCCGAAGGGGCTGTTTGCAGTCTCTTGCATTGCAGGTGCTTGCACGTTCTTGGAATCGTGGGCTAATATTTTTCTTGTCAGCCGCTGGTGACCCGAGACGCCGGCGGCTGACTTCTATTTTGCCCAAGCGTCACTCGCGTCGGCCGAGACGTCAGGCGCGTCGGCCGAGACGTCAGGCGCGTCGGCCGAGACGTCACAGGGCTGCCACGTCGGCCGACGCGAGTGACGCTTCGACCGACGTACGTGACGCTTCGATCGAGTTTGGTCAGTCGCGAGCGGTCAGGATGAGCGGGCCGTCCTCGGTGACCGCGATGGTGTGCTCCATGTGAGCACCGCGGGAGCCGTCGGCGCTGCGCAGGGTCCAGCCGTCGGGGTCGGTGAAGATCTCGTCGGTCGTGTGCAGGAACCACGGCTCGATCGCGATGACGAGTCCGGGCTGCAGCTTGAAGCCACGCCCGGGGCGGCCGTCGTTGGCGATGTGCGGGTCGCCGTGCATGGTGCGGCCGACGCCGTGGCCACCGAACTGGGTGTTGATCTTGAGGCCCTTCTCGCGCGCGACGCTGGCGATCGCGTGGGAGATGTCGCCGATCTTGTTGCCGACGCGTGCGGCGTCGATGCCGGCGGCGAGCGCCCGGGTGGTGGTCTCGATCAGATCGAGGTCCTCCTGGCGCGGTGTGCCGACGACGACGGAGAGGGCCGAGTCGGCGACCCAGCCGTCGACGCTGGCGGCGAAGTCGACGCTGAGCAGGTCGCCGTCCTGGAGCTTGTAGTCGAAGGGCAGTCCGTGCAGCACCCCGTCGTTGACCGAGGTGCAGAGCACCTTGCCGAACGGCATCGCGCCGAAGGTCGGGTGGTAGTCGATGTAGCACGACTCCGCGCCGCGGTCCTTGATCATCTTGTGCGCCAGCTCATCGAGCTCGAGCAGGTTCACACCCACGGCAGCGTGCTCGCGGAGTGCGGTCAGGACATCGGCCACGAATCGGCCGGCAGGCTTCATCTGCTCGATCTGGGTCGGGGTGCGCAGTTCGATCACAGGCACAGCGTAGCCTGAGAACGGTTCTCAGTAGAACTCAGCAGTGCTCTATCGCTTCGGGCTCCGCTTCAGCAGCGGGCATCGCGCAGCGCGGCTGCCTTCGACGTCAGGAATCGACGCTCGGCGAGGTTGGTGGCCAGCGCCGAGGCCAGGTCGTACGCAGCGGCAGCACCGTCCAGGTCGCCGGCGAGCTCCAGCAGATGAGCGCGCACGACGGGCACCCGCGGATGGTCGGCGAAGCCGGCGGCGCCGTTCTGAGCACAGTCGCGCAGGAGCTCGTCGAGCAGCGCGAGCGCGGGACCCGGGCCGTCGGCGTACCCGACCGCGACCGCCTTGTTGAGCGTCACGATCGGTCCGGGCGCGACCTTCTCCAGCAACCCGTAGAGCGCGGTGATCTGCAGCCAGTCGGTCTCCTCCGCCGAAGGCGCGCGATTGTGGAGCGCGGCGATGGCGGCCTGGATCTGGTAGGTCCCCGGCCGCCCGGTGCCGATGGCGGAGTCGATCAGCGTGATTCCCTCGCGGGTGGTCTCGTCCCGCCACAGGCTCCGGTCCTGGTCGGCCAGCGGCACGATCGCCCCGTGCGCGTCGATCCGGGCAGGACGACGGGCATCGAGCAGCAGCATCAGCGCCAGCAGCCCGACGAGCTCGCCATGGGCGGTTCCCGTCATCCGGGCGAGCGCGGTGCGGGCGAGACGGGTCAACCGGATCGCCTCGGCGCACAGGTCGACGCGTTGGAGCTGGTCACCCTCGGTCGCGACGTACCCCTCGTTGAAGAGCAGGTAGAGCACCTTCATCATCGCCGGGATCCGCGCGGCGAGGTCGGCGGTGCCGTCGAGCCCGAGCGACCTCCCTCGGATCGTCGCCTTAGCCCGGGAGATCCGCTGCGCCATCGTCTTCTCCGGGACGAGGTAGGCGCGCGCGATCTCCCGGGTGGTGAGCCCGCCGACCGCCCGCAGGGTCAGCGCCACCGCGGAGGCCGGGGTGAGGCTGGGGTGGCAGCAGAGGAGGAGTACGTCGAGGGAGTCGTCGGTCGCTGAAGCGAGGCCCGAAGCGGTCGGATCCGCGTACGTCTCGTTGGCCTCGGGCTCGGCGATGTGGTCGGCGTGCTCGCGGTCGCGGCGACGCGACTCGCTGCGCTTGGCGTCGACGAGGCGGTGCATCGCGGTGGTGACCAGCCAGCCCCGGGGCTGGTCCGGAAACCCACGTTCCGGCCACGTGCGCACCGCCTCGACCAGCGCCTCCTGCACCGCGTCCTCGGCCGCGTAGAAGTCACCGGAACGGCGGGTGACGATGGCGACGACCTGCGGCGTGAGGTCACGCAGCAGGTCAGCGGGCAGCGCCTCGGTCACTCGATGCTCGCCTCGCCGAACGCGATGGTGTCGTCGACCGAGGAGCCGTCGGTGCCGTGGTACATCCGGCGGACCTGGATCGGCTGCTGGATCGGCCGGCCGCCGGCACCGGGTGCGGCTGAGTAGAGCCCGGCGATCTCCAGGGCACGCCCCTCGGTCTCGGCGTCGATGATCATGTAGCCGGCGACCCACTCCTTGAACTCCTGGAACGGCCCGTCGGTGACGGTCCGGTCGGTGCCGTCGGAGATCACCACGAACGCCTGGTCGGGCGGCGTCAGCGCCTCGACGTGCACCAGCTCGCCGGACTCGGACAGGGCCTTGTTGAGCGCTTCGTAGTAGCTCATGTGACCCTGCAGCTCCTCCGGCTTCCATCCGGCCATCCCGCCCGGAGTGTCGTCGGTGCCGCCTTGGTAGTCGAGGATCATCAGATAGCGAGGCATGTCCTCACCCTTCCACTTCGGGCGCTCCTTGTAAGCGCCATTCACTGGGGAACGGAGCCGACCGCTCGATAACTACATGCTTCGGCATGCGACTTCGGCGTAGGTTTCGCGCTGTGCTGAAAGCCTATGACGAGCAGTTGCGAACCGACGCCGAGACTTCCGGGGCGGTGTCGGTGGCCCGGCACGGGCCGCTGCGCCTGGCGACCTTCGACGGTGGGCGAGGGTTCATCTCCTACCAGGATCTCGGTGGGGCCGACCAGGCGGGAATCGAGGCGCTGGTCTCGGCTGCGGTGGCGCACTTCGGTGCCGATCCCGCGATCGAGGAGATCGAGTGGAAGACGCGTGGGCACGACCACGCCCCCGGATTGCACGAGACGCTGCTGCAGCACGGGTTCGAGCCAGAGGATCCCGAGTCGATCATGGTCGGCGAGGCGCGACTCCTCGCTGTGGACGTGGCCCCGCCCGACGGGGTCGGTCTGCGCGCCATCACCAGCGAGGAGGACGTACGCGCTGCCAGCACCATGCAGGACGGTGTCTTCGGTTCCCCGGTTCTGGAAGCTCGCGTGGTCAGCCTGATGCGTGGGCTCGCGGCGGGGGAGTCCGAGATGTGGGTCGCCGAGGCAGCCGGAGAGATCGTCAGTGCCGGCCGGATCGACATGGTGCCGGGGTCGGAGTTCGCCGGCATCTGGGGCGGTGCGACGCTGGAGAAGTGGCGCGGCCGCGGCATCTACCGTGCCCTGACCGCTGCTCGTGCCCGCACCGCCATCGCTCGCGGCAAGCGCTACATCCACAGCGACTCGACCGAGTTCTCCCGGCCGATCCTCGAGCGCTCGGGGCTGGTCAAGGTCGGCACCACCACGCCCTACGTACGGCGCAGCCCTCGGTGATCAGGGAGCGACCGTCGCGTCCTGCCCCGAGCTGGCCAGCGACTCGGCGATCCGGCCGCTCGCCTTCAGGTGCTCGACCAGCTCGTGCACGAAGCTCACGGTGGCTGGACGGTGGTCCTGCGCGACCGCCACGGCCTGCCGGATCTGCATGAACCGGGGCTCGACCAGCCGCAGGCCGGGGTCGGCGGCGACGTGTCGGGCAAGGGGCTGCCGGATCCCGGCGGCGACATCGAGCCCGAGGTCGCGGAATGCGTCGATCCCGTCGGCGCCGCGTACGACCTCGGCGTTCTCCAGCGTGCGGGTCAGGAAGAGGTCGTAGGCCGAGCCCTCCTTCACGCCCACCCGCACGCCGGGACGGTCGACGTCGTCCGCCGTCTGGATCGGGGAGTCGGCCGCGACGGCGTAGACACCCTCGATCAGGACGTACGGCGCAGTGAACTCGACGTCGGCGGCCCGGGCGGGCTCGACCGCGAGGAAGGCGACGTCTGCGGCCCCGCTCCGCAGCGCCTCGAAGGACTTGCGGGCGGCGTCGAAGCATTGGAAGGAGACCGGTACGCCGAGCCGGCTCGCCAGCTCCCGGGCGATGTCCACGGTGACCCCGCTCGGCGCCTCGGGGGTGCCCTGGGCGAGGACCGGGTTGCCGAGGTTGATCGAGGCGCGCAGGGTTCCGGTCGGAGCGAGATCGGCGGCGTGGTGAATCGGGTCAGACATCGGGATCCTTCGGCAGGAGGGTGCGGGTCGGGTCGCCGGCCAGCCAGGCGGCGATGTCCTCGACCGCGCCGCCGTAGAAGCGGCGGTAGTTGTCCTCGGTGACGTAGCCGAGGTGCGGGGTCGCGACCACGTTCGGGAGGTGGCGCAGCACGTCGTCGGCGGGCAGCGGCTCGACGTCGAAGACGTCCAGGCCCGCTCCGGCGATCGTGCCGGAGCCGAGGTGGGCGACCAGCGCCTCGGTGTCGACCAGTCCGGCACGCGAGGTGTTGACCAGGTGGGCGGTCGGCTTCATCGAGGCCAGCTCGGCATGTCCGACGATGTGCCGGGTGGTCTCGGAGAGGACGAGATGGAGCGAGAGGATGTCGCTGGTCTCGAACAGGGTGGCCTTGTCGACCGCGTGCACCCCGGCCGGCTCGGCGCGCTCGGCGGTGAGGTGAGGACTCCAGGCGATCACGTCCATCCCGAACGCCTGCCCGACCGCCGCGACCCGGGTCCCGATCTTGCCGAGCCCGAGCAGACCGAGGGTCCGGCCGTGGAGGTCGCTGCCGACGGTCCGCTGCCAGGTGACGCTGCTCGCCTCGGTGACGATGTGGCGGGTCAGCGCGTGGATCAGCGCCCAGGTCAGCTCGACCGGCGGGTGCGGGCTCGACGGCGTGCCGCACACCGTGACGCCGAGCCGCTCGGCCGCGGCGAGGTCGATCGAGGCGTTGCGCATCCCGGTCGTGACCAGCAGCTTCAGGTTCGTCAGCCGTTCCAGGACCGCGGCCGGGAAGGGCGTCCGCTCTCGCATCGCCACCACGATCTCGACACCGTCGAGCGCCCGGACCAGGGCATCCGGGTCGAGATGCTCGGTCACCGAGGTGACCTCGACCCCGTCGAGAGAGTCCCAAGCGGCGTACGTCCTCGCCACGTCCTGATAGTCGTCGATAATCACGCAGCGCACGACCGTGAATCTATCGGGGTCCCCGCGTTCTGCTGTGAGCGGATCTGCCTGCGGCGGATCCGCTGGTACGTGGCCTCGGGCTCGGTCAGAGTCGATGGCATGACTCAGACACCCATCAGTGCCGGGCCGCTCGACGAGCAGCTGACGGCAAGACTCCAGAACCAGCGGATCATCGTGCTCGGCCAGGAGGTGGACGACGCGATCGCCAACCGGATCTGCGCGCAGCTGCTCCTGCTCAGTGCCGAGGACCCGCACCGTGACATCTCCCTCTACATCAACTCGCCCGGCGGCTCGGTGACGGCCGGGATGGCGATCTACGACGTGATGCACCTGATCCCCAACGACGTCTCCACGCTCGGGATGGGGATGGCTGCGAGCATGGGGCAGTTCCTGCTCACCGCAGGCACGCCGGGGAAGCGCTACGTCCTGCCGCACACCGAGGTGCTGCTCCACAAGGGGTCGGCCGGGATCGGCGGGTCCGCGGCCGACATCGAGGTGCAGGCGGCGCGGCTGGCGCGGATGACCGAGCAGATGCTGCGGATCACCGCCTCACACACCGGCCAGAGCGTCGAGCAGATCGACAAGGACTCGCTACGGGACCGATGGTTCACCGCGGAGGAGGCGCGCGAGTACGGGTTCGTGGACGAGGTGCTCAACGACGTGCAGTCGGTGACGCCGGTGCAGCAGCGCGGCGTCGCCTTCGGCCTGTCCCCTGCCGGTGGTGCCCGATGAGCGAGCGTCAGCGAGCGAACGTCGGATCGTTCATCGGGCCGCGTCCGTATTCTGGCGCTTGCGCTACGGAGGTGGCCCGATGAGCTCGTACACGATCCCCTCGGTCGTCGAGAAGACCCGCAACGGCGAGCGTGCGGTCGACATCTACAGCCGGCTGCTCTCGGACCGGATCATCTACATCGGCACTCCGATCGACGACGGCGTCGCCAACGTCGTCATCGCGCAGCTGCTGCACTTGGAGTCGGAGTCCCCGGACTCCGAGATCAACCTCTATCTCAGCTCGCCCGGCGGGGACCCGACCGCGATGTTCGGCATCTACGACACGATGCAGTTCATCCGGGCCACGGTCGCGACCACGTGCGTGGGCCAGGCGGCCGGCTCGGCGGCGGTGCTCCTGGCCGCGGGGGAGCCGGGGCGGCGTACGGTGCTCCCGCATGCGCGGGTGGTGCTGCAGCAGCCGGGACAGGGCGGTCAGCGGGGCGACGTCACCGACCTGCAGGTCGCGGCGAAGGAGATCAGCCGGGTGCGCGCCGAGATGGACGCGCTGCTCGCGCGCCACACCGGCCACAGCCTGGACAAGGTCCACACCGACACCGAGCGCGACCTCGTCCTGGGCGCCGAGGAGTCTGTGGCGTACGGGCTGGCGGACGGGGTGCTGGAGAGCCGCAAGCTCGCGGCGCTCTGAGCCGAGCCGACCGGGTCAGGCGGCGAGAGCCAGGGGGCCGGAGAGGCGGGCGCCCGCGCGCAGCGTGCGGGTGACCCGCTCGGTGAGGTCGACGAGACCCAGACCGAGGGCACCGCCCACGGCCTCGAGCATCTCGGAGCTGGGCTCCTTGCGGCCGCGCTCGATCTCGGAGAGGTATTGCGTCGAGACGCCGGCATCGCCGGCGACGTCGGCGAGCGTACGCTCCTGGCGGGACCGCTCCTCGCGGATCACCTGGCCGGCTGCCTCACGCCACAGCGGCGCCGGCTTGTCCTCGTCCGGCAGCGGGTGGCCGGGAAACCTGATCAATTCGCCCATGACCCCACCTTAGCGCTGCGCGGATGGGCCGAGCGGGCCGTTCGCCCGGGGCGAACAGAGGTCCTACCAGGAGTTATATCGGTCGAACGATAGATGCCGAGGACTTGCCAGCGAGGCTCGACACTCCGATAGTGGTCGCACAGTTTCGATCTTTGTGGGTCTACTGTGCACGACCAGAGAACTTGTCGAGTCGTTGGTATCACGGGGGAATCGTGTTGCACCGCAAGCAGATCGCCTTGGCCGGTATGGCTACAGGGCTGGCCATGACGAGCATCGGGATCGGTGGGTTGATCGTCGGAAACGCCGGAGCCGAGGAGCCAGGCCACAGCTACGCCACAGACGAGTCCGGGGTCAGCCTGATCTCACCGGTCTCGCCGGTGGCACCGCTGGAGAAGTCTTCCTCGACGCCGACGCAGAGCGGTCCGTTCAGTCGGGCTCCAGGGAGCGAGGCGCCGGAGGCCGGCGAGTCGGTCCCGGCGAGCCCGCGTGCGGTCGAGGAGTCGGCGCCGGGCTCGATGTCCCCGGTCCCGGCACGCCCCACTCAGATTCCGTCGGAGCCCAGGCCGACGGGCAGGCCGGGCGGACCCGGCGGGTCGCCCAGCGAGCCCGGTGAGTCGCCGAGCCAGCCGACCGAGTCGCCGAGCCAGCCGACCGAGTCGCCGAGCCAGCCGACCGAGTCGCCGAGCGAGCCGACCGAGTCGCCGAGCGAGTCGGACACCGGCGAGCCCGACCCCTCGGACCCGCCCACTGACTGATCTCGGCTCCTGAGTGCCGGTCGCGATGCCCCGGGGAGGGTAACGCTCGAGGCCTCGCTGCCCTAGGCTGTGCGCCACACCACGCGCGGGGCGGGTACAGGAGTCGAGTTGCACATCAAGCAGGTCGCCATTGCGGGCATCCTGGCCGGCGCGGTCATGACCGGTCTCGGGGCGATCGTCCTTGTCGCTGGTCTGGCCGGGGGCGAGCGCCCTGATCGTGACCCGCTCACCGGGTACGAGGGTGTCGAGGACACGTACCCCGATGTGGATCCGCTGCCGCCGATCCCCGCCGCGAAGCTGTCCGAGGAGCCGTCCACCGGCGCGCCCGCGCGTCCGGGTGGTGCCGCCGAGGATCACCACGGCACGATCGACGATCCTGGCGAGCCCAGCCCGACCATGGGTGCGGACCCGAACCGTCCGAAGCCTCCGCGCGAACTGGCCGAGCCCGGTCGGACCGCCGGCTCGACGCCCACCTCGGACCCCACGCGCACCTCAGAGCCGGAGCCGACGGCCGAGCCCACCGATCCCGCCGAGCCGACCGCGGAGCCGACGCCGACCGAGACAGCGAGTCCCAGCGAGGAGCCGCAGTCGCAGTCGCTCGGTCGGACCGGGGGCTAGCCGTTCGGGGCTGTTCGGGTCGGCGTCACCACCCCCGCGAGCGCCACTCCGCGAGATGGGGCCGCTCCGCGCCGAGCGTGGAGTCGTCGCCGTGACCAGGGTAGAACCACGTCTCGTCCGGCAGGCGACCGAAGATCCTCGTCTCCAGGTCGTCCATCAGCGATCCGAAGTCCTCGGGAGTTGTTGTCCGCCCAGGACCCCCTGGGAAGAGGCTGTCGCCCGTCCACAGGTGAGGCGTGCCCTCGGGGTCGTGGTAGACGAGCGCGACCGACCCGGGCGTGTGACCGCGCAGCGCGATCACCTCGAGGTCGCAGCGGCCGACGGTGACGGTGTCGCCGTGGGAGAGAGGGCGAGAGACAGGTACGCCGGTGGCCTCCGTGATCGCGGCGGCATCGGGCTCTCCGGCCAGGACCACGGCGCCGGTCGCGGCGACGACCTCCGCCAGGGCTCGATGGTGGTCCCAGTGCTGGTGGGTGGTGACGACGGTGGCCAGCTCCTCTCCGATGAGGGGGAGCAGGGTCTCGGGCTCGGCCGCGGCGTCGATCAGGAGCTGCTCGCCGGTGGACCGGCAGCGCAGCAGATAGCAGTTGTTGGACATCTGCGCGTCGACGGCCACCTTGGTGACGGTCAGGCCGCCGAGCTCACGCACGTCGGCCGGGCCGCCCGGTTTCACGGCGCCTGTATAAGTGGAGGGGACATCGCTCATGCCCCCATGCAAGCACGTCTGAAGCCGGCGCAAGCAAAATTGTCGGTGCTCCGTGAGAGGGTGCAATCTGAAGCCTTCTTGGCGTCGTATGATGCGAACATCAGTTCGACGCGGTAGCGCGATGCGATAGCACTGAACGAGGAAAGAACGTGGCGGAGCAGCAACTGATCATCCGGGGAGCCCGGGAGCACAACCTCAAGGACGTCTCCCTTGACCTGCCCAGGGACTCGATGATCGTGTTCACCGGCCTGTCCGGGAGTGGCAAGTCGAGCCTGGCGTTCGACACCATCTTCGCGGAGGGCCAGCGTCGCTACGTCGAGTCGCTGTCTGCGTACGCTCGACAGTTCCTCGGCCAGATGGACAAGCCCGACGTCGACTTCATCGAGGGGCTCTCCCCGGCGGTCTCGATCGACCAGAAGTCGACCTCGAAGAACCCGCGCTCGACGGTCGGCACGATCACCGAGGTCTACGACTACCTGCGATTGCTCTACGCACGGGCCGGCCGTCCGCACTGCCCGACCTGCGGGGCGCCGATCGAGCGGCAGACACCGCAGCAGATCGTCGACCACGTGCTCACTCTGGAGGAGGGGCGCCGCTTCCAGGTGCTCAGCCCGGTGATCCGGGCGCGCAAGGGGGAGTACGTCGAGCTCTTCAGCCAGCTGCAGCAGCAGGGCTACTCCCGCGTGCGGGTGGACGGCGAGACCCATCAGCTCGACGCGCCGCCCAAGCTGGAGAAGCAGAAGAAGCACACCATCGAGGTGGTCATCGACCGGCTCGCGGTCAAGGAGTCCTCCAAGCGGCGGCTGACCGACTCGGTCGAGACCGCGCTGGAGCTGGCCGGCGGCCTGGTCGTCTTCGACTTCGTCACTGGGCCCGATGGCGAGGGTGGCGAGCAGATGAAGTTCTCCGAGCGGATGTCGTGCCCCAACGACCACCTGCTCGACACCGACGAGCTCGAGCCGCGCTCGTTCTCGTTCAACTCGCCCTTCGGCGCGTGCCCGGCCTGCACGGGGCTCGGCACCCGGATGGAGGTGGACCCGGAGCTGGTCGTCCCCAACCCGGCCGCCACCCTCGCCGAGGGCGCCCTGCAGCCCTGGTCTCAAGCCCACGTCGCCGACTACTTCCTGCGTCTCCTGGAGGCTCTCGGCGGTGAGCTGGGCTTCGATCTCGACACCCCGTGGGACGAGATCCCGGCCACCGGTCAGAAGGCGATCCTCGACGGTCACGCACGCAAGGTGCACGTGGTCTCGGTCAACCGCTACGGCCGCCGCCGCTCCTACGACGCGGAGTTCGAGGGCGTGCGCCGGTGGGTCGAGCGCCGTCACAAGGAGGCGGAGTCCGACACCACCCGTGAGCGCTTCGAGGGCTACATGCGCCAGGTGCCGTGCCCGACCTGCAAGGGCACCCGGCTCAAGCCCGTCTCCACCTCGGTGACGCTGGGAGAGCGGAGCGAGGGTGGACTCAACATCGCCGAGCTGTGCGCGCTGCCGATCAACGAGGCCGCCGACTGGCTCGACCAGGTCGAGCTGTCCGGGCGGGAGCGGCAGATCGCCGAGCAGGTCCTCAAGGAGATCCAGGCGCGGCTGCGCTTCCTCCTCGATGTCGGCCTGGACTACCTCTCCCTGGAGCGGCCCTCGGGCTCGCTCTCCGGCGGAGAAGCCCAGCGGATCCGGCTGGCGACCCAGATCGGCTCCGGCCTGGTGGGCGTCCTCTATGTGCTGGACGAGCCTTCCATCGGCCTCCACCAGCGCGACAACCATCGCCTGATCGAGACCCTCGAACGGCTCAAGCGTCTCGGCAACACCCTGATCGTGGTCGAGCACGACGAGGACACCATCAAGGTCGCCGACTGGGTCGTCGACATCGGGCCCGGCGCGGGCGAGCATGGCGGCCAGGTGATCCACTCCGGCACGGTCGAGGACCTGCTCGCCAACGAACAGTCCCTGACTGGCCAGTATCTGGCCGGCCGCCGCGAGATCGCCGTCCCGGCCGTACGCCGCCCGCGCACCGCCGGGCGCGAGCTGACCGTCCACGGCGCCAAGGAGAACAACCTCAAGGACGTCGACGTCACCTTCCCGCTGGGGCTCTTCCTCGCCGTCACCGGCGTCTCGGGCTCGGGCAAGTCGACGCTCGTCAACGACATCCTCTACACCGCGCTGGCCAAGGAGTTCTACCGTGCCCGCACGGTCCCGGGCCGGCACACCAAGATCTCCGGCCTGGACAACGTCGACAAGGTGATCCACGTCGACCAGTCCCCGATCGGGCGTACGCCGCGGTCCAACCCGGCCACCTACACCGGCGTCTTCGACCACGTCCGCAAGCTCTTCGCCTCCACGCCGGAGGCCAAGATGCGGGGCTATCTGCAGGGTCGGTTCTCGTTCAACGTCAAGGGCGGACGCTGCGAGGCCTGCTCGGGCGACGGCACGATCAAGATCGAGATGAACTTCCTGCCCGACGTCTATGTGCCGTGCGAGGTCTGCCACGGTGCGCGCTACAACCGCGAGACGCTCGAGGTGCACTACAAGGGCAAGTCGATCGCCGAGGTGCTCGACATGCCGATCGAGGAGGCGGTCGAGTTCTTCGCGGCCGTGCCCGCGATCGCGCGCCACATGAAGACCCTGATGGAGGTCGGTCTGGGATACGTGCGTCTCGGGCAGCCCGCGACCACCCTGTCCGGCGGCGAGGCGCAGCGCGTCAAGCTCTCCGCCGAGCTGCAGAAGCGCTCGACCGGCAAGACGCTCTATGTCCTCGACGAGCCCACCACAGGCCTCCACTTCGAAGACATCCGCAAGCTCATCGGCGTGCTCTCCTCGCTGGTCGACAAGGGCAACACGGTGCTGGTCATCGAGCACAACCTCGACGTCGTCAAGACCGCAGACTGGATCATCGACATGGGCCCGGAGGGCGGCAACCGCGGTGGCACCGTGATCGCCGAGGGCACGCCCGAGACCGTCGCCGCGACACCTGGCAGCCACACCGGTGGCTTCCTCGCCCCGCTGCTCGACGGCAAGGCCGCCGAGCAGCCGCCGGACAAGCCGGTGAAGGCGAAGGCGGAGCCGGCCGCGAAGACAGCGGCCAAGAAGCCGGCAGCCAAGAAGAAGCCGGCGGCGCGCAAGAAGGTCAGCGCGAGCTGATCCGAGAGACCGAGAATTGCCTGAGGGTTGCGCTCGGCGAGCGACGCGGCTCGCCGAGCGCGCCTATCCTTGGCGGCATGAGCGAATCTGGAATCACCCGGCGCAGGGTCGTCACCGGCACCGCGGTGGGCGCAGTCGGCGTGCCTCTTCTGGTCGCGTGCGGTAGCGGTGACGGCGGCTCAGGTGCCGACTCCTCGGGTGACACCGAGCCGGCTGGCAGCGGCCCCCTGGTCGCGGTCAGCGAGGTCCCGGTCGGCGGGGGAGTGGTCGTCGCCGACCGCAACCTGGTGGCCACCCAGCCCACCGAGGGCACGTTCAAGGTCTTCTCCGCCATCTGTCCGCATCGCAGCTGCCCGGTCACGAAGGTCGCCGGGGGCAGCATCGACTGCCCGTGCCACGGCAGCCGCTTCTCGATCGAGGACGGCTCGGTGATGCAGGGCCCGGCGACGAGTCCGCTGGAAGAGGTCTCCTTCGAGGTCACCGACGGCGAGATCGTCCCCAGCTGACCCTCCCCGCCGAGTCCTGACCGATGGCGGCGGGAGCGGGGTCAGGTGTGCGCGAGAGCCCGTTCCCGCCACAGCTCGTCGCGCGGGGAGCGGCGGCGGTCGAGGCGGGCATCGAGCAGCACCCGGGCCTCGTCCCAGCGGTCGGCGCGGAGCAGCGCGGCGATGCGAGCCTCCTCGATGATCTCTCGCTGAGCGTCGGATCCGCCGAGGCGACGGATCGACGGTGCGAGGAAGGCGAGGCGGTCGGCGGCAGCGGAGTTCGCGTCGCGGGCCATCATCCCCAGCGCCTCGGCGAGCGGAGAGACGACGGTGGCCATGGTCGGGTGTGCGTGCCCGGCCGCCCATGACCGCAGCTCGTCGAGCGCGCCGGCGTCGCCGGCGGCGAGGTGGGTCACCGCGGTGTGCATGGCCAGGAACGGCGTGGCAGGCCGGACCATGGTCTCGCGGCCGGTGACGCGTACGACCTCGGCGATGTCGGGTACGTCGCGCGCGCCCGGTGTGAGCGCCCAGCGGAACAGCAGCGAGCCGGAGTCGACCAGTGCCCGGCAGCCGAGGGCATGTCCGGGCTGGAGCTGGTTCTGGTAGCGGCGGCGTACGGCATCGAGGTCGCCCAGGGAGAGCTCGTGCAGCGCGGCGTGCCAGGAGAAGTGGGAGAGCGAGTCGATCTCGGCACCGTCGCCGAGCACCCACGAGGACATCCAGGCGAGGCCGGCCTCATGGTCGCCGGTCTCGTAGTGCGCGTGCGCCCGGGCGTGGGCGGAGTGGCCGGCGCCGGGCTCCACCGCCAGCGAGGCGCAGGAGAGCGACATCGCGTCGTCGAAGCGGCGCTGCTCCTGGCGTACGAACGCGAGCAGGCCCGTGAACCACCAGTCGTCACCGTACGCGGGCGCGGCACGCTCCACGATCGCCCACGCCTCCTCGGGCACCTCGGTGGCCCCGGCGAAGGCGATGGTCGGCACGGCGACCGAGAGCAGCAGCGCGTCGCGCGGGAAGGCCGCCAGGTGGTCGATCAGCGGTCGGGGATCGCCGCTGATGTGAGCCTCGACCGCGTGGACATGGCTACGCTCCCGCTCGGTCGCCCGCCGGGCGTGCAGCCGGGCCTGCCGCAGCCGTGCTGCGACATCGACGGGGGCGCACATCTCATGGCCGAGCAGCGCCAGCGCGGCGTGCCCGAGCGCAAAGGTCGGGTCGAGCACGATCGCGGTCGCGAACGAGGAGAGGGCGCCGTCTCGCAGACGAAGCACGTCCAGGAGCCCCTGGCGGTAGCTCCGGGCGGCTTCGTCGCTGGTGGTCAGCGCGTATCCATAGCGATCACGACAAGGCACATAATCATACTAGACCGCTAGACTTAAAAAGTCAGTGCAGCGGTGGCGGATTTCCCCAGACTCAGGGATCCATGAGCTCTCCGGAGCCTCGGGGGATCAGCCGGGTGCCGATCGTGACGGTCTGGGGTGGGCCGGCGGCTGGACCAGCTGCATCGCCCGCGATGCGCTGGAAGAGCAGCCGTGCGGCGGCCGCCCCCATGGCGCCAGGATCCTGTGCGACGACGGTGAGCCCGGGCTGGAGGAGGTCGCCGAGCTCGACGTCGTCGAACCCGACGAGCGCGAGTCGCGTCGAGCGCCGGGCTAGCTCGCGGAGGACGCTGACGGTGGTGCGGCTGTTGCCGCAGAAGAGCGCGGTCGCCGGTGTCTGCCCGGCGAGCAGTCGGTCAAGTGCCTCCGCGGTCGACGCGGGTGTTGGCGTGGCCTGCGCGACGAGCGTGTCGGAGAAGGGGATCCCAGCGGACTCCAGGGCCTCTCGGTAGCCACGCAGCCGCTCGCCGGCGGTGTAGATCTCCGGCGCGTCACCGATGAAGCCGATGCGACGATGGCCGTGGGAGAGCAGATGCTCCACTCCGCGCCGGCTGCCACCACGGTTGTCGGTGAGGATCATGTCGGCTTCGATGTCGCCGGGCGGGCGGTCGACGAACACGGCCGGGATGCCGGCCCGTATCTCCGGGAGCAGGTAGGAGTGGCTGGAGCCGGCCGGAACGATGATCAGGCCGTCCACACGCCGCTCGCAGAACGCGAGAGCGAGCTCGCGCTCCCGGTCGGCGTCCTCGGCGGAGGAGCCGGCGAAGACCATCGTCCCGTGCTCCCGGGCCACATCCTCGACTGCGCGAGACAGGATCGAGTAGAACGGGTCGGCCACGTCTTCGAGCAACAGGCCGACGGTGCCCGACCGTCCCTGTCGAAGATCGCGGGCGCTGGCGTTGCGGCGGAACCCGAGCCGGGTGATCGACTCGAGCACCGCTGCCCGGAGGTCGTCGTTCACGTTCGACTCGCCGTTGACCACCCGCGAGACGGTCTTCAGGCTCACCCCGGCAGCCGCCGCGACGTCCTTCATGGTCGGGCGGCGCTGCTGACGGGTCTGGTCGGACGGGGGTGATGCCACGTGCACAGCGTAGACGCAGATCCGAGCGTGACAACGATGTCCCCGTTCTTCTGTGTGAGCCCGCCAAAATTTCCCGTACCCCTCCGAGCGATCGGGTAAAGCCTGCGCAAACTCGTTGACAACGTTGTCATCGCACGGTTCCATCTGGGGTGGCCCCCATGTGAAGGAGATCACACCGATGCACCGTTGGGACGCACTCCCCAGAACCCGAGGCCGGTCTGCCCGCCGCCTGGCCGCGACGATCGCCGCGACGGCGGCGCTGATGGTCGGGATGAGCGGCACCGCGCCCGCGCTCGCGACGCCGGAAGCGCCCGAGCCGTCGGCCCCGAAGAGCAACACCGCCGACCCCCAGCGCGCCGCCGAAGGCGGTGACTGGTCGACCTCCTTCGAGGACGAGGACCCCCAGCCCAGCTGGGCCGACCTCGTCGACACCGACGATGACGGCAAGCCCCGCACCGCAGGCGTCGCCGGGCCGGACCCCTTCGGCATCCCCGGCGACATCGCCGAGCACATCACCGGCGCCACCGCCAGCGGAGAGAACAGCGGCTCCGGTGAGGGCGCTGCCGAGCTCGTCGACGGTGACATCAACACCAAATGGCTCACCTTCGCGACCACCGGCTGGGTGCAGATCCAGCTCGACCAGCCCGTCAGCGTCGTCAGGTACGCCCTCACCTCGGCCAACGACGCGGCCGAGCGCGACCCCAAGGACTGGGTGATCCAAGGCTCCGCCGACGGCCAGACCTGGACGACCGTCGATCGGCGCACCGGCCAGTCCTGGGAGGAGCGCTTTCAGACGAGAGAGTTCGAGATCGCCTCTCCGCAGGCGTACTCCCACTACCGCATCGACATCTCCGCGAACCAGAGCGGCGGCATCATCCAGCTCGCCGAGTGGCAGCTCTCCGACGGCTCCGAGCCTCCGCCGCCGCTGAAGAACATGACCAGCCATCCCGATGACGGCCCCGCCTCGGCGTACGCGGCGAAGTCGAAGGTCGGCTTCACCGGAGTGCACGCCTTCGAGTACGCAGGCAAGATCACCGGCGACAAGGGCCACTCCTACAACCGCGTCTTCGACGTCGACATCCCGGTCGGCAAGGAGACCGAGCTGTCCTACCTGGTCTTCCCGGAGTTCATCGAAGGCGACCTGAGCTACCCGAGCGCCTACACGGCGGTCGACCTGGCCTTCACCGACGGCACCCTCCTCTCCGAGCTGGGCGCGCTCGACGCGCAGGGCTACGTACTGTCCCCGGAGGGCCAAGGCGAGTCGAAGTCGCTCTACACCAACCAGTGGAACAAGAAGACCTCCGTCATCGGCGAGGTCGCGGCAGGCAGGACGATCGACCGCATCCTGGTCGCCGTCGACGCTCCGAGCGGCCCGACGAAGTTCCGCGGCTGGTACGACGACATCGCGATCACGGCCTCCCCGGACGAACCACAGATCACCAGCCGTGTCGACTACGCGGTCACGACCCGTGGCACCCAGTCCAGCGGCAGCTTCTCGCGAGGCAACAACATCCCGGCGACCGCGGTCCCGCACGGCTTCAACTTCTGGGCGCCGATGACCAACGCCGGCTCGCTGTCGTGGTTCTACCGCTACCACCAGGACAACGACGCGCAGAACCGGACCAGCCTGCAGGCGCTGACGCTGAGCCACGAGACCAGCCCGTGGATGGGGGACCGGCAGACCTTCCAGGTGATGCCGTCGTCCGCCGAGGGCGTCCCCGACCCGGGGCGCAAGGCACGCGCGCTCACCTTCGAGCACGACAACGAGATCGCCCGGCCCCACCACTACAAGGTCGACTTCGACAACGGCCAGAGCGCCGAGATCGCGCCGACCGACCATGCCGCCGTGTTCCGGTTCACCTACCCCGGTGACTCCGCGCGGCTGGTGTTCGACAACGTCAACAACAACGGCGGACTGACCCTCGACCCGGCCACCGGGACGCTGTCGGGCTTCACCGACACCCGCAGCGGCCTGTCCAACGGCGCCACTCGGATGTACGTCTACGCGACGTTCGACCAGCCGGTCACCGGCGGAGGCAAGTACGCCTCCGGGGAGCGTCCGAACGTACAGGGCCATCTCGAGTTCGACGCCGGTGCGGACAGGACCGTCACGATGCGCATCGCGACCAGCCTCATCGGCATCGACCAGGCCAAGCGCAACCTCGAGCTCGAGGTCGCCGACGCCTCCTTCGACACGGTCAAGGAGAGGGCGAAGGCGCTGTGGCAGGACAAGCTCGACGTCCTCGACATCCAGGGCGCGACCAAGGATCAGAAGACCACCGTCTACTCCAACCTCGCGCGTCTGTTCCTCTACCCCAACTCGGGCCACGAGAACGTCGGCACCGCGGACGAGCCGGCCTGGAAGCACGCCGTGCAGTCCACCTCCGGTGACACCAACCCGCCGGGCACCACCCCCACCCACACCGGGGCCGAGGTCAAGGACGGCAAGGTCTACGTGAACAACGGCTTCTGGGACACCTACCGCACCACCTGGGCGGCCTACTCGCTCTTGGAGCCGAGCCAGGCGGCCGAGATGGTCAACGGCTTCGTGCAGCAGTACAAGGACAACGGCTGGATCTCGCGCTGGTCCTCGCCGGGCTACGCCAACCTGATGACCGGGACCAGCTCGGACGTCTCCTTCGCCGACGCGTACGTCAAGGGTGTCGAGGGCATCGACGCGGAGGCCGCCTACGCGGCCGCCGTCAAGAATGCCACCGTCCGTCCGCCGGGCAGCGCGACCAACTCCAACGTCGGTCGCAAGGGCATGCAGACCTCGGTGTTCCTCGGCTACACGCCCGCGGCCGTGAGCGAGGGCGTCTCCTGGGGCCTCGAGGGCTACATCAACGACTACGGCATTGGGAACATGGCCGCGAAGCTGGCCGAACGTGACGGCATCACCTCGGCCGAGCGGAAGCGGCTGCGTGAGGAGTCGGAGTACTTCCTCGGCCGGGCTCGCAACTACGTCAACACCTTCGACACCAAGGTGGGCTTCTTCCAGGGCCGCAACGCCGACGGCACCTTCAAGAAGTCGCCGGCGGACTTCAACCCGCTGGTGTGGGGCAGCGACCACGACTACACCGAGACCAACGGGTGGAACTTCGCGTTCCATACCCCGCAGGACGGCCAGGGCCTGGCCAACCTCTACGGCGGCCGCGGTGGGCTCGCGAAGAAGCTGGACACCTTCTTCTCGACGCCGGAGACGGGGGAGTACCCGGGCTCCTACGGCGGGATCATCCACGAGATCCGTGAGGCCCGCGACGTACGCATGGGGCAGTGGGGCTTCTCCAACCAGGTCAGCCACCACATCCCGTGGATGTACAGCTACGCGGGCCAGCCCTGGAAGACGCAGGAGATCGTCCGCGAGACCCTGCGCCGCATGTACACCGGCTCCGAGATCGGGCAGGGCTATGCCGGCGACGAGGACAACGGCGAGACCTCGGCCTGGCATCTCTTCGCCTCGCTCGGCCTCTACCCGCTCCAGATGGGCAGCGAGAACCTCGTGCTCGGCTCGCCGCTGTTCACCAAGGCCACGCTGCACCTCGAGGGCGGCAAGGACCTGGTGATCGAGGCGCCCGAGAACAGCACCGAGAACATCTACGTCCAGGGCGTCACCATCGACGGCAAGAAGTGGGACAAGACGTACGTCTCCCACCAGGAGCTCGCCGACGGCGGCACCATCGAGTTCGACATGGGGTCGACCCCGTCGCGATGGGGCACCTCGCCGAGCTC
Source organism: Nocardioides panzhihuensis (assembly GCF_013408335.1). Classification (NCBI taxonomy): domain Bacteria; kingdom Bacillati; phylum Actinomycetota; class Actinomycetes; order Propionibacteriales; family Nocardioidaceae; genus Nocardioides; species Nocardioides panzhihuensis. Next base: position 2,712,321 of record NZ_JACBZR010000001.1, on the reverse strand, counting down.
GGCGCCGCCGTCGCTGACCACCGGCTCGGCGCCGGCCACACCGATCGCCGACAAGTCGGGCGCGGGCAAGGGCGCGGTCTCGGCCAGCGGGAACGGCGGCGAGACGCTGGTCGACAACGACTCCGGGACACAGACGACCGTCGCCGGTGACGGCTGGGTGGAGTACCGGTTCTCCGGGACCAAGGTGCCGGTCTCCTTCTACACCCTCACCAACGGCGCCGACGGCCGCTCGCCCAGCGGCTGGGTCGTCAAGGGATCCAACGACGGCATCGACTGGAAGGTCCTCGACCGGCGCTCGGGTGAGAAGTTCGCGTGGCAGCAGGCCACCCGTCCGTTCAAGCTCGAGTCGGAGTCGAGGTTCAACCGGATCCGGATCGAGTTCACCGGCCCGGCCGCGGAGCAGATCACGCTCTCGGAGGTGGAGCTGCTCGGCTGAGCCTGATGGAGACGACGATGCCCGGCCGGCCTCGGCCGGGCACCGTCCGTTCCCGGGAGCGCCGAGACTGTCCGTGGTCGCCACTAGGGTTGGAGCGTGCCCGATCCGCAGAGCTATCGCCCCAAAGCTGGAGACATCCCCACCCAGCCAGGGGTCTACCGGTTCCGCGACCCCAAGGGGCGGGTGATCTACGTCGGCAAGGCGATCAACCTGCGCCAGCGGCTCGCGAACTACTTCCAGCCGATCCCCAGCCTCCACCCACGCACGGCGACGATGGTCACCACCGCGGCCAGCGTCGAGTGGACGACGGTCAACAACGACATCGAGGCGCTCCAGCTCGAATACACCTGGATCAAGGAGTTCGACCCGCGGTTCAACGTCAAGTACCGCGACGACAAGTCCTACCCGTGGCTCGCGGTGACCGTCTCCGAGGACTTCCCAAGGGTCATGGTCGGCCGCGGTGCCAAGCGCAAGGGCACCCGATACTTCGGCCCGTACGGTCATGCCTGGGCGATCCGGGAGACCGTCGACATCCTGCTGCGGGTCTTCCCGATGCGCTCGTGCAGCAACGGCGTCTTCAAGCGCTCCCAGCAGATCGGCCGGCCGTGCCTGCTCGGCTACATCGACAAGTGCACCGCCCCCTGCGTCGGCAACGTCTCCGCCGAGGAGCACCGCGAGATCGTCGATGACTTCTGCGACTTCATGGCGGGCCACACCACGAGCTTCACGAAGCGGATCGAGAAGGAGATGTACGCCGCGTCCGAAGCCCTCGACTTCGAGAAGGCCGCGCGGTTGCGCGACGACCTGGCGGCGATGCAGCGCGCCCTGGAGAAGCAGGCCGTGGTGCTCGGCGACGGTGCCGACGCCGACGTCATCGCCCTGGCGGAGGACCCGCTCGAGGTCGGCGTGCAGATCTTCTACGTACGCGGTGGCCGCATCAAGGGTCAGCGCGGCTGGGTCGCGGACCGGATGGACGACGCCGACACGGCCGGTCTGGTCGAGCACTTCCTGCTCCAGCTCTACGTCGGCGAAGATGCGGAGGCGATCCCGCGCGAGATCCTCGTCCCGGCGCTGCCGCCCGACCACGACACGCTCGAGGAGCTGCTCTCGGACGTGCGCAAGGCGAAGGTCAGGATCCGGGTCCCCCAGCGTGGGGACAAGAAGACGCTCCAGGAGACGGTCGCCAAGAACGCCAAGCAGGCCCTCGCGCTCCACAAGACCAGGCGCGCGAGCGACCTGACCACCCGCAACCGGGCGCTGGAGGAGATCCAGGAGGCGCTCGAGCTCGACGAGGTGCCGCTGCGGATCGAGTGCTACGACATCTCCCACCTGCAGGGCACCGAGATCGTCGCCAGCATGGTGGTCTTCGAGGACGGGCTGGCCCGCAAGTCCGAATACCGCCGGTTCATCATCAAGGGCCAGGACGGCTCCGACGACGTCAAGGCGATGCACGAGGTCATCACCCGGCGGTTCAAGCGGCTCCTCGACGAGCAGTCGACCTCGGTCGTGTCTACTGAGGTCGAGGGGCCCAGCGGCCCGATGCTGGTCGACCCGGAGACCGGCCGGCCGAGGAAGTTCGCGTACGCCCCCGGCCTGGTGGTCGTCGACGGCGGCGCGCCCCAGGTGGCCGCTGCGCAGCGCGCCCTCGCGGAGCTCGGCGTCAACGACATCCCGGTGGTCGGCCTGGCCAAGCGCCTGGAGGAGGTCTGGGTTCCCCAGGAGGAGGACCCGGTCATCCTTCCGCGCAGCTCCGAAGGGCTCTACCTGCTGCAGCGGATCCGCGACGAGGCGCACCGGTTCGCGATCGGCCACCACCGTGGCCGGCGCTCGAAGTCCATGGTGGAGAGCCTGCTCGACGACGTTCCCGGCCTCGGCGAGGTGCGCCGAAAGACGCTGATGAAGCACTTCGGCTCGTTGAAGAAGCTCCGGACGGCGACCGTCGAGGAGATCGCCCAGGTGCCCGGCATCGGTCCCGGCACCGCGACCGCGATCAAGACCGCTGTGGATCAGTCGTCGAAGAATGGCAAGGTTGGCGCCATCAACGTCACCACCGGCGAGATCATCGAGGAGTAGGTCATGCACAAGGGGGAGGTCGTCGTCATCACCGGCATGACCGGTGCCGGGCGAAGCACTGCGGCCAAGGAGCTGGAGGATCTCGGCTACTACGTCGTCGACAACCTGCCGCCGAGCCTGCTCTCGCAGGTCGTCGAGCGGGTCGACGCGGCCCGGGGCCCGGAGCAGCCGGTGGCGGTCGTGACCGACGTACGTTCAGGGTCCTTCTTCGCCGAGCTCGAGGAGATCCTGGCGAAGAAGGCCACCGGGCGGCGTACGACCCTGGTGTTCCTCGACGCCGCCGACGACACGCTCGTCCGCCGTCAGGAGGCCGCGCGGCGGCCCCACCCGATGCAGCGGGGCAACGAGCGGCTGCTGGACGCGCTCGAGCGTGAGCGGGTGGTGCTGGCCAGTCTGCGCGGCGCCGCCGATCTGGTCATCGACACGACCCAGCTCAACGTGCACCAGCTCACCGCCAGGATCGCCGAGGCCTTCGGCACCCCGGAGCGGACGACCCTGAAGGTCTCCGTGGTGAGCTTCGGGTTCAAGTACGGGATCCCGGTCGACGCCGACTTCATGGCCGACATGCGCTTCCTGCCCAACCCCCACTGGGTTCCCGAGCTGAAGGGTGGCAACGGACGCGACAATCCCGACGTCGCCGACTACGTCTACACCCGTCCTGGCGCGGAGGAGTTCTTGAGCGGGTATGTTCCGGTGCTCGTCGGAGTGACCAAGGGCTATCTTCACGAAGGGAAGAGGTTCATGCGCGTGGCAATCGGGTGCACGGGTGGCAAGCACCGCAGCGTGGCGATGGCGGAGGAGATCTCCAGACGGCTGCGAGATGCCGGGCTGGACGCGAAGGCGATCCACCGAGACCTCGGGCGGGAGTGAGAGTGGCCAGGGCCGACCGACCCGGGGCAGATGCCCAGGCAGTCGTCGCCCTGGGGGGCGGGCACGGACTGCATGCGTCGCTGAGCGCGCTGCGGCTGCTGGTCGACGACCTGACCGTCGACCAGCTGACGGCGATCGTCACGGTCGCCGACAACGGCGGCTCGAGCGGGCGGCTCAGGCGGGAGTTCGGCGTGCTTCCGCCGGGCGACCTGCGGATGGCGCTGGCCGCGCTGTGCGGCGCGGACCGCTGGGACGACACCTGGGCGCAGGTTCTGCAGCACCGCTTCGCGGGCGAGGGCGAGATGCGCGGCCACAGTCTCGGCAACCTGCTCATCGTCGGGTTGTGGGAGCAGCTCGGCAACCACGTCGAGGCCCTCGACTGGGTCGGCCGCCTGCTGGGCGCCAAGGGCCGGGTCCTGCCGATGGCGCTGGTGCCGATGGACATCGTGGCCGAGGTGAGTGGGCTCGACGCCGACGACCCCGAGGCCCGGGTCGCGATCAGCGGCCAGGTCGAGGTCGCCACCACCGACGGCCGGATCGAGTCGATCCAGCTCGTCCCCGACAACCCACCGGCCGCGCCCGACGCCGTCAAGGCGATCCGTGAGGCCGAGTGGGTGTTCCTGGGGCCCGGCTCCTGGTTCACCTCGGTCCTGCCGCACCTGATGGTCCGTGCGCTGCGCGAGGCTCTGGTCGCCACCTCCGCGAAGATCGTCGTGGTGCTCAACCTCGGGGAGCAGCCGGGGGAGACGACCGGCTTCGGCCCGGCCGAGCACCTCGAGGTCCTCCTCGACCACGCCCCCGACCTGCGGATCGACACGGTTCTGGTCGACTCCTCCCTCGACGGCCTCGACGAGCTGTGGCGGGTGGCCGAGAAGTGCGGTGCGAGGGTCGAGGTCGCCGACGTCGCCGTCGCTGACGGTACCCCTCGCCACGACCCGGAGCGGTTGGCCGCTGCGTACGCGAGGGTGATCGGGGCGGGCTGAGGACGGCCGATCCTCCTCTGCCGGGCCTGCGCGGAGTGGCTCTGACGTGGAACCGATTCGAGGGTCGTTGACAACAATGAAAGACTCTCCGGCATGGCGATGACGGGACAGGTGAAGGCCGAGCTGGCCTCCACTCAGATCACCAAGACATGCTGCCGAAAGGCAGAGGTTGCCTCGACGTTGAGGTTCGCTGGGGGGATCCACATCGTGGCCGGCAGGATCGTGGTCGAGGCTGAGCTCGACACCGGTCTGGCTGCCAGAAGGCTGAAGCGAGATATCGCCGACGTCTTCGGTCACGAGGCAGAGGTGGCTCTCATCCAGGCGAGCGGGCTTCGTAAGGGCAGCCGCTACATCGTGCGCGTGGTCAAGGACGGTGAGGCGCTGGCGCGCCAGACCGGCCTTCTCGACCAGCGTGGCCGACCGGTGCGCGGCCTTCCGCCCGCCGTCGTCTCGGGTGGGGCCTGCGACGCCGTCGCCGCCTGGCGCGGAGCCTTCCTGGCCCACGGCTCGCTCACCGAGCCGGGCCGGTCCTCCTCGATGGAGGTGACCTGCCCGGGGTCGGAGTCGGCCCTGGCCCTCGTCGGCGTCGCTCGCCGTATCGGCATCTCGGCGAAGCCGAGGGAGGTACGCGGCGTGGACCGTGTCGTCATCCGTGACGGCGATGCGATCGGTCAGCTGCTGACCCGCCTGGGCGCTCACGAGTCGCTGATGGCCTGGGAGGAGCGCCGGATGCGTCGCGAGGTCCGCGCCACCGCCAACCGGCTGGCCAACTTCGACGACGCCAACCTGCGCCGCTCGGCCCGCGCGGCCGTCGCCGCCGGAGCCCGCGTCGAGCGGGCCCTGGAGATCCTCGGCGACGACATCCCCGACCATCTGCGCCAGGCCGGCAAGCTCCGTCTGGAGCACAAGCAGGCCTCCCTCGAGGAGCTCGGACAGCTCCACGACCCGGTGCTCACCAAGGACGCCATCGCCGGCCGCATCCGCCGTCTCCTGGCGATGGCCGACAAGCGCGCCGAGGACCTCGGCATCCCCGACACCGAGGCTTCGCTGACCGCGGAGATGCTCGCCGAAGACGCGTAGAACATTCGAAGACCGGCCCGAGGCCCTCGAGTGATCGAGGGCCTCGGGCCGTTTGCTACTCGTCCGTCTATTGGAACGATCCAACCCACCCTCCCGCAGTTCAGAGTGGCTGGGTAGTGTCGGCGTCAGCGGGTGATCCCGCGCACAATCTTTCGACGCGAACCAGGAGTCCACGTGACAGTTCGAGTAGGTATCAACGGGTTCGGCCGGATCGGCCGCAACTTCTTCCGGTCGGTGCGCGCCTCCGACCTCGACATCGAGATCGTCGGGGTCAACGACCTCAGCGACAACGCCACCCTCGCGACGCTGCTGAAGTACGACACGATCCTCGGCCCCCTCGACGCCGAGGTCTCCGCGACCGAGGACGCGATCGTCGTCGACGGCAAGGAGATCAAGGCGTACGCAGAGCGTGACCCGGCCAACCTCCGCTGGTCCGACCTCGGTGTCGACGTCGTGATCGAGTCCACCGGCTTCTTCACCGACGCGACCAAGGCCCGCGCCCACGTCGACTCCGGCGGCGCGAAGAAGGTGATCATCTCCGCTCCGGCGAAGAACGACGACGCCACCATCGTGATGGGTGTCAACGAGAAGGACTACGACCCCAACAACCACACGGTCGTCTCCAACGCCTCGTGCACGACCAACTGCCTGGCGCCGCTGGCCAAGGCGCTCAACGACGGCATCGGCATCAACAAGGGCCTGATGACGACCGTCCACGCCTACACCGCCGACCAGAACCTCCAGGACAACATCCACAAGGATCTGCGTCGCGCCCGCGCCGCCGCGCTCAACGTGGTGCCCACCTCGACCGGCGCCGCCAAGGCGATCGGTCTGGTGCTGCCGGAGCTGAAGGGCAAGCTCGACGGCTACGCGCTGCGC